>JBDSKX010000080.1:0-39396 GCA_039916665.1 Chryseolinea sp. | reverse complement strand
AGTTGCGCGCAGGGATCCCATCAACATTCTTTCCCAGGCTCAGGACATTCGTCCAGAGCCTGGGCTAACAAGTTTAGTCCTTTCAGGACAAAAACATTTGTTGTGGACGTTGAATAGGTGTGCTTATCTCTGTCATTTGCAATAGGTAACATGTTTGCATGTTTACTCACGCAAGATGACGGCAAAAAAATAATGACGGCAGATATATTTCTTACAGCGACATCATATCTTTGAACTTGGCCGCTTGTCTGCGGCTAACTTCGACTTTGTCGCCGCCTCTCAATTTTACCATGAGTCCGCCATTAAACCATGGCTCTATTCCTTCCACCCAACTCAGGTTAACGATATGTTTTCGGCTCGCGCGGAAGAACGCACGCTCATCAAGTTTTTCATCCAGTGCGTTCAATGACTTGTGGATCATCGGACGATTGTTGTCGAAGTATACTTTGATGTAGTTTCCATCAGACTCAAAAAGCCTCACGTTAGTAAGACTTACAAACCAGCAACGGTCTCCATCTTTAACGAACACCTGATCTTGCAAACCCAGTTTCTTTTCGGGTCCGCGGATTGCGGCATTCTTTTGCCTTTCTTTGTCTGCAAGTTTCGCTACTGCTTCTGAAAGTCTTTCGGGTTGAATGGGCTTCAGAAGATAATCCAACGCATTAACTTCAAATGCTTTCAGCGCAAATTCATCGTATGCTGTTGTGAAGATTACCAGTGGGACAGAATCAAGTTCTTCCAATAACTGGAAGCCGGTTTTCCCGGGCATTTGAATATCAAGAAAAAGAAGATCCGGATTCAGTTCATTCACCAACTGGATTGCCTCATCTGCATTCATTGCTTCGCCGACAATCTCAATACTGGGATGGCCTTCCAATAACTTCATCAATTCTTTTCGAGCCAGGCGCTCGTCATCTACGATTAATGCTCTCATGACTTATGTTTTGTGGAATTACTAGTTCTGTTAATACAAAATTATCGTTTTCATTTACAATCTTAAAGGATGCCTCGTCGCCATACAAAAGTTTAAGGCGTTGCACCGTGTTCTTCAGCCCTAATCCTGATTTTCCGCGTTTGTTGCCATTGACCATATGGCCGCTGTTGCGGATGTAAATCTTGAGATGATCACCTACAACGTCAGTCCTCAACTGAATGATTCCGCCTGGTGTTAGTTTGGAGATGCCATGTTTGATGCCATTCTCGACCAGCGTTTGGATCATCAGGGGAGGGACCAGAAACCGTGTCGACTGTGGGTGGATGTCAAATTCGGTCTTTAATCGCTCTTCAAATCTAATACTTTCCAGTCCAAGATAATCTTTCACAATCTTTAATTCATCCTCAAAATTTGTGAGTCCCTTTTTGTCGGACGCCAGTGAATTCCGAAGAATGTTTGAAAGCTGGTTGATCGCTTGTTTTGATTTTAGCGGATTCTCGTCGACCAATGCACGAATGCTATTCAGTGCGTTAAAAATAAAATGAGGATTTAACTGTGACTTTAGATTCGTCAATTCAATTTCAATCATTGAAGCTTCGTATTTCAACGACTTGTTGTATTGATCAAAATAGTGATAAGTGAAGTAGAACACAGTCCACACAAAGAACACTATAAAATAAAATACAGACTGTCCGAGTATCAGTTGCACATCAAAGGCCGTTGTCGGGTTGAAAAGCCGACCCAGTAAAAGTGTTACGGGGATTCGTAAGAAATACACGATCAGACCCATGATGAACACTGCGAAAAAGACACTTGGCAGTAGTTTATGAATCGGGAGGTTGAGCCATTTCCACCGCCTCATGAGGTTTCGGAACATGTGCGTTACCAGGAGACATATTAAAGCCTCGGCTAGGAACAGTATGACACGTCTGGGTGTGATGCTACCAGAGGCCAAATAACTCGTAATGATCGTCGCCAACGCGAACACCAACCAACCCCCGATTTGCAGTATGATGTATGTGCTCTTCTTATTCACCTGACTTACTTGACCCGAAATGGGCAGGAGGGTTAAAATTAGCGAATTCGCGCTATACGCCTGTCCATTTTATTTGGATGGTCAGAGGTACTTAAACTGCAGCAAATAGAGAAAAAGAACACCGACGGTGACTATTAAGACCCAGGTAACAACGACAAGAGGTTTCTTCCAGGTTATCAATCTGGGTTCAGTCGCCATAGAATTTGTTATAAATGCTACTGCAGCCATGATGTACAATACAGCCTCCAGGCTATCCCTTTTTATCAGCTGATAGATACCTATAAACAGAAATATTGCTGCGAATGCGTATTGACGTAATTGTGGACTCATCAAGCGTTAGAAAATGAAATTCAACTTATCAGTTGAGCTCTTGTTTCAAAAATTTACCAGTGTAACTCGCTGGGTTTTTCGAGATCTCCTCAGGTGTACCCACACCGATAATCCGTCCACCTTTTTCTCCACCTTCGGGCCCAAGATCAACAATATAATCAGACGATTTGATCACGTCCATATTATGTTCTATTACCAGAACTGTGTTTCCCTTGTCGACCAGTTTTTGAAGTACATCCAACAGATGTGCAATATCCTGAAAGTGCAGACCCGTGGTTGGTTCATCAAGAATATAAAATGTTTTTCCCGTATCTCTTTTTGAAAGCTCAGTCGCGAGTTTAACACGTTGCGCTTCGCCGCCGGATAAAGTGGTAGCATGCTGTCCAAGAGAAATATAACCAAGGCCAACCTCGCTTAAAGTCTGTATTTTCCGCAATATCTTGGGTTGATTTTCAAAGAAAGTGACAGCTTCCTCGACCGTCATGTCCAGGACATCGCTGATTGACTTTCCCTTGAATCTTACTTCAAGTGTTTCCCGGTTATAGCGTTTACCTTTACACGTTTCACAGGGAATGTAAACGTCAGGTAGAAACTCCATTTCAATCAAGCGCAACCCGGCACCTTCACACGTTTCACAGCGTCCGCCCTTTACGTTGAATGAGAATCTTCCCGTCTTGTAACCTCTGATCTTTGACTCAGGCATCTGTGCAAACAGATCACGGATGTCGGAAAAGACTCCTGTATACGTGGCAGGATTGGAACGCGGCGTTCTGCCAATCGGTGATTGATCAACTTCAATTACTTTATCAAGATACTGCAGGCCATCAACCTTCTTGTGTGGCATGGGTTCAGTCCTTGAGTTATAAAAATGGCTGTTAAGAATCGGAAACAATGTGTCGTGAATAAGGGTTGATTTGCCGCTTCCCGATACTCCAGTTATGCAGGTTAGAGTTCCCAACGGTATGCTTAGATCAACATTCTTCAAATTATTTCCGTTGGCCTGCGTGACGATCATTTTTTCGCCAGAGCCTTTTCGTCTTTGCTTGCCATGTTGAATTCCAATTTTTCCACTAAGATATTTGGCAGTCGTGCTATCACCTTTGAGGAATGATGCCGGATCGCCTTCAGCTACTACGTGACCACCGTGTCTTCCTGCTCCAGGACCAATATCAATGATATAATCGGATTCAAGCATCATCTCCTTGTCGTGTTCAACAACGATCACGGAATTTCCAAGATCGCGAAGGTCTTTAAGTGCTTTGATCAACTTTACATTATCACGTGCATGAAGACCAATACTGGGTTCATCAAGGATATACAACACGCCCACCAATTGCGTTCCGATTTGAGTTGCAAGTCGTATGCGTTGTGATTCTCCACCGCTCAGTGTTCGTATTGGTCTGTTGAGGTTGAGATAGTCAAGGCCAACATCCAACAGAAATCCAATTCGCTTTCTGATCTCTTTTAAAATTTCCGTAGCGATGATCCGTTGTTTTCCATCGAGGCGATTCTCGAGACCTTCAAACCACGACTTCAATGCATTGATATCAAGCACCGCTAATTCCGCGATGTTCTTTCCATCAATTTTGAAATGCAGAGATTCCTTTTTCAAACGTGCCCCTTTGCATTCCGGACAAACCTTTGTGATGGTAAAATCTTCCACCCATTTTCTGATTGATTCAGATCCTTCATCGCGTTGTTTCTCGAGGAAGCTTATGATTCCTTCAAATTGAGTATTCCATTCCGTACCAGGATATTTAACTGAAGCAACAGCTACGGGTATCTCGTCGCCGTACAGCATGATCTGGATTGCTTCTTTCGGAATGTCTTTGATTGGAGTGGTCAACGTAAGTTTATGGCGCTTCAATATTGCCTCGATCTTTTTAAAGATCCAGATATCACGATATTCTCCCAGCGGCAAGATGCCACCCCGACTAATACTCAGTGATTTGTCCGGGATAACCGATGCCTCCGTTATTTCTTCAATCTGTCCGAGCCCGTTGCAGGTTGGGCACGCACCATAGGGTGAGTTAAATGAAAATGTATTTGGTGCCGGTTCATCATACGACAATCCGGTTTTTGGATCCATTAGAAATTTACTGAAATGATGCACGTGGCCATTTTCTTCCATGATCATCATAACTCCCTTGCCTTCTTTCAATGACTTGTTGATTGACTGACCAATACGCGGGCGATCTTTTGGATCAGTGACAATTCGATCCATGACGATCTCAATATCGTGGATCTTATATCTGTCGACCTGCATTTTTGCCGAGATCTCCTGCAACTCGCCGTCCACACGCACTTTTGTGTATCCAGATTTTCTGATCTGTTGAAACAATTCACGATAGTGACCTTTCCGACCTTTAACAACAGGCGCCAGCAAGATTAATTTTTTTGTTTTGAAATTCTGCAGAAGTGTGTCGAGGATCTGGTCTTCGGACTGCCGCACCATTTTATCGCCATTGAGATATGAAAAGGCTTCGCCAGCTCGTGCGTAAAGCAATCTCATAAAGTCGTATATCTCGGTTACCGTTCCAACAGTTGATCTTGGATTACGTGATGTAGTTTTTTGCTCGATAGAAATCACTGGACTAAGGCCATTGATCTTGTCGACGTCGGGTCTTTCAAGATTCCCCATAAAGCTCCGCGCATACGCCGAAAAACTCTCCATATATCGACGCTGTCCTTCTGCGTAGATGGTGTCAAAGGCAAGTGATGATTTTCCGCTACCGCTGATGCCAGTGATGACGATCAGCTTATTTCTAGGAAATGTGACGCTGATATTCTTGAGATTGTGCTCTCTAGCGCCAACGATTTCAATCGTATCGTGGTCGGGAGTATATGTTGATGCTTTAACTGAATTATCTTTCGCCATGAGTCAGCAACAGTACAAAATTGAAACGGTTATCGTTTCAGGATAACTAAAAATTTTAGGCTAAAATGGAGGTAGCGGAGTTTTTTCACCGCGGAGGCGCAGAGACGCGTAGAAATGTAAATTTGAATTCCCGGGTTTGGTATTCTCTGCGCCTCCACGGTAAGCATTCAGAACTGAAATTCCAACGGCAAAAGTTGGGATTTGATGCAGCCGTTATGCTCTGCCTGCAATTGCAACTGGCCAGCGCGTAGCGCGTAATGTTGTGCCGCTTTAGACTCAGGATCCACAGTCCAGTACTCTTTCACACCAAATCTTTGATAGGCAGATTTTTTCTTGATGATATCGTGCCTCTTATTCACGGGTGACAAGACTTCGACGACAAAATCGGGCACGCCACGGAAGTGCATGTCCGAGACAATTTTTCCTGGATTGCTCTTCAATGTGACGGCGATATCGGGCCGTATTGCATGACTCGTTTCATCAAGAAAAAAAGTACAAGGCCACACCATCACGTTGGCATACGCTGAACCCTCTTTTGCGTTTAGCACGTTCTCATAAATTGATTCGACAACCTGTTCGTGAGCTGGCCCGGGCTCTGGTAACAGGTAAATGATATATTCAAGTAAATCGGCGCGTGTGCCCTCCGGGAGATTCTGATAAATCTCCATGATTGTACTTGGCGGTATTGTGAAAATTCCTGAATTCATTGAGTTCTCAAAAATGTTTGGTCAAGGCATTTCGTTACCCTGAACGATCTTTAACATTTCGAACCAATCCTGGACATCTATTTCAAAGTCGACTGCCTTGGCGCTTTCGCTTATCCTTTCAGGTTGTGTCGTTCCAATGACCGGAAAAATTCCGGAAGGATGTTTCAGAAGCCAAGCCAGCGCGAACTGCACTTTACTTGCTCCGTAACGATCAGCTTTTGCAAATACCTGGTCGGAGGATCCATCCATCAGACGTCCACCACCCAACGGGGACCAAGCCATCGGCGAAACACGATGTTTCATCAGCACGTCCAGCGAACCATCAAACATTGAGCTATGATGTGCCAGTGAGATTTCGAGTTGATTGGTAACGAGTGGCTGGCTCATGTATGACTGAAGCACTTCAAATTGCGTCGACGTGAAATTCGATACGCCGAAATGCAAAACCTTACCACTCGCTTTTAAAGCTGCAAATGCTTCTGTTACTTCACCTGGATTGAGTAAAGGATCAGGTCTGTGAATTAAAAGCAGATCAATGTAATCTGTTCCAAAGTTTTGAAGCGAATTGTCGACCGACCATGCGATATGTTTAGCGGACGTATCATAATGTTTAACCCAGCTCGCAGGTCGTCTGGAGGAAGGAAATTTAATTCCACACTTCGTTACGATCTCCATTCGTCTCCTCAACGATGGGTCCAGACGCAAAGCGTTGCCAAAGGTTTGTTCATTTTCATGATCACCGTAAATGTCGGCGTGATCAAATGTTGTTATCCCAAGATCAAGCGAAGTTCGGATTAAACGATCGACGTTATTGACCGGTAAATTCCAGCGCCATGCACCCGCGATAATTCTCGAAAGCACCGGACCACTTTGATGAAGACTTCTTTGTTCCATATAATCGATATCAACTATTTAACCACTGCGTCACGATGTTCACAAACTCCTGAGGTTTTTCGGCCTGAACCCAATGCCCCGTGTCAATGGTTTCCAGCCTGGCGTTCGTGAAGATCTCAGTAATCTTATCCCAATCTGTATCGCGAACATATTTAGACTTTGCACCTCGAATGAACAATGTTGGTTTGTCGAAGGTAACTTTGCTGATCAACTCCACACCGACATTTCCCAACTTCTCCCTTATAATCGGAAGGTTGATTTTCCACGAGAACCCACCCTCAGCTTTTCGTTGGAGGTTCTTAAGGAGGAATTGCCTTACATCGGGTTCTGCTACAGAAGACGACAATCTTTGATCAGCCTCCGTTCGAGACGTTAATGTATCAATCTCAAGATTGTAAAGCCCTTCCACCAAAGCATAATGCTCAAGATTGTAAGCACGTGGAGCAATATCCACCACAATCAGTTTTTCAACTTTGCCGGGATGAATTAATGCGTAGTTCATCACTGTCTTGCCACCCATTGAATGACCCGTGAGGATTGGATTGACAATGCCATGATCGTTGATAAATTCGTCAAGGTCATCAACCATGGATCTATAGTCGAACTGATCAGAATGTGGCGACATGCCGTGGTTCCGCTGATCGACAGTGTAAATTTTGTACGAAGGCGATAACAGCTTTGCTTGCGTAAGCCAGTTGTCACTTGAACCCAGAAGACCATGCAGAATGATCATCGGCTGACCGCTTCCGTATTCCCGAAAAAATAACTTCATGAATGACTCAATAGTTTTAGAATGTCAACTGAGCAGCTTCTTTGTATTTGAACTCAAATGACAAGAATAGACCTCAAAAATAGAATTAAGTAATCAAAACTCAGAATTTAGATTGCGAACGGTATATTTGAAACTTTTAATTTTCAAGGATGGAATTAACCGACGGAATATATACCATACAGGGATTGAGCGTAGCAGAGATTGTACAGCAATACGGGGCACCTTTATATTTATACGATGGAGACAAAATCGCTAGTCAGATCCGCAGTCTGAAAACAGCATATTCTGGTTCAGAGGTTCGCATCAAGTATGCTGCGAAGGCGCTGACCAATCTTTCAATTCTCAAGTTGATCAGAAAACATGGTGCTGGCATAGAGGTTGTTTCACTACAGGAAGCTTACATCGCAAAGAAGGCCGGATTTACTCCTGGAGAGATTTTATTCACGCCAAGTGGTGTCGACTTTTCAGAAATTGTTGAAGGCGTTAATCAGGGATTTTCAATCAATCTTGATAACCTCACTGCACTTCAGAAATTCGGTGAAAAGTATAGGAACAGTTACCCTTGCGGTATCAGAATGAATCCACACATTCTCGCGGGCGGTAACTATAAAATTTCAACAGGTCATAGCAATTCGAAGTTTGGCATATCCATTTATCAGCTTCCGCAGATACGGGAGATCGTTGATCGTTATCAGATGAAGATCCACGGCCTTCATATACATACCGGTTCCGAAATCACGGAGACAGATATCTTCCTGAAAATGGCTGAAATACTTTTCGGGTTAGCAGGCGATTTCCGGGATCTGAAGTTTATTGACTTCGGTAGTGGCTTCAAAGTGGCATACAAAGATGGTGACATGGTCACAAACGTGTATGACGTCGGACTAAAGCTCACGAAGATCTTCAATGAGTTCTGTATGCATTACGGTCGTAAGCTTGAACTGTGGATCGAGCCAGGCAAATACATCGTGAGCGAATCGGGTACGTTGCTGGTGCAGGCAAACGTTGTCAAATCAACCCCGACTGTAACGTTCGTAGGTGTAAACTCAGGGATGAATCACCTGATCAGGCCGATGATGTACGATTCGTACCACAACATTATCAACATCTCGAACCCGAAAGGGTCTACGAAAATATATACGATAGTCGGCTACATCTGCGAAACCGATACTTTCGGCGCCGACAGAAGACTCCATGAAGTGAAGGAAGGAGACATTCTGGCGATCCGAAATGCGGGTGCTTATGGGTTTTCGATGTCTTCCAACTACAATTCGAGGTTACGCCCGGCTGAGGTGTTAGTGATTAATAAAGAGGCAAAACTGATCCGGGAGAGAGAAACTGTAGACGACCTGTTAAAGCGGCAGATCGAAGTCGACGTCTGATCATTTGTCGCATATATTACCTTTCGTCCTATTGGGTCAACTTTTTGACAGACCGCGGTGTTAGTTTCACGTTGAAATATTCATAATGTTCAAAATACTCTCACAGGCAATCATCGCACTCTGTTTAGTTGCTTCATTGCACGCACAGGTCCTCCAACCGGCGAAGTTATTTGCAGAAACACCAAGCCAGCCATTGAAAGTTGGCGATGAGGTTGATTTGGTGTTTAAAGCCACCATTGACAAAGATTGGTACATCTACACCGTGGACTTTGATGAGAACTGTGGTCCGATGCATACAAACATTACGCTCGAAAAGGATCCAAGTTTTGAGCTCGTTGGTACTCTAAAAGCAATTAATGACAAGGTTAAACACGACAAGATTTTCGATTGTGACGTAAAGCTTTTTGTCGGCACTGGCGAGTTCCGCCAAAGAATCAAGATTCTTTCAGATAAACTTAAACTTTCAGGAACGTACGATGGACAGGTATGTACTGAAGTAAGCGGAAAGTGTGTTTTGTACGATGGCAATTTGCTCTTTGGCGAAATCAAAGTAACCGGAAAGGGTGTAACGCCGTCCCCTCAAAAAAAAACTGAAGTCGGAACTGCGCCGGTAACTACTTCGGTTCAGAAAAAAGACTCTGTAAAAGCAGTCCCTCCCCCAACGCCAAAAGCCGCTGTTACCTATGGAGAAAACAAAGGACCAACCCTTGATCCAACATTAATACAGGAGGATCCACGTCAGGCGTCTTTGATAGGATTTTTCCTGCTTTCATTCATTGCTGGTCTGGCAGCGCTGCTCACGCCGTGTGTTTTCCCGATGATTCCAATGACGGTGAGTTTTTTCACAGGTCAATCCCGCTCAAAAGGACACGCTTTGATCTATGGATTATCAATCATTGTGATCTACACTTTGATCGGTGCTGCCCTCGCGCCACTCATGGGACCCGAAACGGCAAACCATTTATCAACGGAGTGGCTACCGAATCTGATCTTCTTTGTCGTCTTTATCGTCTTCGGACTTTCATTCCTTGGACTTTTTGAGATTACGCTTCCGGGGACACTCATAAACAAGGTTGATCAAAAGGCTGAAAAGGGTGGTTTGGTCGGGATCTTCTTCATGGCTTTCACTTTGGTATTGGTTTCATTTTCATGTACGGGTCCGTTGGTTGGAAGCATTCTCGTATCGTCTGCAGGCGGCGAATTTTTGAAACCGATACTTGGAATGTTTGCATTCTCTCTGGCATTCGCCATACCATTTACATTATTTGCATTCTTTCCAGGGTGGCTAAGTTCCTTACCCAAATCAGGAGGATGGCTCAATTCTGTGAAAGTTGTATTGGGTTTTATAGAGATTGCGCTTGCTTTCAAATTCCTCAGTATTGCCGATCAGGCATTTCATTGGAGATTATTGGATCGCGAAGTTAACATCGCGATCTGGATCGTTGTCGTTTCATTGATTGGTCTTTATCTAATGAAGGCGTATCGGCTACCAGGTGATACCGGAAAAGACGCTGAAGACAAAAGAGTGTCTATCCTTAGGTTAAGTCTGGCGATGGTGTCGTTTACGTTTGTCGTTTATCTTATCCCCGGAATGTGGGGTGCTCCTTTGAAAGCACTTGCCGGTTATCTTCCGCCTCTCCATACACATGATTTTAACTTAGTAGCGCTCACGACCAAAGGCGGCGATGCCAGCGAGATCTGTGACGACCCGAAGTACACCGAGTTCCTTCACCTTCCTCACGGACTGAACGGCTATTTTGACTACGATCAGGCGTTGGCTTGCGCGAGACAACAACAGAAGCCGCTGTTCATAGATTTCACGGGACACGGATGCACAAACTGCCGGGAAATGGAAGCGGTTGTCTGGTCCGATCCCGAAGTATTGAAACGTCTTCAAAAGGACTTTGTAGTCGTGGCTTTATACGTCGACGACAAGACAGAATTGCCTGAAAGCGAGTGGTATACATCAAAGTATGACCAGAAAGTCAAGAAAACTATTGGCAAGCAAAACGCAGATCTCCAGATCACAAATCTTAACAATAACGCGCAGCCATTTTATGTGTTATTAGGCATTGACGAGCGAGTTCTGGTGTCTCCATATGGCTATGATAAGCACGTCGATTCCTTTGTCAAGTTCCTGGAAAGCGGATCAAAGAAATTCAAGGATTTAAGTACACACTAGTTTACCCATACTTGCGGTAATCATGTATCAATTCTTACCCCATCTTAAGTAAGATTTCACCATTTGGCTCCTTAGAGGCTCATTTTGAGCATTTTGAAATTAGATTCCAATCCTTATATTTGAATGTTGAGGGGATACTTACATCGCACTAGCGATGCTTTTTAATAGTACTAACTTTGCCTCTTACTTTTTTAACTGCCTTCGGGTATTAACTTTTTATGAAATGCTGAAACGCTTACTTGGATTCTTCGGAATCGCCCTCTTCATTGTAACTGTAGTTGTTGTAAACAAATTTTACGTTGATCCTTACCTCGAAAAAGAAGGTGTTTCTAAAAAAGATTCAATCCAGGCTGAAGCTCTGATCATCAAGAAGCCACAGGTTCTTTACGGAATGGTGGTTGATGATTACACCGTAGTTGAAGACAAAATTAAGCGCAATGAAAACCTGGGTGACATTCTTCTAGCTTATAATGTTCCGGCCAATATTGTTCACCAGGTATCTCAGCTTTCACGCAACATCTTTGATGTTCGCAAGATCGCTCCAAATAAGAAATATACTTTGCTTTGCAATCAGGATTCCATGAAGACTGCCAAGGTCCTGGTTTATGAACCAAACCCAATCGACTACATCGTCTTCAGATTTGACGATACGTTGTGGGTTGATGTTTGCAAGCGTGACGTGGTTATCCTCGAAAAGAGTATGACAGGTGAGATCGAATCAAACCTTTCAGAAACCATTGAAGAGATGGGAATCTCCAATGAATTGACCAACAAGTTTGTCGATATCTTCGGATGGCAGGTTGATTTTCAGAGACTTCAAAAAGGTGATAAGTTCAAATTGATTTACGAAGAAGCACAGGTTGAAGGTGTTTCAGTGGGGATCAAACAAATCAATGCCATCTATTTCGAACATTCAGGAAGTCCTTACTATGCCTTCCCTTTTGATCAGGGTGAAGGTATCAGCTACTTCGACGATGAAGGCAAGAGCTTGCGCAAGGCTTTGTTAAAATATCCTATCGAATTTACGCGAATCAGTTCACGTTATAACCTCAATAGATTCCACCCCGTACAAAAGCGCTGGAAAGCTCACCTTGGTACTGACTTCGCGGCACCTACCGGCACGCCTATCCGCAGTGTGGGAGATGGTATCGTCGTGGAAGCTCAATACAAATCAAACAATGGGAACTACGTGAAGATCCGTCACAACGGCACTTACACAACACAATACCTTCACATGTCACGTATCGCAGACAATGTTCGCGCTGGCATGAGAATCCGTCAAGGTCAAACTATTGGCTATGTTGGTAGCACTGGTCTTGCAAACGGACCACATCTTTGTTACAGATTCTGGAGAAACGGTGTACAGGTTGACGCTTTGCGTGTCGACCTTCCTCCATCAGAACCGGTGAACAAAGATCAACGTGAATCTTTTGATAAGGTAAAAGAAGCGTTAACTAAAAAACTTGATCTTATTCCTTTCGCAGCACCTCAAGCTCCGATTGCTTCACTCTAAATCTTTTTGTTAGCGCTTCGTTGAAGATCTGATGTTATTCATTACCTTTTTTTGGTAATGAATAGGATCTTGACCCGGGACGCAAAAATTAGAAGAGTCTCCCCGACACGTCGGGAGATACTCTGCTACGATGACTGTCCACAGTGTCTGATCCGCGGCGGCGGGGAACACTGCGTTTTTTTAGGCAAGCTCATGGGTGTATGAGAATCTTTCTTCTTATTCTTTTTTTCCTGCCATGTATTGCCTTCGGACAACGCGTCGGATTAGTATTCAGCGGCGGAGCAGCGAAAGGGCTCGCGCACGTGGGTGTCTTAAAAGCGCTTGAGGAAAATGAGATCCCCATCGACTATATCGTTGGAACTTCGATCGGAGGTATAATCGGCGGATGTTATGCAGCCGGTATGAGCCCCGAAGACATCGAAGAGATGGTGCTTTCGCGAGAGTTTCTCGGTTGGATCAACGGACTTCCAGAGACAAACAACAACTACTACTATCACCGCGCGGATGAAACACCTCAATTCATCAAACTCAACCTTGCACTCGATTCTACTTTTAACTTTCAGCTGAATTCAAGCATCGCCAATGACGTATCGTTGAACTTTGCGATAGCAGAGAAGATGGCGCAGGCCTCGGTTATCTCCAACAATAACTTTGATAGTCTTTTTGTACCACTGCGTGTAGTCACTGCGGATATCTTCACACAGCACGAAGAGATACTTTCAAGTGGTTCCCTCAGTGACGCACTGCGGGCAACTCAAACCGTTCCCTATTTTTATAATCCAATCAGGGTAAATGGAAAGTATCTGTTTGATGGAGGCGTTTACAATAACTTTCCAGTTGACGTAATGCAGCGCGACTTTGAACCAGACGTGGTGATCGGTGTAAACGTATCAAGCAAAGTCTTTGAAGAGTATCCGTATGAAAATGACGATAAGCTGATCTCGCATTCATTGCTATTTCTTCTTCTCGACAAGTCAGACCCTGCTCGTATTCCGGAAAATGGTGTTTTTGTCCAGCCAAATCTTCGGGGATTCAGTTCGTATGATTTCAGCAGGGCAAAAAGCATGATCGACAGCGGATACGTTCAAACGATGCGACAGATCGAGGAGATCAAATCGAAAGTATCAAAACGGCAGACCTGCGAGGAAGTCGCGAAGCGTAGAAATGATTTCAAGGATCACAGTGTTCCGTATAACTTTCAGGGTTTAACATTTAAGCAATTTAATTCGAAGCAGCGCGGTTATATCAGGGCGATATTTCACAGCAAGAAAGTAGATGGGAAATTCACTTATAGTCAGATCAAGAGTGGTTTCTTCAAACTGGTATCAGAGGAATATTTCAGTAACGTATATCCTAATATTCTTTACGACAAGTCAAAGCGCGCATTTAGTCTCCAACTCACGCGAAGGCCGCAGCAGAATTTTCAGGTTGGATTCGGTGGTGTCATTGCGTCACGGGATATCAGCAATGTATTTCTTGGGTTCAACCTCTATGATTTCAATCGCATTCTCACACATGCTTCGGTTGGTTTCCAGACGGGCAATTTCTATAAGTCGGCATTGATCAAAATCAGAATGGACTTGCCATATCAGTTTTATGCTGAACCTTACGTGTCATTTGATGGATGGAATTATCTTGACAATGGCGACTTGCTGGACAAAGTTTCATCGCCAAGAATTCCTACTGTACTCAAACGTCTTAGCCGCAGGTATGGAATCAACGTTGGTTTTCCGATCAGGAATTCCTTCAAAGGCATTTTAGTTTTTGAACGTATTAATACGACTGACCGATATATCAATGGAGATGTGTTCATCAGTACAGATCGCCTTGATGCACTTCAATTAAAAGGCTTCAAAACCGGAGTGCATTTTTCAGCCAATACATTAAATCGCAGGCAATATTCTAACACTGGGAGAATGTTTGCGTTATCAGCAGATTATTATTCGGCGAAGGAAATTTTTGAACCGGGATCAACATCCATTGTTACCGTTCCAGTTAGAGCGAATCACGATTGGTTCAGGGTCAAGGCCAGTGCTGAACAATACTTTGGTTCGGGCTGGTATCATTTCGGTTATGTTGGAGAGCTTGTAACATCCAATCAACCGTATTTTCAAAATTACTTTGGAACCATCATCAATGCTCCTGCATTTATGCCGCTTCAGGATAGCAGGACTTTGATTCTTCAAAACTTTCGGGCGATGGACTATGTGGCGGCAGGATTCAGAAACATATTCACGATAAGGAACCGGCTTGACTTCCGATTAGAAGGTTATATTTTCAAACCCTTCTATGCGTTGAAGGAAAATGCTGAGCAGGGGGTGACGAATGACAAGAGCATGCATGAAGTATTCTTCGCGGGAACAGCCGGGATTGTATTCCACTCACTCATTGGCCCGGTGAGTTTAAGTACCAATTATTATGATGATAATGAGAACAGATTCGGAATACTGCTGCATGTTGGGTTCCTGCTTTTCAACAAACATACGTTCGAGTAGAAATCGAATTCTTCTGATACAATATATCGTCAAGTCAACGTGTCAATCCATTATTTAGCAATCTTGGTCGCCATTTCTTTGAATTTTTGAGTAAGTTTATTGCAAATTCCAAAGTTAAGCTGTGCATGAGGCGTATTTTACTCAGTCTCCTTTTGATGGTTTTGTTCACGCAATACTCGAAAGGCCAAGTCGTACAATGGGCATCTAAAGTAATAGAGTTTTCTTCCGAGCTTACGCCCATTCAATACTCCGCGGCACAAGCGCTCGGCAAGCCAAACGTGTTACCTGCAGGCGGACAAAGTCCGAATGCATGGTCGCCAGATAAACCAAAGAGAAAAGAGTTTTTAAAGTTGGGTTTTACTAATCCAATAAGCATTCGCCAGATAGCGATCGCTGAATCCCATAACCCTAGTGCCATCTTCAGAGTGCTCGTTTACGATGACGCAGGAACAGAACATCTCATCAATACCTTTAACCCTCAGGCTGTTCCATTGAAAGGCAGGATGCTCAACCTGTTCATGGATCCAACGCCCTACAAAGTAACGGCTGTAAGAATAGAGTTCGACGGCGGTGCTGTTCCAGATTATTATGGAATAGATGCTGTTGCAGTATCGGATTCAAACTATCCCATTATTGCCGACATACCAACGATGCAGCTTCTTGCGTCGGGCATCCTTATTGAAGCATTAGATAAAAATGTAAACAGTGAATATGATGAACTGAATCCTCTGCTATCACCGGATGGCAAGACGTTATACTTCAGTCGTCGGAATCACCCGGAGAACATAGGAGGAGTTACAGATAAGGAAGATATTTGGTATTCGGAATTAGACGCTACGGGTCAATGGCAACTGGCAAAGAACATGGGGCCGAAGTTCAATAATTCGGGTCCCAACTTTGTTAATACGATACAGTCTGTGACGCCCGATGGTAAGTCGGCTCTGATGGTGCTCGGAAACAAGTACATGCCGAAAGGTAAAATGCTTGCCGGTGTATCCGTGAGCACCCGGGTCAATGGAGAGTGGAGCAGCCCCAAAGCCTTAAATATCACCAATGATTATAACCTGAACCCAAAGGCAAACTATTTTCTGACAGATAATCGTCAGACCTTATTGATGTCGGTTGAAAGAGAAGATACTCAGGGAGATAGAGACCTTTACGTTACGTTCCTCAAGTCAGACAGCATTTGGTCAGAACCCTTAAATCTTGGAACGGTTGTTAACACCGCGGGTGAAGAGTCTGCACCTTTCTTAGCTTCCGATGACAAGACGATGTATTTTTCATCCAACGGTTTTAGTGGTTATGGTGGAAATGACATCTATGTTTCTAAACGCCTCGATGACACTTGGACTAACTGGTCGGAACCTGAGAACCTTGGACCTGAAATCAATTCGCCGCTGGAAGATCTCTTCTTCAACATTCCAGCAGCAAGCGAGCATGCGTATTATTCAAGAGGTGTCAGCGAATCTAACATGGATATCTTCAGAGTCAAGTTGCCGATCCTGCGGAGTCCTGAGTCGTGGGTGACTGTGCGGGGTAAGATTGTAGACAAGGCTACCGGAAAACCGCTCGGTGCTAAAGTAATTTATGAACGCCTTCCAGATGGCAAAGGGCTTGGGGTATCGCAATCTAATCCTGAAACCGGCGAGTATGAGATCAGACTTCCTGCAGGCGAACTTTATGGTTTGAGAACAGAAGCAGATAATAAGATTTCAGAAAGTCAGAGTCTCGACTTAAGAGATATAAAGAATGACCAGACCATTGAAAAGGATTTCAATCTTGATCCTATTGGCGTTGCTGCTCTCGCGGAGAACTCTACCATTCTATTAAACAATCTGTTTTTTGATTTGGAAAAAGCGACGCTGAGACCTGAATCTTTTCCAGAGCTTGACCGGCTTGTTGCTTTGATGAATGAAAAGCCGAGTATGACGATTGAGATTGCTGGTCACACCGATGTTACTGGCTCAGCGGCATACAATCTGAGTCTCTCCAAGCAGAGAGCCAATGCTGTCGCACAGTATTTGAAAGACAAACAGATAGACAACGATCGCATGACTGTGCTGTTCTTTGGCGAGACAAAGCCGATGGAATCAAATGATACCCGCGAAGGAAGAAAGAGAAATCGCCGGGTGGAATTTAAGATTCTGAAATTATAACGTAGATATATGAGAAGAGAATTTTTTAAACTTTTACTACTTCTTCTACTCATCACCCAAGTTTCATTTGCCCAGATCATCGACAGTCTGATTTACGCTGAGGGCAAAATTCTTAATGCTGAAACAAAGGAACCTGTGAACGCAAGGATCACTTATCAGAGTCTGCCTTATGGAAACAAGGTGGGAGTACTCAATAATAATTCGTATTCATTTCCCATGTTTGAAAAGGAGAAGTACTCGATCATGGTGGAGGCCCCGGGTTATGATGTCGCGAAGTATATGTTGGATGCTTCAGAAGCCAACGGACAAAAAAAACTGATCAAGCACATTGAGCTTACCAAAGGAAGTCATGTTGCAGGCGGTCAAAGGTTGGCAGTAGGTAATGTGATCCGATTGGATAACCTGATCTTTCAGGTGGGCAAATCGAGGATCAGCCCGGAGTCACACTCGGAGTTGGATGTCGTTGTCAATATGATGAAGGAGAATGTCAACATGGTCGTGCAGCTTGAAGGGCATACCGATTATCTGGGCGATGTTAAAGACAATGTTAGGCTGTCTCAATCCAGAGTCGATGCGGTGAAGCAATACATCGTGAGCAATGGAATTCAAAAGAGCAGGGTCAAGACTAAAGCATTCGGCGGTTCACAACCTTTATCAACAGACAATACGCCCGAGGTACATCGTTTGAATAGAAGGGTGGAATTGAGGATTCTGGAGAATTAGGTGATGGTCTGAACTGGATTTTCGGGATTTAAGGAATTACAGGATTACATTAAACTGGGGAGGCGCGCGCTGTCGTGTGTCCAGTCTATCCGACTTTACGTCTATTTGAGGTCGACTAAGAGGCTCTGTGATACCGGCCACGGCGATCTCCGTATGAAACCAAACGGCCAAAGCTGTTCAGCCAAATGTCACGGCGAAATTCTCATCTCCGCAACTCAATAAACATTGATCTACAGGCGGCCCCCGCCAAACATAACGCATCGCTGTTTTTTGTGTTTGCGGCCACAATCGTTTTTTGTCGGAGCGATTTATTTATTTGATTTTCAAATACTTGGGTCAAATATTTTGGAGTACTTTACTACTAGCAGCGGTTGCAATTAGACAGGATTTCGTACTTCAAAACATCAATAAACAATGGCTATCGTTAGTAGTAGTGCATTTGATTTTGGCTTTCGGGGCAGGGTTGGAGAAACGGTATACCGTCGGGTCGGAGATTTGACTGTTGCTGCCAAGAGACCCGGAAAGGCACGGTTTACAACTGCCGCACAAACGGCCACGCGTTCAAAATTTCAGCACGCCGCGAGGTATGCAAAAACTCAGATGGAAAATGCGGCGGTGAAGGAATTATACAGGTCCCGGGTTAATGATAAGAACCGTACGCCCTACCTCGTGGCAGTCGCTGATTACATGTCATCACCTCTAATCCACAGCATCAATACTTATTCATACACCGGTGACGCTAATCAACAAATTCGTATCACTGCCTCCGATAATTTTAAAGTTGAAACTGTAAAAGTCAGAATTGTGAATGGATCGGGAGATGTTATTGAAGAGGGATTCGCAAGCAAGCGGGAATTAGGTTGTGATGAATGGGTGTATGTTACTGGAACTTCAAACATGCTGGCGGGTGGAGGCGAAGCTGTGGTGGAAGTAAAAGATTTGGCTGGGAATATCACGAAACAAAGCCTTAACCTGCCGCAAAATTCAAAGATGAAGAGGATCAAGCCTCGAATGAATCGCGATGGTATTCAGAGTTCAAGACTCGCATCAAAATTATTGCGAACAAGGTTGCCCAGAGTGAAAACGTCATCACCGATCACACGGACAAAGTCTTCAGCATATTATAGATTGTACAAACCCAGAAGCCCCACGCTCAAAATCTGTCTTGCCGACCTCAATTGATTCGTGACTCATCACGCTTAAAGTCCTACTCTCGCAGTAAGGTTCACGTTTGTTCTGCGCATGGACTGAAGGTCTTTGATGCATCGCTCCTTCAAATGTTCTTCAAGTTCGCTGTCAACCACAGTAAGAAGCAAAAGACGTGAGAATTCTTCGGTTCTCGGTGACTGATAATGAGCTATTGCCTGTTGCAGTTGCTCGACGGCGTTTGACAGCTCTTTTTTGTTGTAGGAGACTATCGCGAGATTATAGTAGAGTAAGCCGGTCATTTCATCCAGGCTAACTTCTTTATAGAGGTCAGTGCTATATTGGTAGTTGCGTTTTCCGTCATTACGATCTGCTACCTCGTTCTGCTTGTACCTGGCAATGCGCGCCTCAATGTTCTTCGTGTCTGTTACACACCCATTTTCAGGGTCAGTGGCTTCTATTAGCACATCGCCCTTTTCGGTATGAGCAAGGATAAAGATGTGGTAGTTCGTTTCGATGATCTGATAGTCGATATTGAAATTATCCAGCAATAGCGCGTACAAGGCAGTTCCTGTCAGGCAATTGTAAACACCTGTATCCATGGTTTTGCCAAACGACACATAGTTCGTATAGGATCTGAGAAACCGGCGATGGGTCTTGTCGAACACAAAGCTGATAAATGACCGGGCGTCTTTGAACGAAGATTGCCTTTCCTCAAGCTTCGTGATGAAACTTTGAAATTCCTGATTTTGGGGCGTATTGCCATCACCCATGGAGTAGGCTTCAAAAAAGTATTGAAGTCTTACCGGACCGTCTGCCATAGGTGCTTGATGATTACCAATGCAGAGGAGCGGAAAAAATAAAAACGCTATCAGTAAGATCCTCATGTTAAGCCAATGTTAACAAAATGTTATCTAATATAACGCATGGATAACAATTATCAATAAAGAGTGACAAAGGCGTAATGTAATTCTGGAGAATGCCAATTTTTCAGAATATCCTACCAGGATCCAACATAGTACAGTTTCAAGGCGTAATAGTTGCCAGGAGTATAAGGTGTCGCCTGAGGCTCAACTTTTTGATCGCCCCAAGAATTCCTGGGTTTGTACGCGCATAGAAAATCTCTGGCATAATCCATGGTTGAGGATCTTCGACAGAACCATGTAAAGCTGAAATAGTCTTTAAATGGTAGTGAGACGATTTAGGGTACCCCGATCGTTGTCCTCTTTAATTTGATGTTTAGTAACTTTGCGGCTCAAACCGTTTAAAAAAGGCAATTATGAAGAAAGCCCTGAAATGGATTTCAATAACCGTCGGGGGACTTATAGTCCTTGTTCTGGCAGCAGCATTTATAATTCCTGTTGTCTTCAAAGACCAAATTAAGGCAGCGATAGATAAGGAGATTTCCAAGTCTGTAAATGCTGACGTATTGTTAGAGGACTTCGACCTTACGTTGTTCAGAAACTTTCCCAACGTCACGGCGGAGATGAACAATCTGGGGGTAATCAACCGCGAGCCATTCGCCGGTGATGTTCTATTCGCCACAGAAAAACTTGAAGTCGAAGTCAATCTGAAAAATATACTTTTTGGTGATGAGATTCGTGTAAAGGGAATTTCACTCGTAAGGCCTGTCATCAACGTCGTTGTATTGAAAGATGGTCGTGCAAATTATGATATAGCAGTTCCATCTACTGATACTGTTAAGACTTCCTCTGAACCGAGCAAATTCTCTTTCGGAATTGATCACTGGGAGATCGTTGAAGGCAATGTAACTTATAATGATCAGTCCCTTCAATTTATTACCGAACTCAAAGGCCTCAATCACAATGGCAGCGGTGATTTCACGCAAGATGTATTTGATCTCAAAACTCATACAGTCGTGGACTCTCTCAACGTGACTTACGCGGGCAGTCAATACATGTCTGACAAGCGCCTCGACATGGATGCTGTGATCTCGATAGCGGAAGGTTATACGAAGTATACCTTCAAAGACAACAGCGTCAAGATCAACGATTTTCAAATGAGCTTTGACGGATGGTTTAAAATGAATGAAAAAGATTTCGGGATGGACTTAACATTCAAGAGCCCTGAGAATACGTTCAAGAGCTTGCTGTCCATTATCCCGGGGATGTACTCTGCCGATTTCAAAGACATCGAAACCAAAGGTGATCTTGCGTTCAACGGGGCGGCTAAAGGAACGTACAGCGACAAGCAGATGCCTGCCTTCAACGTAAATCTCGTGGTGAAGGACGCGATGTTCAAATATCCAAAGTTGCCAACGCCAATAAGCAATATTGCTATAGACCTCCTCGTCGATAACAAGGACGGTGTCATTGAAAATACTGTGATCGACCTTAAGAAAATGCACCTCGACTTTGGAAGCAACCCTGTTGATGCACATGCCCTGATCACCAAAATGTATCCTACCAACGTAGACGCTACTGTTTCAGCGAAGTTAAATCTGGCTGAGCTTAATAAGATGTTTCCAATGCAAGGTCTTGATATGAAAGGAAACTATTCTCTTAACCTGAATGCGAAAGGTGTCTATGATAGTCTCAGGAAAATCATTCCGGCTATCGATGCTTCTATGGCATTGTCGAACGGATATGTAAAGTCTTCCGAGTTCCCGTTGCCATTGGAGGATCTGCATTTCACATCAACGGTTAAAAACACATCCGGAAAAATGGCGGAAACATTAATTAATGTCAATGATTTATCCATGCTGATGGACGGCGAAAAATTTGCAGCGAATCTGATGCTTCAAAATCTCGACGATTACACGTGGGATCTCAAAGCAAAAGGAGGCGTTGATCTCGAGAAGATCACAAAAATTTTCCCGGTAGAAGGAATGTCGCTTTCCGGTAAAATGAAAGCCGACATTGAAACAAAAGGTAAATACTCAGACCTGAAAGCTGAAAAGTATGACCGTCTTCCAACCAGTGGAACAGCGAGTGTGGCGAATTTTAAGTATACCGCTAAAGATCTTCCTTATGCTGTTGTATTGTCGCAGGCATCAATGGTGTTTGATCCGAAGAAAATTAGCCTCGAAAAGCTGGAAGGTAAAATAGGTAAGAGTGATATTAATGTCACTGGTTCTGTTATGAACTATCTCGGATATGCACTCGGTCAACAAGTCTCAATTAAAGGAGATGTGAACTTTGCGTCCAACTTGCTTGATCTGAATGAATTCATGGAAAGTTCATCCACCACACCGACGGCTACTGATACAGCTTCATATGGTGTAATTCCGGTTCCGACGAACGTTGATTTTGTTCTCAAAACAAATATCAAGCGCATCACCATGATGGATTATGCGCTGACGGATGCCACTGGTGATGTTATTATCAGAAATGGCATTGCAGATCTGAGCGGGCTCAGGTTTACGATGCTCGGAGGAACGTTTGTTGTTAACGGCACTTATAACACCCAGAACATTAAACATCCTAAGTACGACTTCGCGTTGAAGATAGAAAAATTGTCGATTAAGGAGGCTGCAAACAAATCTTCTCTGATATCAACTTATGCACCCATCGCTGGTTTGATTACAGGAAATTTCTCAACCGATTTCAAGATCAGCGGAGAACTTCTGCCGACCATGATGCCGAATCTGGCAACTGTAAATGGTGGAGGACTTGTGAAAATCGCCCAGGCAGCGCTTAAGGATTCAAAGCTTGTTTCGGGAATCACATCTTTGACTAATCTTAAAGATGCCGATGAAGTGACGATGAAGGATGTACTCATGTCGGCAGCCATCAACAACGGCAGGCTATCTGTTAAGCCATTTGATGTGAAATTCGGTGACTATAAAACAACCGTCGCTGGCAGCACCGGGCTGGACCTTTCTATTGATTACTCACTAAAAATGGATGTTCCGGCCGGTAAGTTGGGTACGGAATATAATAGCCTGATCGCAAAATATAACGGTGGGAAGACTGACCCTAATGGCAAAATTCCAGTAAGCATTGGTGTGGGTGGAAAATACAATGCTCCAAAGCTTAGTCTGTTAATGGAGGACCAGAAAGCGCAGGTTAAAGATGCGATAACAAATGCAGCTAAAGAAGAAGGTACGAAGGCAATTGAGAAAGCGGTGAAGGGAACCGATGCCGAGAAGATTGTGAAGAGTATTTTGGGTGGAGGTAAAAAGGATAGCACTATCGTTGGAGACACCGCTAAGGTGTCGACTACAACGCCCGCGACCACTGAAGATGTTCAAAAGAAAGTCGAGGATGAAGCCAAGAAGAAAATTCAGAACTTCCTCAAAAAGAAGCCAAACAATTGATCGACGTTCTTAAAAAATGAAAGCCTCGCTAAGTAAGCGGGGCTTTTTTATTGATGCGATTGTAAAGTTTGTTATCTTGACATAACGTCAAGGCATGGCTATCATCAGGCGACTTCCTTTCGAAGCAATTTTCTGGGCAACATGCTTGTGTCTTCTTGCATTGCTTGATCCTAAGCAAACCCAGTTGTCGATTTGTCCGTTAGCATATATGGGTTTTGATTTTTGTCCCGGATGTGGACTGGGAAGATCAATTTCTTTACTTCTTCACGGAGAATTTATGGCGTCAATAGAAATGCATCCACTTGGAATATTTGGGTTCATTGTGCTGGTGCATCGTATCTTTCAACTCATTAAAAATCAATTCAATTTAATATGGCAAAAGTAATTCACTTTCTTCCCGAGATTACGGGAGAAGAAATGCTTTACGTTCAGAAGCTTATTGCCGATTTTGACGATGAGAAAGCAAGAATTTTTGCAACCGTTTATCGCGCACGCAGGAAGGATCCTCAATTGATCCTGATCCTGGCATTGCTGGGCTTCGTGTTTTTTGCTGGTATTCACCGCCTGATCACCAATCAGGTTGGCATGGGAATACTTTACCTTCTAACGTGTGGACTATGCTTTGTCGGCACCATCGTCGACCTCATTAACTATCAAAAACTTGCCTTTGAGTTTAATTCAAAGCAAGCCGATGAAGTTGCTATCATGGTTTAAGATTTAAAGGCAGATCGTTAATCAAGAGCAGAGTTTTCTTGTTCGGGCTTTGGAGATCCGTACTGAAGGGACAGTACTGGTCAGTACCTTGGGGCAATGTCATTAAGTGACCTGGTGGAATTCTGATATTGATGTTTTGGAATCATATTCTTTCGCATAAAGTCCTTTGGCATAATGGCGCTTTGTCCTGACCCGCCTCGCCTGTCCGCGAGGCAGGTCAGGACAAGACTGGCAATTGTCCCTTAAGAAAAGCGCGATTCTCGCTCCGCTATTTCTTACTCACGCGTTCATCTTTCTTCTTCAAATCTCCAAGATACTGCACGAGGTTCACGAGATCTTCTTCCGTCATATTGGATTGAAGATTTGAAGGCATCAGTGAGGTTCCAAGTTTTGTCCGCGAGGCTATGTCTGATTTCAGAACGGTTTGCTGATTGGCCATATATTGTAGATCGACCTTGTCGGCGGTTTCAGAGACAATCTTTCCTACGGCTGATGAGCCATCTTTGAGTTTAAAACGATACCCTTCAAATCCGAAGCTGATTCCCTGATCAGGAAACAGTATCGAGGTATACAATGCCTGTTTTGAAAGTTTATTGCCGATCTCACTTAAGTCAGGCCCAAAATTTACGCCTTCGCCTCCCACTTTATGACATGTGCTGCAAAGTGTTGTAAAAACTTCTTTTCCCTTTATCGCGTCACCATTGCGGTCAACCATCACGGCGATGGCGGGCAGAGGGCTACCTTGCTTGCTGCCTGGCAACTTCAGATAACTTGCTGCCTCGTCTCTCAAAGTTGCTCGCCAAGCACTTTGAAACACTCCGCCAGCCGCTGTATGAAGACTTTCAGGAATTTTGTGCTCTTTCACCAGGGTTAGTAGTCTGTCTTCCGACTGCCATGGACCACCGAAAGTCTTGACGGCAAGTTTTCTTAGATCCATGTCTTTCGTGCTATCCATCATCACTGACTCTGATAATGCAATAGCCTGTGGGTTGTACATATGTGGCGACAGTGATCTGATAACTGCCTGTTGCTCGCCAAGTGTACCAGTGTCCAGGACTTTCTTGATCATATCCGTTTTGTTCCAGGTCAACAATGTTCTCATTGATTCTTTTCCGATAGCACTGTCTGGATATTGAAGAGACATTGCCAGCAAATCGTTAGCCCGGTCTTTCATCTTGAAGCCTTGTACCAACTCAATGAATTCAATCTTTCCTTTTTGTTGATCTAACACCTTGTTCAGCGCAGTCTGAATAGCCGGTGTCATCTTGAGCTTAGATGCGTCCATGTGTTTTAGCGCGTAGAGAACTCTATCTCCTTCGGAACTCTGAACCAGGTCGGCAAGAATTTTTTGTTTTGATGCATCAGTTTGAAAATCAAAGGATCTGAAGTATCGAAGCATTTGATGTTCATCGGAAGTTTTGATCAATTGCGCCATCAGTGGCATGGCATCTTTGCTACGGCTTCTCCAAACTATATCGCTGTTAGCGGGGGTATTCCAGGCGGTGCCAACTTTAGTCTTCCAAGTATCGAAGTAAAGATCCCAATTGTCGGTAGCACCGATACCTAATGCCTCAAGATACCATCTGTCTTTTCCATCATACTGCAGAGCAAGGTCGGTCCAGAGATTGGCTGCTTCTTTTGATTTATTACCCCGAAGTGCAATGGCAAGTTCACGTCTCACTTGTGGAGACGGATCCTTGATCAGTTTCGTTGCCAGAGCAATGACGTCTTTATTTAACGATCTGGCTATACGAACGCCTGCGATCCGAATGTTACTGTCTTTGTCAGCAATGGCTTCATTAATGTAAGTGTCGGACTTACCTTCAGTTCTTGATAATAGCCATAATGCTTGTGCCCGGTGTCGGGCATTATTACCCTTCCATAATGTAAGAAGTTCATTTTCAGCTTTTGTACCCGCGTTGGCGAGTGCAGTCCAACCGTTGTAGCGGATCGCTGAGTTTGGACTCAAGAGTGCTTTGATTGCCCCTGTGGTTGTGGATACATCCATCGGTTCAATTTTATATCCTGATTGAGGAGGAGCAATTCTGTAAATTCTTCCCCGATCGACATCACCAACCTGGTGACCGCCAACACCCGGATCGTACCAATCGGCAACAAACAGAGAGCCATCGGGTGCAACGGCAACATCTATCGGTCGAAACCATTGGTCTTTT
Source organism: Chryseolinea sp. (assembly GCA_039916665.1). Lineage (GTDB taxonomy): Bacteria > Bacteroidota > Bacteroidia > Cytophagales > Cyclobacteriaceae > Chryseolinea. Next base: position 13,081 of record JBDSKX010000080.1, on the reverse strand, counting down.
TGCGCTTCAAGTATTTTAACGATCGACGCCTTATAACCTGCGCCATCATTTTCCACTGGGTAAGATCTTACCACGTTGTTACCGGGTTCGGCATGAATCATCTGTCCATAGAATATGTCGGGAAGTAAACTTCCTTCATAGATCGTAAGCCCGGCAGGTGAGCCCGCCCCGGTTTGCAGAATATTTGGTACGACACCAGGATCATTGAGATGCCAATGCCTTAATGGAATTTCTTTTTCCATATTGGTTCTTCGCGAACTCCAGCTGGCGCCGCTCATCTCATCTCTATATCCAAAATTTCCGAATTCCATTACATAGTTTATGCGTGTTCCTTTGTTGCCATCATCATCATTGTCGGATTGCCACATTGTGCCGTAAGGGTCGACAGCAACTTCGAAGTTGTTTCTGAAATTGCTGCCTAGTACTTCGACGTGCGAGCCGTCGAGATCAGCGCGCATCACCAATCCTTCGCGGAATGGTTTTCCGTTTGTTACAACTTTATGTCCGTGTATATCTACTACTGTGTCGCCGGCGGCGGAAAGGAGAGACTTGCCTTCGTTTCCAAAATTGAAATATAGTTTACCATCGGGTCCGAAGACGAAAGTGTGCATGCCGTGATCGTGCTGCAATCCTTGTATTCCCTGATAGAATACTTCTTTTTTGTCAGGAACGTCATCTCCGTTATCATCAGTAAAGACAAAAACGTTTGGGCTACACGAAATAATAACCTTGTTACCCAGCAGTGATACACCAAGTGCGGAATTAACGTCAGTACCTTGATAGAAAACTTTGCTCTTGTCTGCTTTGCCGTCGCCATCAGTATCTTCCAGAATCATTATCCTGTCGCCTTCCTTGCGCACAGGATTCTTTGGGTTGTACTGATTCCGGTAGTTATAGGCCTCGCATACCCACACGCGTCCTTTTGCATCGATCGCAATGTTGGTGGGATTCGAGAACATCGGTTCCGAAGCAAACAGCGTTACCTCAAGACCGTCATAAACTTTTAAGTCGGCCAGTGAATGTTCCGTGCTATGCTCATCCGTAGTTTCGGATTCCTCGTGCCCGGAAGAACAGGATATGAGAATAGAGCAACACAATAGTGGAGCAAATGCAACAGAGCGCTTGATTTGAGCAATGAATGAAAGTGGAATCAGGAATGGCATGGTGAAAGTTTGGTAACGTTTGAAAGTTACAAATCCTGGCTCTTTTTATCAATTCGAACTTTCCCCGTCTGTCACCGAATATACCCCCCTATAACCGGGGGTGTCCATGGTTGAACCACTCAGCCCGAAACGAGGGATTGGAGACAGGCAGGCAGCATTATAGTTGTGTTATTATTTCGTGAATATCTTCGTAACAACTTGAAACTCAGGCATTCTATTTGCGTTATTTGTAATGTCAAACAACCACTAACATGACAATAAATTATCAAAGGCTTCAGATCCTGGAATCCCTGGGTACACTTGATTCGAATCAATCGCAGAAAGTGCTTGAGTACATCAAGGGACTTTCAGTTAGGAAATCAGACGAGGCTACTTACAGCAGATTCAAACGTGAAGCGATGAAAGAGATTCGTAGCGCTTTAACCAAGGATCACTTAAGAAGCTCGTTTTAAGAAATAGTCACTCCAATGTTATGACGGTGCGAAAACTCGCATCGCTTAGATCTGTCACCCTTATATTTTTGAAAAGCCGTGTTAATTCAATTATACTTAACATAGGCTTCCCATTTCTCAATTGCATTTTTGAAGTCGTTTGGCAATTCGGAATCAAACATCAGTTGTTTTTTTGTAATCGGATGAATGAATCCAAGACTCTTGGCATGTAATGCCTGACGCGGGATAATTGCGAAGCAGTTCTCAACAAACTGTTTGTATTTTGAAAATACTGTTCCTTTTAAAACCTGGTCGCCTCCATACATAGCATCATTAAACAATGTATGCCCCAGGGATTTCATATGTGCCCTGATCTGATGGGTTCGACCTGTTTCGAGTCGACATTCAACTAGAGAAACGTATCGCAGATCAGTCAATAGCTTATAATGTGTAATAGCATGTCTTCCCATTTCTCCGTCTGGGAATACCGTTGTAAGCCTTCGGTCTTTCAAACTTCTGCCCACATTTTTATTGATCGTGCCCTCTGGTGGATCAGGTACACCCCATACTATCGCATGATATCTTCTTTCAATAGTATGATCAAAGAATTGTTTGGCTAATCCAGTAAGCGTGAGTTCATCTTTGGCGACGACCAATAGCCCGGACGTATCTTTGTCGATTCGGTGTACTAGTCCGGGTCTTCCATCATTGCCTGGAAGGTGAGGAAGGTTTTGAAAGTGATACGCCAACGCATTGACTAGTGTACCCGTCCAGTTCTGATAGGCCGGATGTACAACCATCCCTGCTGGTTTGTTAACAACCATCAGGTGTTCATCCTCGAAAACAATATCGAGCGGAATGTTCTCAGGGACTACATCGGTGTCGCGTGGCGGCTCTGGGAAAGAAACCGTCACAACATCCATCGGCCGAACACGATAGTTTGCTTTTATGACGTTGTCATTGACTTTTACAAAACCTTCCTGAATGCCGCCCTGAATTTTCGTGCGTGTTACATTCGCGAGTCTGTCCATGAGAAACTTATCTAGCCGGATGAGGCTTTGTTTCGGGTCTGCCACAATGCGATGGTGTTCAAACAGTTCATCATCAAGTTCTTCCTGGGGTATTTCGGATTCAGACATTAGACAGATTTGTTCGCAAGATAAATCTAAATGCACTGGCGCGCACAGACATTGAAACGTTTGCTACAAATAGATCGTAAATGTAGTCCCCTGACCCGAAATAGAGCTGACCTTTATTTCTGCATGATGGAGATGGATGATCTGCTTGGTCAATGCAAGACCAATACCCGATCCATTCATTTTTGTTGTGAAAAACGGGACAAAGATGTTTTCCAGAATTTCAGGCTCAATCCCGCTTCCATTGTCTTTGATCGATATAAGAGTTCTGCCGTCAGACTGAGGAATTACGGCAACTGATATCGTTGGATCTTTAATTCCTGCTGATGCGTCGATCGCATTTCTGATGAGATTAATAAAAACTTGTTCCATCAATTCTGGATCAAGCAACGCATGTCTCTCTGAGGCATGAATCTGAAAATTGATGTTGTTCTTTTTAAAATCAGTCTCAAGTAACAACGCGACCCGCGCGATAAGCGTTTTAATTTCAGTTGGTCTGAATGAAGGTGTTGGGATTCGGGTAAGCCGCCGATAGATCTCGGTAAAATTACTCAAGCCTTCGCTTCGTATTTTGATCGCTTCCAGGCCCTGGTCAAGCGTATCAAGAGATGCTGCAGAAGGTGCCTGCTTTTGTTCTTTTACAACATTGTGCAGCGTGCTGCTTAGCGATGTGATTGGCGATATTGAGTTCATGATCTCATGTGTCATTACACGGATCAGTTTTTGCCATGCCTCCATTTCCCGGATGTCCAGTTCTGTTCTGATATTTTGAAAACTGATCAGCTTAAAATATTCATCGTTCAGTTTAAACTCTGCGGCGTGCAGTGACAATTGCAAAAGTTCGTTTCCGATCTTTACTTTAAGAAGGCGGGTCTGGCCAGCCTTTATTTCGCGTACAGTAGTCAAAAGGTTGAGATCGATAGTTCTTAAAGCATCCAGATGTAAGAGATCGATTCGTTGAAGAATCTTTTTCAAAGCATTATTGGCGAGTTGGATTCGTTCGTTGACGTCGAAACTAAGTATACCAACCTGTACGTGATCTACCAGCAATTCCAGATACCGATGTTGGATCTCGCGGTCTGCACTCACATTCTTAAAAGCCAGTGATATTTTGTTTAGTGTTTCGTATAGCGCCTCGAAAGTTTTCCCCTTTCCGGCATTTTCGAAATGCGTAGTGAAATCACGGTGGAGAAGACTCAGCATAAATGAATTCACATCACGGTTAAAGCGGTCGACATACCACAGGAATTCCACTAGTATCAGAATTACGGTTACTCCCGCGTAAATGCTTCTCAGATAATAGTGATCGACAAGACACCATGTCAATAATCCTAGCATGGTCGTCAGCAGGATAACGCGAAAAATAATGTTGATCCGGAAATTTTTAAATACCATAAGTATCGAGTCGTCGATATAATGCGCCTCTGGAAAGACCTAATTCCTCTGCAGCATGACTGATATTTCCACCGTGCTTGGCAATAGCTTTTCTGATCGCCCATGCTTCAAGTTTCTCCAGGTTAAAGCTTTCAAAGGAGAAATCCCCCGATTTTTCCTTTTGAAGCGCACCGAAGTCGCCAACCTTGATCTGATCAGAATCACACATGATCACTGCCCGCTCCATGGCATGTTGAAGTTCACGGATGTTTCCTGGCCAGTGGTATTGCTGAAGTTTGAGTATTATTTCAAGAGATAATTTTCCAATGTCCTTGTGATACTTCCGGCTGAAGTTGTCTTTAAAATATTCTGCAATCAATGGAATATCCTCAAGTCGCTCAAGCAGTGGCGGTACCGTTATCTCCACAGTGTTTAATCGGTATACAAGATCTTCCCGGAAAGTACCCGCTGTAACCATCTGATGAAGGTCTCTGTTCGTAGCGGCGATAATGCGAACATCGAGATCAATAGAATCATTCGTACCAAGCCTGACGATCTGCTTTTTTTGCAACACACTCAGAAGCTTTGCCTGAAGAGGAAGCGATAAGTTTCCAATCTCATCAAGAAAAATGGTGCCACCTGCAGCAGCTTCAAATCTGCCAATCCGATCTTCACGTGCATCTGTAAATGCGCCTTTGCGATGTCCGAATAATTCGCTCTCAAAGATTGTTTCACTTAATGAGCCGACATCCACACTCATGAATACGCCATCTGCACGTGTGGACTGTTGATGTATTTCGCGCGCAATAACTTCTTTTCCCGTTCCGTTTTGGCCAAGGATTAGAATCTCTGCCTCCGTCGGTGCAATCTTGTCGATTGTTCTCCTAATAGATTCAAGCGCAGCTGATCTGCCAATCAGATTGACATGTGGATTCAAAGCCGATACCAATGAACGCTGTTGCGTCTTCAGTTGCTTCACCTTTTTTTTCTCCTGACTTACAACATTGGCTGTCTTCACTGTTGCCAATAGTTTTTCGTTCTGCCACGGTTTGACAATAAAGTCAAGAGCACCTTCTTTTATTGATTCGACGGCTACATTGATATCTGCAAAGGCAGTCATTAGGATGACCTGTGTATCTGGGGAAAGGGATATAATTTTTTTCAGCCAGAACAAGCCTTGATTGCCGGTGGTATCGCCTTGTCTGAAATTCATATCAAGAACCACTACATCAAAATAATCACGTTCGATCATGGAGGGAATGCGCTCCGGATTATTCAAGGTCTGCACCTTTGAGAAATGAGGTTCGAGCAGAATTTTGACGGAAAGAAGGACAAAATCGTCGTCATCGATGAGTAGAATACTTCCAGAACCCTTTGCCATACTATAGTGTCAAGGCGATAAAGGTATGGTTCACGATTAGAAAACCAGAACAACTGCCCATTTATGGACAATCAAATTTCTACTGATGGGCATTATGCAATTGCAAGCATCACAAAAGCCTCGTCAATGCCGCAAAAACAAAGTATTTTGGAATGGCACCAGCTTAGCAACGGTGACATCAAATTGATCCTTATGTTCAGGCACACTTTGCTCATAATATTAAGAACCTTCAAACGGTTTAAGAGCTCATTTCTCATTAATCTGATAGGCCTTTCAACTGGTCTGGCGTGTACCCTCTTCGTTTATCTGTGGGTCAATGATGAATTGATGATTGATAAATTTCACGCCAATGACCAGAATATCTACCAGGTGATGGAGTTTCAAAAGAATTCTTCGAGTAGCATTCGCGTTACGAATTCAACACCTGGCGATCTTTCAGCAACCCTTGCGACTGAATTTCCGGAAATCGAAGCTGCAGCTACTGCTACAGCTCCTTATTGGTTTGATCCATTTACATTATCAATTGCAGACAGGGCAGTCGAATCAAAAGGCATTTATGTCAGCAAGGATTACTTTAAGATCTTTTCATTTCCACTTCTTCACGGGGATGTTGATAAAGTGTTAGCGGATAAAAACTCAATCGTAATAACCGAAACGACTGCTCGCGCTTTATTTAACACTACAGAAAATCTGATTGGAAAAGCAATAGAATTTCAACACGAACGTGAATTTATCATCAGCGGAATTCTTAAAGATATTCCCATTACATCGAGCTTGAATTTTGATATTGCGATGTCCCTTGAAACATTCAGAGATGTTTCGTCTGGATCATTCTCCTGGGAAAACTCCGGACCCATGACATTTGTCATGTTAAAAAATGGTACGAACATCGATGATTTTAACAGGAAGATTGAAAATGTCATAGGCAAGCATATCAAAGAACAATACAGAACAATATTTGCGCGCAAGTTCTCCGATATTTATCTGAGAGCAAGCTATAATGACAAGGGAGAACAATCCGGTGGCAAAATAGAATACGTCGTGATGTTTTCGTTGATAGCATTATTCATTTTGATGATTGCATGCATCAACTTCATGAATTTGTCGACTGCGAAGGCTTCGCGACGGATCAAAGAGGTGGGTATCAAGAAATCCATCGGTGCTAGTCGTCGTATCCTCATTTATCAATACATGGGTGAGTCGATGCTGATGAGTTTTCTTTCGCTGTTGATTGCGGTGCTGATGGTTGATTTGTTATTGCCACAGTTCAATACCATTACGGGAAAACAACTCTCGATGGATATTGCTCCATCCGTAGCGGCTGGGTTTTTGGCAATCACATTTCTTACGGGACTTGTTGCCGGCAGTTATCCGGCACTTTACCTGTCGGGATTCAATCCAGCCATTGTACTCAAAGGAAATTTAAATTCTTCCGTGGGCGAGATGTGGGCGCGCAAAGGTCTTGTTGTGTTTCAGTTTGGATTGTCTGTCGTCTTTATTGTTTCTGTTTTAGTAATCTATCAGCAAATTAAATTTCTACAAGAGAAAAATCTTGGATACGATAAAGCAAACCTTGTATACTTTCAGTCCGAGGGCAAGGTACAATTAGGCAGAGAGACATTCCTCAATGAGCTCCGGACAATTCCTGGTGTGGTAAGTGCATCAACGATCGGCCAAAGTATGGTTGGTGGAGGCAACACGACATATATCGAATGGCAAGGGAAAGCTCAGGAAGACAAGACACCATTCTTCATTCGCCCCGTTAACTATGGAATGGTTGACATGTTGGGACTTACTCTCGTTGATGGCAGATATTTCGCAAAAGAGATGAACGATAGTCTTAATGTTATTTTCAATGAAACCGGAATAAGGACGATGGGCCTTCAAGATCCAATCGGTAAGAAGATTTCCATAGGACCTTTTTCATGCACCATTGTCGGTATAGTAAAAGATTTTCATTTCGAGTCGTTAAAATATAGTGTTCAGCCGATGTTCTTTATCGTTGTGCCACAGTACACTGAAAAGGTTATGGTGAAAATTGCCGGAGAAAATACGCAAGCGACGATGCAGCGTATTGAGAAATTTTACAAAACATTCAATCCTGGTTTTACCTTTGATTACCGTTTTATAGATCAAGACTATCAGGCGCAATACAATGCCGAGACTCGCGTGGGATTACTGTCAAAATATTTTGCCGGAATGGCAATATTGATTTCATGCCTTGGGCTATTCGGATTGGCTTCATTTACGGCTGAGCGAAGAAGGAAGGAGATTGGAATAAGAAAGGCTTTAGGGTCAAGCAACGCGGATATTGTACTTCTGTTGTCTTCGGATTTTACAAAGATTGTGCTCCTGGCAATTGTGATAGCGCTCCCAATCAGTTATCTGGTTCTGACCAAATGGCTTGATAATTTCGCCTACAAGATTCCTTTAGAATGGTGGTATTTTATCGGGGCAGGGCTCGCTGCACTTCTTATCTCGTGGTTAACGGTTGCAACCCAGGCTGCGCGCGCTTCTCGCGTCAACCCAGTCGATTGTCTTAAGAGTGAATAATTCAAAAAGATTATAATGCTGAAACATAATCTCACACTGATCTATAGAAATTTTACGCGCTTTAAAAGCACGTTCCTGATAAACCTCGTTGGCTTATCTACGGGACTCGCATGCACCCTGCTGATCTATCTCTGGGCTGCAGATGAATGGAATATGGATAAGTTCCATAACAACAGCGAAAGGCTTTATACGGTGATGGTCAACAATCCGAACTCGGAACGGATAGAGACATCTAAATCAACGCAGGCAATACTCGGTGAAGCATTACTGCAGGACATTCCGGAAGTGGAGAAAGAAGTGACAACGTTGGGTGGTAACTTCGATCTCACATTGTCTATAGATACTCGCCACATCCAGCAAAGCGGATCTCTTGTTGGTAAAGATTTCTTTTCGATTTTTTCATACGAGTTTTTAAAAGGGTCACCTGAACAATGCCTCGTGGACAAAAAATCGATCGTGCTTTCAGAGCGTACGGCGAAAGGACTATTTGGTGACGCTGATGCTATGGGAAAAACCGTGGCATGGAGCTTCCCTTATGGAAAAGGAGAATCAACGGTAACTGGCGTTGTTAAAAATGTTCCATCAAACTCATCTGCCCAATTTGATTTCGCGCTGCCATTTGCGCTGTATATCGATTTCGTCGGAAAGGAAAGTCTGCATTGGGGCAATTTTGGTTGTAATACTTTTCTGCTTCTAAAGCCCAATACAAATGTTCAGGCAGTCAATAAAAAGATTGTCGACTTCATTACAAAGAAATCCAAAGACGAAAAGAATCTGATGACGATCTTTCTCACGCAGTATGCACACAATTATTTATACGGATCTTATCAAGATGGAGTAGAATCAGGTGGAAGGATTGAATATGTAAGATTGTTCTCACTGATCGGTGTATTCATCCTGGTGTTGGCGTGCATCAACTTTATGAATTTGTCCACTGCAAAGGCAACGCGTAGGTTAAAAGAAGTTGGTGTAAAGAAAGCAATTGGGGCTGGTAGAAGTACCCTTATCATACAATACCTGGGCGAGTCGCTTCTGATGACATTTACGTCAATGATTATTGCCGTGCTGCTTGTCGATCTATTAATGCCTGCCTTCAACGTTATTACAGGTAAAGAGATTGAGCTTGCGCCAGACATTGACTTGGTCATTTCTTTAATCACCGTTACGCTTGTGACGGGTTTTCTTGCGGGAAGTTACCCTGCATTGTATCTGTCCGGGTTTAGCCCGGCCACTGTCTTGAAGGGGCGGCTAAGCACCACTGGCTCGACGTTCGAAGGCTTTGCAAGGAAAGGATTGATCGTGTTCCAATTCGCTATTTCCATTCTGTTCATCGTAGCTGTCTGGGTAATTTATAAGCAGATAGATTTTGTGCAGAGCGTGCACCTCGGTTACGATAAGGACAATCTCATTTATATTAAACCGGAAGGTAAGGCCGCCAGTAATCTCGACACTTATATTTCAGAGATCAAAAAACTTCCTGGCGTAGAAAATGCTTCATCCATTGCCCGCACAATTGTTGGATCGCGATCTTCTACAGTAGGCTATTTCAACTGGGAGGGGAAAGATCCCAACGCTATCATTCCATTCGAAATTGTGAATTGTAACTACGATTTAATTGAAACGCTCGGAGTTCAAATGAAAGAGGGAAGAACTTTTTCCAGAGAGCATGGCACTGACAGTGCATCAATTGTGTTCAATGAAGCCGCAATCGCGGTAATGAATATGAAAGATCCAATCGGTAAGATCTTTAATCTTTGGGGAAAAAATCTAACCATTATCGGGATCACTAAAGATTTTCATTTTCAGTCATTGCATGAAAAGGTTAAGCCGCTATTCTTCAGGCTTTACCCTAAGGATGCAGAACAAATCATGGTACGATTAACCGCAGGACAGGAAAGGGAAACTATTGCTGCACTCGGGCGACTATCAAAAGAATTCAATCCTGAATTTGCATTTGTATTCACGTTTTTGGACAAAGACTATCAGGCACAGTATAATGCTGAGAAAAGAGTAAGCACTTTGTCTAAATATTTTGCCGGGCTGGCCATTGTAATATCATGTCTTGGACTTTTCGGACTGGCATCATTTACAGCAGAGCGGAGATCAAAAGAAATTGGAATCAGAAAAGTTATGGGCTCAGGGGAGTGGAGGATTATATGGATGCTTTCCACCGACTTTGCCAAGATGGTAATGATCGCCTCTGCCATAGCATTGCCAATAAGTTACTGGTTTGCTTCACGATGGTTAAGTGGTTTTGCTTACCGGATACCATTGTCATGGTGGTATTTTCCGATAGCAGGCGCACTGGCACTGGTCATTGCCCTGATAACGGTTGGGACGCAAGCCGTAAAAGCTTCACGGCTGAACCCAACACAATGTTTGAAGGAAGAATAGAAATCATTTAATCACTTCATCATGCTCCGTCACAATCTATTGCTGATCTATAGAAACTTCAAACGTTTCAAGGCAACGTTCTTTATAAACCTCTTTGGACTTTCAACCGGCCTGACTTGCGTTTTGTTAATTTATCTCTGGGTAAAAGACGAACGCGGTGTCGATCGGTTCTTTGATCATGGAGACAGGATCTATCATGTCATGCAGAACATGCGGGGAGGCGACGATAAGATCGGTACTGGTGCGGGAACACCTGGACCATTGGCAAAAGCACTTGCTGAAGAAATTCCTGAAGTTGAGTATGCAGCGGCCTACGTTCCTTACAACATATATGGAGCCAATACGATCATAACAATAGACGACAAGCGCTTTAAAGTAAGAACAGAATTTGCCAGCGCTGATTTTTTTAATGTGTTCTCTTACAAGATCACCGGTGGTGACAAAGTAAAGCCACTAGACGACAGAAGGTCTGTAGTGATCACCGAAGAGATGGCCACGAAAATGTTTGGCACTACAGATAATGTTGTAGGCAAAACAATCGGATGGACTCAAGGTGAAGCGTCTGAACTCTTCAGGATACAGGCCATTTGCCAGACACCTCCTGTCAATGCCACAAATCAGTTCGATATTATTTTAAACTATGATTTTTTTCTTGACAAGCATGATTGGCTAAAGACCTGGACCAGCAGCGATCCTTACGCTTTTGTGATGCTAAAAGAAGGAACATCGCCGGAAGCTTTTGAAAAAAAGATTGTTGATTTTATAAAGAAATGGGATAAGGACTCGCGGTCAACATTAGTAATCCAACGTGCGGCAGATCATTATTTATACGGACGCTTTGAAAACGGAAAGGCCACTGGCGGTAGAATTGAATACATACGCCTTTTCGGAATCATCGCCAGCTTCATTCTCGTGATCGCGAGTATCAATTATATGAATCTTTCTACGGCGAGAGCCTCGAGAAGGATTAAGGAGGTTGGTATCAAAAAGGCGATTGGAGCAAACAGAAAATCTTTGGCTTTTCAATATCTCGGTGAGTCCATTGTGATTACAGTTTTGGCTATGGGCATCGCGATTTTACTTACGGATATATTATTGAATCCATTCAATACGATTACTGGCAAGCACCTGGTTCTAAGACTTGATGCTGCTTTGATGTCAGTGATCATTCTGATTACAGTAATCACCGGAATGCTCGCGGGCAGTTACCCGGCGCTTTATTTGTCGGGATTCAACACTGCCACGATACTCAAAGGCAAGTTAAACGTAGCAGTAGGAGAGTTATGGGCAAGAAAAGGATTGGTGATCTTTCAATTTGCAATCTCCGTTATTCTTATTGTGGCTGTCCTGATTGTTTACAAGCAAATTGATTACATCCAATCAAAGAATCTTGGTTACAACAGGGCTAACGTTGTGCATTTCGAAACAGAAAAGGTCAGTGAAACATTTCTTTCTGAGATTAAGTCAATTCCGGGCGTGTTGAATGCGGCAAGATTTTATCATGATCTAACCGGTAGTCATGGCTCCACAGGCGACGTTAGATGGGAGGGGAAGGGTCTGGATGACTATGTCGACTTTTCAAATTTTGAAGTCGGATACGATCTTATTGAGACGATGGGTTTTCAAGTCGTCCAGGGGAAATCAATGAGCCGCGACTTCGGATCGATCGACCAGATCGTTTTCAATGAAGCAGCAATCAAAGCAATGGGATTGAAAGATCCGGTAGGCCAGACTATTACGGTTTGGGGTATCAAGCGGAAAGTTGTTGGTGTCGTTAAGGATTTCAACTATGAGTCGATGTATGAGAAAGTGAAACCGGCCATGTTCTTTTTAGTGCCTATGATCGAGGGAGGACCAAGTAGAATCATGGTGAAGCTGCAGGCTGGCAACGAACGCGAGACATTAGACCGGCTTAAAACATTTTATGTAAAGAACAATCCGGGCTTTGCATTTGACTTCACATTCATGGACGACGATTACCAAAGGTTATATGCGTCGGAATTAAGGGTGTCAACGTTGTCGCAGTATTTTGCGGGTATTGCCATCGTGATTTCCTGCCTCGGTCTGTTCGCTTTAGCATCGTTTACTGCAGAAAGACGTTTGAAAGAAATCGGGATTCGGAAAGTTTTGGGATCGAGCAATGCTTCTATCGTATATCTACTGTCTTCGGAATTCACCAAAATTGTTGCCGTAGCCATAGCCATTGCATTACCAGTGAGTTATTTCATGATGAAGCAATGGCTTGGCAGCTTTGCGTATCCGATTCCCCTGGAGTTGTGGTATTTTATTGTCGCCGGAAGCGTAGCGATTTTGATCTCGTGGCTAACGGTAGGTATACAGGCGTTGAAGGCGTCGTACGTAAATCCGGTGCAGTGTTTGAAAGAAGAGTGACGGAGTTTTGTCGCTTTATGACATTGCCCCTCTGCGCAAAAATATTGTGGTATAGGGTGAATAGATTAACCGATGTGCTACAAACATGACGTCCCCAAATGGACTTCGCAGTTTACTCGCAAATACTGATGGAACTCTACTGGTGTTAGCGCGTGAGAAGTGCGGCAACTTTTTGTTGATAACCTACCGCTCCCAGTTGCGTCAACATTTCAGCAGACTGCTTTACGAGATAAAGGTCAAGTCGTTCCGGTGTTTTGT
>JBDSKX010000079.1:0-7512 GCA_039916665.1 Chryseolinea sp. | reverse complement strand
GGACGAAAGTCTATTCACGAAGTAATGCAGCATGTTGGATATACTGATATTCAGACTTTTAGAGCAGTGTTTAAAAGGATTGCAGGAATGACGTTGGTAAAGTATAGAAATAAGTATGTCTAATTAGCGGTAAGCGTCATTCTACAGATACAAGCTTTGCCTTTCAAGCTGCCCGTTGCAGTCATCCGCTGTAAATACGAGTTCCAGAGCTAATTATGGAAATTCGCTGCCATACTACGCGAGTATCTGGGACCGAGAATTTTTGCACGGAAAATATCCGTAAATCTGTAAGAAAACTGTTCGCTTTGGTACTAATGGATCAAAATTAGGATTGGTGAAGGATTCAGAGCAGACGCAAATTTTTGAAAAGTGGCTGAGCCGGTACAAAGCTCTCATGTTCAAAATTGTTCGCGCCTATGCTCGGGTTTCAGAAGATCAGCAGGACTTATTTCAGGAGATAACGGTGCAAGTGTGGCGGTCTATTCCATTATTCAAGGGGGAATCGGCTGTAACAACATGGATTTATCGCATTGGACTCAATACTGCGATTAAATGGATCAGAAAAGAGCGCAGGCAGGACGAGATCGAAAGAGCAACGGCGCGCGATCAGATTCTGGTTGGTAACATCGTTGAGAGTGATGACAGGCTTTCGTGGTTATACGACGAAATCCACAAGCTTGATGAGATTGATCGCTCCGTCACGCTGCTGATGCTTGATGGTTTGAGCTACAAAGAAATGTCTACGATCCTCGGTATCACCGAAACCAACGTGGGCGTTAAGATCAATCGGATTAAAAAGCAACTGATTGGCAAGTCAAAAAATTACGACTATGGAACTTGAAGAGTTAAAAAATATCTGGCATTTGCAAGACAAGCAAGACCCCTTTACCATAAATATGCAAGCTATGAACAACCACATTCAGCGTAAAAAGGAAAAGGCGCTCCATCTTATCAATATCAGCGAATTGTTATTGATCGTTGTGAACTTTGGTGCGGGACTATTTACTATTCTCGTAAACAAATTTCGACCACCTTCAGAAATGTTTTTGTATGTGCTTGGTGTTTGGATGTTAGGCACAGCGTTGTATGCGCTGCTCTTTCGAATCAAAAGAACTTCGAATGCTAACAAATTTGACAGATCTATCCGGGGTGATCTCGATTATGCCGTCTCCACGGCTACGCACCAGGTGAAGTTATCACGCATCATGCGCTGGAATGTTGTGCCGATTGCACTCCTGACCACTCTGGTAATGTGGGACGGTCAAAAATCCATTTTGTTCGTAGGAGGATCTATCTTCTTCTTTGCATTAGCCTTCTACTTTTCAGGATGGGAGCACAACATTTATCTAAGTAAAAAAGCTGCCCTTGAGAAACTGAGGAATCGGCTTCTTCAGGAGGATCTATCATCCTAGTAAATCGTCATACTGAATAGTAGATTATGAATCCGTCATAATCATCATAGCCTTTGAAGGTCTCTGTCCTTTCATGCACCGGACAATCATCAGCGACATCCTTAGTTATAAATCTTAATCTTATGCAAACATTACCCAACCTGCTCCTCATTATTTTAATTTCTTTGTCATCCACTACAAGCGAACTCGTTGGTCAGTGGAGCGGCGCGCTGGATATGCAAGGCAATAAGCTTAACGTTATCTTTCATATTAATCAAGCGGGTGATACTTATGAAGCAACATTCGATAGTCCAGATCAAAACATTAAAGGTATTCCCGCTTCGAAAGTCACATTCGATTTTCCGAATGTTAAATTTGAAAGCAATGCGATAGGAATGGTATTTGAAGGCAACCTTCGCGGCGATGAAATCAAGGGGCTATGGAAGCAATCGGGGAGGGCATTTGAGGTGACGTTCACCAGGGATCGAACAGTGGATAATAAGTGATCACAATAGCCTTCAAGCATTGCTCATTGTTAGAATCTCGAGCTCGCAACTACGATGTCGGCATTCTTCCAGGCCTTGCCAAGACGCTTTTCTGTTAATGCCGCATCCGTTTTTTTGTTTTGCTTCAAATAACTTTGATGAAGTCCTGAAATAGACCATCCGTTATCCCGATTTACTTTCAAGTCATCTTTGTACACTTTCTCTGCTTCAAGAAATTGTCCGGCTTCCAATAGCGCTGCTCCAAGGTAATGTCTGGTGGGTATCTTCCAGTCTGGTGGCTCATTGTATTGCATCAAATCTTCTTTTTCCACAGCTGATTTAAAAATGCTAATCGCTTCATTCCAATTCTTTTCTTTTAGCAGGATTTCGCCTCGCAGGAGGTTTGTACTGATCTCACTCGATGTTGAAACCGGATTGAACGAAATGTAAAGTGATTTTAGTGTATCGAGTGCATTCAACGAATCGAGTTTCATCAATTCGGATTTTGCCTCTTTTGTATAGCCTGAGCGTATCAATGCCATGCCTCTTGAAAATCGCCACATCACCTGCGCGTAAAGAATTTCACGGCCCGGATCCGGCAATGCCAGTATTTCATTCCATTTACCAAATCTCAGGAACGCAATCATGGGCTCGACGGTTAGATATTGTGAGAATGCAGGTGTTGATATTTTGGAGAAGCTGCCTTTATAGGCCAGCTTCAGCGCGGTTGAAATCCCAAGACCACTTTGACCTCCCATGTATGCACTGTAAGCAATGAAGTCGATGTTATGCGGATAATACATCAGTCGATATGCACCCTGATTGTCAGAATACGACAGATATTGTTCGTCGACGGATACCGCCTGCTTATTCGCCTCAATCGATTTTGTATACATCCCTGTTCTGATATAAATATGGGCAGGCATGTGTACAATATGGCCGGCGCCTGGCATAGACGTTTCGAGGAATTTTGCACTGGCCAATGCGATCTCTGGCGTACGGGAAGCCTCTACCAGATGAATATACAAATGATGCGCTCCTGAGTGATCTGGAAATTTTTTGATCAGATTCTCAAGGATGAGTTTAGCGATCTTGGTCTCATGTTTTGGAAGTCCATCACGCTGCCAGTAGTTCCATGGCATCGTATTCATAATGGCATCGGCACAAAGCGCTTGAATATTTGGATGATTGGGATACCGATTGGCAAGTTTCTTCATGGCTTTGGCGTATGCGTTGTTAAGAGAGTCGCGCGCTGCATATGCTTTACCGTCATAGCGCACAGCCAGAGCATCGATGGCATCTTTCTCCGTCATTGTTATGTGGTTGCTTTTCGTCTTTGCCTGTTGAATTGCCTCAAGTGCAGTTCGTTCGCGATCCATGGGGTTGGTATCGTTAAGGTTTGGACCAAACGCCAGCGCCAGGCCCCAATAGGCCATGGCACAATCAGGATCAAGCCTAATGGCTTCATTGAATGCGCGGATAGCCTCCCAATGATTAAATGCGTAGACAAGTCTGAGGCCCTGATCAAAAAATTGCTGCGCCTTGGCGGAGGAAGTCGTGATTGGAAAATGATCCGTTCCAAGACCTGCTAATATCTGTGGTGGTGGTAGTCGGGTTGAGTCGCTCCAGCCCAGCGACACAGATCCACACATGGTAATAGGTTTGTTTAATGATTGCTGCAGATACGTCCGTTGAGGGTCCCCTTGTTCTCTCCAGGACCACATTGTTGTCGCAATTAAACAAAGCAGCACAAACGGTATGATAGATTTCATGGTGCGGCGGGGCATTTATGCAGCGCAATCTAAGGCGTTTAACTAATCTGTAGACACGTGTCGCTTTGGTTCTGATTTGTTAATTTAGGTCTGGATTGCGTCAACAGGGCATCTGTTAAACAATCTACTAAATTATGATCAATTCACTGAACCTTTCTTGAAAAGCCAACCATCATCGGATAAAACGTTAAATGATTTTCTTCAAGGAAAATCGGCCAACACGTTAATGCTTTTCCATCATTTCGTAAACCAATTTCAGCAAATTGGAAATGTTGTATTAATTCCTGCCAAAACCATGATCGGCGTTGCCACGCCTAGGAAGCGAATTGCCTACATCACCCAGTTGGGTAAGAACTTTGTTCACATTGTTTTTCCATTTGAAAAGCCTTTCCCTGATAATCTGTGCTTCCAGAAAATTGCGCAGGTTCCAGGTGATGCCAGACAATTTAATCACCATTTTAGATTGTACAGCAAAGCCGATCTGAATGAAGAAGTGAGAGGGTTTATGAAGTTAGCCTTCGACACCGGCGCGTAATCGCGCCCCGGCCGGATTCGGCGTTCCAAACATGTAGTTTTCGAGTTCTCTTGAGATGAACCTGTCTCATTCGCTGACCTTGTATCAGGTCGGCCAAGTCTTATGTCGTGCGTTCCATAAACTTTAACCACAGTTTAGCTATAAGTACACCCTAGTAATACCCTAGGTTACCCCTAGGATCCTCCTAATATTCATCAAGTATTATTCTTTAATAACCCGAATGCTGCTATAGAATAATCTGGGTATTGCTACAGAAAAATCAGATTAGAATCCACCTTTGACTGGAAGCCAATCCGGCGTTATGACATTTATGATGTGGGAAAATCGAATTGTAAATAAGTTTCAGAAGACCATTCCGAATCCTTGTCACCATTTCGGCTGGAATGAGGTGCGCTAAAGGTTACTGCGCAGGAAAAGCTCGCTGGCAATAGATGGCGTCAGCGACCGTATCGGGTGGTTTGTTGAAATGGCCAATGAATGGCCGACGTTTGTGTGATAACGCAATCATTTAAAGCGCGAACCTGCGGGTGTTCAGCGCATGATGATGTTGTAATAACCTGGCGACCCAATGAACCTGATCAGGCAATCTACCAGATGAGAAAGCCTTTTTATTTTCTCCGGGCACCGTGGCCCCAGGACTCGTACGACCCGCGGCTGCCACCGTTGAAACCAAGCTATACTGCATGATGGTACAGATAAAACCGGTTTCAACATAAAAGCGCTATAAATTGTGCAATCGAATGAAATATATGCGTTATATGAATTAATTTATCGCCCAAATCAGAACTCATGAATCTCAATATTGATGCTGTGAAAGACAACACGTTCGATGCCATTGTGGTGGGTACGGGAATCAGTGGTGGTTGGGCAGCGAAGGAACTTACAGAAAAAGGGCTGAAGACGCTTGTTCTGGAACGTGGGCGTGATGTTCAACATTTGAAGGATTATCCGACTATGATGAAAAATCCCTGGGAGCTTCCGCATGGTGGTAAGCTGACTGAGGAAGAACTGAAATTTTATCCTGTTCAGTCACGGACCAATTGGGTTAACCAGGCCAACAAACACTGGTGGACAAATGATCTCGACAACCCTTACACTGAAGTAAAACCATTTGACTGGATTCGCGGATACCATACCGGTGGTCGTTCACTGATGTGGGGTAAACAAACTTATCGCTTATCCGATCTTGATTTTGAATCAAATAAAAAAGATGGTGTTGGGGTGGACTGGCCCGTTCGCTACGCAGAGATGTCGCCATGGTACGATTACGTTGAGACTTTTATCGGCGTGAGCGGAAGAGCAGAAGGACTTCCTCATTTGCCAGATGGAAAGTTTTTACCGCCAATGGAGCTCAATTGTGTCGAAGAAGTTTTTCGCGATAAGGTGGCTGAGAAATTCGGACGAAAGATTACAATTGGTCGGGTGGCTCACCTAACAGCCCCTCTTCCCCATGATCCAAGTCGGGGAGTATGTCAATCGCGAAATTTATGCGATCGTGGTTGTCCTTATGGAGCATACTTCAGCAGTAATTCCAGCACACTGCCATTTGCCAAGAAGACTGGCAATATGACGATGCGGCCATACTCAATTGTTCACTCTGTGATCTATGACGAGAAAAAAGGAAAAGCCATAGGTGTTAAAGTTTTGGATGCAGAGACGAAGGAAGAGAAGGACTTCTTTGCCAATATTATTTTTCTAAACGCATCAACACTTGGTAGTACCCATATTTTGTTGAATTCTACTTCGTCACGGTTCCCCAACGGTATGGGTAATGGCAGCGATCAGCTCGGACGAAACCTGATGGATCACCAATATAGAACGGGCGCTGAGGCAGACGTTGAGGGATTTGAAGATAAATACTATATAGGACGCAGACCAAACGGAATTTATATTCCACGTTTCAGAAATATTGGTAGCGACAAACGCACTGATTTCATACGCGGATTTGGATATCAGGGTAGTGCCAGCCGAGAAAGCTGGTCACGCGGTGTTTCAGAGATGGCTTTTGGTGAAGAATTGAAGCATTCGCTGACCGAGCCTGGCCCTTGGCGGATTGGTATAACCGGTTTTGGAGAATGTCTTCCGTATGAAGACAATCGCGCGACATTGAACAAAGATAAGACCGATAAATTCGGGTTGCCGACGCTTTCTATTGACGCGGAGTGGAAAGCGAACGAGAAGGCTATGCGCATTGATATGCGTGAGTCTGCTGCCGAGATGTTAAATGCGGCGGGTTTCAAAAATGTAAGTACGTACGATGCCGCGGACAATATCGGGCTCGGAATTCATGAGATGGGCACAGCGCGCATGGGAAGAGATCCAAAGACTTCGGTACTGAATAAGTGGAATCAACTTCACGAAGTTCCGAATGTATTTGTCACGGATGGTGCTGCGATGACTTCTTCCGGATGTCAGAATCCCTCGTTGACATACATGGCGCTGACTGCCCGTGCCGCTGACTACGCCGTAAAGGAATTGAAAAAGGGTAATCTGAAATAACCGGTAAAAAACATTAACAATGAATAGAAGAGAGGCTATCCAACGTTCAGCAGTGGCATTGGGCTATGCTATCACGGGACCTGCACTAATCGGTGTATTGAATGGTTGCAAGGCTGCGCCTGAACTTACTTTTAAGGCAAAATTTTTATCCGAGGATCAGGCGCGCGTAGTGTCGTCGTTGTGTGAAGTCATCATGCCGAAGACTACTACCCCAGGAGCAATTGACGCGGGGGTGCCCGCATTTATCGACGACATGCTTGGCGAGGTTTATCCAGCGGCAGATCAGGGCAGATTTGTAAACGGTTTGAAGGAATTTGATGATGAAGCCAAAAAAATATACGGCAGCCATTTTGCCGAATGTAAAAGGGAAGAGCAGATTGCCTTGGTTAAAAAACATCATGACGCATTGGCGGGTAAAGCAAATGATAGTTCTGCAGGATGGTGGAGAGCTGGTGGAGGCATAGCGAAGCCATTTATGGTAGAGATGAAGGAATTAACGCTACTTGGATTTTTCACCAGTCAACCTGGCGCCACTGAAGTACTGCAGTACAATATGGCTCCAGGTCCTTTTAAGGGATGTGTGCCATTGGCGGAGGTTGGCAAGGCGTGGGCTACATGAGTGAATAGGACCGCAACGTTGCAATGGTCGCAAAGAAGTATTCAAATCTATTATCACTTCTGGGCTAAACTATTGTTACCCACCTTAGGCATCGGGATAATAAAAGGTATGTTTTAGGCCATTGAGTCGTCGCGTCATAACGGCAAAAAACAATTCAATCTCGGCGTGACTATTGATTCCCACGGCACTCTAAACCACAGATTGTCAGACT
>JBDSKX010000078.1:0-47476 GCA_039916665.1 Chryseolinea sp. | reverse complement strand
AAAGGTGCTATCGAAATCGATTACGAAATATTTATTTGGCTTCATGGGCAGTTATCGACCGCAAATGTACAAGAATGGATGAAATTGATAATAATTCTTACGAATGCGGGTGTGGTGTGAGATGATGGATGATCCGTATTCAAATCCTTTTTCCATCTGGTATAGCGCTGACTTTTCGAAGTCAGACATAGCTCGTGTCAAAACCTGAACCCGAAGGCATTGATGATCATGGCCGAGAGAGGGGCATTGTGAAGTGGGCTTACGCAATTTGCAACGAGCGCTAACAAATCACGACAACATTGAAGGATTTGAAACAAAGTATTATGATTTTGCTACGCTTCACAAGGGGTTGTCGAAAGGGCTTGGTGGTCGAGGTCCCATGCGGTAGCGTTCGCCCAAGTCCTTGAACTTGTGAAACGACTAATCTACAACTGAAGACACATGGCTACAGAAGCACGGGCATTCGCAAATTCTGATGAAGCGTGGAGTTCCTGTGGTACCGTCGCGCGAGGTACTTCGGTGAATCCCTTACGCTGGAAAAATCCTTGAGCCTTGTCAGTGAGGAGATAGATGCCCTTGAGCTTGTGTTCCTTTGCATTACCAATCAGATATTCGGTAATCACCGTTCCCAACGCCTTGCCACGCGTACCCAATTTTACGGATAGCGAACGCAGCAACGCGTACGCACCATAAATCTCGAGTGCTCCGGTTCCCACCAGCGCACCATCCTCGATATAGCCCACCAACAGATCCTTCTGATAGTTAAGGTCATCAAAAGGTAAGTCAGATGATTTTAACACCGTGCGAAAAGCCTGAAAGTCCTTTTCGTCAGCAATTACTTTAAGCGGAGATTCCATATTATAAATGTAATAAACGGGGTAGAGAATTATGAATCAATGTCGTTTAGTTAAGCAACGCAATTTTTATATCGTTGTCGATTAACTTTCTGCCTTAGATACACAGTTTTCTGTTGGCAATGGCAATTTATCCTGAAATGGTTGACCTTCCATCCACGTTCCCAAGCTTGAGACAGTCAGGTTTCATTGGCATTTATCTCAGACCAAGGATTTCTGTATGAAGAAAAAAATTTCACATAATGGTTAGACTTACACTCATCGGGCTTGGAGCGAGTGCCGAAAGGCCGACCCTAATGTGTCACAAAAACTGCGGCACATTAACCACACGCTGTGCGTGGCTCACAAGTGTTGTCCATTCAGGACAAAGCGCCATTAAGTCGCCACAAGTGACGTCTTTGAAAAGACAATTACCAAGAGTCGTGTATCGAAATGATACATCGGAACGTTCAGCATTAACGCAACGACATTGGGAATTATGGATTGCACTCTGTTTACAAGGCGCTGTTAAGTTGTCAGAAGTTGAAGTGAAGTCAAGCCTCTCTAGCGCATCATCAGGATTTTGTTCGCCGAGTCAACTTCTTTTGTGTAACGCATAATCGCCGCAGCGGCAATGCCAATCTGGTCCTGGGCTTCCTTGTAACTGCGTTGCTCGATAGCTTCTCTGATACCCGGCAATGTTTTTACACCATAGCCAGTATAATATCCAGGAGCATAGACTGTGTGCTTGTACCATGGACGTCTTGGCAATCCTGTATCGACCATCAATTTTTGCTCGGCTTGATATAAAAGTTTATTAAGCTGAGTAGTGTTTGTATTCGGTTTTGGATTCGCTGTAATCAGGTCACTGAAAGTCGCCGCAGATTTTTCGAGTGTTCGCATCGCGTTTTGCAATTCAGAGAAGTCAAGATATGGAACTGGCTCTTTGGCACTAGCAGGAACATATTTAATCTTTGGATCCATTGCGTAGACATAACGATTTTCTTTGATCATTCTGTTCTCGACATCGGTTGACTCACGCATATCTTCAAGAAGCTTGATAACTTCAGTCATATAACCATTGACAGTAGCGTAAAAAGATTTGAAGTCAAACGGCAACACTTCAGCATTGGCAAATCTCATCGTGATTCTGCCACCGACTTTTGCCAGGGCTACGCCATATTCGAACCCAGGATCTTTAAATTTTACATAATGATCGTAAGAGTCGTAGATCGAATGATACTCTCCTCCGCTGTCTTCGCCTCCAAATCCTATGTTAAGAGAAGGAACGCCAACGTGTTGAAAAAAGGGACTGAAGTCAGAGCCGGAACCAAGTGCATCCAGTGCCACTGTCTTTTTATCGAGAATTGCTTTCTTCGCGGCAGCACCAGGTGTCATGACCGCATAGGCTGAACGTATACGCTCCTGAACTGAAATTCCGGTCTGCGGATCCATGACATCGCGGGAGACTTCACCCACCATATTTTCAAGCGTGTGTGAACCACCCGCGCCCATGAAGCCACGACCGTTTCCATCGGAGTTTATATATACAACGGCTTTTTGCTGCAGTTCTTTCTCATGGTCTTCTGCCCATTCTGTTGAGCCTAACATGGCCGGTTCTTCGCCATCCCATGCACAATAAATTATCGTGCGTTTTGGTTTCCATCCAGTCTTTACCAGTTCGCTAACAGCTCGTGCTTCTTCCATTAATGCAACCATCCCACTGATCGGGTCATTCGCCCCATTAACCCATGCATCGTGATGATTTCCGCGGATCACCCATTCATCGGGAAGTTCACTTCCTTTGAGCTTAGCGATCACGTTGAGGCAATCGACAAGTTTCCAATCAAATTCAAGTTTCAGGCGGACTTTCGCTGGTCCAGGACCGACGCGATAAGATATTGGTAGTGTACCTCTCCATTCATCCGGTGCCATTTGCCCTTGCAAGGCGCTGAGCAGCGGCAATGCATCTTCGTACGAGATAGGTTGAACAGGGATTTTCAAAAGATTGAGCGCATCTTTTCTATCGAGTCTTTTTGCATCTGCAGTGGCGCCTATGCCAGGCGTTAGGGGGTCACCCGGATAGACTGGCAAGTCCATGACTGATCCTCTTTGAACACCGTTCTTTGGTCGCCACGGTCCTTTGGGGTATACGTCTCCCTGAGAATAACCTTCTTCTTCAGGATCAGAATAAATCAAGCATCCCAGAGCACCATGTTCCTGGGCTACCTTGGGTTTGATACCGCGCCATGATCCACCATATTTGGCAATCACGATCTTACCCTTTACATCGATACCCATGCGTTCGAGTTGCTCGTAGTCGGCGGGAACACCATAGTTAACAAATACGAGTTCGCCGGTAACATCGCCGTCAGCAGACCATGCATTGTAGGTCGGAAGTTGTTCTGCGGCCTGATTACTGGTGCGATCTTCCTTGAGCGCAGGTTCTTTCAGTAAAGCCTTGTATTTTGTCGGCGCCAGAAGCTCCAGCTGTCTTATCTTTGGAGTAGCAAAAAGGACCTTGTAAGTTTCTATCTCGGCTTCATAACCCCAACTTTTAAACAGGTCGCGGATAAATTCCGCATCGTGCTTACCGTAAGCCGATCCCAGATGGTGCGGACGGGCGGCGAGTTCTTTCATCCAGGAATCGAGGTTAGACGCCTTGAGATAGGAGTCGAATTTCTCTTCAGATTTAAATTCAGCATCAGCGGCCTCTTTATTGAAACCTGAAATACTTTTTGTTTGTGACCATGCAGCGTTGAGCGCACAGGCCAATAGCAAGACGGACAATATCTTTCTCATAGGGTGTAGGTAATACTCGGCTAGAAATATAATTAATGCCAGCCCATGACCCTAAATATTTATTTGAATGGAGATGATATCTTTCGACCGCGGCCAATTTCCGCTATTCAAACGAAACAGTTAAGGTGCCGTGGCGAACGCTCTTATGGCGCTGATCTCCATTCTGTCGTCGAGGCGTTGTGAGTAATGAAGATCTCTGATGACCAGATTCTTGTCAATCAGAAATTCTGCTGGAAGTGTACCGAGCGACTCTCCACTAGTAGGCAAACTGAAGGGAAGGGCTTGTGACTTTGCTTTTATCAATGTTTGTACAAATGAAGTGATGTGGCTAACTCCTGACTTTACAAATGAGTCCTCCAATCCATAAGTTTTGTACCATTGTTTTTCTGGATCAGAGATGATTGGAATGGGAGATACACCAAGATGGAATGAACTCCTGAGAATAACTTTTTCCTTTGATTCAAAGAAGAAAATCATTTCAAATCCAATGCTTTTTAACTCAAGGTATGCCTTTGAAAGTTCATGTACGCGCAGGTTACAAAATGGACAACCGGCGTGGCGGAAGAATCCAATCAGAAGTTTTTTATCCTTGTATGTTTCAAGATCAACGGTTCTGCCAAATATGTCCTTTAGGTTGAACAATGGAGCGGTAACATTTTTTTCGAGGTTCATAACAATTGTATTCATTAAAAAATTTGTAGTTCGCCAATTGAACGCGAAGTGTGTTATCGGCAAATATAAGCGGGGTGCCCGCGACAGTATTCAGATTGCCTGTGCTACTTAAAAAGTACTAGTCCGTCTCCTCCTCTATGCCATTTTCTTGCCCATTTTTTGAGGTTAGTGCGGCAAGTTTCTCAGCTTAAAAATTACATAGACGACTATGTTTGACGTTCCATTTCTATCACCTTTGTTATTGCTAATGTACGGGTTTATATACGTGTTTTCGAGATGCTCAGGATCTTTACAGAGATGATTTAATAATGCGCTGTATACTACGATTTAGGGCAAAAAAGAAGCGTCTTTGGGAGTAATTACAACTGCCACAAGCCTTGGCAAAGCGCAAGATGAAGTTCTTACGAACCAAACGCGAGACTTGTGCCTGCATTGAGCACATGCTATCACACGCCACGTGCAAATCCGTGTTGACATCGGGTATTCTGCCCTTGCAGTTAACAGATGAACTAATCATTAACATGTGTGCAGGCGAGGTGGTCGAATCGCCTTTAATTTAGATCATCCGATTACGCGCATGAACAAGAACTGCTCTTACAGGGAATATTGTGCTCGCGCGGATTGTTATAACCCCATTCGTCTTGAAAACCAACATGACGTCTCTAAGCGGACTTCGTGCTTCGGGACCAGGTCCTTCTCACCCTTATCATCCATCTGACTGAATGTGAGTTTCTATGGAGAGTCTGCGCGCTGTGGATGACAGTCGGGCAGGGCGTTCAATTATTCAACGGGCTGGGGACATAGGTATTATCCTTCTCTGTGTAGGGGAGCTTTAACGGCGTAACATCAACACTCTCGAGTAGAAGTGCAGCGGGACAAATCATTGATGCCAATGTTCCTTCACCGGCGGGAACAGAGACACTTTGTAATGTTGCAGACGTTCCTGAAATTCTCCTAAGATCTTTTAGAGTGACCTGATTTGGCTGCGCAGATCTCACCAAGGTTTCGTTACCCGAACTAATATCAACCTTCCATATTTCTGACAATCCCTCCCCAACATCACCGCTGTTTCTGACAATGAGCGCGAAAGGAAGTCCGTCGTTCTTTGCCGTTGTCAACAATGACTGTTTGAGTTGCTTTTCGGTAAATTGCTTTGCAGAAGTTATCTCAAGCACACCCGGACCGGTTGAATGCCCATTTGCTTTCTGGCCGTGTTTAACCAGAGATCGATCATTTAACAAATTCTTTAGAACTCCCTTTTCAATCAGCATTAACTCAGCGGCAGGCGCAACACCTTCGTCGTCGACTTCATATGCTCCTAACAGACTTGTGTTGCCAAATTTTTTCATGAATGGGAGGGCGCGAATAGTAATTGAATTATCGATTACAATCTTATCTAACCGGGCATCAAGCTGCCCGGCAGCGTCAGGCCGGAAGTCGTTTGTGTTTTGGATCGCGTTTGACGCCATTAACGTCTCGCGATAAGAAAACAACGCAGCAGAAAATAAGTTTGCTACAGCAGGTCCTAAAAACAGAACAGGGCCTGAATATTCTTCTTCCAGGCTTTCACACTCTCTAAGTTTCATAAGCTTATCGCACATCGCTTTTGCCTCGGCAATCGCGCGATCAAGCTGGGGAAGCTCATTCAATGTCTGAGCATAATACACGAGGTTCTCAAAAATTGGTTCGCCGACTTTGCTTCTGAGTTGGGCGCGACATTGCATTACGGCCAACTGATCAGGCTTGATAACGACGGTGCCCTCACTATTTACAAAGTAGTTGTCGCTGCCTGTTACGCTAATGATGACCTCCGACGACTCCAGTTCTGAAAAATTTCGAAATACATCTGACAAGCGCCGCGCATAATTTCGAATGGCATCCTCGTCTAGCACCAAGGCTACAGGCTGATCTTGTTTTTGAATCACCGGCACCTTAGCAAAGGTACGATGGGGAACATCAGAAAGAGATTTTCCTTGCTCCTTCAGACTATTTTGATTTTTTCTAAATTTCTGGGCTGCACCCTTGTAAACGATATCTGTTGTTGTCCAAAGCGCACGACGTATACCATAGTAATCATCTTCTTCAGGAAGTTGAATTTCGCGTGCAGATGGTTCGCTGAAAGTGTTATTGTCAAGGCTTTCGTCATTGAACTCATAATCGCCCACCAATACACGTACAGACTTCGCACGATTCTTCGTCTCGCCGGCCTGGATGATTGCTCCTAGTGAAGCATAAACAGTATAGTTCTTCAGATCATCAATGCGGTAACTTATATAAAACGGTTTGTCATACCCGGTCTCACGAATCTCCATGCTTCGTTTTAACTCGTCTTTCATGGCTTTCAGAATGACGCGTTCATCAGACTGCGCCGCGACGGGCGAGATTATGCTCCCGAAAGTTATAATTAAGAGTGCTAAGCCTTGATTGTTCATATGACCTAGTGAATTGAAGATGTGGGTCTGTCAAGCAACATGGCTTCCTGATGCTGCCGCGGTTTTTTTTGTGTCTCAATTCTCCGAACGAACATTGAAGGTGCAACTGCGCTTACCGGTACACTTCCTGATTCGGCTCCGCAAAATCCGATAAAAGCATCTGTGTCATTTGCCGCTGCCTGAATTTCTGCAAACATTGCCAGGGGAGTGCCAATCAAGTCAACACCTCGAACCAGCTCGTCGGGTCGACCATCGGCATAAACTCGATAAACAAGCGTCGGAAAAATATTAAATGCATTGGGGTTGTATCGATCTGTGACCGTAAATCCCCCCACCACTTCTTTGAACAGATAGCCATACCGGTTGTTCAGCTTTTTACATTCTTTCGATAACATCTTACGCAAGTCATCAACAGTTGCCGGCCTTGAGGATTCGACGATAAGATTGGATTGACGGGATACCGGACTGGCGCCCAGCGCTGCTCTTCCATGGCCATTCGAGTGATCAATATTTTCAAGTGGTGTTCTCGACATCAGAAAAGTTTTCAAAACACCTTTGTCGACCACATTAACCCGCCTGCTTTTAACACCTTCGTCATCGAATCTGTATGAACCATTGACAGCATGTCCATTAATTACTGCAACAGTCGGGTCGAATGAAACACTCAGTGTTTTAGGAAGCACAAGTTCATTAAGCCTGGATTTAAAAGTCTGTCCATCAAACTCATTTTTCAATCTATGACCTTCAATACGATGACCAAATATCTCGTGAAAAAAAACGCCTGCCGTTTGAGCCAGTAGTATGGCCGGGCCGCTATAAGGTTCCGCAAGTGGAGCACTTTTCAGTTCATTTAATAGTCCAATCATTTTTTCAACGTCGCCGATGATCTTGTCGTCTGATGGTAAACCTGAAGGAACGGGAGCATAGTAGGAGAGATGCAACGGAACTATATCTCCGTCATTCGCGCGTATGCTTCCTGACACGTTAAGATAAACTGACGTCGTATATTGCAGAATTCTCGACCCCTCAGAATTCAGAAAATATTTCTTTTCAATCGTAAACCGAAGCATTACGTCGCCTTCAACAACATCCGTATTCTTCAAGAACGGAGCAGAATACATCTTCACTTTTTCTTCCCACGTCTTTTTGTCAAACAACTTGCTAAATGCAGGTGGTGCTTCCTGATAAAACACTTCCGGTGGCTCTTTTGAAAAATCACCCACGCCCGTCGCGATAGAATCCTTAAGGGCAGTTGCATTTCTGATTGCTTTATAAGACTCTAATGCCTGTTTATACTCGTTTTGAGTTGATTGCCAAAGGCCAAACCGAAGTGAGAGTTCATTGTTTTCGACCGGGAGCATCGCCGGTCCTGTACCAATATTGGGAGGGATGAATCCCGATTGACGAGACATCGGATGGGTGTTGTCGAACTTATAATCTCCGACGCGAACCTGTGTAGCGAGCACGCGATTGCGATTCATGCTTGATTGAATAAGACTTCCAAACGAAGCATTGAGCGAGGCATATTCTACATCATCCACATGATAGTGCATGTAGTAAGCGGGATATGACGCCTTGCTCAGAGATTTGAATTCACGATTGAGTTCCATTTCAAGGATATTCATCAATGAGTCGTTCTGCGCGGCAGCGGGGTAACCTACGATCAAACAATAGGCAATAGCAAAAATCAGTTTTACAGGTCTATTCAATTTTTTCATTGCCAACTTCAAGCTCGAAATGAGATTTAATCTCAATGGTTTAAAAAAATAATTCAAAAGATATTTCAAAAACTCCTTATGACAAAATTTATTTCCTGCGTATAAGCTGTTGCCCAATTCCCGAAAGGACTTGACTGTCAATAACAGTTTCTAAAAATTCAATTATGCGGCTAAGAATTGAGAGTTGTTTTGCTTGGCTTATAGCCGCAATGGCGCCCCGAATTCGGTGGCGCGAGTGCAATTGAGATTAGAAGCACACGCTATCACGCGCCACATACACAAATGTCATTGCCATGTGGTCACGGCGAGATGGCCGAATCGCTTTTATGCAGGTCGTACCGTTGCGTGCATGAGCAAGAGCAGATTTCATAGGGAGATTAAGGCAACGCGAAAGCTACATAGCTGTCACCTTTGGGAGCTCCCAACTTTGTACCGCCACATGCAATGACGACATATTCTTTGCCATTGACACCGTAGATACTTGGCGTTGCAAATGCAGCGGCAGGCAATTTCGTTTCCCATAATAGCTTGCCCGATTTCATACTATAGACTCGGAATTTCTCATCCTTAGTTCCTCCGATAAACAGTAATCCCGAAGCGCTTATTGCAGGTCCGCCATAGCTGTCGGTACCTGTCTGTGGAATTCCTTTTGCCATAAGCTCTGGAACTTCTCCAAACGTTTTCGTCCATCGATACTCTCCTGTATTAAGATCGATTGCGTTTATAGTACCCCATGGAGGTTTCACTGCAGGATATCCATCCTTGTCAAGAAACTTTGTATAACCGGAGATCTGAAACGTCTTCTTTTGCTTCGCGGCTTTACTTGAGCCTACTTCCTTCTTATCTGCCTTTGCTTCGATCTTATCACCAAACAAGAATGCAACCAACAACTTCTTATCATTGTCGGAGAGCTTTTTAAATGCAGGCATCATACCTTTACCTGTAGATACAACGGTCTTAATGTGATCGCGCGTAAATTTCTTGTCAACATTTAATAATGATGGGAAACCACTCGCCGGGTTGCCTTTCCTGCCGGCACCATGACAGGCCGAACAATTGACTGTATAAATTTTTTCACCCGGATGAATAAACTCCTTGTTATCATTCAGTGTATCGAGACTAATGAGCCACGCCATTTCGCTGCTGTTGACGTACATGATGCCATTCGGATCAACAGCGACGCCCCCCCATTCTGCACCTCCATCAAGTCCGGGATAAATAATTGTGCCTTTTCTTGACAATGGCGTGAACGGACCTTCGCTTCGACTCTTACGAAGCTGTTCTTGTAATTCTGTTCGGTTACTTGCGTTTGGATTAATCTCATCAACGGTCAGTGTCTGACGCGCATAGGGCAGGGGTTTGGTTGGTCTGGGTTGAGTCTTAGAGGCAACTTCGCCCGGAATATCTGAA
Organism: Chryseolinea sp.; assembly: GCA_039916665.1. GTDB lineage: Bacteria > Bacteroidota > Bacteroidia > Cytophagales > Cyclobacteriaceae > Chryseolinea. The sequence continues at coordinate 37,609 of JBDSKX010000078.1, read as the reverse complement.
GCGGGTACTTGGATCTCTTCTATTGGAAATACTGGCTTTCCGGTTTCGCGGTCAAATAGAAACACAAATGCTTGCTTTGTAACTTGCGCGACTGCGTCGATTTTTTTACCATCATGGATCACCGTCACAAGATTTGGGGGTGCAGGTGCGTCGCGATCGAGAATATCGTGATGAACAAGTTGCTGATGCCAGATACGTTCACCTGTTTTTGCGTTGAGTGCCAACAATGTATTGGCAAACAAGTTATCGCCGAGACGATTCGCGCCATAAAAATCAAATGCTGCTGATCCCGTGGGGACAAAAACAATTCCGCGTTTCTTATCGACCGCCATACCTGACCAATTATTGGCAGCACCAATAGTTGAATCCTGGTATGCCTTGGGAGGCCAAGTGTCGTAACCAAATTCGCCTGGGTGAGGAATCGTTTTAAACACCCACGCCAACTGTCCCGTCCTAATATTGAAAGCCTGAATATAACCCGGATTGGCATCGGCACTTTCCGAAAGACGCAAAGGCATTATGATCAAATCGTCATAGACCGCACCTGGTGTATTGGAGATAACGAACCGCCTTTTGCCCATCGGACCAAGCCCAGAACCCAAATGCGTTCTGCCGTTCTGTCCAAAGGCAGCGATAGATTTGCCGGTAGTCGCGTCTATTGCGTATAGCCATGATTCCTTTGTGTAGAGAATACGTTTGTCGTTACCATCCTGCCAGTAAGAAACCCCGCGACTTGTTCCATACCACGTAGCAGACGCAGTATCTCTAACTCGCCAAAGTTCTTTTCCAGTGGCTGCATCCAGAGCGAATGGCTGTACTGTAGCTGTCAAAGCGTATAAGACTCCGTCGACAATAATTGGATTGCATTGCACCTGACCGCTGTCTTTGGCGTGATATTCCCATGCAACTTTGAGATCCTTCACATTGCCAGAATCAATTTGCGATAAAGACGAGTAGTGATTTCGATCTGGGCCACCAAGATATTCGCGCCACTCTGTCCGATCAGTTTCTTGTTTTTCCGATTTATCAGAGCAGCTTATGATTAGGAAGCCAGCGAGACAAACTAACAAAGTCAGGAGGGAGAGATGTCGCATTTAGATATAAGTCGTATTCGGAAATAAACATACAATTATTTCATAAACCGATAATCAATTTTGATTTCAGTGATCTTATTATGGTGTAAACAGGGCTATTCAGTGCGCTACGGTCGCGGCTATCGCTTATCATAACTTTAAGGCTTTCTTCAATGGTTGATTTCTTTTAAAAGGCGAGTTTCATAACTTGTTCGCATAACAGTTCATTCATGAATTTATCTTTTTCGGAAGGCCGCGGCGGCGGCAAATTGCTTCTCATCTTCTTTATCCTAACCATTAACTTCGGAATCTACCACGCGTCCTATGCACAAGCGAATCCGGCGGGTAACTGGTCTGTACAACTCAAAGGGGTGGGCATTTTTTCATCACCTCATGTGTCTGATTTAAACAGCGATGGGATTGGCGATATTGTGTTGGGTTTGGGACGAGAGGAATTCAAAAGATGTGATTCCGCTATTGTGGCATTGAATGGTCTGAACGGTGAGATGCTGTGGAAGGTATCCGCTTATGATCACATCTACACGTCGGCGATATTTAAAGATATCAATGGCGATAAGACGGAAGATGTATTTATGGCCGGAAGATCGGCTGAATTACTTGCCGTTGATGGCAAAAGCGGAAAAGTAATTTGGCGGTTTGACAAGAGGCAAGGAGGCAAAAAGTGGTTCAACTTCTATAACGGTCAATTTATTAAGGATCAGGATGGTGACAAAATGGAGGATATTCTGATTGCCAACGGCGGTAATGTACTTATTGCTCCGTTTGAGAAAAAAGGTCGTATGCCAGGTAATATTTTAGTCATTAGCGGTAAGACCGGAAAGTTGCTTGCCAAGGCGGAAGTACCAGATGGAAGTGAGATCTATATGTCGATCGTACCACACATGGATCCAGGTGACAAAGATTATAAAGTTGTATTTGGAACTGGCGGAGAAACCCTTGGCGGACATTTGTATCTCACTACACTGCGACAGATTATGCAAGGTGATTTATCAGGCGCAACGATACTCGACACAAGCCCTGATAAAGGATACATTGCTCCGCCGATCTGGATAGATATTGACCGTGACGGACACAGTGATATTGTTGCAAATGCTGTCGAGGGCAAACTCCTCGCGTTTAATGGTGCTACCGGCAAACCAATCTGGTCGGTAAAAATGGCAAACACTGAAGCGTATAGCGCAGTTGCTCCGGGGTATTTTTCGGGTAACGACAACATTCCTGACTTCTTTGTTTCCTATGCTGTAGGCCAGTGGCCTGATCTGGGATGGAGCCGGCAGTTTATGGTCGATGGACGTTCCGGAAAAATAATGTTTGCAGACTCTCTCGGAAGTTATCAAACCAGTACGCCAGTCGTAATCGATGTTGATGGCGATGGTGTTGATGAAGCTATTATCAACATCAATACGCAGACGTTGGATGCTCTAAGTCGTCCAAGTTTTCAAAATATTCTCGCTATTGTGGATTTCAAACAAAACGAAGTGTTACAGCTTGGCGAAAGTTTCCCCGGCAGTAACATCTCTTCAACGCCATGGCTAGGCGATTTGGACAATGACGGGAAAGTTGATATCGTTTATTGTCATGGTACCAATGTGCGAAAGACTTACTCCTTCACCGGCATGCAAATACACCGGGTGAGAACTCAATTGCCTGTCGCGGGAATTCGTTGGGGTGCTTACATGGGAAGTCGCTACGATGGAGTATTCAAACCGAGGTAGCTTTCACTCACACTTTAACTTTAGAATTTGCCGCAACCGATCTGTAGATTGCTTCCACTACGATCGTATCTTTTAATCCTTCTTCCCCAGGTGCAATCATCTTGGTATTGTTGATAATAGCAAGTGCGTCGTCATCCATCTGCGTGGCCTGTTCGTTTTGAATCGGTTTGTCAAGTATCTTTCCATCGCTGGTCTCGCCATGTACGCCGTTATACGCCTGAAACGGATCGAGTTTGTACCACCCTTTCGTGCAATCGACCTGGAGAAAGTTCATACTCTTTCCATAACTTGCTTCACAAACTGCTGTTGCCCCTCCTGGAAATTCCAGTTCAAAATTCATCGTCTCTTCAACCTCTTTATAGATCTCCGGTCTGGTGGTAGATGCCTTTGCAGTGACGGCGATCGGCTCCAGGCCCGTGCTATATCTTGCAGCATTGAGCGGATATACGCCCATGTCGCCCATCACCCCGCCGCCCATGTTCTTTTTTTGTTTCCAATGGTCTGTACGCGTTTCGAAATAGCCGGCTTCAGCTTTGACCTTTACAACTTTACCATAAGTTTGCTGTTTCTGAAACTGCATGATCTGTTGTGTATTGGGTTCATGCTGTAGCCTGTAACCGATAGACAATTTTACCTTGTTAGCATTGCATGCTTCAATCATCGCTTTGCAATCTTTGACAGAAGGTGCCATCGGCTTTTCGCAAAAGACGTGTTTGCCTGCTTTAGCCCCGCGAATCGTGTACTCTGCATGCATTGAAGGTGGAAGTACAACATAAATAATGTCGATGTCCGGATTGTTCGCAACAGAATCAAAACTATCATAGTTATATAGATTCTTGTCAGGCAAATTATATTGCTTTTTCCAGGTCTCTATTTTTGATGGCGTTCCGGAAACGACACCAGCGAGATAACAACGCTTTGTGAGCTGCAACGCCGGCGCCAGCAGATCCGTGCTGTAATATCCAAGACCCACAAGTGCTACACCAAGACGCGATTTTTTTTGCGGCACTATAATGTTTGCAAATGCATTCTGACTCAACGTGAGTCCCGCTGCTCCTGCAGCGATGGTATCCATGAACTGGCGACGTTTCATCATAGTCATTTATCTTTTAGAACTCGAACAATGAGGGAATTTAGTATATGTACGGCGGTTAGGCAAGTGCCTTTATGCCGAAGCAAATTTGAAGATGCCGTAAACCCCAACAAAACAAATGGATATGATGCTGGTCCAAAGGGCTACGTCATATAATAGAGACGGACGTGCCAGCTGATGTTCTTTGTACCTGAATTGAATCGCAGCGAATACGATAATCAATAACAATACGGAACCGACCACGCCACCGAAAAGGATCATAACGACTGGAAGATTCACAAACAAATACGTTGCGGACCAGATCGGAGGGAGTGCCCAAGCAAGAATAGAAATGACCCTCTGCCGTTGTTTTGGGTTATGAAAATCAATCCAGCCTATTCGACCAAATATATCAGAATACATTCGTGACCAAGCTGCCAAAGATGCAAACAGACTTGAGAAAAGCACGAAGAAAGCGCCGACGAGGTAGATCGTCTTCACTCCAGGGCCGAGTGACTCGGTATAGATCAGGGCTACCGTTGCGATAAGGTCGTTGCCCTGAGGTACGACTCCTCGACCATGAAGAACGGCAGCACCCAACAAATAGAATGCTGCGGTAACTGCTGTATAAATTATCATGGCCACTGCGGCATCGAGATACATCACATTGATCCAGCCTGCAGCGCGCATTTTCCATGCCGGAGAATCGTCGCGTGGACCCGTGTATGCGGCGTATCCTTTTTCAAGACACCAGTAGTTGTAAGCAATAATCTCGTCGCTCGCCACACCGGTGATTCCAAATGCACCAATGGCAACTGCGACAACCTGAGGTGATAAGTTGAGATTGAATCCACTCAATAGATCAGAAATAGAGATCGCATAGGGTGTAAAGCCTAAAGCAAAGACGGCTGTTAACGTCAGGACTGTAAACGCCAGCGTCATCACCAGCGATGATTTCTCCACAATGCTGTAATAGCCCTGATAGATCAACGTCGAAAGTAGCACAGCAATAATTCCGCACCACACTACGATCGGGATAGACGGTACGATCATGTTCAGGACGATTGCCGCACTCCCAGTCATTCCTCCAAGCTGAACAACTTTTAGTATGACCAGCAAAAAAATAAGCCACACGCTCCAGTTGGCTCGTCCGAGCTTTGGCCCTGGCAATTCATCAAAGCATTGCATCGCGGTTCGGCCACTCAGTATCGTACGCTTGCCAAATTCAAGCTGTACCGCGACCTTCGCCAGACAACTGATAATGATAATCCAAAAGGCGCCAAAGCCTGCGCTGGCGCCCAGCGTTGTTGTAGCGATGAGTTCACCCGAGCCGACAATAGATGCCGATAGAATAAATCCCGGACCGAGAAACTTTAGCTGCTGTGAAAGCGACGAAGGTGGATCCTTAAGCGTAGTAGCGTTGATTACATAATTGTCGCTCGACATAGAAATGGAATCGAACAAGATAAAACGTTTATCCATCAAAACAATCCTGAGTATAATGTTGAGGAATCCATGAACCCGTGTGTTGTAAATTAGATACCGATCGGTATCTTTGCGAATGCGCGATCCGGATGCCACCCGAGAAACTATTCTTAAAAAGTCAGGAGTTCTTTTTAACACTCAAGGTTATAAGGCAACTTCCATCAGTCATATTACAGATGCGACAGGGTTTACAAAAGGCGCCATCTATCGTCACTTTTCCAACAAGGATGCGCTAGAAATGGAAACGTTAACCCATTTGGGTGATGTGATGTTTGCCAAACTCCGTGCGCGGATAAAGGGAGAGACCACGGCAGGAAAAAAACTCAGGACGTTATTTAGATTTTTTGAGTCTTACATTTCGAATCCACCATTGAAAGGTGGATGTCCGATTCTAAATGTTGCGATCGAAGCCGATGACGCGAATCCCGCACTACGAAAGGCTGCACTGAAGATGCTCCTTGAAATGCGTCAATCTGTGATATCGATTCTGGCCAAGGGCGTTAAATACAAACAGATCAAACCTGCAATAGACAAAGAGCTATTTGCAACAATGATCATCGCGTCACTGGAAGGGGCAATCATGATGAGCAAGCTGAGTGGTCTTGAAGATGATATTAAAACCGTAGTAAAATTCCTGGATCGTTATCTAGAGGAATATGAAACTTAAAACAGAACTATGAATTACGGCGCGTTGAACTTCGATTCTCCGTTATCCCAATGTCCGGCTTATTAAGTCAGCCACATTGATGGTAAATGTGTTAGTCTATACGATCAATATTACAATGAATTAGAATCATGAACCTGCTCATAAAATTAATTGGCCTGCGATTAAACATTGCATCATTGCTCAATCCATCCCGTGTAGGTAAAATGGGACTTGAATATTTTGGTAATCCCGGTAAGACCAACGTCAATCAAAAGCACCATGCTTTTTTTAAGACGTCAGAAAAATCTGATTTTCAATTTGAAGGTCATAAAGTACAGGTATACCGTTGGGGAAACGGGCCTGCCAAAATTCTCTTTCTGCACGGATGGCAAAGTCATACCTATCGATGGAAGCGATATGTTGAATCTCTCGATAACGACCGGTTTACAATGTATTCTATTGATGGCTTGTCGCATGGTTTATCCGGGGGCACCTACTTTAATGTTGCTATGTTTGGACAGTTGATCCGGGAATTTATAATTCTATACGGCAAGATGGATTTTGTCGTGGGCCACTCGATGGGATGTTTCTCGGCGCTCAATGTGTTTTATCATTTTCCTGAGCTTACGCCAAAAGCTGCTGTGTTGCTTGCGCCGCCTGGTGAGGCATCTCTATTCTTCAGGGACTTTATGAAGCGCGCTGGCCTGACCAGAAGAACGTCTGCACTTTTAGAATTGAATTTCAAGAAACTATATGGTGAACCCGTCACTGATTTCTCCGCATCCAGATATGCCAGCAATTTAAAGATACCAGGACTGATTATACATGATATCGATGATGATGACACCAGTATCGACAACGCCAGAAGCATCCACGACCGCTGGAAGAATTCAAAATTAATTGAGACTCAAGGATTCGGACATAATCTTCGATCAGAAGAAGTCGTTTCATTTGTGTATCAATTTTTAATGAGTTTTCAGATTACTCAGGCAAAGTAATCTACGTTTACCCATCCCGTTGTGATAGCATCAGACTCCCCTGAAGATAGGGGTTTTGGAGCAACTGGAGGCAACTTCGGATACTAATTTGTCAGTAGGTGAGGATTGATGATTGGATTTGTTGTAACTTCATCACCAAAGTCAACGCCAAATTCTTAATTTTTCTACTCGATCCACATGATTGATCCAACCAGACTTGAGCACTTTAGAAATCTCGTTTCACTCTCTGCGGTAGACGGAAACATAAAAGATATTGAACGCGTTGCCCTTTCCAAAATAGCATATTCGCATGATATCCCTTTGGATCGTCTTAACGTGATGTTGTCGAAAGCAACCGAGTACGCCTATCTCATTCCTCAAAATACCAAAGACCGGGAAAGGCAACTCGAAGAAATGATTCAGCTCGCATGGATCGACGGAGAGTTTGCTCCTGCAGAGAAAGAGCTTATCAAAATGGTAGGCGAGAAGCTCGGCTTCTCATCCGGGGAAATTGAACACTTCATCCAGGCAAGGCGTACGGAGTAATTTTATTGCAACTGCTAATTGTTTCGTGCCCCCTGGTCTTACCAAGGATATTAATTATTCCGGCAAAAGTTTGTTTGAAATCATCCGGTTATTGTACTGCTGTATAATGCCCTTCATCCTCGTTGCCATCGTTTTTACTACTTCAGGATTATTCTTCATAACGTCTTCTGTGAGGAGCTTATCAGATTTAAATTTGTATAGTCCAATAGGACGTTGACCATCGAAATTCAAAAGATAATCTCCTACATACAGATTGTAACTGTCACGAAAATTAAAGGCCATCGGCTCGGTCTTCTCTCGAAATGTGTCGCGTCCATACGCAAAATAGGGCTGATCAAAATGCAGGTAACCCAGAATAGAAGGCATGATGTCCGATTGCGAAATGATATCGGTCTCGGTGGAAGCAAGGCTGTTGTCGGGCTTGAAGAAAATGATCGGGATAGAAAATAGTCCGCGGGTCGTTCGGGACTCGTCAAAGATGATTTCTGAAGAACAATGATCCGCAGTGAATACGAACAGCGTATTCTGATACCATGGCTCTTTTTCTACCTTCCTGAAAAACTCGCGCAAGGAATAATCTGTATACTCTACGCATTTCAAAATGGGTTGCTTACCACCTTTGAATTTCCCCTCATACTCTTCGGGCACAATGAAGGGATGGTGTGATGTGGTCGAAAACATGGCCGATACAAACGGTTCTGAAAATTCCTTTAACATCCTGGCGTGATAAGCGAAAAACTTTTCATCCCAGATTCCCCAGATTCCATCGAAGTCATCATTGTTGCCATACTCTGTCATGCCATAATAATGCTGAAAGCCAGCCATACTGGTAAATGAAGTAAAGCCCATAGCACCATTAGGCTGACCGGAAAAAAAAGATGAGTGGTACCCTTTCTTGTTCAACAACGAGGCAATACTGTTAAAGTTGTTGTTGGCGAATGTAGTCAAGACAAATGGGACTGAAAATGTTGGGATGCCGGCCAATACAGATGGCGGAGCATCGATGGATTTTCTTCCGCTTGAGAACGAATACTGAAATGATTTACTATGTTGAACTAGTGAATCAAGAAACGGCGTATAGCCTTTGTAGCCAGGCATGTCCTGATTATAAACTCCAAAAAATTCTTTTGAGAAACTCTCCAATATAAAGATTACAACATTCTGAGGTTTGAATGGAATAGAATCCTTCGGTGTGTGGATTGGATTAAGCTCCGCATTTAAAGCCTGCTCGCTACTAAAGTATTCAACCTTTTTTACAATGTTCTTACCAATCGTGCGAAAGACGGAGAACGGTGTGTTCAATACAATACTCGTCTCATTGGGGTTGTTAACAAATTCTCCCGCGTTGCTTAGTGTGATCGGTCGCGTGCTGTGTCTGAATCCGCCCCGTACCCCTCCGACGAATAAGTATGCGATCGCCGGAATAAATAATAGTCCAAGAACATAATATGCCAGTCGATTATTCATTAGTGGTCCCAACACTTTGGTCCGATTGTATAGAAGCGCCATCAATACAATAAGTGCAACGAGAAACAATGATGCATACCAATAATCCACCAGGAAACGAAAGAATAGATTACCGGCACTTGGGCCATTGCCACTAAACTCATCAAATATATCCGCAGTGGTGCGATGCAATGTAAACTTGTAATAGATGAAGTCAGCCACATTACACGCCAGGGCAATACCATTAAGAATAAAAAACAGGTATCGTGTTACTTGCTGATATATTCTATTGAACCTTATGTCAAGGGGAATTATCGACATCAGAATAATCAGCGAATTGAAATATAAAACAGTTGTCAGATCAAACTTGAGACCGCCATACAGCATGTATAGGAAACTCCCAAACGTTACTTCCGGGAAGTATTTTGTGTTGTATAGATAGAATCCGATTCGGGAAAGGCTGAGTAAGAACATCGCAAGCAATAAACGAAGAACCAATGCCAGGTAAATATTTCCTTTCAGCCTCGCTCCGTCGAGATAATTCTTCAAGTTCATGCCTGATAATTAAAATCGGGGTGAATAAAATACATTTTTGGAAATAAAGCATCAGGTGTAGGAATGAAGTTGTGACAAGCGACCTGAATGGCCGCTACAATAATGGCAACGCATAACGCACATAAAAAGCGTGGCACGATGGCCATTGAAATTCGGAGCACACGCTATCTCGAGGCACAGCACAAATCTCGGTTGACATCGGGCATTCAGTCGTTGCAGTGAACAGATGAATTCCATTGACATATGTTCGCTGTGAGAGTGTCGAATCGCTTTTAATTTAGATCGTCCAATTGCGCGCATGAACAAGCGCTGCTTCTGTAGGGAATATTGTGCTCGCGCGCCAATTATAACGGCGTTCGACCGGCTAACAACATGACATCCCCAAGAGGACTATCTGGGCTGATTGATAAGGGTGACATCATCAACAATGGGTAACAGGTTCTAAGTCACTGGATGAACAGAGATAAGGACAGGGACGCGTCTCTCCTCTAGCGGTAACCCTTCCGCGCACTCTTTTCTGTCATGCATTATTAGATGCGGATACTTCGCAATTAAATGTGCATTTTTATCAAGTAGTGCATCGGTATCTCTTTTTGAAATGGGCTTGACAAAGTGCTTCGACGCACGGTACAAGAAAAAAATGCAACTTGAATTTAAACATCGAACGCAACCATCATATGATTCGTATTTCCCGGCCGGTTATCATATTGGTCTTCGCTTCAATCGCGTCCTTTTTGGTTTCTATGACTTCCCCTCCGAAGTTCAAAGTGATCGCTATGCTATCTAAGGCTAAAGACCACAACATGATGATGACCGCGGCCGTTCCTTTTCTCAAAGGCATTGCAAGCGCCAGTAATTTCTCAGTAGACATCAGCGACGATACCAGTCTACTCAACAACGCAAATCTCTTAAAATATTCCGTACTCGTTCAGCTCCAGGAAGCTCCGTTCGACATGTCGGCTGCGCAACAGGCGGCAGTTCAAAAATTTGTCGATGGTGGTAAAGGATGGGTTGGTATTCACGCCGCGGGACTTACGGGCAAGGAGTTTGTTGGAGAAGACAAAGTCTATTGGCAATGGTTTGAAGATCTCATGGGCGGCGTAGTCTATTCGCCACATCCTGCCTTTCAAAAAGGAACCGTTATAGTCGAGGACCGAAACAATCCGATCACCAAAGGGCTGCCTGAGCGATTTGAAATCTCAGATGAGTGGTATGAGTTTGACAAAAGTCCGCGACCCAATGTTCACGTGCTGGCAATTGCAGATGAAAAATCATACAAGCAAAATAAGCCAATGGGAGATCATCCTATTATCTGGACTAATCCCAAATTCAGGAGGATGGTTTACATTGGCATCGGGCATGATGTTTCAATGTGCACGGACCCCAACTTCACTAAATTGGTAACAAACTCAATCGTGTGGGCTAATTCCAAATAATATCATCTCTGAAACTCTATTGACTTAAGATTAATGATATCATTGTTAGGCTTCTGTGGCTTTGTTACGATTATATAAAGATCATGACGTTCGGCGATCACCTTAGGCAAAACGCCGGTAACGTAAGCAACAGAGTCCCATGATCCGGTAGATTGATAAGCTGTACTCATCAGAATTGGGCCAGCCTGTGAATCAATCCTGAGTTGTATTTCGCCATCTTTATCTTCCGACGAAAATTCATACTTCAACTTATTGATACCACTAAGGTCGATGTTTTTGAGCAACAAGAATGCTTTGTGGCTGCCCCCGCTGAGGTTGTTTCCAAATCGGGCAAAGCCATTCTGAGCGTCGGTATACACTGCCTTAACTTTTGAAGGCCTTAACACGACACTATTTGTTTTAGTTAATGGACCAATTCCATTCGCGCCGTTGTCGGTATATGTGGCAGAAAGCGTATAGGCCCCACGTGATTCTTCAGGCTTATGCTTATTCAAAGGGATACTTCCTCTTGTTGAAATCCGATCTTTGGTTCTGCCAAGTTCCCCAAGCGATACGATGTATTTTACCATTTCATTCACGTCCTGATACGCGAGCTGTGGATGAGCGCTCATCACATGCTCTTTACCCCAGTTGCCACCACCACCTGAGATGATTTTTTCAGAAAGCTGCTTGACTGCTCCAGACTGTCCTTTATACTTTTTTGAAATTTGAAGGTAGGAGGGACCAACCGAAACCTTGTCTGTGGTATGACAAGCCTTGCAGTCACTGTTTGCCATCAACGTTGCACCAATCATCATAGCAGCTGGCTCCGGATTGTACTCGAAATTTACCTCAACGCGTTTTGGATCAATCACATTGTCTTCAATATCCTTGACATCCACAGCGTATACGAATGTCTCCTTATCCCAGAAGAACGATTTGTTGGCCGCTGAGACGATCTGCACTTCAGGAGTAGCATTACCAACTTTGACCATGACGGTATCTGATCCAACGAGTCCTGCCTTGTCGTGCACATTTAATATAGCAGTATAAGTGCCAGCTGTCCGGTAAATGAAAGCTGCATTGAATGTGGTCGCCCCGACGGTAGTTCCATCAAAAAGCCATTCGTAAGAAACTTTGTCATCATCATCGGGATCTCCTGATCCCGCGCCGGTGAACTTTACGCGAAGCGGTGCTGCTCCCTCGACGGAAGTGATCACCTTAGCTGGTCTGCGTTCGGATGTTAGAAATACTGTTTTATCCAACTTCGCTGCCGCTACAGAATCTGTGACAGACGCCTTTGCAATTGGAGCACGGTTTCCGCTATTGTATGTAATTTTCACCAATCTCGAATCTTCATTATCAGCGCCATAAACAGAGCCATACTCAAGCATGTACATCACACCGTCGCTTCCGAACGCCAGGTCTATGGGCCGACGAAAATCTCCATTGGAAGTCATGAATGGTTCGCTCCGTACATAGTTCTCGTCTTCATCAAACCGAAGCGCCAAAACCCAGTTGCGCATCCAGTCGAATACAAACAACGCTCCGTCATAGTATTCAGGAAACGCGTTGGTGCCAGAGGCATGATACTCATAAAACGCTCCCGCCATTGCGCTTCGTCCACCTTGCCCTAGTTCAGGAAATTTCGTAGATGCTGCGTAAGGGTAGTATATCATCGCGGGTATTGCGGGAGGGATTTTTTCGAGACCAGTGTTGTTAGGCGAATTGTTAACAGGTCCATCCGGATTGAACTTCGGGCCCGCTGTGTTGGTGGCAAAATTCCATTTGCTATACGCTTCGTTGTTACCCACGAAATATGGCCATCCGTAATTACCCGCTTTTTTTGCCTGATTGAATTCGTCGTAACCGCGGGGTCCCTGCACACTGTCTTTGCCTGCATCCGGACCAATCTCTCCCCAATACAATACTGATGATTTTGGATTGACTGCGATGCGATATGGATTGCGACAACCCATTACAAAAATTTCGGGTTTCGTCCTTTCCTGTCCCTTTTGAAAAAGATTGCCCTCTGGGATCGTATATGTTCCATCTGCCTCAGGATGTATCCTGAGTATCTTTCCTTTCAAGTCATTTGTATTCGAAGCGCCGCGTTGCGCATCAAGACTATAGTATTCCGCACCAGGTCGTTCATCCAATGGCGCATATCCGTTCGCAGGAAAAGGACTTGAACTATCGCCTGTTGATAAGTAAAGATTACCTTGTTTGTCCCATGCCAAAGAACCGCCATGGTGGGCACCGCTGTTAATTTGTACCGGCACTTGTAGCAACACTTTTTCAGACATTGTGTCTAATGTGTTATTCTGTTTCATCCTAAATCGAGAGAGGCTGAACATGACAGGTTCTTTTTCGGTCGGCGGCGCATAGTAGACGTAAATGAAATTGTTAGAATCAAATTTCGGATCTAGTGTAACACCAATTAATCCAGTTCCACCTTTTGTCGCGACTTTGAATTGATGTACAAGCGAATACTTTCCAGTCTTCGTGTTGTACATGCCCAGGTTCGCGGTTCGCAGTTCCGTATAAAAAATTCTGCCATCGTTCGAGACATCTAATTCCATGGGCGTATTCAGATCGTTGATCAGAATAGTTTTAACAAACCGGTTCTCTTCCGGCACTGCGACAGCATATGACTTTTTGTAATCACGTTTTCCATTCCCCATCGCGTATTGGATACCACCAAGGAGATGCTTCAGGAACATCGGCTCACTGAAGCTGGAGTCCTCATGACCACCACCAGTATAAAACGCACGCCCACCATCAAATTCGTGATACCAGGCTATGGGGTGGTTCGCGCCATTTGTCCCGCCCTCATAAGAATTTTCATCCAGGAATGCCAGCACCTTGATATCGGGGTAAAAAGATTTATAGTTATACCACTCGTCCTTCCTTTCCCATTTTGCCGGTAGCCCGCGCGTGGAAATGTGCGAAGTATCGCTTACCAATACGGTAGCTGTTCTTACGTTTGGATTATGAGGATGGCTGGAGAAATGTGCGCCAACAAGTTGGTCGTACCATGGCCATTCATATTCGGTATCGGCTGCTGCGTGAATTCCTACAAATCCTCCCCCTGCTTGGATGAAACGTTCAAATGCAGCCTGCTGATCGGCATTCAATACATTGCGCGTGGTACTGTTAAATATTACAGCATCATATTGCTTCAGATTAAAGTCATCGAAGACGCTGGCGTCTTTCGTCGTATCGACCAGAAATCCATTTTCGGTTCCCAGCATAGTGATGGCTTCAATGCCGTAGGGAATCGAGGTATGCTTCCATCCATTTGTTTTAGAAAACACCAACACGCGCTTTTGATTGGATGAGTCGCACGACCATGCCACGACAGCCAGTACAACAAAATACAGTGCTAAAAACCTTTTACGGGTAGAGGAACGGATCATGAGTGGCGTTGAATTTTTACCCCGACGCATCGTGACCACAAAGTAAAGTATCACCATAGAGCGAAGGGTGTTTGTAAAATTAGTCGCTAACGTTTGTTGGTGGGTCAATTCTGTACAGACGGAAGGAATGTGATGTTCTATGGTAAAATAAACGCAGCCAAAAATTCGAATAGAAATATTCAATAACCATTAAGCAGCTGTCTAAACCACTACAGTGTCGACCGTTAACCCGGTCCCATCGATCTTAGGCGCTTGCCTGAATTTTGAGTTAAGATGAACGATTCAAAATCATTCGATTTCGATTAAACTCGTTGCGCGGGCATAACGACAGACGCGTTGATCGACGAAACAGTAAGATCACAAACTGAAGCACGTCATCAACCTAAAGCATTTACCGGTCATATAATTTACCAATGTATAAAACAATCGAATTCCAAACTTGAAGGGAACACCAACTCATCTTATTTAGACTCCATGACCAAGAAGACTGCATCGATGCCAATGATTGATGCCACTGCAATGCTTATACCATTGAGGCATTTCTTTCATGACCATGGTCATATCAACGTTCCAAGATCTTCCGACTATTCCGATCTTTTTGATCTCTGCGGTCGACTTAGAACCACGCGAGAAAAACTTCCTAAAAGAATATGTGATGAATTGGATAGCCTTGGATTCCTTTGGCACCTCCATTTGTCCAACGAGCTGCGCTGGTATTACAACTATGGAGAACTAAAATCTTTTTCCGAAAAATTTGGACATACAAGGGTACCTTTGAGGAAAGCGCCATACCAAACACTCGGAAGCTGGGTGCTTCGGCAAAGACGAGATGAGAAAACACTGCAGAAGGAACAAAAGCGTTTATTAAAATCAATTGGTTTTGAATGGTCTTCGGATATAAGAAGCAAGAAAGATATCGACTGGAAAAGGATGTTCGCCAAACTTAAAAAGTTCCACGAAAGCACTGGTTATTCAAATGTGCCTGACCGATATAGACCCGACGAAAAACTTGGACGATGGGTGAGTACTGTCAGATACTCCGAAGAGCGACTTGAGAAATGGAAACTTCAGGCGCTACGCAACGTGAAATTCAAATTCAGCAATGACATAGCAAAGGACAAGGAAGCCAACCGTAAGTTGCTGTTTAAAAAGATCGAAGCTTTTTTCAATAAGTATGGACATGCCAATGTTCCCGAGTCATATAAGGACTCCAAATTGGCGATCGCAGTTGCTTATCTACGACAATACCCCTCGCGAATTAATACTGCTGAGAAAAGTCAATTGAAACGTTGGAAATTTCTATTTTCTGATCAGATCAAAGCCAGGTGGGAAGACCTATGGACCACGTCATTCAACAAGCTTTATAAATTTAAGAAGCAATTTGGTCATTGCAGAGTCTCATCAGCATACAAAGATCGGCCGCTCGCGAGATGGGTTGCCAATCAGCGAAAGGACGAACTGGAAGGAAGACTGCCGGCCATTAGAAAACAGAAGCTGTTGAGGCTGGGCTTTGCATTTTATAATGACATTGCCGCGATGGTGGAAAGGAGCTGGCGTCTGATGTACGACAAGCTGCTGAATTTCAAGAAAAAATTTGGTACCACGATTGTAAAAGAAGGTTACAAAGACAGTAAGCTTGCTTACTGGGTTCAACATCAAAGACAAGCCAAAAGTAAAATGAGCTTTGAACGAAAACAATTGCTGGAAAAAATCGGGTTCGCCTGGAGTGTAAGATGAATCATTCCCGGTTCTTTTCTTTCTTACGTTTTTTTGGCTTAGCAGGCTCTGAGAACTTGTTAAACTCCAGCGATAAGTCGATAAAGTACTGATAATCCTTCTTAGTTCGATACCCTTCTGGCGAAACAAATACAAACCCTTTCATCGCTTTACCACCTCTCACCATCGCTCTCGTGCCATTTCGTTCAAGCGCTTCATCAAATTTATCAGGACCAATCCGACACATCAATTCATCCGCCCCGACGCATACACACATTTTTCCATTGAGCATAAAGCAAACGCCACGAAACATAAATTTCTCTTCCACTTTTTTCACATGTGCTAATGATTCGCGTACGCGCGCAGCAAGCTTTTCGTCGTATGGCATAATTGTTTCAACTCAGATAAATCAAATCTAAAGATTGAAAGTCGTGAATTAAAATTATTGTCTTTTAAAACAGGATCTTTAAATGTTTCATGGCGTTTCGTACATTTCACAAGTCCAAACTACCTAAACATGCAGAAAAGTACACTTGCATTGCTATTAGTTTTAGCAACGTTCACCGCCAACGCCCAGCAAAGTTCGATCGATAAAAAAATGAAGGGGTTTGACGCGTTCATGGAAAAAATCATGAAAGAGTGGAACGCGCCTGGTCTGGCGGTGGGGATTGTTGAAAAGGATAAGCTCGTTTTTGCAAAAGGATATGGATACCGCGATCTTGAAAAAAAGCTTCCCGTCACTCCAACCACGCTATTTCCGATCGCCTCCAACACAAAGCTCTTTACTTCTGTCGCTGCTGGTTTGCTGGTCGAAGATGGCAAGCTCGAATGGGACAAACCGATTAAAAAATTTGATCCCACCATTGAATTTTACAGCCATGAACTTAACGAATCCGTGACGCTTAGGGATATGCTTTCTCACCGAACCGGAATATCACGGCACGATGCGATCTGGTATAAATCTGCCTTCACAAGAAGGGAAATGTTCGAACGTCTAAAATATATGGAACCGAGTCAGCCACTACGTCAGGGCTATCTGTACAATAATCTGATGTATATGGGTGTAGGGTACGTAATCGAGCATCTTGCTGGTAAGACCTGGGAGAGTTTTGTAAATGAGAAAATATTGAATCCGTTGTCAATGACTGCAACAACATTCAAAATTGATGATATGGAGAAAACGTCCGACTTTGCTTTTCCTTATTATCAAAAGCGCGACACCACCACACTTGTCAAGTACCCTTTTTACAGACAGATGGATGGGGTGGGGCCATGCGGATCGATCATCAGTAACATAAAAGAGATGTCTCATTGGTTGATCGCATTGATGAACAAAGGTTCTTACAATGGAAAACAAGTATTACCAGCCTCAGTTTTGAGCGCGACACTACAGCCCGCGATGGCTGTGCCAAATCTCGCACTGGAATCAAAAGGCTACAGTGAGGTATTCAATGCTGTTTATGGAATGGGTCGGTACACGGCTTCTTACAAGGGACATTTCCTCACAAACCACGGTGGCGCTATCGGCGGATTTTATTCGCAGGTGTCGACATTGCTTTACGACGGATACGGTGTCATCGTACTCGTGAGCGGAACACATACGAGTCCAATGACAGATGTCGTTACGCGTTCAATATATGACCGTTTGCTCGGCGTAAGTCCGACACCTTGGCAGGAACGGATCTACGCTTCGTATTTGGCCGGAAAGAAAGCTGAACGCGAAGCAAGGAAAAAAACTGGCAGTGATAAAATTTCAGGAACCAAACCATCTCATCCACTTCAGGATTATGTGGGCAAGTTCGAAAATCCTGCTTATGGTGTGATATCGATTACAGGTAGTGAAAGCAATCTTGCATTCGACTATAATACTGTAACGCTTCCACTAGAGCACTATCACTACGACCGTTTCGATACTCCTGATGACGAACTGAATGGTAAGTGGTCTATCAACTTCTCAACCAATCCACAAGGCGATGTTGACAAGGTGTTGATTTCGATGGATGAATCAGAAGTGTCGTTTGGCAGAACGGCCGATGCAGCATTAAAAGATCCAAAGACACTTTTGGCTTATGTGGGAAAGTACGAATCGCCGAATGGCGGCGAGATAGACATCAAGTCCCCTGATTCCAAATCGATATTTGTAGTGTACCCTGGCCAGCCACAATATGAATTGATTCCCTACAAGCCAAAAACTTTTCATCTCAAACAGTTCTCGGATACAGTTTTGCAATTTGTTGAAGAAGGAGGGAAGATTATTGGGTTTAAGAGTATTGATCCGTCGGGGGAGGTGTTGATGAAGCGGAAATAGAAAGGAATTATGAATTGGCGCGTTATGAACTTCTACTGCCGTTATCCACTGTCCGTGCAGTCGTGCGCTATTTTAAAGCTTGTCTTATAATCATATCACTGGCGCCATAGTAAAACTCCTTCATTTACCTCTGCGTCCGTGCTGATAGATTATTATTAACACCAACATTTTACATCCCCATCATTACAAAGGCGCCCCAATAATAAGGGTCTTTGAACTTTGTCATCAACTGGACTTGTGCTTGCTTGAAGGCCTTTTGTTTGTTACCGAGTTTTAACCAGTTTGTATAAAAGTTGGTCATTAGCAGTTGGGTTGCGGCATCATCTACTTTCCACAGACTCATGATCAAGGCATCGGCACCTGCAACCTGAAATGCTCGCTGAAGTCCGTAAACTCCTTCACCTGCTTTTACTTCGCCAAGGCCTGTCTCACAAGCGCTGAGTACGACGAGCGATGTTCCCTGTAAATTCAAGTTCATCGCCTCATATGCAGTTAGAATTCCATTGTCATTGCTCTGGAGATTAGGCTCTGTTTTACCTGAAAGCGTTTTGCCAGCGCCGGTCAACAATAAACCTGATCGCAGCAGTGGGTTCTCGGTAGCATTATCAACGTGAACACCAAAACCTGCACCTGTCACGTCTACGTCTTTCAGAAAGTATCCATGCGTCGCGATGTGCAGCACGGCCGGACTATTTGCCGATTTAAGACTCGACTCACTTGCACTTTTCTGCATGAACTGAGCTGGTGTATAACCTGCTGCCTTTAACATGCGAC
This sequence comes from Chryseolinea sp., assembly GCA_039916665.1. Lineage (GTDB taxonomy): Bacteria > Bacteroidota > Bacteroidia > Cytophagales > Cyclobacteriaceae > Chryseolinea. The sequence goes on along the minus strand of JBDSKX010000078.1, from coordinate 18,441 downwards.
CAATACCTTCAATTTCAGTCTTTGTCGCTGGCAATGCAGCCACTTCCTTAGATCCGTAATCCGGAAATCCAACCAATGTAGCCTTCTTGTTTGGTGCCGCCTTTTTCCGATTCTTGATCATCAAAAGATCTTTGCTGTTTCCAAGGGTGATGAAATCATAGCTATTGATGGCGTAACCTTCATCCTTCGTCTTCAGTGTATTCAGATTGATCTGATTATATACGCCATCAGGTGAAACGTAGATGACTTTCTTGCCCGCGACAGCCGGCGCGATGCGACCCCAATACTGGTCGTACGAATACTCATCAGCGATACGCTGCTGTATCGCATTGCGATAGAACTTCGCATAACGTGTATCCAGCTGTTGACCATTTTCCATGAGGACCAATTTTGGAATATCGGATTCTCTCGTCAGTATCATTGCTGCGTACTTCGACTCCGTTGTAAACTTCTGATCAAATTGAGTAATGCGAATGATCTCAACAACGGCTTCGTTATCGGCAAGCAGACTTTTGATCTGGATGTATCCGATCTTCTGACTAGAATAGCCTGCAAGAAAATCTTTGCTGCTTTCCGACAATCGCTTCTCCATCGTATTGGCTGCACGTTCGATAGAATCCAGGTTGATCTTCTGTTCCTTCAACTCATCTTTTGAATACTGATAGAGGCGGGCAAGCGTTTCCTTCTGATCAAGCCATAGGTTATAGTCTTTGATGAGTGATGCATTGCCGCTTGTAAGTATTACGCGTTTGATACGATTTGTAGCGCTGAGAAGGAGCGCTTTCGTGGCAACTTGAAAATCAAATAAGTCTTTTAGAATATCCGGGGTAGAAACAGAAGCTTCTATTGCAAAATTGTAGAATCGTTGGAATCGGGGTGACATTACATCCCAATATTTGGTTTTCTCTGCCTCACTCATCGGAGGGAAGTAAGTGTTTATAAACTCCAGAGATTTATCCATCACCTGACGATACGCGGCATACGCTTTGTCCATACGCTTTTGTTTCCAATAAAGGATCGCAAGGTCTTCCAGTGACTGAACATAATGAGGGTGATTTACGCCCAGTGCTTTTTCCCGTATTGATAAAGCCTTATCTAACAAAGGCTCTGCTTCGCCATAACGTTCCTTGTACCTGTAGAAATTGCCCAGATCACTAACGCTCTTGGCATATGCAGGGCCTCCATCACCTAAACCCGATTTGAATATAGCTGATGATTGTTTCAAAAGATCCTCAACTTTTTCGTCCTTGCCCATAGCAATGTATAAGGCCGCCTGACTATTTAGCATTGTTCCATAGTCGGGACTAGTTTTACCCAAACGTCGTTCCATGCTGCTATAGATTGCCTCAGCCTCATCGTACTTGCCCATCTGTTGATAGAGCAATGCCTGGTTCGATAAGAATTTCAAACCGTTAACTGATTTATTGTTCTTAAGACTTTCAATAATGCCGATGGCCTCTTTCATCAGTTGATCCGCTTCTTCATATCTTCCAATGGATTGAAAAAGCATCGCTCGATTATTTTGAACGATGGCATACTGCATCGCCCCCTTGCCCGTGCTGTTTTCAATAATTGATAATGCCGACGAAAAAGTCTTTTCCGCTTCATTGTAATGCGCCATATCATACTGTAACACAGCCCAGTTATTTGTTGAAGAAGCAACGCCGATATTTGTTGGTCCGAATTTGTTCTTTCTGAGTTCAAGTGCGCGTGTTGTGAAATCCATCGCTTGCGTGAATCGACCCATCGTTGAAAATAGCAAGCCTTGATCCGCGAGCGCTTTCAGATATCCGATATTGTCCATCGCGTTGGCTTTTTCGTATAGTGCAATTGCGCTGTTAAACCGCTTCTCCGCGAATCCATACTTGCGCGTCGCATAAGCAACTTCACCAGTTTCGAGTTGAAACCTTGCTTTCTCCAGCACTTTTGATTTACTGCTATCAACGCTTCCAAGCACCAGACTCCCACCCGTCGCAAGTTTCGAAACAAACTCCCCTTTTTCCTTTACATCAAACAAACCGGAATTGTCGATCACCAGAATAGCATAATCAAAATCAGTTGAATCAAAGCTGTCACGCGCTTTGTCAAGTTCCTCTTTCCATGAACCGATCACGCGCTGGCGGTTCTCTTTGGACGTGACTTTCTTCGTCTTATCTTTTATCTTTTTTAGTACCTGAGCGTGGGCACAGCCAACACTGAGCACGATGAGTATCGAAATAATTCTGATCATACAAATGGTGTTTCTACGTGGAATTGTACTCACCAGCGAGGCCAGTCGAATACAATCAAGGTGATGTGGGTAATGGTCTTCCAGTAAACTTAATGCAATTGTTCGGTCTCCGCGGCAGGCTTATCAATATTTTCTTCGACTACCAGCCCGTCTTTTTTCAGGGACACGCTTATGAAATCGAAGATTGTGTTACCGTGAAATTAAAACTCTTCCAACCCATTTTGCAAAGATGAACGCTTGCCTTGAAGTCAAATGCCTGTTTCCTGTTGATCATCATCTTCGCAAGTGGTCCGTTGAGTACAGATCCGGACATCCGTACATTGGCACAAACCACTGACAGATCCCTGGTTTTGCCTTAAACGGATGAATTCTTCACGCGGCTTTTGGGATGGATTGATCCAGAATAAATGATTGATGAAATATTCTCGACGTCCGGCGATTGTAGAACCATGCGTCGGTTTACTTGTGCCGACAGGTCTGTTTATGCTTTGAAAAAAGGGTGGCGTTGAGCCCGGTTCTATTTCGAAGTACGCTCGATCTCTCTGAGGTTTTCGATCTTCTTGTTTCTCAGGAATCCGTTGATGTCTTCGAAATGTTCGCGAATTCTCTTGTTACTAAACTCAAACACCTTTGAAGCGAGACCATCTAGAAAATCGCGATCATGCGATACGAGAATAAGCGTTCCGTCAAAAGCTCTCAGGGCGTCTTTCAGGATATCTTTTGTTTTGATATCCAAATGGTTAGTTGGCTCATCTAGAATTAAAAGATTAACTGGTTCGAGCAGCATTTTGAGCAGGGCAAGACGGGTCTTTTCACCGCCTGAAAGGAGTTTAACCTTTTTGTCGATCGCGTCACCGCTAAACATAAACGCTCCGAGAAGGTCTCTGATTTTTGAACGAATATCACCTTGTGCAATTTGCTCTATAGTCTCAAATACCGATACCGTTTCGTCCAGGAGCGCTGCTTGGTTCTGTGCAAAATAGCCGATCATCGAATTGTGTCCCACCTGAAGCTTTCCTTCGAAATCGATCTCACCCATAATCGCCTTTACCAACGTCGATTTGCCCTCACCATTCTTTCCAACAAAAGCAATTTTATCGCCACGTGCGATCGTCATTGCGGCATCCTGAAATACAACGTGGTCGCCATACTTTTTTGTGAGGCCCTCAATAATGACGGGATAATTCCCGGAACGCGGTGCGGGAGGAAATTTCAGATTCAATGAAGAAGTATCCACTTCATCAACTTGAACGATCTCAATCTTCTCAAGCATTTTTACCCGCGACTGTACTTGTAAGGTCTTCGAGTAAGTGCCTTTGAATCGGTCAATGAATTCCTGGATGTCAGCGATCTGCTTATGCTGGTCATCGAATTGCTTCTGCTGCTGTTCCCTACGCTCCCTTCTTAATTGAAGATAGTGTGTGTAGTTTGTTTTATAGTCGTAGATACGACCCATAGTTACTTCAATCGTCCTGTTCGTAAGATTGTCTACAAATGTTTTATCGTGACTGATTACGATGACAGCCTTTGCATTATTAGTCAGAAATTCTTCCAGCCATTGGATAGAATCAATATCCATGTGGTTGGTCGGCTCATCAAGTAATATCAGGTCAGGTTTCTGAAGAAGTATCTTGGCGAGTTCAATGCGCATTCTCCATCCACCACTGAATTCTTTTGTGGGTCTGGTGAAATCGGAACGAAGGAATCCGAGACCCATCAGCGTTTTTTCAACTTCAGCATCAAAATTAATCTCCTCTATTGAGTAGTACTTTTCGCTCAGTTCGGATACCTGCTCAATAATTTTTGAATACGCGTCGGATTCATAGTCTGTTCGCGTTTCAAGCTGCACATTCAATTCATCCATTTGCTTCTTCATGTCAAGGATTTTACTGAACGCCTTGGAAGCCTCTTCAAATACCGTCGCCGTGTCTTCCGTGAGCAGATGCTGGGGCAGATATGCGATAATGGCATCGGTTGGTGCCGAGATCTTGCCACGAGTTGGCTTGCTTACGCCTGCAATAATCTTCAGCAGCGTCGACTTCCCGGCGCCGTTTTTTCCCATGAGCGCTATTCTATCATTTTCATTGATGTTGAAAGTGACATTGCTGAAAAGGGGGGAGCCATTAAATTCTACACTGACTGCATCAACTGAGATCATGGGTATCTAAATAAGGCGGCAAAGATATTACTAATTCTGGTCCGGGGCATTAACGAAACCAGGAAAGTACATGTACGTTAGTCGCACGGTGATGCGAAACTGGTGACGATGTTTTAGATTTGGGCTCCACAATCGTATACAATGAAAAATATAGTACAATTATTAGTCATTATTCTGACGCTATTCATGGCCGGATGCAACCCAAAGCCTGCTGCCGAATCAGCCGTATCGACTGATACTACCGCGATCGCTGCAGGCATGCTCATATTCAATCAGGATTGCAGCGCTTGTCACAATTTTATTGCCGATGGCATTGGTCCTTCGCTCGGTGGGCTGACAACTCATGAGAAAGTCGACTGGATAAAAAAGTTCATCAGTTCACCAAAAGCAATGATGGAATCCGGCGACGAACATGCAAAGCAGATTATCGAAAAATATAAGACTGTAATGCCCTCATTCCCAAAACTCTCAGTGGGGAATCTCAACAATCTCGTCGCCTTCATTAATACGAAGAAGAATTTCGATAAGAACGCAGCTCCCGTTGATCCCAATGCGCTTACCAATCCAATACCCGACACGATAAAATTTTCGACACTTGTTGCTAATATCAAACTGTTTGCTCAGATCCCATTCTCAAGTGATGAAAATCCGAAAACAAGAATCGTTAAACTTGACTATCAACCGAAGACTGATCTTTTATACATTCTGGACCTACGAGGCAAATTATATTTCCTGAACAAGGGCAAGCCTGAAGTTTATTTTGACATGACAAAAGAGCGAAAATCCTTTATTCATAAACCTGGACTCGCGACTGGATTCGGAAGCTTTGCTTTTCATCCCGACTTTGATAAGAATGGCCTATTGTACACGACACACTCAGAACCTTCCAAGACCAAGAAAGCAGATTTTAATTATAATGACACGATCCCATCCGTATTACAATGGGTAGTCACAGAATGGAAGACAACCAATCCTGCGATGATACCATTTCAGGGACAAGGTCGTGAGTTGTTGCGGATAGACTTTGTATCAGGAATACATGGTATGCAGGAAGCCACTTTCAATCCATATTCAAAGACCGCCGACGAAGACTACGGACTTCTTTACATCGGACTAGGAGATGGCGGCGCTGTTGAAACCAAGTTCCCTTTCCTTGCGCACAGTCGCGATAAACTCTGGGGCACCATCATCAGAATCGATCCGTCCAAACGAAATAGCAAAAATGGAAACTACGGCATTCCCGATACCAATCCGTTCGTCAAAGATGCTGATGCAGCTGGTGAGATCTATGCTTATGGATTTCGGAATCCACATAAGATTACATGGCTAAAATCCGGAAAAATGATGGCTTCAAACATTGGGCATACAAACATAGAGTCTTTTAACATGATTGAATCAGGTCACGACTATGGTTGGCCCATTCGTGAGGGAACATTTGTTCATCTTGAGTCTGGCAACATGAACTCTCTTTATCCGCTTCCACCAGATGATGCAAAGTATTGTATTACCTATCCGGTAATACAATTTGATCACACTGAGGGAAAGGCGATGTCCAGTGGATATGAATACACGGGTCGCGAGGTATCAGCATTGGCTGGTAAGTTCTTTTACGGCGACATACCCGGTGGAAGACTTTTTTACTCACAAGTTAAAGACATTGTTCAGGGTAAGCAGGCATTGGTAAAGGAATGGCGCATTGCACTCGACGGAAAGGTAATGTCGATCGAAGAACTGTGTGGCGACAAGCGAACAGACATGAGGATCGGCCGAGACAGCAAAGGGGAACTGTATATCTTCACAAAACCTGACGGCAAGCTTTACAAAATCGTCTCCGCTAAAGAATAATATTTCAAAAGTTAATTTTGATATTCGCGGAATGAGCACCATGCTCAAAGGACCAAAAAGTTTTCTGAGTATTACTCGACATGGTCAGCGACGTTATGCAGGTGGGGTACAGAAAAGTTATATTTTTGGGCGATGAATAAGAATTTCAAGTCTAACGAGCGGGAGCTGATCAATGTAGTTAACTACTTCAAAAGAAAAAGTAAGCAAATGATCGCTTCCGGTGCGATCGATGAACAACACCGAAGCATTCAAGAAACTGTGGATCGTTTTGTTGAACAGATAAACATGCACGCCGATCAACGAGCGGCCATACTTGAACAAAGAAAGATTCTCGAGAAGATTGTCAGAGACGATCCGTCATGTCCAAAGTGTCATTCAAAAGATATGATTAAGCTTGTCGGCACTGAAAAGAATGACAAAGGTTGGAAGAGTAACCGATACAAATGCAGAAAATGTAATATCCAGTTCACGTGGAATACACCGAACAATCCATGGGATCTGCTGGAATACATTCAGGCAAAAATGATTCAGATCGAAGAGAAACTGGCAACATCAGCGACAGAGGACGAAAAGAATTTGCTTGTTGAATCACTTGACAATACGAAATCACAACTTGAGCGGATTAAGCCAATCATTAGTGCGCACGATGCCGAATATTTGGAAATGACGAACCGTGATGACGAGATGGAGAAACTGATTCATGAGTTCAAGAATTCTTTACTCATTGAAAAAATAAAAATGGATACCTGGGAGAGCAAAACAAAATCCAGGAACAAATGAGCTTTCTCCGGGTTGAACGCGTATCACGCATAGGGACCAGCGGCCCGATCGTCGATCGGATTTCATTTACGCTTCGCCAGTTTCAAAGAATTGCCATCGCGGGTGAGACTGGATCGGGAAAGAGTACACTTTTGAAGGTGATTGCCGGGTTGATACAGCCTGACGAAGGAAAAATAGTTTTTCAGGATAAACAGATTAGCAATCTCGAAACGCTGGTGCCTGGTCACAGCGACATCGCCTATTTGTCGCAAGATTTTGAGCTTCCCAAATTCCTGAGAGTTGAACAGGTTCTTCACTATGTAAGCAATCGAACTACTAATGAATCCAATGCGCTTTACAAGCTATGCCGTATTGATCATTTGTTGAAAAGAAGAACAAATGAAGTGTCGGGTGGGGAACGGCAACGGATTGCTATTGCACGATTGCTTTCTACGTCGCCAACATTACTTTTACTGGATGAACCTTTCTCAAACCTTGATCGCGTACATAAAGTCCTGTTGAGGACAATCATTGACGACATCGGTGATCAACTTAAGATCACCTGCATGATGATCTCGCATGAGCCAGACGATTTACTCAGCTGGCCGGATAAGATTATCATTCTGAAAGGCGGAAAACTTATTCAGCGCGGAAGTCCGGAGAAACTTTACCGACAACCACGAAATGAATATGTTGCTGGACTGTTGGGCCGATATACTGTTATTGATCTGAAGGATCCGTTATTCAAAACAACGATCGCAGGCCATGACTCAGTTGGTAAGCTGTTTATAAGACCTGAAGATGTGACCATACATTTAACTGGCAAAGGCGTGGCGGGAACCATCAGAAAGATCAACTATCTCGGCGGGTTTTATGATGTCGAAGTGCAATGTGGCGGCCTTTGGTTCGTATCGAGACAGCAAAAGTTGTCGGTTGCGTTGAATCAGGATGTAATCCTTAATTTTAGCCTGCCCGATAGCAATATCTTAAAATACAATTAAGCCGTTTGTCCCGAACATCAAACGTTAGCGACAATGAATAGACACTTAATTGGACGATCCTCATAAAAAAAATAATTACAAGCGGAACCCAATACCTATCTGATTCGTTAACAAAATTGTTAAACAAAAAAGATAATGGGTGCCGACGAAGTGCAGACAGAGGAATTGATTAAGGAGACAGCCAAAATACTCTTCTTTCAAAAAGGGTTCCTCAGCGCAACGACACAGCAGATCGCGGATGAAGCAGGTGTGAACAGGGCCTTGATTCATTATTATTTCAGATCGCGGAAGCTCATGCTCGATACGCTTTTGGAAGAAACGATCCAAGAAAAGAAAGACCGAGTGCGCAGCATTCTCAATACGGACCTTGAATTCAATGTAAAGATTGCTTTGTATATCGACACCGTTGTCGACCTCGGACTCAAATATCCATATCTCGAGAATTTCATCATTAACGAGACTGCGAGGTATCCGGAGAAATTTAAGGTGTTTTGCTCTAAGGACAGGGTAAAATCCAGTCATCTTATCCGCGAGCAACTCGAGGCCGAGATTAAGGCCAAGCGTCTTGGTCCGATTTCGCCTGAAAACTTTATGATCAACCTGTCAGCACTCTGTAACTATCCGCTACTCGCAAAGGGAATACTTCAAACGATCCACGGAATGAGTGACAATGAGTATCGGAAATTTCTAGTCGAAAGAAAGCAAGTAATCTATCGAACTTTGTTTCATGAGGAAATGCCTCATCTAAACGCAAAGGCAGAATTAATAAAACAGAACCTTTAATCTACAAACTAAGAATACAATACCTCGTATGACTATCGCCCCTAATAAAAAAACCGTTCTGATTCTCATCACACTGCTATCGCCCTTTATGTCCTTTGCGCAGCAAGCCAGTGACAGCCTTCTGCAAGTCGCCAACCTCGAGAAGGTTGTTGATTATGCTATAAAACATCAGCCGGCCGTAAAACAGGCCGAGGCAGATCAGGAGATCACCAATAAGATCATCAAAGGAAAATTGGCAGATTGGTATCCGCAGATCAACTTCACCTACAACTACTACCGGTACATCAATCTTCAGAGTAGTGTTATCGGAGGCAATGTAGTAAAGTTTGGCGTGGACAATACGTCGTCTGCACAATTCACGGCAACGCAAAACATATTTAACCGCGATGCATTGCTGGCGAGTAGTACTTCAAACAAAGTCCGTGCGGCATCCGGTCAAAACATCAGCAAAACAAAAATTGATCTGGTAGTCAATGTGACCAAGGCATTTTATGATGTTCTGGCGACCAGCCAACAAATTAAAGTAAGCCAGGAATCTATCGTAAGGCTGAGGAGAAGTTTGAAAGATGCCTTGAGTCGATACAACGCCGGAGTCGCCGACAAGACTGACTATAAACGCGCAACGATCCTTCTAACAAATACTGACGCGAGCCTCAAGACGAATGTTGAAATGCTGAAGTATAAGGAAGAATATTTAAAGACGTTAATGGGTTACCCGGTAGAACATTCCCTCTCCGTTTCTTACGACACATTGCAAATGGAGAGTGAAGTGTACCTGGATACGTTGCAAGAACTCAATTATACGAAACACATTGACTATCGGATCCTCTATACGCAGAAAAAGCTTCAGGAAGCAAACGTAAAATACAGCAACTGGGCTTACCTGCCCACCTTGAGCGCCTTTGGTGCGTACTTCCTGAATTATCAGAATAACAGCTTCAGCGAATTGTACAACACCAAGTATCCTTTCTCTTATGTAGGCGCAACACTTGCTTTTCCAATTTTCCAGGGGGGAAAGCGTATGGCCAAAGTACAAGAGCAAAAATGGACCAGTAAAAGGATTGAGTGGGGATTAGTGAATCTGCGTAGTGCGTTGAACACTGAGTATACGAGATCACTTTCATCATATAAAAGTAATCTCGCTACGTTCCTGGCTCAAAAAGAAAATGTAGATCTCGCGAAGGAAGTCTACGATGTCATTCAACTTCAGTACAGCAACGGAATTCGGCCTTATCTTGACGTGACTATTGCGGAAACTGATCTCCGTACAACCAAGATCAATTATTTCAATGCACTTTACTCTGTGCTCGCGAGCAAGATGGATGTGCAAAGGGCTTTGGGTCAGCTCAATTACTAAAAAGGAAAATCTTAAACATGAATTTTATTCCCTCAAACCATATGTTAGTAAACAATTTTCAGCGCTTGTCAATTTTAGGGTCATTGCTACTTATAGCAGCTGCGTGTGGCAACAAAGGTCCACAGGGACCACAAGGTCCGCAGCCAGTTCAAGTGGCCGTTCAAAAAGTAGCTACCTCAAATGCTACTTACTATGATGAGTATCCTGTTATCGTCAGAGCGCTCAATGAAGTGGAGCTTCGTCCACAAGTGACGGGGTACATCACAGCCATTCATTTTAAAGAAGGAGACAGAGTCAAAAAAGGCGAAAAACTTTATTCGATCGATCCACAACAGGTGGAGGGAAATTATAAGCAGGCGGTCGCGAATCTTAAAGTGCAGGAGACCAATCTTGTGAAGGCACAAAAGGACGTAGAACGTTACCGTGAATTGGGCAAAAGTGACGCAATAGCCAAGCAAACGATCGACTACGCCGAAGCCGCCTATGAAGCCGCTGCAAAACAAGTTGATGCAGCAAAGGCCACCGTTTCCAGTGTACAAACAAGCGTTCGATATGCGACGATCACTGCACCTTTCGACGGAACTATTGGAATTTCACTTGTAAGGTTGGGCGCTTCTGTTAGCCCGGGCACTACGTTGCTTAATACGATCTCTTCGGATGACCCGATTGCTGCGGACGTTTCCGTTGATCAAAGAGAGATCTACAGATTTACGCAACTATCCAAAAACAGCTCAGCGAAAGATTCAACATTCCGACTTGTATTCGGTGAAGATGTTTATCCTCACAATGGCTATATCAGTGTCATTGACCGTGCAGTAGACGCACAAACCGGAAGCATAAGAATGCGCCTCGTATTTCCGAACCCGGATCACAGCCTTCGCGCAGGTATGAGCGCGAAATTGAAAGTACTAACATCAGCAAATAAAGCGATGGTTGTACCATTCAAAGCAGTGACAGAACAGCTTGGTGAATTCTTCATCTACGTTGCCGACAGTTCGAAAGTAAGTCAACGCAGGGTAACACTAGGCCAACAGATTGGCAAATCGATCATCGTTAAAGACGGCGTTAAAGAAGGTGAAACTATCGTAACGGAAGGCGTGCAGAACCTTCGTGAAGGCGCAGCGATCGCCATTGCAACACCCGGTGCACCCAAAAATTAGTACCAACCTTATCATCAGAAAAACCCATTATGATCTCAGATGTATTTATAAAAAGACCAGTCACCGCGATGGTGATCTCCATTGTGATTGTCCTGGTCGGACTTATTGCGATGTATACATTGCCCATTTCACAATATCCCGATATCACTCCACCAACGGTTGCCATACAGGGAACGTATGTGGGTGCCGATGCGCAGACTGTTGAGCAAACTACAACTACCGCGATCGAAACCCAGGTAAACGGTACTCCGGGGATGGCATACATGTCGAGTAACAGCACGGGTAGTGGCGTATCAAGCATTACCGTAACCTTTGACATTGGAACAGACATTAACGTCGCTACGCTTGATGTTCAAAATCGCGTCAGCGTTGCTGAACCTACATTACCAGAAATCGTAAAGCGATTGGGACTTACTGTTCGCAAGCGTAATCCTTCTATATTTCTTGCACTCGGTATCTATTCTCCTAAGGGTACTCACGACGGGACGTTCATTGGAAACTTTGCCAATATTTATCTAAAAGACCCATTGCTTCGTGTGAAAGGTGTAGGTGATATTGTCTCAGTAGGCGACGATTTCGGAATGCGTATCTGGCTCAACCCTGAAAAGCTTGCAAGTCTCAGCATTACGCCAGCGGATGTAAACGCAGCATTACAGGAACAAAATTTGCAAATCGCTGCAGGGTCAATAGGTGGCAATCCGCAGCCAAAAGCGCAGGCGTTCGAATACAACGTGCTTACCAATAGCCGCATTAACAAGGTGGAAGATTTTGAAAACATTGTTGTACGGTCAAATCCTCTCCAGGGTAACATGGTTTATTTGAAAGATATCGCCCGGGTTGAGTTGGCCAAATTCAACTATGGAAACAATCCATTTGTATTCGGCAAGAGGGCAGCCTTTATGTTGTTATACCTTGCGCCGGGTGCCAATGCCCTCGACACGAATGAAGGTGTAATGAAAGCACTAACTGAATTGAGGAAAGGCTTCCCGAAAGACATCGACTACGTTATTCCTGTTGAAACAACTTCTGTTGTTAAAGTTTCCATTGAAGAAGTAATAAAGACGCTGGTTGAAGCGCTGATCCTGGTTGTTCTTGTTGTGTTCCTGTTCCTTCAGAATTGGAGAGCAACACTCATTCCTGTACTTGCAATACCTGTGTCACTGATTGGTACTTTCATATTCTTTATTCCCTTTGGATTCACGATCAATACATTGACACTATTTGCATTTGTGCTTGCTATCGGGATTGTGGTGGATGACGCCATTGTGGTGGTTGAAGCCATCCAGCACAACATGGATCACGAGAAACTTTCTCCGAAGGATGCAACGGTTAAAGCGATGAAAGACATCACGGCACCTGTTATAGCGATTGCGTTGATCCTTGGTGCAGTGTTTGTACCGGTGGGATTTGTTCCAGGCATCGTAGGTAAACTGTATCAGCAATTTGCCATTACCATTGCTGTTTCTGTAATGATCTCTGCATTCGTTGCTTTGTCACTAACACCAGCACTCAGCATGCTTCTATTGAAGCCCACACAAGATGGTGACAAAAACTGGATGGACCGGGCGTTCCATCGTTTCAATATTTGGTTTGATCGCGTAACAAAGTCTTACACACGTGGGGTAAACAGTTGGATAAAGAAAACGCCTTATGTGATGGTGATGATGGCGTGTCTTTTCGTTGGCTTGTTTTTCCTCTTCAAAAATAAACCCACAGGATTCATTCCTACGGAAGATGAAAAACGCATCCTGGTTACTTATGAATTGCCAGAAGGTTCATCTACAACTAGAAGCATTGAACTGGTAAATGAGATACAGCGCAGGATTATGGAAATTCCAGCGGTGTACGCAGTCGGTGGGTTAGCCGGTCTTAACATCCTCACGTTTTCGAACAAGTCAAATGCAGGTACTGTATTTGTCAACCTGAAACTTTGGAAAGACCGCGATCTTAAAACTGAAAGCGTGCCCAAGATAATTCAGGAAATTCAAAAAAGGACTGCCGACATAAAAGAGGCGCGTATTCTGGTAATTTCTCCACCTGCAATTCCTGGCCTTGGTCAGTCATCAGGATTTACATTTGAATTTCAACAAACTACAAGCACAGATGATGTACGTCAATTCGAGGCCGTCATGCGAAAATTTATTGGTGCATTGAATCAACGTCCGGAGATCGCCATGGCTTACTCTTTCTTCACCGCCAGAACACCAAGTTATCAGGTTGACATTGATAAGGAAAAAGCAAAGAAACTCGGTGTTAATGTCGCTGAAGCTTACAATACTTTGTCGACGCTACTTGGAAGCAGTTATATCAATGACTTTAACGTTTACGGCCGTAACTTCCGCGTAGTGTCTCAGGCAGATACATTGTATCGCAAGAACATCCAGGACATAGGAGGATATTATGTCCGAAATATTTCTGGGAACATGGTTCCGCTCAGTGCCATAACAACTTCGAAGCTTATTGAAACGCCTGCGCTGGTGTCTCACTTTAACCTCTATCGCTCAGCTGAGATCATGGGTGCTACCAAGCCCGGTTATAGTAGCGGGCAAGGTATTACCGCTTTGAAAGAAGTTGCTGCTGAAGTATTACCTGCGGGTTATGGATACGAGTTTGGCGGTATGACACGAGAGGAAGTCACCGCCGGCAATAGTACAGGTCTGATATTTGCCATCTCAATTGTCTTTGTATTCCTTTTCCTGGCAGCACTATATGAAAGCTGGTCAGTACCATTTTCAGTTCTCTTTGCTGTACCGATCGGGGCGTTTGGTTCTATTCTTACGCTGACGTTTCTTCCAAACATCACGAACAACATTTATGCACAGATCGGATTGATTACGCTGATCGGATTAGCAGCAAAAAATGCCATCCTTATCGTCGAATTTGCCAAAGAGCGTGTAGACCGTGGGATGGATATTGTAAAAGCAACGCTTGAAGCTGTGCAACTGCGTCTAAGACCTATTATCATGACTTCTCTCGCGTTTGTTCTCGGCGTGATGCCGCTTGCATTTTCTGCAGGTGCTGGCGCCGAAGCGCGTAAGACTATCGGATGGACAGTAATGGGAGGAATGATTGCTGCCAGCTCGCTCGCGATTTTCGTTGTACCAGTATTTTTTGTTTTCGTCACAAAACTTGTTACACGTAATAAGCCAGCGACTGATATCAAAGTAGCTGACACCACAGCGTAACAGAATAACAAATTACTGAAGCCTGAAAGGTTGTTGATGCGGCCGTTCAGGCTTTTCCGTTTTCTTAGCCTACTACAATACATTGCTTCAGCGTTCCAAGGCACTCGAGAAGATACTTAATAACGAATGAATGTTCGTTAACTAAACATATATTTCATTGAGTATAGCGGGGAGAATGGGCATAGCACGATATGTTCATATATTGTAGACTTACAACTACATTTATGAGTCACGCCGAGAAGAGGGCTGAAATGCCACAAGGGAAAAATTCAGTATTAGATAGACGTACCGTTGTGAATGGCAACGCTAATCTCCTCAAACTCATAGGGCGGGGTTCCCATGTGCTTGATGTCGGATGTGGATCAGGCGCAATTACAAAAGACATCGCCCAGCTGGTGGGTAGCGGTGGCTTTGTTAAAGGAATAGACTCAAGCAGCCACTTGATTCGTCAGGCGCAAGAGTCCTTTTCAACGATCAAAAACTTGTCATTTGAGGTAGCTGATATTAATACATTTTCGGAGTTATCATTTTATGATGTTGCTACCAGCGCGAGGGTGTTGCAATGGGTTTCAAATCCATTCGAAGTATTGCAGAAAATGGTTGCATGCCTCAGGCCAGGAGGTTGTCTTACGATTTTGGACTACAACCACGAAAAAGTTGAGTTCAGTCCTACATTACCCGAATCAATGGAAACTTTTTATGAGGCGTTTCTTCGCTGGCGACGTGAAGCAGGTATGGACAACGCCATTGCTGATCACCTTGAAGACATGTTTGCAAGACTGGGATTAACCAACATTTCGATAGATGATTATTCGGAGATATCCATACGTGGTAAAGCTCAATTTGATGATGAAGTTGTCATCTGGAATAAAGTTGCAGAGGCACGAGGCCCGCAACTTGTCAACGATCTATACGTGAGTGAAGAAGGGCGACTTGCGGCAATCAAGGATTATAGCCAATGGATCCAAAAAGATGGCCAGTATATGAAACTATATTTGAAAGCCGTTACCGGGTATGTTACCATCTGAAGCTTTAATGTGGTAAACAAAAAACGAAGTGCAATCCTCCATGCGCCTCCTGCATTTGTAAACTCCCTTTTGATGGATTTACGCTTCCACAAATTCTTTCAAAGCCTTACCGATAATATGCGTCCATCCGGCTTCAAAACTTTTACGCGCAAAACTGGGATGCTTCGGAAAGGAATCGAGCCCTGTATGCCTTAAGACCAAGCGGGTCTGATCGCCAAGGTCGAACAACTCGAGTGAAACCTCAGAATACCCTTCATAGCCCTGGTATTGCCAAGAATATGATAGCTTCTTTCCTGGTATTACCTCAGTGACGCGACATAAATGAGTGTATTGCTCTCCATCTTTCTCGCCTCCGATAAAAGAGAATTCAAAACCCTTTTGAGCTTTAAATTCCGGAAGATTGAAGTACCACTTCTTCAAATCATCATTGTTGGTAATGGCTTTCCAAACTTGAATAGCCGGAGCATTGAAGGTTCTTTCAATAATAAATGGTTCCATTTGTATAATAACTGTTTATGTCTTGATAAATTACTATTATTCAGATGGGTCTGATCTGGCAAGATACAAGCCTCAAATCCGAGGCCATGAAGGATCTGAAGCAACAGTTTTGCATCAATGATGTTATGATTTGTCTTTACCCTCATGATATTGATCACAATCATCAAGATCAAAGTTGACGTTATAGCAACTCTGTACCTGCCCGATGGTACTGATGATCACTGCTGCATGCACAGCCTCAATCACACTTGTCTTGAAAACTTCTATCAAAACCATCTTGGGTTGTAATGTGGTATGAGTTCATCCGTGTGGGAAGTTTGTCTGCCAGTTTATGGACAACAACTGCAATTATTCCTTTTGACTTTTCCTATTTGTTCTTTCTCTTCCGCGTAACTGCATCCGATTTGACGATTTGCTTACGTTTGGCCTTAACTTCACCTTCCTTTAACTCATCCAGGTACAACTCCAAGGCATCAAACTTAGACGTCCAGAACTCTTTATATTGAATCACCCACCTCGATACTTCGTTGAGTTTCTCAAGTCTTGCCTCACAGAAGCGTTCTCTGCCTTGTTGACTGATGACTACCAATCCACACTCGGTAAGAATTTTAATATGCTTCGAAATTGCGGGTCGACTAACATCAAAATTCTCAGCGACGGCATTAAGATTAAGTGATTTCGCAGCGAGCATGTGAATAATTGATCTGCGCGTGGGGTCTGCAATGGCCTGAAAAACATCTCTTCTCATAAATATATAAGTAACCGAACGGTTACAAATATATAAAAAGTAACCATTCGCTTACATATAAGTGAATTTATTTCGACAATTTATTCTGAAATGAAACCAACAGGTTCACAATCCGCTTAAGCTCGACAGCAGCAGTATTGATCTCTTTCATCGACTTGAAGTAGACCATTCTTCTATTGTCGTAATGTTTTATGAGCAGGGGAGAATCTATTTTAATTACGAAAGGATGGTGGAAAATCAAATGTACATGCTCATGCACCCGAAGGTGAAACGTCACCATATCGTCCATATAATAATAACTCGGCGCATTCCATTTGATCCGCTCCATAACTAGCGGGTTCGAAGATTTGATGATCTTCCTCACTTCATCAATCTCCTTTTTTAAAGGATGATTTAATTGCTCCATGTATTCGCTGACTTTTGCAGCATCGTTTTTGGTCGCCTTTGCCAATTTCGTATCTGTTATATCCTCTCTACTCAGTAAATGGCGACAATGAAAGGAGAAGATCTGACTTCTCCTTTCATTGTCGCCATTCCTAACTCGAACGCCACCTGATTCTTCCTCGGCATTCTCTAAGGCCGCGTAGGATCGTAACTGACCATCCAATACACTCCGAATTTATCGATGCACATACCGAAGTATGCTCCCCAGAACTGATCCGCCAAGGGTTGGTTGATCTTTCCACCCGCGGACAGTGCATTGAAATACTTATCGGCATCAGCTTTACTGTCAACACTAATTACAAGGTGCACATTGTTACCCATGTTGATCTTTTGGCCCATCGATTCAATTGTATCGGTTGCCATCAGGATCGTATCTTTTCCAATGGGAAGGGCAACATGCATGAGCATGTTCTGTTCGGCCGGCGGCATCTTGTCTCCGTCCTTTACGTCTTTGAAGCGCGTTAATCCGATGAATTCTCCACCGAAAATTGATTTGTAAAAATTGAATGCTTGTTCCGTTGTCCCTGGAAAATTCAGATAAGGATTGAGTTTCATATTGATATGTTTTTTTTAAATATTCGTCTTCTATACAATCATCGGTTTATCGTAAAATCGAATTTCAAAACAGCAACTGCTATCCTTGATTTCTCAGTAGATCCTGATCGGAAACCAGGTTCGTGAAATCAGCTTCATTAAGCATTTCCGCATGGTAACCGAAATTCATAACGACTCTAATCAGACTGGTCGCCTTCACCCGATCCCCCGTGCTCTTCACCCTTAGGATCCTATCACAATCCTGCAAATCAAAATTTGCATTATAGGAAGGAAACTGTTGATGAATGTCAGCGATAATAATCGCAGCGTCTACCTTATTTGTAATATTTGTTTTAAATACTTCTACCATTTGACGTAATTCTTTTAATGTCTTCTACCAATTCCGGCAAGCCGCTTCCAAATAGGTGCCCACTGTTATCAAATTCTCTGATCTTCGCCTCGGGTATTGCCGAAGCAAAATACCACAGGTGTGATACCGGTACGACCTCATCATCCTTACTATGATAGAAATAGATGTGAGGAATCGTCGCAAGTGCATTAAAGAGATAATCGTCCAGCGTGTATTCTTCTACTTTCCAATTCTCTTTTCCCCAGTAAACTGCACTGACCAGAAACAAACCTGCTACTGACTTCTTTGGATTTTTTTCCGCAAAATACTTTAGCACGACCGATGCGCCAAGTGAATGCCCA
>JBDSKX010000077.1:0-5437 GCA_039916665.1 Chryseolinea sp. | reverse complement strand
GCGTAGAATCAGCTTTCGTCGCGCCGCCTCCTGCCGTAATCGAAATTAATTTATCCCACATGAAGGGGTATTACTTAACTTGGTGTAAACGTCTACTTTGCAGGTTAGAGCCCATGAGTAGGTTACTATTTTTGTTCATCGCATTATCAGCTACTGTCGCAAACCTACCTGCGCAGGACTTCCTCTATTCTACGCGCAATTATACTGTTAAAGATGGGCTCCCACAGTCACAGGTGAAAGCCATGGTCGAAGATAAAAGCGGATACCTGTGGATCGGAACGGAAGGTGGTGGTCTGGCTCGTTTTGACGGACGCCAGTTCAAAGTGTATACAACGCTTGATGGATTGCTAACCAATCAAATCATCGCTCTCCGTTTTGATCAACGCGATAACCTTTGGATACTGCATCCAAGGGGAGTAACCAAGTTTGATGGTTTTCACTTTACACGATTCCAGCAACCTGATCTGAAGCCAAAACCAAGACCGCTTCGCGGAATGTATCTGTTGCATGATACCTTATTTACGGTTACAACAGCCGGTCTATCTGGAAAAATCTATAACGATTCTCTTTACTACTGGCAAAAAGATGCATATCCGCAAGGACAAATATGGACGATTCACCATGGACCTTCAGGACAAATATGCATTTACCTGAGTGATGGATCCTTTGTCATCAGAAGCGAACGCGACACTTATCAGTTTAAGGCCGGTGTTGAACTTGGCAAAGCTTATATGTTTAACTATAAGCAAAACATATATATCAAAGGTGAAAAGGGAATCTATCACGTCAACCTGGGTAAACGCACACTTACGCCTGCGACGCTTGATATGAAAGGTTACGTATTGTTATATGATGTTAAAGACGACAACCTGTGGACCACCGATGGATTGAATCTCTACAAACAGGCGATCGATGGTGAGATTCATCAGAAAGACACGATACTCAAAGATGTTGACATCATTCAGGTATTGCATGATTCGGAAGGTAATATGTGGTTCGCTTCCAACGGAACCGGACTGTATAAATATTTTATTCAGGACTTTATGCGGTGTAGCTCGGATAACCTGCGTGGTGTAATGGCCATTACGAAAGACGGAGATGACGCGACATGGGTGGGTACGATGAGCAAGGGTATTATCAAGATCAAAAATGGTAAGATCACCACTTATGTTGACAAGGATGCTTATCGCAATATGATCCACTTTATTCGCAAATCGCCGACCGGGGAAATTTGGGTAGGAACTGCATATGGCCTCGGACTTTATGATAAGGAAAAGGATACCTTCAAATGGTTTACGCGAGAAGATGGATTGCCGGGATATTCTGCCATGGCAATCGAGTGGGATGAGAAAGGCATGTGGGTAGCAACGGGGAACGGACTCAGCTTCTACGACGGCAAGAAATTTAAGAACTATAACATCGATGATGGCCTGGCCAGTAATAGCATCTGGACATTACGCTACGTAAAAAAGTACAATACACTTTTTGTTGGAACTGAAACGGCAATCAATTCAGTCAAGGACGGAAAGATAAGTCTGTTGGACATTCCGGAGATCAACAACACTACGTTGAATTGTTTACAAACCTATCAAGACTCACTGCTTCTGATCGGAACAGGTGGCGCAGGAATTGTTTTGCTGAATCCGATGACCAATACACGTAAACTTATTGGGACTCGGGATGGAATGCCATCTGATTTTATCTACTTCGCCGCAGTGGATGACAAGTCTGCTTTGTGGATTGGTACGGAAAAAGGTATTGATCTGGTAAAGCTGGATAAAAATAAAGACATCGTCGAAAATCTTCATTTCGATCACGATAATGGTTTGATAGGAGTGGAGACAAATCAGAATGCATTTTATCTGAGTCCAAAGGGGAAATATTTTGGACTGGTCGATGGGCTGTATGAATTCACAGATTTTAATAAGCAGCAGTTAAGATCATTTGATGTTCACCTTACTGATGTCAGTATTCTGTATGGTGAATATTCGGCAAGACAGTATGCGGACAGCCTTTATGGATTTTTCAAATTACCGTATCAGCCTTCATTGCCGCCGGATAAAAATCACGTTACATTTAAATTCAACAGGGTCGACAAACGATATCCAAAATCTGTAAAGTATAAGTACAAGCTTGACAACTTTGACAAGACATGGTCATTGCCGTCTTCAAGGGAGGAGGTCACATACGGCAATTTACCACCTGGTAAATATACGTTCAGGGTAATGAGTACCAACAACCGAGGAAGTTGGTCAGATACCCGTATTGCTTATGAGTTTACCGTCAAGGCGCCGTTCTATAAAACTGCGTCATTCCTGATCGGGGTTTTTATATTTCTCGGCGGATTAATCACGCTTATCCTTTATCTACGTGTCAAACAAAGGATCAATAGGATCATGATGCTTGAACGCATAAGGCAGAAAGAACAAGAACATTTGCGAAAAGAAATAGCTCGTGATTTTCACGATGAAATGGGTAATCAGCTCACGAGGATCATCAACTATGTAAGTCTTCTAAAACTAAATGGAAATGGATACGCGAATGGTAATGGCAATAGTTCGAATGGCCACGATCTATATACCAAAGTTGAAGATTCAGCAAAATACCTTTACAGCGGAACGCGTGACTTTATCTGGTCTATTGATCCGGTAAATGATGAGTTGTCAAAATTATTTATACATATCAGAGACTTCGGTGACAAGCTTTTCGAAGAAAAGCAGATAAATTTTCGTGCTTTTAATGAAGTTCGGGAAAAGGTCAGGTTGCCTTACGGCTTTAGCCGCCAGGCTAACTTAATATTTAAAGAGGCAATGACCAATGCCTTCAAGTCTTCTGAAGCCCATAATGTTTCTTTTTCTCTGAAACGGGATGACAATAACGGCTATGAGTTAGGTCTTGAAGATGATGGTGTAGGCTTTTTTCCGGAACAGTTAGAAAAATCAAACGGTCTCCAAAATATCCGCGAAAGAGCCAACAGGATCAATGCCCTTTTACGTATAACCAGTGTTAAGCAGGAAGGATCAAAGATCGTACTGAATTTTACATTAAATAAAACAATAAAATATGGGCTTGCCTTTCAAGAAACGGGTCATGATCGTGGAGGATGATCAGGAGATTCGCAACAGTTTCACATTGATTGTGAACAGCTCTCAAAAGTTTATGGTGGTCAGTGCTTATGGCAGCAGTGAGGAAGCCATTGCGAGCCTGAATCGTGATAAGCCCGAGATCGTATTGATGGATATCGAGCTTCCCGGAATCAACGGCATTCAGGGAACTAAAGCGATCAAGGACCGAAATCCACAAACAGACATCGTTATGGTTTCGGTTTACGAGGACAGCGAGCTTGTGTTTGAAGCATTGAAGGCTGGTGCTTCTGGGTATATCACCAAAAGTGCTAACTACATGGAATTGCTTACAGCGTTGGATGAAATCGTTAAAGGCGGCGCGCCCATGAGCAGCCGTATTGCCCGGATGGTCATTGATAACTTCCACGTGAATCCCAATTCACCGCTTACCAAACGGGAGACGGAAATACTCCAACTCATTTCTGAAGGAAAAACTTATACGCAGATCTCTGAAGAACTCTTTATATCAAAAGAAACTGCAAAAACCCACATCAAGAATATCTACTCAAAATTACAGGTGAATAGTAAGTCAGAAGCGATCGCCAAGGCTAACCTGGAAAAACTAATATAGCTGTCCATTTTGCATCGGACGCACGGCCGCGAGATGATTATTTTAAGTGCGGCAACGCCATTTAGAATATGGTTGTCGTTCATCAGAAACGCTCGTCTGTAGTAGCGGGACGGGAGCTTGTTGATTGTTGCTTTTAATGCCACTCAACTACACTGTAAAGACTTCATAACGGTACCCCTGAGGGTCTTGTACAAATTAGTCATGCATCGACTGACGGCTGTTAGGGAAAGGGCGGGTTGACGTATTAATTTAAATTAAGTCATACAAACCCTTCTGAAACAGATAGTAACGACGATAAATTATAAGTTAAGGCACCGACGAATAATGACAAATAACGGCTGATTCCTACCGCTTAAACATTATTAACAAATTCATCCTATATGGGTGACAGAAAAGTCACACGCAATAGACAATTTTGTGTCAGATCCTTCAAATACATGAGCAGACTTTTCTTCATAAGTTTAGGTTAATGATAGAACTTCTCAGAAGGATTTAGACCCTCCGGACGGGAGGGTTTTTTTATGCCTAAAAAATTGTTAGTCGAGACAATGACATGCCGTAATTATGATTTTGGTTATTCTTAATTGGCTCCCATCTCGTGATTTCATTACTTCATAACCGCTGTGCCATGCAGTGCAATGGTGGCAGGCAGTAAAGTGTTGAGTCACCCTATGCACGAGATAACTGCTCCTGATAACAAACGGTGTCCGCGAGGGAAAATTAACAGGTTGTTCCAGTTTCCTGTTGTTTTAAGCAGGAGTGGTGCGCCCCCGAATCAAACCGCTCACTGCGATACAATGTAGCTAACTCAGTATGGTTTATTAAGAATTGAGCCAGCGGCAATCTCTGCGAGGCGATAGTGGATGATGTTTGCCTGAACCGTCTCCCAAACGCAGGTAGGAAGCCCATAGTCTTAAAGACTGTTGTCCCAAACGTGTAGAATCTTCCCAAAGACTTCTTCAACTGATTTGAGGGATAATGTTTACCTTGTCCGATAATCGAAAAAACCAGCGCTAAAATGGAAGATAACCGGAAAGAACTTAAACAGGAATTTAAAAAACTATACAAAGCGTTTAAAGCAACTGAGTTTAAAGTAAGTGGTGGTGATGTGAAGCTTACCATGAAAGAACATGAAACGATGCAAAACATCGTTGACTCAATTGAAAGACTAAGAAAAGCCATCAAAGAAGCGAAGCCCAAAACTGAATAAACATTGGGTAGCAAGTTTATGAGACAAGGATAGTTGATCAGACTATCCATCGTTGTTGATACTCAAATTCCACGATGCTGAACGGCGCCGATCTCAGTTCCAACGCGCGCCGATAATTTTCAATAGATAGCCTCAAGATAATTGGTGCAGTAGTTTCATCCGTTGGGTCATGAAACTACTGCACCGTTTTTTTGCCAATTCCGGCAACTCATTCGGAGTCATATTGAATTGCTCCTATGCAGTTGACTTAGTGTGTTGAAATACCTAATGGGATAGGCATTATTTCAAATAAAAACGGAAATGATTTGATCTATGAGCCGGAATCCTCCGTCGCTGCGGATAGACACTGCTTGGACGGTTAATGAAGAACCGTGCCTCAGCTTTCTTGAGCGTTGACTGCCGCGTGCGCCGAAGTTCCGCGAAGAGGATTGATGGTTAATTTTTAATTTTTACGATGGCCTTTTACAACTCAGCTCATTTCAATTCCCCTTCGTGTGGCGCTCAGGCGAACCGCTATCTCAATTCTCAGAA
>JBDSKX010000076.1:0-6045 GCA_039916665.1 Chryseolinea sp. | reverse complement strand
GTATTTATTTGGTGATTTTATTGATTTATTGACGGTTGGTTATTTTGCATTAAACTTACCGACACAAGCAACCGGCAGGCACGACCCTCCCAGACCCAATAAACAAATTGGGTCCAGTCCATCATGAGCATTGATTTATTGACCTTGTTGACTGTTGATTATTTTCTCACCGACACAAGCTACCGGCAGGCACGACCCTCCCAGACCCAATAAAACAATTGGGTCTAGTCCATCATGAACATTGATTTTATTGACCTTGTTGACTGTTGATTATTTTCTTACCGACACAAGCTACCGGCAAAACTAGGTGATTTTGGATTGGTCAAGCCTTAATAATGTAAGGCCACGAGCACTTATGCTTGTATTCTACATTTCCATAGTTCCATCAAATTTCCTTCACATGGCTGAATATTTTCCGCCATTGCTCAAAGCATTCTCCCCCCAACCCACTTCCCTGCTCCCGCCATTTGCTGAACTGAGTTTACAATAACCTCTGACGTATTTCCTACGAACTGCCGCCAGCGAATGCACCTTATTTTGAAAACGGTTCAGCAAACAACCCATTCAAATCCCAAACAATTTTTCCATCTCTTATTGTAAGCTCCGCTTCGAGTTTTTTTGATCCCTCGATTCTATTTCCACCCGCGTCAACAAAACCAAATTTACCTTCAAGTTGCCGGATGATCGTGATGTCTGCAGCCGAGCCCACACTCAGGTTACCCAGGTCGTCGCGTCTGATTGCTTTTGCGGCGTTCGCCGTAGCACGGACAATGACATCCTGCAACGACATGCCCAATGCCATGAATTTCGACATCACGTTCATTTCATCCTTCATGCCCGCGTTCATGCTAAAGCGATGAAGATCTGTGCCGAACGTGTAAGGCGATAACCCTTGCTTCATTGCGGGTACGGCCTCACTAAACCAAAACCCAGCTCCTCCATGACCAAGGTCAAACAGGATGCCACGCCTTTGCGCGCGCTTAACGAAGTCTCTTACATTGCCGTTATCGTCGACTACTGACATGCGTTCTGAAACTTTCTCAAACGCATGGGTAATGATATCACCCGGTCGCATCCTATTCAGTTGCTCTTGTAGAGAATATTCCGGCAGGTGACATTCCACAAGAAGCGGCACAACGGCTTGGCTAGCTGCCGACAAAGCTCTCTCAAATGGTGTCCAGTCGGAGCCTTCGTAGTGTCCGATTTTAACACCGACAATATCTTTCGGAAATTCCCTGATCATGGCAACCGTCCGATCCACCTGCATTTCATTTTGATCCTCCTGCATCGGTTTTCCAACCAATCCCACACCAGAAATATTGATGAAGGCCAATACTCTGGTTTTCGATTTATCAATCACTTGTGATTTAAATTGCGGGAAATTTCTCCATCCTGAAGTCCCAGCGTCAACCACTGTTGTTACGCCGCTTTTAAAAGTAAAGTCGTCGGGGGAAAGGCTGAGTATACCATCGGCAAACAAATCGGCCCTGCTGCCAACAAACACATGCGTATGAATATCGATCAATCCGGGCGAGACAAACAATCCTGACGCGTCGATAACTTTTTTTGCATCTCCTACCGGAATTCTCTTTTCGACTTTCAGAATCCGCCCATTTGCTACGGCGATATCCATGACTTCGTCAATGCTATTCTTTGGATCAATGACATGACCATTGCGAATCAATAAGTCGATGGCAGGAGTCTGAGAAAAAGCACAGCAAACATTTACGCCAATTAAAAAAAATATAAAAAGCGAACGGCTCATGTTTTCGATGGTTACTTTGGTGGCGTCCAATCTGTAGCGCTTATACCGTTTAGGTCCCACACAATTTTTCCTGCTCTTACGGTCAATTCTGCTTCAAGCTTCTGAGTTCCTCTTAGTCTTGCACCCGTGACGTCAAGAAATCCAAACTCACCCTTTCTGAGATTCAACACCGTTACATCTGCATCACTGCCGACCGACAGTGTTCCGAGCTCCGTTCTATGAATCACTCTTGCGGGTGAAGCTGTACATCGATCGACGGCATCTTTCAACGACATTCCCATATTTATAAACTTGGACATCACGTTCGTCAAGTCCTTCATGCCACCATTCATACTTTGCGTATGAAGGTCCGTGCTGATCACGTCAGGCAGGAAACCTTGCTTGATTGCCGGGACAGCTTGTCGCCACGAGAATGCTCCGCCGCCATGACCAACATCAAATATTATCCCACGTTTCTTCGCATCGAAGATAAAAGGCTTAACCTTACCGTTGTCGTCTACAACGGTCTCGCGCTTAGCCGGTCCGTAGGAATAGGTGTGTGTGAAAATATCTCCTGGCCGAAGGTGTTTCATGAACAATGACTCGATTGAATTAGGAGGATCATGCTCTCCAAAATCGACCATCACCGGTACGTTGGCGAGGTTTGCCGCTTCTACCGCCTTATCAACCTGAGTGAAATCGCCCCAATAGTGTGCTGACTTGATCCCAACAATTATTGTCGGAAATAATTGCGTGATCATGTTGGCCGTCATTACAGGGTTCATGTCCAAGACATCCTGTTCTTCGAAACGACCCTCCATGCCGGTACCAACAATATTCAAGAGAGCAAGTACTCTGGTTTGTGCTTTGTCGATAGTCTGTTCCTTGAAGTTTCTGAAATTTCGCCATCCTGAGGATCCCGCATCGACAACAGTGGTTACACCCGATCGAAAAGTGAATC
The DNA here is from genome assembly GCA_039916665.1 of Chryseolinea sp. Classification (GTDB taxonomy): domain Bacteria; phylum Bacteroidota; class Bacteroidia; order Cytophagales; family Cyclobacteriaceae; genus Chryseolinea. Next base: position 3,340 of record JBDSKX010000076.1, on the reverse strand, counting down.
CATCCGGCGCGACACTGGTTTGGCCGTCTGCGATATAGGCACCAAGGTCGTTACCAATAAATACGTGAACGTGCATATCAATAAGGCCAGGCGTTACGTATAGTCCCGTTGCATTCACTACTTTTTTTGCAGATGATGCAGCAATATCAGCAGCGACCTTACTGATTTTTCCGCTGGTGATGGCAATATCCATTTTGCCATCCAGGTTGTTTTTTGGATCTATAACATGTCCTCCTTTTATCAGAATGTCTATCTGCTGCGCCATTGTTGCCGGAGACACAAACGTCACAAGGATTACGAGAAAGACTGTTGTCGCGAAGCTTTTTAAAATTGAGCGCATGTCGTTAGCGTAGTTAAGTCGCCAGTGGTGGTCCTCCAGGTATGACGATGCGTTTACGGGTTCCTTTGTAAATCACTTTCTTCGCCGTGAATTCTGCCACCATATATTCTCCCATATAGATAGTACCGCTCATTCCAGAACCTGTCACTTTGCCGGAGAACATATAAGTAATACCATCTCCTGGCTTGCGCATATTACTTCTCATCTTGATCTCGTCACCCTCCAGCATGCCAACGACATCCTGCATAGCAAAGTCCGAGGTATGATTTCCCTGTATCCAGTTTCCATCCTGTTCGAGATACAATTTGTGGTTGCTCCTGCCTGACAAAAATTTAACATCAACCACCCAATGTCCTGCAACGGAACCGGTAGGCGCAGTCATCGCCGTGCTTTTTGGCTGCCGTTTTTCAGAGAGTACCGATACAATTCTTTCCGCCACAACCTTATCATTACCGGGTTGCATTTGTCCAGTCGTCACTTGCAGCGTTGTGACATTACCATCAGTATGTGCGCCGATAGCAATTCTGGGTTTACTCCTGGCAAAAGTTTCAGCAATCTCTTCTGCTGTGATGTTGAGTTTATCCGGATCCCATGAGATCATCAGCACAGGCGATTTATTCGACAATGTCTTGGGTTCGTTTACTTTTGTCGTTACGCCGGGGATCTTGGTTACTTGTTTCGAGATGTTATCCAGGTATGACAGCCAGACTTTCCATTCAGCAGGATGATCGCGTGTCGTCCAGGCTTCCACCGCTGCAAGCATTCCCATCATTTCTTCTTTTCCAACTTTATTATCTCTGCCAGGTCCATGGTGCGGCGAACTTGCCTGCCACGCTGCCATCAACAAGTCTTTTTTACCTAACAGCAGACCAGCGCATTGCGGGCCACAAATCGCTTTACCACCGCTATACGCCACTACTGTGGCACCCCTTTGCAAATGAATATTGGGTATCGTCAATACTTCCGCTGCTGCGTCTATAAGGATAGGAATATTATAAGGCTTTGCAATTTGTGCAATAGCTTCCGTTGATAGCGGCTTTCCTGGTTCTGAGTCTTCCTCCGCCATGATGTAAATCATGGCAGTTCTCGAATTGATTGCACTTTTCAATTCTTCCGGCGTCTCCACCGTGATGATGGTCACGCCTATGTTGCGTATAGCGTGATCGTATACGTTTCTGCTATAGGCAGGAATGATTACTTCATTTTTTTCGAATCCACTCAAATCGGGAATACGAATTAATTTCTCAGGATTGCCATCGGTTACGCAAGCTGCCGTGACATGCTTCAAGCCTGCAGCGCACCCCGAAGTTACTACTCCCCATTCAGCCCCCGTTACCTTTGCAAGTTTGGCACCGACACCGTAGGCGAGTTCATCATATTGAACAAAGTATCCCGACGCAGCCTTCATTGCCGCGACAACTTCCGGACGTTCGACCGATCCTCCAATGATGGTAAATGTTCCACGACAGTTAATGATTGGATCCACTCCGATCGTGTCATAAATACTTGAGGCTCCGCCAGCTGCCAACGGCCCCGCTGATGCTTTTGTTCCTGCGCTTGATACAAATGGAAGAAACCCTCCGGCCAAAGGGATGACCGATAGACTTTTGACAATTTCTCTGCGGTTCATAATGTTAGGTTCATAATGTTAGGTTCATGATGTTATATGGTCTTGGGAAGGATTAGAACGGGACAAGTAAATATAAAATTAATATCGGGGTGGCCAACAAAAACTTATGCCTGTTGGTGATCACAAGTGATGTGTGCTTAAATCATCGTTGCCTGATTGCGTGTGTGTCGTGCACATACAAGATGCGAATCATATGATAGTGATCTATTCTCCCTATATTACCTACAGCAAACCCTTCCTCCTATGAAATCGAGTTGTTGGATCGCCGTTACACTTACTATCGCGTCCTGTTCACCGTCGAAAGAACCAATGGCAAACAGCAATACTGTGAAAGTTGAGAAAGGTCTAAGTGCTAACGTATACTTTCAAGGTGATTCGACCTGGACAATCGAGCAACGAATGAAGCACTATGGCGTCCCCGGTGTTTCCATCGCCGTTATTAAAGACAACAAGATCGACTGGATAAAGACCTACGGCGTAATGAATAAGGAACGCAAGGAACCAGTGACCACGAAGACCTTATTCCAGGCCGGTTCGATTAGCAAACCTGTAGCCGCCTATGCAGCACTTCATGTTGCCGAGGCTGGCAAAATAAATCTGGATGAAAACATAAACACTTATTTAAAAAGCTGGAAGCTTCCCGAGAACGAGTTCACCGCCGATAAGAAAGTGGCGCTTAAACATCTTCTGAATCACTCTGGTGGAATTACTGTTCATGGTTTCCTTGGCTACAGTCCCGATATGCCGGTACCTACCCTGTTGCAAGTTCTTGATGGTGCGCCTCCAGCCAACTCTCCTCCTATCCGCATTGACAAAAAACCGGAAGAAAGCTTTCGATATTCCGGAGGTGGCTATACGATCATGCAACAAATGCTCATCGATATAGAGGGCAAACCTTTTCCCGAAATATTAAGAGACATTGTTCTTCAACCGATCGGGATGTCCAACAGCACGTATGAACAACCGCTTACCGGTTCGGCGCTAGGCATGGCAGCGACAGGATATGTACCCGACGGTACGATGACAAAAGGAGAACGACATACTTATCCGGAAATGGCGGCGGCGGGCTTATGGACTACCGCCGAAGACCTGGCGCTCTTCGCCATAGACGTTCAGAAGACCTTCAAAGGCGAGAGTAATCGCGTGGTATCAAAAGCTATGGCCAAAAAGATGCTGACGCCATTTGTTTCTGACTTCGTTGGATTAGGGCTATTTCTCACAAAGAGAAAAGACAATTTCTACTTTGGTCATGGTGGCTGGGATGAAGGTTTCTCCAGCGAAATGTTGGCGCATCGCGACAAAGGATATGGCGTGGTAGTGTTGACAAATTCCAATCACCCGGAATTCATTTCCGAACTCATCAATTCTGT
>JBDSKX010000075.1:0-3594 GCA_039916665.1 Chryseolinea sp. | reverse complement strand
AAGATATTAAAAGTGCTTTTCTAGTCATCGAGTCCGCCATGCAGAAAGTTCTCTGGAAGAAAGAAGAGATTGAAAAAGCGAAGAAGGAGCTGCGCGTTTGATAAATTGGATGCGTAACGCTTGGAATATTTAGTAGAGCTCGCTCTTGATCACGTCGGGGAGTTTTATTAATACTCCGCGGAACTCTTTTCCTCCTTCGTCTCCGCGTTAATGAATTTAGTAAACCGCAATGGTAATATCCTTGCCCGTGGCAATTAGCCTTTCGTTTTTCAGATTCTTTAGATCCAAATTCGCGCCATTGAGTTTTAAATCTTTGGCACCACCCACCTCAACTTCAATCTTCCAATCCCCATGTGTTTGCTGAATGTGATACTCCCGATGATCAGCTTTCTGACTTATTGCCAGACTGATAGAATTATCTCCAACCTTAACATTATGAATTGAAACATCTGTCCACGCCTTAGGCAAATTTGGCAAAATATAGACAGCCTTGTCAAATGCCCTCGGATGAATACCGAAGAAATGTTCAACGATCGGAACCGCCACGCCATAAATATTCCAGGCTTGCGTCACCATTCCAAAGTCTGGTGAAACTTCATAGATCGAGCCTGGCAACGCATAACTAAATGAACGTTTAAGTTTCTCGAGGTAAACCAACACGTCTTCCGGCGTTCCATAGTTAGCAGCACCAACAGCCAGCACTCCCGTTGGAAGCGTCATCACCGCCCCTGCATAAGAGAACGTTTTCTTCCTGGACTTCAATACCACGCTATCGGGTTCTTGCGTCCGGTCGATACCCGTTACAAAAACCCCGAACGCATTCTCATAAGTTTTGGCCTTCTCCAAGGCCGCTTTCCCTTTTGCCTGGTCAGCGATTCCCGTTTCGAGCGGTGTGTTAACAACCCAGTTATGATAAATCACGTGGGCAACACGCTGGTTCGCACTGTATTTTTTGAATTGCTTTTGAGTTTCTTTCAATTCATTCACGGCCCAAGGCTTCTTGAGTGTATCTGATCTGACAAGTGCAGCTTCTAAAATCGGTTGTGCTTCTGTAACCGTACCTCTGAAGTCGCCAAAGGAGTGTTCGCGTTCCTGCCACCAGTCTGCATTAATCTTAACTTTTAGTGCGTCGGCCAATTTTGCATATTGTTTAGCCGATGTCGAATCATCCAAAAGTTTTGCCAGCTCCGCTGCACTTGCCAATCCTTGTTGTGTATATACCGCGACATCGATCATTTCGGTATCGAGTCCTGGTATTTCCATCATGCCGCTTCCGTCGGGATACCCATTCTTGTCAGCATCTTTTTCCTCAAGAAGCCATTTGATTCCTCTTTTAACATCGGGATAAAGTTGCTTGATTAATTCTTTGTCGCCAGTCCATTGATAATATTGAAGTAAGAGTGAAATGAATTGGGGTGTTTCATTAACGTTCCCTGGATTGTAAACTTCTCCGTTGGTTGATACTTCATGAATAATGCTACCGTTTCCATTCTTTTCTTCGGAAATGTTGTGGAGCAAAAGAATAGTATTTTTCACAAGTTCGTGATCACCGGTCGCCAGAACACCTTGCAATGCATAGGTAGCATCCGCTCCGAACCACCATGGATAGTCTGGAAGTCCGGCCGATAGGCCGATGCCTTGCCCGGGAACATCACGTTTTAGCCAATCCACATTGTACTTGAGCCAGGTGTACATTTGATTTAGATCCTTATCTGGAATGATAAGACTCGATGCATCACGAATCTTCCCATAACGCGCTATTTTTTCTTTCAGTTTATTCGCACTGCTTGATTTCAAGGCAGTGAATGTATGTAAAAGAGCATCTTCCGATTGACCAGACCCTGCGATGTATATCGGAATAATTTTAGCTTCGTTTGGTTGAAGCGTCACCGTGTACGAGAGAGTTCCGTTAACTCCCAAACCCTTTCTTTTTGACGGAATGCATGGCATAGATTCGCCGGAAAAAAAATCCGCTTTTACGGTGGACCCAAAAGCTGTATACCAAGGGTTGGATTTATCTTTCGCCACGACCATTGAAAGGTTTTCGTCATAATGTATTTCATCAATTGCATCGGTTACATTGATCCGTTCGGCCAGCCAGGTGGGGCGAAGGTCGGTTAAACCTGAAAATGAAAACACAAACTTTTTTTCGGAACTATTATTATTCCTGAAGATGAAATCAATTACTACACCTTCGATGTTATCAGGGACAAATTGAAATCGCTTAATGTCGATATTTTGCTCCTTCCATTGAAAGTGGAGTGAGTTTGCCATCGGATAGTTTGTAAATTGATCAGCTTTGTCGAGGCAAAAAGCGTCGCTGGCTTCTATCTTAAGACTTGCGCTAAAGCCGTCCATGAGTTTAATAGGGTGATCCCAGATGCCACCCATTTCGCCATCAATATGCCAACCGATATCAGGAAATGTCCCATCCTGGTTGCCTATGATATATAGGCGATCGCCCGCCGTGACATAGGGGGAATTCAGAAATTCTGGTTTGCCAGGAATTGAATCGAGCGTAGAGATCAATTGAAAGGGGTCAACATCCAGTGGAGCTGGATTGGAACACGATACAATGCCAACGAATAGCCAAACACGGGCTGTAATTTTCATGATTCTAAATTAAGCGATAGTTTGACATCTTTGCAGGTGCTGAAAACATTGATACCAATTCTCTTTTGCTTAACCGTTCTTTGCTTAGCCTTAGTGGGCTGCCGGCGTTCAGCCAGGAGCGACCAACCGCAGGAGAACGCAGGCGGCACTGCGACACTACAAAAGATGGTGCCAAAAGGAAGGTGTGACATGGCAATTGTGTCGCGTACAGCTAGTCGTATTGATCTTCTCAGGGACGAAGATGTTTATGAATTCCTTTTCACTTTTAGCGATGATTGTAAAGACAACGTCGAATACTCAGACTTCAGTAATGAAGTTCTATTCAAAGTCTTATTGCAATATCCCGAATTACTCTCTGAATCGCTGAACAAGGATTCTTTATATAAAGATGTGATCTTACAGGAACTCGCTTCGCCTGTAATTGAGGCGCCGATCGATCGAGTGATTAATGCAGTAAATAAGCTTCGTATTTCTGATTCGGCTCGGAATAAGATACTCAGGGGTGTGAAGGTCGGGATTTAACAGTCGAACCCAGGCCGGATCATCGAAGCGCTTCCCGGGCAGAGGTTTTACATTTCCTTTACAATTTTCATCATACTGAGAGATATCTTTAGAAAACCTTGCGCATTAGTTCATTGTGTTCGGACTGATTATGAATTCAACGCTTATCTCAAATTACTTAACCACCGCGTATCGCCACTTTACGAAAGATAAAGTCTTTGCTTTCGTCAACATATTGGGTTTGGCATTGGGAATGTCAGCAGCCTTATTAATCTACGAATACACTTTATACGAAAGAAGCTTTGATACTTTTCACGACGGATCAGAAAATATTTATCGCGTCACAACGGTATGGAATAAACATCTGACCCCTGAAGACAAACGTGCCACAACGATGCCTTGGTCTGGACCAAACGTTAAGGAAGCATTTTCTGAAGTGTTGGATTACGCGAGGATTGCGGCGCTCGAACCCATGACAGG
>JBDSKX010000074.1:0-43123 GCA_039916665.1 Chryseolinea sp. | reverse complement strand
ATAAGATCGGCTGTCCGGCAAATTTTTTACTTTTGACCATAGTTACGTTTTGTGTGGTAACTCAACATAACTAAAAAGGGTGGCTCTAAACAAGCTACCCTTTTAAATTTTTAGTCGGACAATAGTGATAATTTAAGAAATGTTGTCATAACCGTTTTGTAAGAAATGTATATTAATAAACATTGCTTCATTATCTGGGCCTGACAAAGGTGCGAGCGGTGTAGACATCCCACTCTATCGTCTCGGAGGTATTTACACGAGAAGCACTGTACGGAAATGCACCTGGTGTAGCGATTGCTTCTTTAGATACAGATAAACTGTACAGTGAACTTGGCTTTGAACTTTATTGGGAAATGAAGCGGAGAACATAGATGATTCGTTTTGGCAAGTTGGATTTGCCTTATACAGCGAAGCCTGCTAGACAACCTTTCCGGCGAGCTTTCCCTATACCACAGTCGACGATTGATGTGAATAAACCGATTGTCCGGAACAGCGGATATTGACATTCAGAATTAAATAAAGAGGAAGGCTGTCCCACCCACAGCCTTTTTTTATGTTCTGGATTTATGAAAGATTATTTTACAATTAAAAAATGCATCTGTGGCGATCAACTTGTCAATAGACAATCTTTCGCTTCACATAGTGGAGACCATCAGGCGCTTCGCGTCGGATCCAATTGCCATTTTTATCGTACTCGTAGTGCCAATCAATTTCCAAATTGTCATTGCTTGCCGCTGTGGAATCCAGAAGGGTTTTATTGCTATACCTTCTTGAGGCCGCTTTGTTAAAGCCGTCTCTGTACAAATATTCGGTCTTAACAACGCGATTGTTATAGGCTGAATCTGAAATGTTCTTTGTAAACAGTGTGCGTTGCCATAGTTCTGATACTCGATTAAGTGAATCATACTTGTATACTTTCAGCGTCCGCATTTCTGCTGAAATTGCTTGTACGGCCTTCACATTGTTTCCCTTCTTGTCGTACCAACGCGCCGAGCCGTAAAGAGACGAGTCGCCAGGGCCGTATTGTCTTCGTTTTGAAAGCAGATCATCATCGTCGATATTTTTCTCGTAGTAAAGGTGATTGACAATCGTCTTGTTATGGTCATAGGTCTCTAATGCCAAGCGCACAAGGTTGTGGTCGCGAAACGTGATGCTTATTTTTTCAGATAATACCCAGACACCGCCCTGCTGAACCCTATAATAGAATGAATCTTCAACTTTTTTTGGAGATGCTTTCAGTGTGTCATCATCATAAACTGCAACGGTTGGTACATACGACGTCGTGCCTTTAATCAAAGTGTCCAGAGAAGAATCAAACGCTTGATGCATCTTTTTCACCTCGCTAGATCCGCATCCCGAAAGGATAAGGAAAACGCAAACGTTTGTAAAAATCGTGGCGGAAATGTTCATACTAAAATTCACTAGCCAATTATAGCGGATATTAAGGCAATTTCTTATCGATAGTCGATAGTTCTGAAATTAATTGTCGACGCTTTGCCTGGATGTATTCCCATGATCCCAATCCAATAATAGCTCGCAGAATTCTCTCTATAATCTTAAATGATGACTTCGCGTTGAGTTTTGCGGGCTTATACGACCCGAAAAATGAGCGCGGTTGGATGCTTATCGGTTCTTCATTCTCCAATCAATCCATCTACGGATCTTCTGATCCAGTATATCAAGTGGCATCGCCCCATCCTTCAATATCTGATCATGAAATTCACGAATGTCAAACGTCTTACCGAGTTTTTGCTGCGCCAGTTTACGCAAAGCGAGAATCTTTCTTTCACCGATTTTATAGCTCAGCGCCTGAGCCGGTATGACCATGTATCGCTCGACACGTTGCTCGGCAACCTCACGCGTCATTGATTGATTTGCAAGTATATAGTCGACAGCTTCCTCACGTGACCACCCTTTGTGATGAATCCCAACATCAACTACCAACCTGATGGATCGCTCCATATCTGCATTCAATCTGCCGAGGTATTGATAAGGATCGGAATACATCCCCAGATCCTTCCCAAGCGTTTCTGCATACAAACCCCAACCTTCTGAAAACGCAGCGAAGAAGACTGATCCGCGGAATTCAGGCAGTTTCATTTCTTGCTGCAAAGCGACTTGGAAGTGGTGACCAGGTATAGCTTCATGCAGGAAGAGCGTTTCCATGCCAACAACATTGTATGCCATTGCATCTGGAATTACTTCATAAAAAATACCAGGTCTCAATCCATCGAGCGACGGACGCATATACTGAGCGTTGGCTCCAGCCTGTCTGAACTTTTCGGTGGCTCTTATTTCGAAGTTGGCCTTCGGCATAATGTTGAACATACTTTTTAAGGCAGGCGCCATTTTATTCTGAAAACCCCGGAAACGATCCAGCACTTCTTGCTCCGTTTTGAAAGGGAAGAATTGTTTGTTCGTTTTTACAAATTCAAAAAATGCGGAAAGATCACCTTTGAATCCAGTTACTGTTTTGATGGAGTCCATACCTTTGCGGATCCGGGCTACTTCTGAAAGTCCATATACGAAAACAGAATCCGGGTCAAGATCTTGCGTATTCCAGAAGCGGAGCCAGTATCGATATTCTTCCTTACCTCCAACGTTGTCGAGTAGCCCAGAACTGGTCCTTGCCTTCGGGATATAAACATTTACAAAATAATCGTAGAGCTTTTTGTAGGCAGGTTTCACAATGTTGACGATAGCTTTTGTATACTCCAGCGTCAGGCGTTGCTTGTTCGCAGTACTAAAGCTATCGGGTAAGGCGAGGATCGGCTTATAAAAAATATTCATGACAGTTTCCGTCTCAAACAATGGTTTCAATTGTGCAGGAACTTTTAGCATCGCTGCCTTCGGTGACGTGTTACCTTTCATAATTCCCTCGTTCATATTTTTGATCGCCACGTCTACCCACCTGGAAAAAACAGGTATACGCTTGAGAAAGTCATCATAGTTTCGGACCGACTTAAACGGAATTGAACCAGTACCGGAAGCATGAGTTGCAAAGCTTGTTGGGAAACTGAAAACGAATTGGTCAACAGGCCTTTCCGTCATGCACGATGTTGTAATGCTGCGTTGTAGTCCATCGAGGTCCCGATTGATTAAAAAATAAAATATATCTGCCGTTAGATGATCAGCTTCTGGCAACGAACTCAAGTCAATTCCTTTCAATGAATCGAGATAACGGCGGTTTAAGCGCATAGCCTCAGCGAGATACTCGCTACTGATGTTAACCTCCATCTTGTCATCGTATCCCTTGATTCCCCTTCCGGTCGCCGCCAAAGGATTGAGTACAAGATAGTCGGCATAATAGTGAGCGGTGATGGACTTTAATCTGGCAGAACTTCCCCCGGTCTGCCCGGCGGCGTTAAAGAAAGATGAGAACAAAACAAGGATGAGCAGTTGTCTGGCGAACATGGGGCGGTCGGCGAATTCGCTAAAGGTACACTAATTGATAGTCGTAAATCCGTCAACATACACCTTGGGCCACAAACTTACATTTACCAATTCGTGTTCGTTTTAAGCATCCGATTTTATTTAAAACAAATATCCCTTTGCATATCGCCTTTTAAACACTTGGATTCACTCCCGCATTCTTCTTAAATAATTTGTGAAAGTGAAATAAACTTTCAAAACCAACCGCACATTCCATCTCAGAAACATTTTTGTTTTGGACTAAATAAGTCCTGGCCTGGCTGATCCTGTATTGATTCACGAAATCTATAAATGTCACAATGGTTTGCTTCTTGAAATCGACAGAAAGATGCCGTACTTAAACTTACTTTGGACACAATTTCATTAACATCGGGATGCGCGTCAAAATTGTCGTTGATACATTCATAGACGGACGACATTCTGGTTTTATCCATCAGAAAGATCTTACACTTATAGCGCACAACCTCACGGCATCCGCCGGAATTTGTACAACGACAAAGTAAGGATCGCGCAATACATTTCGATGATGCCTGCTGAAGAAGATAATGAATTGTTACGCGAATGGAGAATCAACTTCTGGAAAAATAGAATTACGCCGGTGGTTTGTGCCTTTCCAGGTGATCCGAGAAACTGGGAACAAATCAAATACGAAAAGCAAAGTTGTCATTGCTTGGAAAAAAATACTGGGACTTGACCGGTGGTAGCGGATATCTAAACTACTTCAACGTCTCATAATCCAGCTCCATAAACTTATCGACATATTTTGCCCAATACATCTGAACAAAATTTGAATGATCAACGTGATTGTTGTATGCTTCGTACGCTTTGACTGAATCAAACTCCATAATCAGGCAATAGTCATATTCATTCTTCTTGCTCACCTGTCGCAAGGATTCAAAATTATGAACGCCAGGTATCGAAGATAACTTTGTCGCTGCATTGAGAAATCCAGTTTCTTCCGCTGAGCCCTTTGGGTATTTGAGTTTGAAAACTACGCTGTGCCGAATCATGTAAGTGTATTTAAATAAAATTTTTCCTTGGCCATAAGTACTGATCGCGAAAATGGAATTTTAACAGAAACACAGTTGGACGCGTATCAATCCAGACTGATACTGATCTACTTTCTTCAAATTTTAATGCAGATAGCAACTTCATCACCTAACGTACTCCTTCAGAAAATTCTGTTGCTCATCATTCAATACTCTGCCCGTAGAATTGTTGAATATCACAGCATTGAACTTTTCAAGTTGCTGGGGATTAAAGACGCCGCCTTCGTCAGTGCTGTAAAGGAACCAGCTGTTCTTTTTTGCTAGTTTGTCGAAAGCAATTTTACCTGCTTCGATGGACTCGCCATGACGAAATCCGGACGCCTTTGAAAACAATAAAACCGCAGTCTTACCTTCTCGGAATTCAATGGACGGCGCAATGGTCTCGGAAAAAACCGGAAAGCCATTCTTTACTTTGTGCATGAACATGGTCACCAACAAACCCAAGACCACCACGATGACGCCAGGGGTCCACAACACAATCTTGAAGTTTTTTTCATTTGGTGGCAAATTATCATTCACTTGACAAATGTCGCGCTGACAATCCTCAAATAAAACTAATCATCATTCTTTTTCCCGGCCGCATTACCCGAGCTATTTATTTAGAAACGATCGCAGCCGAATCAAAGTGAATGGTTTTTGTCAGACTTTTGAAATACTCACAAAATTTCCTTAATTAAAGATCACGATTACTATTCAATAATTCTCTTATGGCTCAAACTACCACAAAGTTGCTTCGTTTTATTGGCGTACTTGCCTTCATAACGACGGCACTGGCAGCCAGCGCTCAAACCCCCGTGACTTACCACGTTCCAATGTTTGAAAACAAAACAATGAAGGTTTGGAAGACGATAATTGTTCCAAATTCCCCGCTGACGATGCATCGTCATGAGCACGGAAGAACTATCGTCGTTTTAAAGGGTGGAACGCTGACTATCCAACAAGATACTGGGGAGAAAAAGAAGGTAGATTGGAAGACCGGCCAGGCGTATTGGTTGGATGCAGATCCTCCAGGAAATAAAATGCACGCCGATGTCAATGATACCAATGACACGATTGAAGTGATGGTGGTTGAGAACAAGAACGACAAGTAGCAAACTTGCAAAGAGCTTGCAAGGATAAGATGCTGCCTATCGACGATCTCATTCGAAGCGTAATTGAATTACTCTTCGTAGTCATGAGGCAAAAATAAACGCCTTTTTAGGCGCCTATTTTTTATCATCGTGATGAGAGAATACTTAATAGAAGAATTGCTCTTTTACAATCTTGCCATCCTTTACTTCATACAACATGATCTGATTCATGACTACTCTTCCTATACCCTGTACTTCGATGTCCACATTTCGCCCAACTGCGAAATGGCAGCCGCCAATAACGGGCTCACTTGTATGTAGCCGGTTAACGACGTCCACACGCCTCCCCCATTCCTCGCCCTTTTTCCGAACATTATCCTTACCCTCTGCATTCTTCAAATAAGGTGCGTTAGCTGGCTCTATGCTTTTCACATTGTCATCAAAAAGTTCATCCTGGATTTCAAACCATTTCTCCTGCTTTGCTAGTTCATTGAACCGCGCAGCAACTTCATACGGCGTACGCGGTTTCTCATTCGCGTTGGGCTGGCCCTTCCCAGTGGTGATCAAACTCAGAAGACTGTGCTTTACATATTGAGTCCAACCGGCAGAGCATGCTTCATAGCATTCATAATCTGGAACTAAACCATCATGCGTAAATTGAAGTTGAGTCTTATTGCCCTTCTTCGAAATTTCAAAAAGAACTTTAGTATCCTTCCATTCCCGCTTGTCCTTTGTGAAGTTGAAATAATTGTCAAGAATATGCCAGACGACTTTCTCGTCGGGGATGACCTCTGTTAATTTTACTTTACACGAGTGAATGTCACGATATTGATAACTGAATTCATCATTCAGTTTCCCTGTTTCTCCTTCAATTTCTTCAGACCACCATCCGCAGACATTGGTAACAGCGTTGAATACTTCTTTTGGTGACTGGTCAACCAAAAGCATAGCAGTGAAATTTTGATTGTTCATAGAGGTTTCCTTTTTATGAATTATTGATCGTGGTTAGTAACAACATTAGGATTCCCCATGCCTGTATTGATAAAAGGAAACAAGCTTTCCTTCAGATAGTAATTCCATCCTTTGGTACAGTCACGAAAACATTCAATTTCAGGAACTAATCCCAAATGGGTGAACCGAATCTCGGTTTTGTAATCTTTTTTGGAGATTTCAAAAACAATTTTTGTACCCGTCCACTCACTCTTGTCTTGAAGAAAATTCAACTGACTATCCGTAGTAAGCCACACAATTTTTTTGTCCTCAATAACATTTATTAATCTATGTTTCGAATAATGCACATCTGCGAAACGAACTTCAAATTCGTCATTTAATTTCTGTGAAGTACCGGAGAAATGCTGAGACCACCATCCGCGGACATTGTTGATGGAATCGAACACCTCCTTTGGTGATTTATCTACCATAAGCGTTAAATTTAAATCTGATGTTTCCATTTTATTGAATTAGTTTAAATCTTATTACACGATTACACACTGTTTAAAGGTGGCCTTATGTTGATTAATCAATGATCATACCGGCCGTCAGGTGAAGAATGCTTCCAGTGATTGCACTACCTTCATCAGACGCAACGAAGACTGCTGCATTTGCTAAATCACCCAAAGGCGTTAGCCGTTGCCTGTGCTTCATGCTCTCCATAGATGCATGAAATTGTTCAGAGGTTATACCTCGTGCTTTGCCATGAATACTCAAGACTTCATCAATAAGCGGCGTTTCCGGTATCCCGGTCGTTAGCAGACAAACTGCCCGGACACCATATACTCCGCATTCAACTGACAATGAGCGGAACAGCGCCTCGATCGCTGCCCAGGCCGAAACCATTCCACCGACGAATGGAGGACTTATCCGACTTGCATTCGGCGTATGTATAACCATTACGCCATGGCCCTGTTTCACCATACGGCGAGCGGCGACATTGGCGGTCACAAAGTGTGCCCGTATAGATAGTAATCGGTCGGGAAAAACTTTCGAGGGTAAGCTCCGTAAGCGAAACACCGTGAATACCCGTTTGAGGAATGCCGATTGCGTTAAATGAAATATCAACCTTACCTACTTTTGCAAACGTATCCATCATGTGCTTCTCAACTTCCTCCTCGTCAAGCGCATCAAGCAGTGTTGTCTCAATTATTCCTCCTGCCGACGAAACCTCCTTCGCTATTGTCTCAAGCTTTGATGAAGTCCGACCGGTCAGAAATATCCTTGCTCCGTTGTGGGCAAACCTCTTTGCAATGGAACCGCCTACCGCGCCATCTCCGCAAATAATAGCAACTTTATTTCCCAGCCTTTTCATTCTTGTTTAATGTTTGGTTGGGACAAGCCCGCTTTTGTATGGCACAAAACTACTGTCTTAAAAGGGATTCGGAAGGGTGTCAGATAGACATTCTGGTGGGTTGATTTAGACAGCCATAATTTTCTACCTTGAATAAAAAAACATATGAAACACGTTACGATAATTTTCCCGGAGGGACAGACCAACCTGAGTTCGATAGCATGTATCGTTGGCGCATTGGAGATATTAATGCGCGCAAATGAGTATTGGAAGAAGGCCGGAAAAAAGGAATTGTTTACAGTTGAATTGGCTGGCATCTCCAGCAAAACAGAAATATATGATGGATTATTCTCCGTTAAGCCGCAAAATCATATTTCAGCGATAGCCAAAACCAATCTAGTTATTATCCCCTCTATGGTTTGGGATTATAAAAATTCACAGAAGGTAAATGAATTGTTGGTTAGCTGGATCAAGAAGCAATACAAGGGTGGCGCTGAAGTCGCCAGCATGTGTTCCGGCGCTTTTATGCTTGCTTCGTCTGGTCTGCTTGATGGGAAAAACTGTTCTACACACTGGAATCACGCCGACAAATTCAGAAACATGTTTCCGAATGTAAATTTACAGACCGATCAATTGATCACCGATGAAAACGGTATCTATACAAATGGCGGCGCATACTCTTTTCTTAATCTGATGATCTATTTAGTTGAGAAATATTATGACCGACAAACCGCGATTTACTGTTCAAAAATATTTCAGATTGAAATGGACCGCAATAGTCAGTCAGCGTTCACCATTTTCGCCGGACAGAAAATGCACGGCGATGAAATGGTGATAAAAGCGCAGGCATATATCGAAAGTGAACTTCATGAAAAGATTTCTATCGATCATTTATCTTCAAGGTTTGCCGTAGGACGACGAAATTTTGATAGAAGATTTATTAAGGCTACAGGCAATACCCCTGTTGAGTATTCACAAAGAGTAAAAATTGAATCAGCAAAGAAAGCGCTTGAATCAAGCCGCAAAACAATTAATGAAGTGATGTATGAGGTGGGGTATTCGGATGTAAAGTCGTTTCGAGAAGTTTTTAGAAAAATTACGGGAATGTCCCCGTTGGAATACAGAGGAAAATACAATCGGGAAGCCGCAGTTTAATTTTGAATTATGAATTTGCGCAGTCGATCTTTAGACGTCAGTCTAGAGAATGACAACACATATCTTGTTTCTGTCGCCAATCCAGAACGTGAAGACTTGTCCATTATTTTTTTTGAAGAAGACCGAACATTGATTATGAGCGAGCTAACAAGTAACGAAGCAGTCGTCCTCTAATTTAAGTAAGATTAAGGGACAGCCAGTTTTCGAAATCAAAAGGTCATTCAAGGACTAAGCACGAAAAAAGCCCCGGTGATGGGGCTTTTTTTATATACTATGAACACATTCGCTACTACTCTATTTTTGTATCAACAGTCAAGTTTTCCCACTGCAATGAAAACCCTTTGGCGGTTACAACATAAATCAATTTCTCATGCATTGAGGCAGATTTTGTAGGCTTGACCTTCACGGTTAGCGCGTCTTTCGCTGCGTCACGGGTAGTTTCACCTGTTCTCTTGATACCCCACTGACCTGTTTCCTTATTAAAGATCATAGTCCATTCTTTGTCGCCAGGAATAGCATAGAGGCTATACTTACCTGCTGGTAAACTTTTGCCTTCTACTTTAATTGCTTTATCGGTCTCAAATATTGTGGCTTCATTTGCACCTGTACGCCACACCTTATCATAGGGAACAAGATCTCCCCATATTTTTCTTCCCTTAACGGACGGACTGCTGTACTTGATCGTAATGGTCGCGCCATTTACCTTTCCAGTGGCTGTTTCAGCAGGGCTTTCTTTGCCTTGTGCCAATAGCGTCGAAGAGATCGACATGCATAAAAGCATCAGAAGCATCATACTGGTTTTGATTTGTAGTTTCATAAAACAATTTGGTTTAAAATTCACTAAGGCTCATGCAGCTCGAACGCATGCGTGTCATTTCCTATTCGTGAACGAATGTAACATTTCTGTCGCTCCTGCGATGGCAGAATTGAGATCCACATGAAATTAATTTTCATCTGGTATTAACTCGGGATTATTGGATAATAATCGACCTGAAAGGCTTACTATGCTTAATTCGAAAAAGGCACAAAGAAAGGCCCGGCTCCGCGTATTGCGAATCCGGGCCTATGATTCTCTACACATCTTCAGTTGCGAACGATGGATGCACTGACCAAATTTGTATTACCCGCAGGTGGCGACTTATATCCCCGAACAACGATTGTATGGGCTGTTCCTACAGGAAGGTCGACACTTGTCAGGTGAATTGGTTCTCCCCCGGCCGAAGTAATATCAAAGTTGTAGTTCTTTGGATCCAATTCCACAAAGGCAGAAGCGCTTTTAAATCCCTGATCTGATACCAGATTGTTAGCATCGTCTTTGATTTTCAGAGTAACCGGAGAAGAATCGGGCGACAGATTTACCAGTCTGATTTTAGTTTTTCCATCACCTGGACCAGCCGTGCTGTCGTTGGTAATTAATATCCCAGCTTTCGCAATTTCATCGACGACAAACATAGAGTAGACATTGCCATCAACTAGCGTTACCGTTGTATCGGCCACAACATTATTTGCACCATCAGGTGTGAATTTAATTTCACGGCTACCGGTATAGAAGTTAAGATATCCGGTGTTATCCCCAAACTCAAACGGCCATGAGTTTATCTGCCTGTTGTCAACAATAACATCCAACTTAGGCGCGTTGGGAACGGCGTTGAAAAGTGTTACGTAAGAAAGTGGAATAGGCTGTGAAGAGCCGTCATCATTCAGGTCACATCCCGTGAGCAACAGGGCAACAAGCGCAACAGAACCAACAGTACTAAAACGAAAATTTCTGCGAAGATTTACCATAGCATGGTACATTAATAAATTTTGAACAAATAGTTACCACCCGCATTGTCCGTCGGACAAGTGCCATTTGCCAAAGCTGAATTTCTTTGGTCAAAATCAATGAATTCAAATCAAATTCCTGGTAAACTTTTTATCAAATCACTTCTTATCTACGCCACCTCAGAACACTAGGTTGCACCTATAGACACTAAAACGTGGAGGAAGGTTGTGAGGTTCAACAAATTTAAAAAAAATCGTGGTGTTGTGGGTAGTTTCATTTAAAACCTCATACCGAATATTTGTCATGGGATTAGTTAAACAATTGCGAGAAATCAAGCGGAGAGACTGGTCTTACTTTTGAATAATTTGTTGAACGATTACGAATGTTTAAACTCGGGTTCGTATGCTATTTCGTGTTTAATGTTTTGCATCATAGCAACGATGACTGCTTCTTCCTTATCGGAAAGAAATAGTGATTCGTTCGCCGAATAATCAAAGTATTCGTATTCCTTGATAGTTTTCGCCAAAGGCGTGTTCCACCAGAAATCGGGATGCACAAGTAGAATCGCTCCGATCTTTTCTTTCAAGATTCTTTGTCAACCTCTAAGCTGAATACCTGACCGGGTGAAATAAAGAAGATTGTGCCTTCGTCAAAATCATATTGCTGTTGTCCGTATTTCATCGTTCCCCAATATCTGAACAATATTCTTTATCCTGCTTATGATCTTTGGTTGAAGATAACAGCCAAATTCTTTCGCAAAATCTCCCATGTTAATCTTCCCGTAAACTTTTCAACGAACTCCTTGGTCAGTGGCTTACGGATTTGTCCTAACGAACGTGTTACTATTACTATTTTCATAGACTTTAGCTTTTGTTTTTGAATTAACTTCTTCAAAAACGTCTGTGTTCACGAACCGGCAACTGTAGTGAAATCTAAGATTGTTATAGCCGTTTTTATTGATTGGATTATCCGGCTTATAACGTTCACCTTAGGCTAGTCGGCGTTTTAGCGGCTACCTGCGTTACGGACCAAAATAATGCATTGACTAAAGAACGGCGCCCTAATTATTTTTGCCGCTGCTTCCGTTTTTGCCGCTGCTTCTGCTTTAATGCTGTCCGGAGCTGCTTGTCAACTTCTTTAATCGCGCGCGCCTTATCTTTTCTAATTCTTTTACCCAATTCTTTTCGCGGGCAATTGTCATTATACCTTGCGCCCCAATCCATCATCTCAATAATAATTGGGAGGAGGTCAATTCCTTTTTCAGTCAAACTGTAGATAAATTTCGATTTATTCTTCGGCGAGATTTCCTTAGTTAAAATCTCCTGGTGTTCAAGTAACGTGAGCCTGCTTACAAGAATATTTGTCGCTATGCGCTCTTCTGATTCCAGAAATTCGCTGTACGAAGACTTACCACGTAGCATGATATCCCGAATGACGAGCAACGACCATTTATCTCCGAAAACATCCAAAGAGCAACTGATGGGGCAATCCGATCTTATTTGTTCAATGTTGAGCATGGTTTAAAGTACTTGCATTTTACAACAACTTATCATATTTTGTACTTGCAATTTGCAACATCCTTTTAACATAAACCAGTTTGAAATGGAAAATACAGCATTTAGAGAACTTCTGGAAACCTATTATGAAGGGTTTGCCAAAAAGAACGGATGGGGCGACGTCATTTCCGAGGACTTTAAATTTATTGGAGGCGATCTTACGAAAGCTGAACCCATTGTAGGTAAAACGAACTATTACAAAGTTATCGAAAGATTCTCTCGAGTGTTCGAAACTATGCGCGTAAAGAATATGATCATTGACGGCGACGAAGCCTGCGTAATTGGAAATTATGACTTCAAATTTCCCAATGGCACCAAAATTAATGGCAACGTCGCTGAAATATGGAAAGTTAAAAACGGCAAACTGGCCGCGTTGACAATTTTCTTCGATACCATGACTTTCCAGTCCAACACCAAGTAATCAAGAAAATGCCCTACACTGAAACCTTGGCAATTGAAGTCAGACGGTTGTTGACTGATGTCCCGAAGGTGAGAGAGAAGAAGATGTTTGGTGGATTGGCTTTCATGGTCGCCGACAAAATGTGTGTCACGGTGGGCGATGATAGAATGATGTTTCGCATCGCTCCTGCATTACATGAAGAAGCAATAAGGCATCCGAGATGCAAGACAGTAGTTATGAGAGGTCGGCAATACGTTGGATTTGTCCGTGTTGCATTCAAAGGTATTAAACAAAGCAAGGAGATTGCTCATTGGACACTCATGGCGCTTGCTTACAACCGGCAGATAGTAGGTCAGAAACCTAAGACAAGGACTCGTTCGCTTTAAGAGTCACTATCAATATGATTCAAACCTGAATCGCGAGAATTGACACTGGCAATCCATCAGAAGTAACTCAGCAATAAAAACTTGCCTGATATTATCGCCTATCCTTGTAGGTCGACCCGACGCCGCAGCGATCAAACACCAGATCGATCTCGCTTCCGCCAGTAATTTAGGGCCTTTTATTCTGATGATTTGAACCATATGCGTCGACTTAACACTTTGATAATCGCGAACCCTTGTTCTGGCGATAAGTTCATCTGCGTTTAGTGCCTGACTTCTATAACTTCCTGAACCATTGGCGGTAGACTACATTGTTGACGTGTGCAGGTCATCAATATGATTCTGATTAAGAGTAATCAAATGGTCGTAAGATTCCAATCGGATTGAAGGTTGGTTACCAAACTTACATTGTAAAGTCAACTGAAGGATGAAGAAATTTCATCAAAAATAAACGGCCAACGATTGAACAACGGAAACCGAACGGATGATGAAAAATATGATTTGTTTTGCTTGCCTACGTTTTCGTAAAAGTAAACTCTGGCAAATTATAGATTTTGCCGCCCGCCTTTGCTGACTCATGTGCGAGTATACCAACGCACGTGATATTCGCAGACTGCGCAGCATTCGGGTATGGCTCACGTTTTTCAACCAGAGCATTTAAAAACTCATGGACAAGATGAGGATGTGACCCACCATGACCTGCTCCTTGCGTAAATGAAAGATGTTGATGCTCATCTGCATCGTAAACACCTTTAGTTGTAAATTTTTGGATAGGTTCCGGCAAAAGTTTGGCGTAGTCCGGACATTCAACCTCTTGGGGAATTTCAGACTCAGGCCTTTTTGCGGTATGCACCACCAGTGGCTGTCCTTCGATCAACGGCCACTCGACAGATTTTTTCGATCCATACACTTCAAAGCTCTCTCGGTATTGCCGGGCCACGTCGAACAGAGAGCGATAAACTAATGCAGTAAGATCAGAATTTCTGAATTTGATGTGAGTAGTCTCCACTGCAAAGGGCGAATTATAAAATGGAATCAACTCTTCACGGATCGTCCCAGAACCAAAACACGATACGTACTCAGCCTCGCTTCGAAGAAGACCAAGCGCCGGGCCAACACAATGCGTTGCATAAAACATTGGTGGAAGTCCAGGCCAGTAATTAGGCCAACCATCCATATCCTGCTGATGACTTGCCTTTATAAACTGTACTTTACCCAATTCACCTTTGTCGTATAGCTCCTTCATAAACAAGAACTCTCTTGCATAAACAACAGTTTCCATCATCATGTAAGTAACGTTCCTGCTAGTCGCAAGTTCTACAATCTCTTTACATTCCTCAACAGTGGTTGCCATTGGCACCGTACACGCTACATGCTTTCCCGCCTTGAGTGCTTTGATTGATTGAATACCATGATCCGGAATCGGAGTATTAATGTGTACCGCGTCGATTGAAGGATCCTTGAGAAGCTCGTCGTAAGAAGTGAATCGCTTTTCAATGCCAAACGCGTCTCCGATCTCAGTCAACTTCGACTCGTTACGCTGGCAGATCGCGATCAGATTTGCATTGGGATGCTTTTTGTAAATAGGAATGAATTCGGCACCGAATCCCAATCCAACAATAGCCACATTAATAACTTTTTTGCTCATGATTCAATTCGTTAAAAGCTCTCTCAAAAATTCAATTCCTTCCGTTGCAAAGATATCCTGGTTTGCAGCAAGATTCTTCCAAATACATACTGCACCGGCAAGTTCCTTATTTTCCGGTGTGAAACTTTCAATTGATACAACGCCTTGATAATTTATATTCTGCAATCCTTTTTTAAAAGATGACCATGTAGTTTGTCCCGTGCCTGGTATACCGCGATGATTTTCTGAAACCTGAACATGAATCAATTTTTCGCCGACAGATACGATCGCTTTCTCAATATCTTTTTCCTCGATAGACATATGAAACCCGTCGAGCAACACCTTTGCTGCCGGATGATTAATGTCGTTGACCAGTCGCATAACATCTTCAGCGGTGTTCACCAGATCGGACTCAAACCGGTTCAATGGTTCAAGTGCAATCAAAAGCCCGTGCCGCCTTGCTGTTTCACAAACTTTATAAAGATTCTTCACTGCTCTCTCCCACTCAATCTTTCGCTGTTCCGGCGAAACCATCCGTGCCTTGCCAACAGCCGAGTACATTGGACCAGCGAAAAAACCAGCATCCCAGGCGTTACAAAGTTCGAAGCATTTCTCGATGTAATTTAAAGTGGAACGATGCACCTCAATATCCTCATGCGTCAGGTCACGGCCGGGTCCGAATGCGCCACAAACAATAGCTTTTAATTCACAGTCTTTCAGTGCTTGTCTGATTGCTAATGCCTCTATTCTCTCCGGATATTCAACAGCGATTTCTACAGCGTCAAAGCCCATCGCCCGTATTTTTGGAAACAGGCTTATCGATTCCGTCGTAAATGGTGAAGTCCAGAGCCATGTGCTTACGCCAAACTTTACGTTCATGATTCAGTGAAATTATTTAATACAACTGACAGGCTAGGCGGGTTTCCTTTTTACCACTTTCATCACACCATTCATGGCCGACCAATGCCCCGGGAATGTGCACACAAAAGGATAGTCACCGGGTTTATCAGGGGCCATAAAATTGAGCTTTGCAGTTTGTTGAGGATTAACAAGCTTTGTAGCAAACAACACTTCCGGTATCTTCGGAAGGTATCCCTGATCTGCCCCTTTCGGATCAGCAGCAAGTTTGTCGGCAGCTTTACCCACTACCTGCAACGAACCAGGAATGGCAATCACAAGATTGTGTTGCATAAAATCAGGATTCTCAAATACGACCTGTATGGAAGTTCCTGCTTCAACTTCAAACATCTTTTTATCAAACTTCATCGCATTTTTAACCACGCTTATCTTAATGATGGTTGCATTTTCATCAGAAGCAATAGGTTCAAGTTTTTTGCCATCACCGGAATATGTCTCTACGAATACTTCCCCGATAGATGACCCCTCAAACAAATTATCGCCACCAACATTATATTCTTTTTCGATCTCGTACTTCCAGGTTCCGGCAAGTGATACTTTGGACGTACCGACCTGGATGAACAGTTCTTCAGGGTCACCATAGATGCCGCCCCAACCACCACGGTCTTCCACCCTGACGGCGATAACATTTGCACCGTTCTTTATTGACGAAACCGGAATCTTGAAGGTTCGCGCTCCCTGCGAAAGATCTGAAACGCCAACGAAATTCCCATTAAGCCAAATCTCACCCTTGTCGTTGATCGGCCCGAGTGATAGCAACACATTCTCAACGCCGGGTTTCAGCGGAATGGTGATTGACCTTCGAAACCAGACCAACCCGTCTATCTTGAGACCTGCTTTCTCAAATGATGAAGGAAGCTCCATGGTTTTCCACGAAGCATCACTTGTTACCGGTGCTTCACGATGAATTTCTGATTTGCCTTTGTAGTCTGCGTTTGCAGTCTTAAAGGCCTTTATAAATCCCTCTTTGTGATGGTTCGCGCTTACATAAACAGCCTGTGATAACCAGGTATCATTTTTAACACTGTCGTCAGTACTGAGTTTATACAATACACTACCCATCGCATCCGACGGAGATATCTCAATGAGCGCGTTAATGGCTGCAAGTCTCACACCCGCATCTGAATCATTCAGAATGTTTGATTCCCTCACTAACTGTTCTGATAAATGTCCCTTTGATAGAATTTGTATCGCGGCTTTTCTGACTGCGGGGGATTTATGCTTT
Organism: Chryseolinea sp.; assembly: GCA_039916665.1. Classification (GTDB taxonomy): domain Bacteria; phylum Bacteroidota; class Bacteroidia; order Cytophagales; family Cyclobacteriaceae; genus Chryseolinea. Next base: position 26,259 of record JBDSKX010000074.1, on the reverse strand, counting down.
AGTGCACCCTTCACAACATCTTCAGCTTTATCATCTTTCATCAATGCGCTCAGTCCATCGATAGTCCAGAGTGCATGGATAGCCGCGTGGTCGTTGTCGCCTTTCACAATATCATACAGCGTAGGCAAGACATCAATGTTTCCGCGCTCGACAAGGAGACGCTGGGCGGTAAGCCGCCAGAACAGATTGTCATTTGAAAATGCATCAATCAGTTTGCCCTCATTTTTCTTATCAAGCGTCACGGGATCATACGACTTCGCGTCTCGACTTACAACTCGCCAGATTCTTCCGTGCGACTTATCTCTCAGTGGATTCTCGTATGCATTCCCTTTTCCCGTCACAGCCTTGTATCCACCCCTTTCAGCAGTAGGCGTGGGGTTGTGCTGAATAATAAAGTTATACCAGTCCAGTACCCATACTGCGCCATCAGGACCTACCTTAGCGTCCACGGGCGCAACCCATTCATCCGCACCTGCGAACAAATTCCAACCATCTTTTTCGATGAACCCAGCGCCTTTCTTTTCAATTCGCGCGACGTGCACCAGGTGTCCCGTTGGTTCGGAAACAAAAGCCATGTTAAGGTATTCGTTCGGGAAGGCCCTTGCCGTATAAAAATTGTGCCCTGCTGCTGCAGTGAATCCTCCGAAAACATCTACTTGTCTGACTTGTTCTGTGATGGGATGCATCGCATAATGGCCATCAATTTTCGAACTGCCACCGATCGGCACACCTTCAATACCCTGAATTCCCTTGGACGGAATTCCAACGAATACACTATGCGTGTTGTTAGCCGTTGATGCAAACACGTCATTGTTCTCAGTAAACCCTAGTCCCCAAGTATTGTTTGTCGTACGCGCCACCAATTCAAAACTTGACAGGTCAGGTTTAAAATGATAAACGCATTGATCAAATTTCATATTCTGCCCTGCCATTGTTCCGGTAAAACCGGAGTATCCAACAACACCCCAGATCTGATTGTCAAATCCGTACTTCAAACTTGAAGGTCCTGCGTGCGTATCAAATGTACCCCAGCCTTCGGAGATTATTTTCTTGACGTCGGCCTTATCATCACCATTCGTATCTTTTAGAAAGAGAAAATTCGGAGCCTGCGAGACGATGATGCCGCCGTTAGAAAATACGAGGCTTGTTGGGATATTAAGTTTATCTGCGAAGATGGTGAACTTATCTGCTTTACCATCGCCATTGGTGTCTTCACATATTTTGATTCGGTCATCTCCGGCACTTCTATCGTCCAACACATTGTTTGGATAATCTACGGTTTCAATCACCCATAACCGCCCTTTCTCGTCCCAGTCCATGGCTATGGGATTGATAATGTCGGGTTCTGATGCAAATAATTCAAGATCAAATCCTACTGGAATCTGGATATATTTTTTTGATTCCTCCGGAGAAAGCGGGTCCTGATATTTTGGTAAAGGAACTCGTTGTTCATAATTCGGAATGTTAGGATCACTTTTGTAAACCAATACGGGCATTGATTTCCTGAATGCTTCCCACTGCGTTTTCATTTGATCACCAACTGCCCACAAAATTCCTTGCTTCATTAATTCGTGAAAACCCGGATTACCCCAGGTTCTTTCATCATGACCATATGCCGTATAAAATACTCTGCCCTTTCCATGCTCTTTCACCCAAGTCCACGGCTCGTGGTGATCACCTTCAACACGTTCCATCAGAACGGTTCTGTCATCAGTTAGCTTATCATGTACGTAGGTCTCATCCCAGGTAGAAAACTCTGAAAGAGATTTTGTGACCGGATGTTCTTTGTTGATAATGCTTGCCGTGAAGATCGCGGTATCGTGTTTGAGAAACTGTCCGCCTACCAGCTTGACATACTCCGGAGAATTCTGGAAACAGAAACTTGCGCAATGAATGGGTAAGAAGCCTTTGCCACTTGTAACAAAATCGAGCAACGCTGCCTCCTGTTCGGGCTTGATCTGCTCATGATTCGCGTAGATCATGAGTCCGTCATACTTTGCAAGCGTTTCTTTATTCAGTACCGCGGGGTCATCGTTATAGGTGAAATTGATACCCTCTTTGGCGAGAACTGCTGCGAGCATCGGCATATACTTGGCCGAGTTATGATGCTCGCTATTATGTCCAAGAAAAAGGATTTCAATCTTCCGCGGTGCAGAGGGATCATAAGAGCCAACGCCCTTACTACACGCGTAAAGCAGTACACTCGATATTACAATGGATACAAATCCGAATACAAGTCTCATGGTATCTAAAAGGTTTTGAGATAGGAAAGATCAAATGAATTTAATGCAATCGATTCCTGAATTTTATCAACAATTGACTGTATTTTACCATCATTTTGATGAAAAAGTGGCAATCACTGGCAAATGGAGCGTCAGTGAGAACTCCAAAACCCTATTCAAATCAGTTTAATCAATGAAGGCAGCCGTTCAAAAATCACCGATTTCACCCGACCATGCTTTCGAGATTAAACTTCTCAAAGACCCCTACTTCGATCCTAATTGGCACTTTCATTCTGAATTCCAATTGTTTGTCGTGCTGCAAGGAACGGGTACCAGATTCATTGGTGATCATGTTAGTCCGTTTAAAAAAGGCGATCTCGTATTCACAGGGCCTGATCTACCACATGTATGGAGAAGCGATCACGAATTTCTTGAAAACACCAAAGAATATTCCACAGAAGGCATCGTCATATACTTTCATGAACATTTCCTGGGTGATGACTTCATTAAAAAAAATGAAGTGTATAAAATCCGTCAGTTGTTTGTCAAGGCACGGCGTGGTATGGAGATCGCAGGTAAAACGGCGGAAAAGGCAGAGCGCATGATGGTTGAATTACTCCACTTGAAAGACTTCGACGGGATGATCACACTTTTGAATCTGCTGAATGTTCTGGCCAATACATCTGAGTATAACCTTCTTTCAAGTGCAGGATATACTAACTCTTTGAAAGATTCAGATACCGAACGAATGAATAAAGTTCACGCCTACGTTATGCAGAACTTTAAAGAGAAAGTCATGCTCAATGATGTGGCTGCAATCGCGAATATGACTACTACTTCTTTCAGCCGATATTTTAAAACTCACGGCAACAAAACTTTTTCCGATTTCCTCAGCGAAATAAGGATCGGACACGCGTGTAAATTACTGATCGAAAAAAAGATGAGCGTTTCAGAGATCTGTTACGACAGTGGGTTTCAGACGTTGTCGAATTTCAACAGGCAGTTTAAGGCGATCACGCATTACAACCCGTTGGAATACAAAAACAAATTCGCTGAAAGCGATTATTAGTGAAAAATAATTATTGCTGTCCGGTCTACACATCCGGGCACACAGCTGAATTTAAAATGGTCTTGCATTACAGCTAAAACGTTCTTCATTTTTTGGACAAGAATTTTTTTAGTTCCGAATTCAGCTGAAAGTTTATAAGAGCGTTTTCTTTTCCTTCTTACCAAGAATCATCAATACAAACTTACTCCAGCTAAATTACTTCAATCGATGACCGTGAGAATAAATCAGTGCAGCCTGCCGTCGCATATAGTCCGGGAGATCACGGCATCTTCCACCCATTATCCTGCGACGTGGCACTCAATTTGACAGAGTTTAAGTTCACCAGTTCCACACACGTCATTGTTTCACCAAAACCATCATCAAAATGGACCAGAACGATCTTAAAACCCGCGCAACACTTTGGATAGAGTCATGGAACACAAGAGACCTGGGCAAAATTATGGATCATTACGCAGATGATGTGGAACTCTGTTCACCGTTTGTTGTCGATCGCTGGCAGCTTGCGGAAGGCAGGATTAACGGAAAAGATAAACTCAAGGATCATTTTGTAAAGGCATTTTCATCCGGCGCTGTAAACAATCTGGAATTGGTCGACTTCCTTGCAGGCGTACACGATTTTATTCTCTTATACAAAGACTCAAAGGGAGTGATGTCGGCAGATTTGGTCGAACTGAATGATGCCGGAAAAGTTAAGACCGTAAAATCATTTTATACTAAGAACGAATAAGTAGGCAAAGTTTTTCGCTGCGACAATCATCGTCTTTGAAATTAGGTCTATTTTAGCCAGCGAGGTAAAAGATTAATCCTCAGCATGGCATCATGAGACTTTCAATCATCTTATTCTTCAGCCTATTATTAATGACGCGAGTCATTGCACAAAAATCTTCGGCGCTTCCAAAGGTTGTTTCGGGCAACGGTAGCCATAACATCATTGTTGACGGAAAGCCATTCCTCATGCTTGGTGCACAACTCTGGAACAGCAGTGGCTGGCCGTACATTACGGATCAATTTTGGACGGAACTCAGAACGCTACATGCCAATACACTTGAGTTTCCGATCTATTGGCAAAATATTGAACCCGAATCCGGAAAGTATAACTTCAAAGAGCTCGATGACTTATTCAAAAATGCCCATCGTGAAAATCTTAAACTCGTTCTCTTATGGTTTGCGTCCTGGAAAAACGGAAGCTCGAGTTATGCGCCCGACTGGGTTTTAAAGAATCCGGATAAATACCCAAGGATGCTGAATGGACATGGCGAAGAACTGCTCATCCTCTCAGCATCAAGCACTGTTAACCGCGAGGCCGATAAACGCGCATTCACTGAAGTGATGAAGCACGTGAAATCACTCGACCCCTATGGGCAGACCGTTATTATGATACAGGTGCAGAATGAAGCCGGATCTTTAGGAACGGATCGTGATTATTCACCGCCTGCAAATATATTGTTTGATGGAAATATTCCTGAAGCGCTTGCCACTGGATTGAAAAAATCCGGCGGCACCTGGACGCAGGTCTTTGGCAAAGATGCGCCGGAGGCATTCAATGCCTGGTACGTCTCCACTTACATTAACGCCGTCGCGAAGGCCGGAAAAGCAATTCACGATCTTCCCATGTACGCAAACGCATGGACACGCGAGAATGCGTTTCAAAGACCCGGGGAATATCCAAGCGGTGGACCAACGTCAAATATGCTCGATCTCTGGAAGGTCGGTGCTCCTGATCTCGCCTTTCTCGCACCCGATCTGTATTCTGGAAATCCCAATGTCTTCAATGAATCATGTGAGCTGTATAAAAGAAAAGACAATCTCCTGATTATTCCGGAGACCAGTAATGGGATCGCTTACGCTCGCTTTCATTTTTACGCTATCGGAAATCACAACGCCAAGGGTGTCGCAGTGTATGGTGTAGATCCTTTTCATGCAGATCCTAACGACAAGCGCACGTTTGATGTACTCGATGAACGATTTAATGACATCTCTGCTAACTACGCATTGCTATCCAAAGCATCCTACCGAATACTCGACCTGCAAAACAGAGGCAAACTGAAGGCTGTAGGTGAAGAGCAAGGTTTGGTAGAACAACTCGTTCATTTTGATGGATATGATGCCTTGTTCGAATATGGCTTTCCGCGCTACAAAGACAGAACCCGGCAAACAGGCCGGGCGTTGGTCGCGCAATTAGATTCAAACGAATTTCTATTGATTGGATTTGATGCAAAGTTTCGGTTCAGACCCTCTTACGGATCTGGCTTCTCGAACGCCGAACTACTGGTCGTAGAAGAAGGATATTACGATGCTAAGAATCAATGGATTCGACAACGTTTCTGGAATGGTGATGAAGTATATCATTCAATACTGCGCCCTCAGGGCACAATATTGAAAATCACACTCAGAGCAGTGAAGTCTACAACGAATGGGACAGTCAGAGCAAATTTTGAACAAAATTAATGAGTGCCGCCTTCAGACTCCGGTTGCTGGTAATGGATTACGACCCAACGATTTTAATAATTGCGCATGACCCTTCAGTGCGGCGAAGAAAGAGAGTGAGTCTTTGTATGGCAAGTCGTACTCAAGTGCCGTCTCTTTAACTATGCCTGCTATTTTGTGGTAATGCACGTGGCAAACGTTGGGAAACAAATGATGCTCTATCTGAAAATTCAATCCTCCAATGCACCACGAAAACAATTTACTCCTATCGCCAAAGTTTGTCGTAGTCACCAGCTGGTGGATATTCCAGTTATTCTCTAACATATTATTTTTATCAGGTAAAGGAAACTCGGCGCCTGATATAATATGAGCTGGTTGAAATATTATTGCAAGTATAAATCCCGCAATGTAGTGCATGACTGCTATTCCGATCAGTATTTGCCACCATGCAAGATCCGTTAACATCACTGGAAGAATAAACATATAGGTGAGGTAAAATGATTTCGTTATCAAAAGTATTATCCATTCCGTCACCATATTTGCCTTTTGCTTTTTTGCCAGACCATTTCTATGGTACTTAACTATCCTTAAAAAATCCTTTACAACCATCCACGACATCGTCATTAAACCATATAAAAACCACGCATAAATGTGTTGAAATCGATGAAAGGATTTCCAATCGTTGTAGGGGGTAAGGCGAAATACACCACGGGAAATGATGTCTTCATCTTCTTCATGCACATTGGTAAAAGTATGATGGAGGACATTGTGCTGTATCTTCCAGTTGAAAGAGGTCGCTCCAATCAGGTTCAACGAATAACCTAGCAACTTATTTACCCATTCTGTTCCTGAATAAGCCCCGTGGTTCGCATCGTGCATAACAGCAAGTCCAATACCGCAAAGCCCGAAACTCATGAGTACGGCCATCGAAAGCAAAATTATTGGAGAAGTAACTAATCCGGAAATGATGACCAAATAAGGTAGGATATACAGCGACAACATGAAGACAGTCTTTAAAACCATTTCGGCATTTCCATGTCTGCTAACACCCGCCACCTTAAAATATTCTGCCACTCTTTTATTAAGGGTTGACGAAAAGTCAAGCCTTGTGCGTGGGAACGTTATTTGTTTTGATGTCAAAATAAAATTATTTAGTGTACTAACTTTATATTTAAACAGAATAAGAGTTGAATTTTAATCCAACAACCGAAGCAATATCATTAGATCATTCCATAGCATGAGTCTTAAATTCAGTATGAACATTCTGGTCTTTGATGATCATAACTACCTGCCAACTAATCAATGCTGCGAAAAAACACCAGACAGAAATAACATTTTTTTCAAACAATATAACCGTGATCAGGAATGAAGTGATGTTTAGTAGACCAAGCGTGAGCATTCCTTTAACCTTTGAAAAAAACGGCGGACCGATAGTCGTCAGAAAGTAAAATACATTAAGCGCCAAGGCGAAATATCGAAACGAGAAGTCGAGCGAATAATGAATATGTTTTGGTGTGATCTCAGCGTCAAAGGGAAGGAAAATCAATCTGTATGCCTGTAGGGGCGCAACCACGATACTGATGCCCACCAGTATTTTTAAAGCCATTCTCCGTTTTGGATCCTTTTCGATGCAAAGAATGGATAGCGGCACCCACAGTGGCCATATCACCTGCGCAACAAACAAAAAGCTTGCTTCCGGTAATCTATGCCAATGGCTTGACTCGGGATGCGTCAACGACAACCAGACGAAAGCTTCCATCAATTGTTGGATAGCAAATATGAGTGGGATGCTTGCAAACATGATCTGCTTTCTTGTTTCGACCTTTTTTAGTGAAACAATGCCACCCACTGCGACGATAGCACTGGCCGCAAAACTTGCATTAGCAGAAAAACACATTCCTTTTTATGGTTGTTATTGAAACCTGTGCGGTTACTTGAGTGATTTCTCACAATATATAATATTTGCAGTCAAATTAGGAATAACCCGCTTTGTACGCATTACACAATTCGATGACCGAGTTGCAATAATCACTGATTTAATATGTTGCCCGATCTCATCAATAACCGTTAATACCCTTCATATTTGCGCGCGGATGTGAACGCCGAACAGGTTATAACACGCTGATTATCTTTGTTCAGAGACAGTATTGCCACTTCTTATGAAATTTGGTATTTGGCAACATCCCCGTGATCACGCCCATGAGTGGAAGGAACGCACATATCCTGAAAACGTGCTCAATGCTCGACTTATCGGCCAATGCTCCTAAAACAGCGGATCCAATTCCTCCCATCCCAAATGAAAATCCAAAGAATAAACCGGCGACCAATCCAACCTTACCGGGCATAAGATCGGTGGCATAAACCAGGATCGCCGAAAATGCCGATGCAATAATAAGACCGATGATCACTGCGAATACGATGGTCCAGGCTAGTGGCAAATAGGGCAGCACCAATGTGAAGGGCGCAGCGCCGAGAATTGATATCCAGATGATTTTTTTTCTTCCATAGCGGTCTCCAAATCTTCCTCCTAAAATGGTACCCACTGCTACCGCGGCCAGGAAAGCAAACAAGTATAACTGAGAATCTTTTACCGACACTTGAAATTTTTCGATCAGGAAGAACGTGAAATAGTTCGTCATCGAAGCTAGATAGATGTACTTTGAAAATACCAATAGCAAGAGTATCACGACTGAAAAGATTACTTTCCTTTTCGGCAGATCTTGGGCATCGAGTCCTTTAACGTTCCTGACACCAACCTTTTTCAAGGTCATTTGTTCGCCATACCAGTTACCTACACGCAACAACAACAAAATGCCAACAAACGCAATCAATGCAAACAAGCTTACATAACCTTGGCCAAGTGGAAGGACTATCAACGCAACCAATAGGGGTCCGACGGCGCTGCCTGCATTGCCACCCACCTGAAAGATTGATTGTGCCAAACCTTTTTGTCCCCCAGAAGCTAATTGCGCCACACGCGAAGCTTCAGGATGAAATACCGACGACCCCATTCCGATAAAACCTACAGATATAAGTAGAATATAATATTCGTGTGCGAATGCCAGCAACAAGAGTCCTGTTAAAGAAAGCGTCATGCCAATCGCCAATGATTTTGGATTGGGTCTTCGATCGGTATAAAATCCAACAAAGGGCTGGAGCAATGAGGCTGTAAGCTGAAACACCAGTGTAATAATTCCAATCTGCGCGAAAGAAAGTCTAAACTCTCCTTTTAGGATCGGGTACAAAGAAGGTATCGTGGATTGCACCAGATCATTGACGAAATGTGTAAAACTAATCGTAAACAAAATCGGATACACGATCGGATCGGGTGATGACTTTACTTCGGCGGTATTCATTCATGCTATTTTTCTACGCGACGATACTTTTCAACGATAAGCCGGTCAATGTCGGTGCCTTCAATTTTCTCCTGACCTTTTTGAATTAATGTGTCATCCCTGATCTCTACCACAAAACTAAAGTCATGATTTTCCCATTCTCTGTTTCCGAAAAATTCAAGATGCTCCTTGTAGATATTACCAGTAAGACTGTACGTACCACCACCAGCTATAAATGCTAAAGTTGAATCACCGGATGCATTTAGGTTATGTCTTAAGAATGAGAAATGTGTTTTGTTAATGATCTTAATCATCCGTTGCGTTGTAGCAGCAGGTGTAAAGGTCGTGTCGCCTTTTTCAATTATTATTTCGGAAAGAAGTTCCCAGGTACCTTCGAGGGGGAGCAGCTTCGGCGATTGATCTGGTTGTCTACAGGAAGTAAGTGCTGCAGCGAACACAATTGCCGATAGTTGAGACTTCCAGGTGATGGTTCGATGGTGCATTGGAATGATTGACATTCTTATCTGGCCGCCAATTTAGCACGAAAAGCAGTTTATTCAAGTGCCATGCGATTTCCTTCAAATACTTCTCTTGGCGAAACCGGAAAGGCTACTCTCTCACCGTCCGGACGCTGCGCGTTCAAGCACTGCAAGCCAAGCACAGCGAAAGTGAAAGACTTAACAGCAATCACTATTTTAGATACAGCGCAAAAAGGCGCCGCGGCAAGAAACATTAGTAGAATATTTAAATAGTCCATTATCAAAAACATCGACATCGATAAGGGAGTTGACTATTCGACCATTCTGTCGAATATTCTCCCTGATCGATCTAATTATTAAAAGGAGGGGTATCTAAACTCACTACATTTCCCGTATTATAGATGAGAATGGAATCACGACAGGTTCTTAAATTTGTAACCCCCAAATATTTCCATATACTCCATTTTTGTACTTTAGAACTCATAAACTCAAATAACAATCCCGATGAAAAAACAATCCTACTTAGTCGCCACAGTGGCACTCATGCTTGCCTCTGCTTTCACGTTTATCCAATCGCAGACGTGGACGGTAGCTGAAGGCTATTCCGTTAAATTTGATGCTGGAGATCCCGCCGGCGAATTCACTGGCTTGAAAGGAAACATCGTGTTTGACGAAAAAAATCTCGCGGCCTCAAAATTTGACATGACTATTGATCCCGCCACGATTAACACTGGCAATGGCATGAAGAATACACACGCGAAAGGTGCTGGCTGGTTCGATGTCGAAAAATATCCTACCATCGCATTTGCATCTTCTGCGATTACGAAAACTGCGTCGGGTTATGAAGCAAAAGGAACACTGGACATGCATGGCATTAAAAAAGAGATCACCATGCCTTTCACGTTCGGCAACAATACTTTCGCATCAACTTTTGATGTTAATCGCAAAGACTTCGGTCTTGATGATGGCAAACACGAAAAAATGTCACCAACGATTAAGGTAATGCTTACCGTTCCGGTCACGAAGTAAGTGTGAAGCGAACGATTTTTATACAGTCACTTGTAGCAGGAATATTGGCCGCCCTCGCGGCCAATATTTATGATCAGATATATTTCTTTGCCACACAAGTGGACTATTCTGCGATTGTGAATCCAATCAGCATCACAGCAATCAATATTTTTGTCTCGTTGTTTGCTGGTCTACTTTACCACCTTCTGGTTTCTTTTTTTAAAAACACAGGTGCTGTTGTATTCAATTTTGTTTATAGCATGGGTTCATTTGCCTGCGTTATTATCCCAATTTCCATTACGCTCCCACTCACTATACAGTTCCCGGAATTATTCCCAGGACTAGCAGTGCCCATGGTTTTTTTTCCAGCCTTAGCATGGATGACCATCGATCCATTGTTTAAAAAAGTCAAAGACGGTAGTAGTAAATCAGGCGTCTGAGATTAGTGAATCGGGGGAAATGATTATTTCAATTTTGCACGGTCATATTGAACTGGCCAGACAACGTCATGCTGTAATTTTTTTGCGGCATGAAGCGGGAAATATGGATCACGAAGTAATTCTCGCGCCAAAAAAATTAGATCAGCATTGTCGTTCGACAAAACCTCTTCCGCCTGTTCTGCCGAAGTAATCAAACCTACGGCACCAGTTTTTATTCCCGTTCCTTTTCTGATCGCCTCCGCAAAATTTACCTGGTATCCCGGGGCAGTCGGAATAATCGCGCCCTGAACGTTGCCGCCAGAAGACGCATCCACCAGATCAACACCAAACTCTTTTAACAATTGAGATAGTTTCACGGAATCTTCAATCGTCCATCCGCCGTCTGTCCACTCCGTTGAAGATATACGAACAAATAGCGCCTTCTCATCACCCCACTCCAATCTTACTGTCTGCACAACCTCAAGTAACAATCGAACACGATTATCAAAAGAACCACCATAGCGATCACTTCGTTTATTACTTAAGGGTGAATAGAATTCATGAAGCAGGTATCCATGTGCTGCGTGAATTTCTATGACGTCGTAACCTACTCGCGCAGCGCGCTTCGTCGCTAGTCGAAAATCACACCTTATTTTTTCGATACCGGCTTCGTCTAAGGCGACCGGTGCTTCTGTACCTTTTGCAAAAGGTATATCGGATGGCGCCACAGAAGTCCACCCACCGGGTGCAATAGAAGGAATTTGTGCGCCGCCCTCCCATGAAACTTTGCAACTTGCTTTTCTTCCCGCGTGCGCGAGTTGAATTCCCGCGAGTGCGTTTTGATCATGAATAAACGATACGATCTGCTGAAGTTTCCCAACATGTTCATCTTTCCAGATCCCAAGATCACCCGGACTAATACGGCCCTCAGCCGATACCGCAGTTGCCTCTTGAATAATCAGTGCCGCTCCGCCGACGGCACGGCTGCCGAGGTGAACCAAATGCCAATCGTTTGCAAACCCATCAGTGGAAGAATACATGCACATCGAAGAAACCACAATTCTGTTTTTGAATGTTGCATTCCGGATTGTTAAAGGTGAAAAAAGTTGTGTCATCGCGCACAATGTAACAAGTATTGTAGACTCAATGGATTTTTTATGACGGATTTTTTAAGCGAGTTCAAAATCAGCGCGCAACTGAAATTGTCAGAATTCCCATACTCAAAATTCACTCGTTCCATAGATAACCTGGGTTCCAACGGTAAGGATATGCGCATTAGTCTTGAGAAGAAGGAGACCAGAAATTACCTATGTATGAGTTCTGATTCAGGTGTTCTCACGTTATATCTATCATTTCTCGTGAAGCATTGTAACCGGCTACAGTTAGCGGACCGTATTTTCCCCACGAACACGCCACATCTGAATATTAATCGTCAGATTTATTCTGAAAGGGGGTGATTGCTCACATCCGACATCGCGTTGAACATGGATTCAAAAAGAATTGACGACAACCGCCAAGGTATCGTTATGCCGGATGTTGTCTAAGTAAGTACGAATTAAATTTAATTCATGCTTTTGTTGGTCAAGCATGCCCATGGACCTATTCAACGGCATCACATACTTTGATCACAAGCGTGCTATTTCAATTTTTCTTTGAAGAACTCAATTGTTCGCGACCAGGCGAGATCTGCAGCCGTCTTATCATATCGCGGCGTCGTGTCATTATTGAATCCATGATTCACCTCCGGGTAGATATATGCCTTGTACTCTTTTTTATTCTCTTTTAAGGCGGCTTCATATGCTGGCCATCCTTCATTGACACGTGTATCGAGTCCCGCGTATTGCAAAAGCAACGGCGCCTTGATCTTTGGAACATCTTCCGCTGCAGGCTGCCCTCCGTAAAAGGGAACCGCTGCGGCGAGATCGGGAATTCGTACTGCCATCATGTTGACAATCCATCCACCGAAGCAAAAACCTACAGCTCCAACCCTACCATTGCAATCCTTGTTGGTTTTTATAAAATCATACGATGCGATAAAATCTTCCAGCATCTCATTCCTGTCACGCTTGCTTTGCAGTTCACGGCCTTTGTCGTCATCACCTGGATATCCACCGAGAGGCGTCAACGCGTCCGGTGCAATAGATAGGAAACCAGCTAGTGCTGCTCTCCTCGCAACGTCTTCAATATGCGGATTAAGACCGCGGTTTTCATGGACAACCACAATGGCACCGAGTTTGCCTTTTGCATCGACAGGTTTTGAAACCAAAGCCTTGATTGTGCCACCACCTTTTGGAGATGGGAAATTAATATAATCTGACTTCAATCTTGGATCGTTGGGCTTAAGCTGAAGTCCTCCTTTGTAATCGGGCATAAGAAAACTCATCAGCGCTGCTACGGTGACGCCTCCTACGGCATAGGTCGATAACTTCTGCGCGAACTCACGTCTATCAATGCGGCTGTGCGCATAGTCATCATAAAGGTCAAACACTTCTTGGTTGACGTCTTCTTTTCTTATTTCGCTCATAATCTTAATCGGTGTTTATTGTAAATCCCAATTTAGGAGATCGGCAGTTGCTTTGCAGGATTCGTGGATTTATTTCTTCGTCGACGAGCGGTCCAGGCTTATTTACCGATAGATATCATCATGTCCCCTGCTCACATGATTTTGTAACCTATATCTGGACAACCAATAAAGATGATTCGCCTACAACTAAAGGGATCGAGCACGGTTGCCTCTTCGGTGAGAACGGCAGTTCGAGTGGCAAAAGTATTTTTTTTCTTCACGGAATTTACCGCCTACAAGTAACAAAGGGTTAATCCAGTTCATATCCGGGAAATGCATAAAATAAATTCTTTTAAAAACATTTGTCATTTCCACTCCATGCTACCTTCGCAAGGTCAACTCACGAAACTATGTCCACCAACGATCAAAAGATCTCGAGAGAACAAGGTGATATCAATACAGGAAGTCTTCGATCAGACTTCGTAAGCCAACTGGGCGAACAGACTCAAGAATGGATCGAGGAGGACGCAAAGTATTTTTTACATCAGGCACTTTCCACACCTGTCATGAATGTGCTGGTGAAAACTGATGGCGCGTGGCTTGAGGACATGGACGGCAATCGCTACATCGATCTTCACGGAAACGGTGTTCATAATGCGGGCTTTTCAAACCCACAAGTGGTCGAAGCTGTTATTGTTCAACTTCAAAAGGGTTTGGCATTTACGCCAAGACGATACACAAACATTCCTGCGATCGAACTTGCTAAAAAACTTGTCACGCTTACACCACCCGAACTCACGCGCGTACTTTTCTGTCCAGGCGGATCCGAAGCTATTGAGATGGCGCTATCACTGGCCAAGCACATCACCGGAAAATGGAAGACCATTTCTTATTGGGATTCATATCACGGAAATGGATTTCAGGCATCGAGCGTTGGTGGAGAAGAACACTTTTCCGCTGGAATAGGGCCAATGGTTCCCGGTGCGTTTCATATTGAATTTCCCAACTATTATCGGAATCCGTGGAGTCTTAACAATCATGAAGAAATTGATGACCATTATCTTCGGCAACTGAAAATCATACTTGCGCGAAATCCTGACATTGCAGCAATAATTGCCGAGCCCATCTCAGCCAGTCCGGTGGTGCCTTCGAAATATTACTGGCAACAGATCAGAGAGATCTGTGATGCAAACAATATCGTCCTCATCTTCGATGAAATAATTGAAGGCTTGGGTAGAACCGGAAAATGGTTTGCGTGTGAGCACTACGTTACTCCGGACGTTCTTGTTCTCGGGAAGTCCTTGGGCGGAGGATTGCTCCCGTTCGCGGGTATTGTTACAAAAGAGAAATTCAATGTCCTTCAGCATCGTTCCATCGGACATTTTACGCATGAGAAAAATCCCCTCTGTGCCACGGCAGGGCTGGCGGCTTTGAATTACATCGAACAAAATAAGCTCGTATTTAATTCGGAATCACTCGGTAACTATTTATTCGAGCAACTAAATTTATTGAAGGAACGCTTTCCCGTGATTGGGAATGTGGCTGGCAAAGGCCTTCACCTTGGTATCGATCTGGTAATGGATCCTGTAACTAAAGTCCGCGCAGTGGAGTACGCCGAACGTATTATGTATGATTGTCTTAAACAAGGAATTGCTTTCAAAGTAATTGAAGGCAACGTACTAACTTTGAGACCTTCGCTGGTAATCACAAAAGGCGAGTGCGACCTGATCATCAAAGCGCTTGAAACAGCATTCTCCAGAAATGGAATGCCTCAATAAGTGCTGAATCCTCAAGCGGAAAATCATTATGCATGTGAATCATTTACTCTATCTTAGCTTCGTAAAAAGAAGCGTCTATGAGTGATGTAACAGTGCGGTGTCCAAAATGTGAGTGGAAACCGGGACCGGATGACAAGTGGAAGTGTTCCTGCGGGCACCAATGGAATACATTTGCAACTGCGGGCAGATGTCCGAGTTGTGGAAAGATATGGAAAGACACCCAATGCTTTGCCCCTCCCCTTGGTTGTAGTCAGTGGAGCCCGCACGTTGACTGGTACGATGGACTGGATGAAATCGTCAGAAAGCTGGTTGAAGAAATTGAAAAGAGCTGGACGCTTGTTGAACAAGAGCAGGAAAAAAGTGTGGGCGTAAAGCGCAAATAAAAAGCCAAACGTTATTTGTTCGAAAAGATACTATTCAGGATGGTATAATACCCGTCCATCTTATTGGGCTTTGCATAAGTGAAACTTGCGCCAGCGTTTTTTAACGCCTGCGAATCACTGGTTGTCATCGATGTCGAGATCATAGCAATAACAACGTGTTGCAAATGATCAGCTTCCCTCAATATCTTCAAGCATGTATCACCCATTAGCTTCGGCATATTCAAATCAATAAAGATATATTGCGGAACATTGGTCTTTTCTTCCAGCAAAGTCTGTATGGCATCAACGGGGTCGCTATATCCAACATAGTTTACGGAAGCATCCACGGTGGCAATTGCCTCCTTCATGAGTGCAAGATCTTCCGGGTCATCATCGATTACTACGACAAGTCTTTTCATAAATAATTTAGACCCTCCTGATTTTTGACTTCCAAGGAGTTGCCGGAAACTGCTGTCTAAAGTCTGTTCGAAAATAGATGAATTTTCGAGAAATCGGCAAGGTATGGCGCAACGGACCTCCACACGCAGGAATCATGCATTAAAAACGTTTACGTGTCAATTCGACAGATCTAGAACAGGGATCTCCAGGTCGTGTTTCATAATCCTCATTCAAACCTGAAGCTGTTAAGCATATTGCACGGTCGCGAGCTCTTGAGATAAATACTTTCCATTCCTGGCCAAAAAAAAGCATATATATCAAAACATATGAACGGTTGGAATAATTTAAATACCTTGATTGAACGAAGATTAATAGGTGGCTCTTCCGCCACTTAAATCGAATACCGCTCCCGTTGTAAATGAGTTTTCCTCCGACACAATCCATGCAACGGCAGAGGCTGCTTCATCGAGTTGAAGAAATCTTCCTCGTGGTATCTTTGCCAACATATAATCAATCATTTCTTTTGGTTGCGACATCGCCAGAGTTGTCTGCGCAATGGCTGGTGTTACACAGTTTACGGCAATGTTGTATCTGGCAGTCTCCTTTCCCAGCGACTTTGTCATCGCGATCACACCGGCCTTTGCAGCGCTATATGCAGAAGCAGTAGGATTGCCTTCCTTGCCTGCAACTGACGCAATGTTAACCACACGTCCATAGTTTTGTTTGATCATGATGGGAAGTACAGCTCTGGACACGAGAAATGTTCCAGTCAGACCCACATTGATGACATCATGCCAGGCATCGATAGGATAATCCCACAAATTTGCATTCGGACCAACGACGGCTGCATTGTTGACAAGTATATCAACACGGCCAAATGCGTTCATTGTTGAATCAATTCCTGCGCACACAGAGTCCGGTATTGAAATGTCAACTACGGCATAGTGAACACGTTCATTTGCATCCAGCCCATCCGATGTTTTTACCAAAAGTTCTTTATCCCTATCCCATAGACTAACACTGGCACCTGATTCGAGAAAACGCTTTACAATGGAGAGGCCGATTCCCTGTCCCGCGCCGGTTACTATTGCGATTTTTTTTGTCAGATCGATCTTATTCATACATGAAGTTGGGAATTATTTAGATAGAATTTTCTCTTTTTTAATAAACTCAAAATGCAAATCGGAGTTCTACAAGCAAGTCGCTTTCAAACATTAATGTCAACCGACAATGGGAAGTCTTGACCTACAATATGTCAACAAGTTTTTGTTTGGAGTGTTTTAACGTCTGCATACCAGCAGTGATTTTGAAGGCACCGGTGTTGGACTTCCCATTGTTCAACGTACTAGCAAGCACGGGGAAAACTATTATATTATATCAAGAAGCGACATCGCCCACGTTTCTCTCTCATACGCGATTTATATAACAACACTGTTTAATTACTGCGTAGTTCTGGTCGAAGTCCGATGTCTTTACTCCATAATTGCGCGCTGCCAATAGCGAATTCTTAAAATCTAAGTATACCATCAATAATTTGAATCAGTACATTACGTGACACAATTCGGCCTAAAGGACCGACACATGTTAGGACGATACGTCTTGGCATACCTAGGGTAAGCGTGATGCAAACAAAACCGGTGGCGCGACTGCAATTGAAATTAGGATTATACGCTGTCAAGCGCCACATGCACAAATCTTCGTTAACATCGATATTCTGCTCTTATAGTTGACAGTTGAATTAATCATTCACATTTGTGCACGGTGAGATGGTCGAATCGCTTTTAATTCAGATCGGCCGAGTGCGCGCATGATCAGGAACTGCTTCTTTGGGAATATTGCGCGCGCGGTTATAACCTCGTTCGTCTGGCTACCAACATGGCGTCCCCGAGGGAACTTCGTGCTTTGCTTGTGGATCTTGACTGATTGGTAAGCGCTAAGTCCTTAGCAAAATGCCTAATCCTATCATATATCAGAACATGGGGAAGTAAAGCCTCCGTAACCACCTGAGCCGATCGTCGCCAGAGAAACTTTCAAAACGCGAAAAACCTTACCTAAGTCAAAACTGTGACGCTTTGCGCGGGCATGGATATTCGAAAGTTCGAATCTTGAACCAGAATTAATCGAAAGACCCATGAATACGAACTTCATTTTTATCCCCACGGAAGACCATATGACCCTGGGTAGAAGAGGCCAATGGATGTGCGTTCATTGCTGCAGATTTGTTGAATTCAGCGCGGACGGATTTAGTCATCATGTGAAATCATGCAAGGCATCACAACTTTATGACGAATCAGAGTCTATCAGAGAGCAGGCTCCTCGTGCGCCGATAACGCCCCTACTCCTTTTTCAATAAGCGCCCCAGATTACTTTAAAGTTTATACAATTTCGATTTCGAGTTTGCCCGCATGCGAAAATAGTGTTCGTAATCCCGAACGATGGAACTGAATACTGCAGAGCCATATCCCTCCGATCTTATCTCAATATCTATAATGCTTTAATACAGTTTGGTTCAAATTAAATGATTCCAGAACTCCTTTTACCTGTCACCCTTACGAACCCCTCCGCCGCCTTTGCATTGATCTCCCTCCCACGAAAATTTTCCATCGCGCCGTGCGACGCTGTGTATATACCATCTGGGTCCTGACTCACATGGCAGAATACAGCTTTCCGTTTCAGCTCCTGCGTTGCTTCAATTTCAACGTAGTCGGTAGGCGTAAACCCAGCAGATTGATCACCCGTCATTACTTCGAAAAAATACAACTGAAATGACTTCAAACTATGTATCCAGGCCTGGATTGTCAAAAACGATGCTGCCTGATGATCCTTATGAGAATCAATCGGCCAATGCGTAAAGACTATATCTGGCTTCTCAAGGGCGATGAGCTCACGCATTTTCTTTAGCCATTCAGAGTTCACAATCGTGTCTCCGTCAATCTGTCCGGCGAATACCGGTTTTGCATTTAATATTTTACATGCATTGACGGCTTCCGCTTTCCTGATGCTTGCCGCCTCTGCGTGTGTCTTCCCCGTTATACCTGCTTCTCCTGTCGTCAAGTATATGATCGTGATGTCGTGACCTGCCTTCGAATATTTCGCCAATGTTCCTCCACATCCACTTTCCGGGTCGTCGGGATGACCACCGACAACCACGATTTTCTTTTTAGAAATACCTTGTTCGGCAGAATCAGAGTCAAGCGAAAACGGAAGAATACCGGCCGCTAGAATAGCTTCTTTTAAAAAGCCCCGGCGACTATTGGTGTTATTGCTATTTTTCATGAACGAAGTTTAAATGTTGGATGTGTAGTTCTAAGATAAAGCAGACCTGGCGCAATCACAACTCGGTTACTGAGAGCAGAAGAAGTCCACTTCACACTGGCGCAACTCTTAGCACAATGAACTCTAAAAGTTCAGACAGGCTTGGCGCGAACCTTATGCCGCTACCGAAATCTCCTCTCAAATCACAATTACTCCCGACTCTGCGAATATCTTCTTCGTTTCATCGTGCTTGACGTCATCCGTAATAATCATGTCAACTGATGAAATAGGACATATAAACAAAGCTTCGGCAGTGTTGATCCGTTCGTAAGGTGTTAAGGCAATCACTTGTTTGGATACTTCCACGATTGCCTTCTTGACTTCACTCTCTTCATAATTTATAG
This sequence comes from Chryseolinea sp., assembly GCA_039916665.1. Taxonomy (GTDB): domain Bacteria; phylum Bacteroidota; class Bacteroidia; order Cytophagales; family Cyclobacteriaceae; genus Chryseolinea. Next base: position 6,599 of record JBDSKX010000074.1, on the reverse strand, counting down.
TGGTGACATCGATGGTTGAGTAGACTGAAACAAATAAATTCTGAATATGACTATGAGCATATCGCAACCAACGGTGGTCATATGGAACCACTCAAATACTTTGATGAAATATTCAGCTTTCTTGCCAAGAACTTTCCGGTACGCGATAAATAACAGTCTCCTTCGCTTTGCATAAATCCGCATTTGAAGCACTGGGGCGTTAATAACCTGTTGGATGGAAAGTTCCGCAAAATCAGCAATTGAGTATCATTTGCTACACGGCGCGTTTCCCCAAAATCCCTGGACGAGTCATTTGGGACATTCGATTCCAAGGTCGGATAATTTATTCCCGATTCTCCAATCGCATTGCCTTTTACCACGGCTCCTCTATGGAGCAAGGAATTTGTCAGTCCCAGTACTGCTAATCTGAACGACTATCTTATCTTTCCGGCAACATGAAATTTGACTTTGATGTATTGATCATCGGAGCTGGCCCGGCCGGTTGCGCAGCAGCAATCGAGTTGGGAAAAACATCCCTGTCAATTGCTGTATTCGATAAAGCCAGCTTTCCGCGTGACAAGACTTGTGGTGATGCCCTTAGCGTCGACGTTATCAATCAACTTGGCAAATTATCACCCGAACTGGAAAAGGATTTTTTCAGCATGAGTACCAAAATATCATCCAAGGGTGTAAGCATCTTTGCTCCAAATGGGAAACATATCGACATTCCATTCACACATAACCATGAGCAAAGGAGCGGATTCATTTGCAAGCGGATTGATTTTGACGACTTGCTTGTTCAATTTACGATCAAGCAAAAAAACGTTACAGTATTCCAGGATACAGAAGTTAAGGAAGTTCACACACAAACCAGTGGTGTAACTGCGGTAACATCGAAGGGAATTTTCAATGGGAAGATTATCATCGCAGCTGATGGCGCACATTCGATCGTTCGTAAGAAATTCAATGGTTCGAAAATTGACAGATATCATCACAGTGCCGGATTACGTCGTTATTACAAAGGCATCACTGGATTTAATCCGGGCAATTACATAGAATTGTATTTCTTTAAAGATATCCTTCCAGGCTACCTTTGGATATTTCCGCTTCCCAACGGAGAGGCTAACATTGGTATCGGAATGTTGTCGGTCGAGGTAGCGAACAGAAAAGTTAATTTATCGAAGAAGTTCGAAAGTCTAATTTACAACCATCCTCTGTTGGCAGAGCGCTTCAAAAATGCAAGGCCCGTAGAAACGGCGAAAGGACATGGATTGCCGCTTGGCTGGACGAAACGAAAAATATCAGGTAACAAATTTCTACTGACGGGAGATGCAGCTTCTCTCATAGATCCATTTTCTGGGGAAGGCATCGGCAATGCGATACGCAGCGGGCGGGTAGCAGCAGAACATATTCGAAAATGTATAGCCTCTGAAGATTTTAGCGCAGCCTTCAATAAAAAATATGACGAGGAAATCTATCGGCGCGTTGGTAAGGAATTTGCGATAGGCAACACGATGCTGAGACTTTGTCGTTACACCTGGTTATTCAATACAATCGTGAATAAGGCCAACAAAAATGACAATCTTCATCGCGTGTTGATCGATTCTCTGGCGAACCCTGAAAAGAAAAAATGGCTTGTTCAGCCATCGTTCTACTTTAATTTATTTTTCAGATCGTAATACTAGTCCTTAGTCGTGAGTATTAGTCTGAATAAGAGTGCGCTGAACCTTTCGAGAAACAAACTATTAACTATCCCAACTAAGAACCCAACTAAAGACTTAATATTTAAGACTATACTGTCCATATATAGGTTACCGCAGAATAATATCGTACGCAAAGGCGTTTCTTCCGCCATTTGTCATCGGAAACGATATGCCGTTCTTCCAGTACTTCGCAACGGAGGCATTGATCCCGTTATGCTCCGCGCCAGCAATATAAACATCACCTCCAAGCACGTCGATTGACGTCGTGTATGAAGAATTTGTTCCATCTGCCAACTCGGTTTCAACACCATTCTTCCAAAATTTTGCTACAAAAAAATGCGCGGCGTTATGTTCATACCCCGTAATATAAATATCGTTTCCAACAACCTTTATCGCCGACGCTTCCGCCTGATATGTTCCCGACGTAAGACGTACTGCAGTCCCGTTTTTCCAATACGTTGCAAACTTGGTTGTGGGTGTAGGGGCCTCATAACCTACCAGGTAGACGTCATCATCTTGAACGAAGATGCCATTGATAAGTGAAGGGATTTCAGACACCCGATTTGCTTTGCCGTTTTTCCAGTATGTTGCTACGTTGGCTCCGTCGACAAACTGTCCGCCGCCCAGGTAAACATTTTCGCCAACAATTGTGTGTGTTTTCGCAAAGCTTGGAAATCCGTCATCCTCGACCTCAACGAGCGTTTCGTTTTTCCAATAATCTGCAATATTGATTGCTCCGGTTTTTGCATGTGAACCGACCAGATATACATCACTACCTACAACGGAAACGCTATTCACAGTGGATGAAAGTTCGCTGCCCGGCAAAGGTGTGTCGACATTGTTTTTCCAATACCTTGCTACAGTATATCCTCCCTCCAAAGCGTAACCCGCTATGTATATGTTGTCGCTGTCAAAGGCGATGCCATTCGCAGTAGCAAATTCACCAGCCTTTGACAACACAGTTGTCATTCCGTTTTTCCACATCTTTGCACTCGTGACTGTTCCTGTAACCTCATAGCCGACAACGAAAATATCGGGATAGTAAGTAAAACTCATGCCCGTATCAACACCATTTATAACAACAACACCGGATCCGGCTCTGACAGGCACTGATACCGTTATGCTAGTCGCTGTGACGGACCGAACAACTGCTGCGACGCCGTTAAATGTTACCGCGTTGTCACTCACGCTGGGAAGAAAATTTGAGCCTCTAATCGTGACTATCGTATTATATCCACCTGACATAGGATTAATTGCAGTGACTTCCTGTTTTGCACCAACCTCATTGTTGTCTTTGCATGAAAGGACACAACTAATTGATAAGATCACGAAGAGATATAATGCCGCACGATTCATTGCTCCATTCACGATTGAAAATTGGTATGCCTGACCTTGGTTTTGGCTAATATAAATATATAGCAACCATTTGAGAAGTCTGTGACTCATTTCTTGTCATCCCTAAAAAGCGCCACGCGACAACTGCTTCGCAAGTCATCAAAACACTCAATTTCGGCTCGAATTTTCAAAAAAAATTAATTTAAATAAGCGCCCATCAACTCCGCTCGATCATCGCGCCTTTCTCAAGTCGGCGCACGCTAAAGCGGAGTTGTATTTTTACCCGGTTTTGATCGAAAGTGCAAGTCAGACAATCGCTATGCACTATGAAATGAATCGCCAGCTGATCAATAGCGTTTTTTCATCGAGCCACGTCGCGCGCGCAGCGACGATAGAATCAAATTCAATTCTTCGGAGCGAAAACAATGAATGATGCTCTGGCTTCAGATTGCCTTTGCGAATCCGTTTACTCATTCCGTTTGTGATTTCTAAATCTGGCTTGCCCGCTTCCTTTAAAGGAAACATGCAGTCGTCGTTATTGAAAGTGAAAGAAGCTGCGCTTGCATTAAAATCCTTTCTCAAGGACAAATTGCCGGATATAATTGCAGATAGCGGAAAGGTTGCCAGGGTTCGGAGGCTCAAAGAACAACACTCCCAATTTTTTACTTAACACGTCAACGCCTTTGTTATTCCTGGGCATTACGGTCTTTCCAGTAAGCGTTGGTACTAAATTGTTCCGCACGAACTGCATCGTGGTTTTCGTACAGATGCTTCGCTGGTAATTGCACTATTGCATCCTGGTCGAGCATCACATACTACATTGTCCGAACGCTCTATCCGGCTTAATCGAAATGCATCCCAACAGTCAGCCTATAAGGCATTCTGGAACTGAAACACCTTAGCGAGTCGCGGGGCTGATTCTGAATTTAAACTCAATTCTCAAAACTCCTTTGCCGCTTGTCAAAATGAATATAGAGTTTGATCGAATTGTAAATCGATCTGGCGCGATTTGTATTCATCGCTTTAATAAACGTAAATTGACAACCCTTACGGCGCTCAATTAAAAGTCTACCGTAGTTCATTTGTTACACATTTATTTCTTAAAATATGATATCAAGGAGAGATTTTATCATTCGTAGTACAGCTGTCGCTGCAGCAACTACCATTCCCTCATGGAACGTACTTGCCGGCGGCCTCAAACCTTCACGCGTGGGTATTCAACTCTATACGATGCGGAAAGAAATGATGGCTGACGCAAAGGGAACATTAAAAATAATTGCCTCTCTTGGTTTCAAGGAAATTGAATCGGCCGGAAGCGACAAAGGAAATTATTATGGTTTGTCAGCAAAGGAGATCAAAACTATTTGCAGCGATCTCGGACTAGTACTGCGTAGCGGACATATTCATATTGATGACAAATGGGAAAAGACTTTGGATGAAGCTTCAGAAACCGGACAAGAATATCTGATTTGCTCAACGATGCCAACACCCGGACAAACTGTCGCCAACTATAAAAGTGTTGGGGAATCATTCTCAAAGACGGGCGAGGCCTGCAAGAAGCGCAATCTCAAATTCGGTTATCATAACCACGATTACGAATTCGATGCTGAAAATGGGAAGGTACTTTATGACGTACTGTTGGAAAATACAGATCCTTCGAATGTGCACATGGAACTCGACTTAGGATGGGTCGTTGCTGCCGGTAAAGATCCAATCGACTACTTCAATCGCTTTCCAGGAAGATTTCCGCTTTGGCATTTAAAAGACATGGATCCCAAAAAGAAAGAAAGCACAGAGTTTGGAAAAGGAAACGTGAACATTCCTGCAATTCTAAAAAATGCAGACAAGTCTGGCATGAAACATTTCTTTGTTGAGCAGGAAGAGTATGCAGTTTCCCCTGTCGAAAGTATGAAGATCGATATGGCGTATTTGAAGAAGATCATGAAGTGAAATAAAACGGAGTTTTTGAACTGTATTAACACAGAGAACAGCCAGAGTAAAATACATACGGAGAGCAGTTGGAGGTAAATCCATACTTTGCTCTCCGAGTGTCGTCTACTATTTTTGATTCAGTGGTGGCGGTACATCCTGGAGCAGGCCCTTGCAAACAGTATCGGCTTTGCTTTTTTTGAATTCAGTTTATCGGCCAGTCTTATTCGTATCTACAAATTCGTATCTAGTGTCTGAAAGAATTTACTCCTACAAAGTTTGAGCAAGTCATCGCTCCATGGAGTGACATAGTAATTGCATCGAAGCATTCGATTGTCTCGTCACGCCGAGGTGGTGACATCTTACAGCTGAAGAAAAATCCCGTCTAAGGGATTCTCAGTTATTCCCACTATAAGAAAGAGTTCATTTTTCAAATGAAACTCTCCAAACACAAACCACCTAATTCACCCCACCTATTTCCAGTTCAATTTCTTCACCTTGGCCTGATCTCTTATGGATTTTATCATTACTACATCCAGCATTTTCTTGTCATCACCTTTAGATTGTGAAACAATATACTCCTGGCGTTTAACGCTGAGCAACTGAATATCGTCCTGGATTTTCTTGCGTTGCCCTGCCTTAACTTTAATGTAGCCTTTCCGTTGCTCAATGCTCATCCCCTTCATTTCTTTAGGCAGGTCTTGTGTCTTTGCATCATCCAATACTTTATCGTTATCCTTTGACGCATCAACCAGATCCCACGAAGAATTCTTGTAAACATGAGAACTTTTAGAAATAGCACGCTCCACTTCATTTGACTTTCCATACTTCAGTGCGTTTGCATCCTGACGTGACTGTAGGTTTTGCTTCGAAGCACCTGAAGCTCCATAATACACATATGTTTCATTGAGTTGCATGTTCAAATGCGTGAGTTGATCATCGAATGGCGTCGCAACATAAACGGTTCTTTCATCCTGATCGATACTCATGTAGGTGCCGCCGGTTAGATCTGCACCTTTCTTCCACTCGGTATTGATACCTTCAGTATAATTTCCACAGTATATCGTGTTGACAACAATTCCTTTCTGCTGTGCGCTTGTGCACGCAACTTTAAAGGGAACTGTTCCTTGCGTGAACGGTTCGTTCCCAGCGATGAAAATCATTTTGAGGTCTGCATCAGATGTCGTCCAATCCAATTGAGCGAGTGAAGTTTTGATCACATAACCACAGTATTCATTACCGCCTCGCGTCGTCAATCCGAATAATCTTTCAGACACCAGATCCAGATCATCTGTAAGTCCACTTACCTGCCTGATGTAACCTTCTGATGAAAGAAGCCGATCATTGCCATATTCATACAATGCAATTTTTATATTTGGGCGACTTGAATCATCGCATTGTGCTTTTGACAATTCGTTTACAATTTTCCAGAGTTGAGATTTTGCCTGATCGATCAACCCGTCCATACTGTTGCTCGTGTCCAGAAGTAATGCAATAAGGATCGACTGTTCTTTAAATGGTGGTTCTTCTTTCGAATTGGCATTTGCGTGAATGGACGTGGACAAAAGTCCTAGTGTGATAACTAAAACAAATTTCTTAATGCCAGACTGTAGAAATGATAGCGTTTTCATAAGATTCATCCGTTTTTGAAAT
>JBDSKX010000073.1:0-41552 GCA_039916665.1 Chryseolinea sp. | reverse complement strand
CCCGATCATCGCCCCGACATCTATGGAAAGATCGGCAACTCTGGTGTAAGCATTTGTTGTCTTGATGACGCGAAAAAACTTTACAGCGGCTTTGACTTGTCAGACGCCAAGACTTCTGTGTCGATGACCATCAACGGCCCTGCGCCAATGATCCTTGCTTACTTTTTGAATGCAGCGATTGATCAGCAATGCGAGATTTACATTCGAAAGCATGGTCTTGAAAAAGAAGTGAAGGCAAAGATCGATGCGTTGTATAAAGGAACGGAGAATTTAAAACCTGCTTATCAGGGCTCTTTGCCAAAAGGCAACGAAGGCCTGGGTTTGATGTTGCTTGGCGTAACCGGTGATCTGGTATTACCATTGGATGTCTATCAACAGATTAAAAAAAATACACTCGCTCAAGTTCGTGGAACCGTGCAGGCTGACATCCTGAAAGAAGATCAGGCACAGAATACATGCATCTTCTCGACTGAATTTGCACTCCGGCTAATGGGCGATGTTCAGCAATATTTTATCGACAAGGCGGTTCGTAATTTTTATTCGGTTTCGATTTCAGGTTATCACATTGCAGAAGCTGGCGCTAACCCAATCACGCAGCTTGCATTTACGCTGGCTAATGGGTTTACATATGTAGAATACTACCTCAGCAGGGGAATGGACATCGATGAGTTTGCGCCAAACCTTTCGTTCTTTTTTAGCAATGGAATAGATCCTGAATATGCAGTCATCGGGCGTGTAGCCAGAAGGATATGGGCGAAAGCATTAAAAAATAAATACGGTGGCAATGCACGAGCGCAAATGCTGAAGTACCACATTAAAACTTCGGGACGATCTCTTCATGCGCAGGAAATAGATTTCAATGATATCCGTACAACATTGCAGGCACTGTACGCGATCTATGACAACTGCAATTCGCTTCACACCAATGCCTACGATGAAGCCATTACTACACCCACGGAAGGATCCGTCCGTCGCGCAATGGCAATTCAACTGATCATCAATAAGGAACTGGGCCTCGCTAAAAATGAAAACCCGATGCAAGGTTCTTTCATCATTGAAGCGTTAACGGATCTTGTCGAAGAGGCTGTGTTACTTGAATTTGATCGCCTGACAGAACGCGGTGGCGTACTGGGCGCCATGGAGACGATGTATCAGCGCGGAAAGATTCAGGAAGAGAGTCTCTATTATGAAAATCTGAAACACTCGGGTAAGTATGAGATCATCGGTGTCAATACTTTTCTCAGTTCTGAAGGATCTCCGACAATCATTCCAAAAGAAGTAATTCGCGCTACGCAGGATGAAAAACAATATCAGATTACCATGCTGAACAACCTCCACAAATTTCAGGGTGAAAAAGCAAATATCAGCCTGAAGGCAGTCCAGCAATCAGCCATAAAAAATCAGAACATCTTCGAAACGCTGATGGATGCTTCGAAAATCTGCTCACTGGGACAGATTACAAATGCCCTGTTTGAAGTTGGTGGAAAGTATCGGAGGAATATGTGAGAAGGGCGGTAAGCCTCAAGCTCGGCCCTGACCAATACAAAGTTCTGCGCTCTTAATATTGGAAACAACATGGCGGATGCCAAAGAAAGTCTTTTTAGTTTGAGTAGCCGAAGACTTACAACTTACCCATCATACAAAATATAAAAATGGAGCTCAGGCGTACCGGCTTACAGCATGCGGCTTGTCGCTTCCTTTGCGAGGCGCTCAGGGCAGGTTCCGTTTTCACTCCACGCCGTAACAATATCCCTTAAGATAATCCCCAGCATCATCGACGCCAGCGGCGAAAGCTTTGGAGAGACAACGACATCCTTCGTCCTTCTTTTCCTCTTCCACGAGGGCAATACCTTTGTAAAACATTAATGTATGGTTTGACGGATCGATTGCAAGACCTTTGTTGATGTACTGTAGTGCCAGATCATATGCCTCCTGCTCGAGTCCTAATGAAGCTGCATACAAATACGATTGAACATGTTTGGGGTTTGAGGCGATGACTTCATCGAAAACCATCAAGGCGCTGTCGGGCTTGTCTTCGTAGTAGTACGATAACCCAAGATATCCTTTCATGTCTGGATTTCTATCAATCATCAGAAGCTTTCTGATATCTTTCCTGGCTTCCGTGTAGCGCTCAGTCTCCATAAGGACTGATGCGCGCCATCGGATCAATTCAAGATTGTCGGGATCAGCAGCAATAAATTCATTGAGATCCTTGAGCTGTGCTCCACTATCTCCCAGCTCCTGATTGATATAGGCCCTCAGCATTTTTCCCTGCGGCATCTGATTCTTCTCAATAAACTTATTGATATCGGTTAACGCTTCTTCAAACTTACCGAGACCATAGTATGCATAAGCTCTCTTGTAAAGAACGTCGTAGTCAGCATCGCTGGAAAGCTTGGACTTTTCTAAAACCTTGGTGTAGATCACAAGAGCACCGGCATAGTCCTCGTGGTTCATAAGAGTATCCGCGTCGGCAATGGATGCTTCAGCCTTACCGTTGTTCTTTTGAGCAAAAGACGGTGAGGCGGAGATCATCAACATGATGATTACGAAAATCCATCGTGTACGTGTTATTACCTGAGGATCCATTTGAAGTAAACACTTTAGAACTACTTGCTGCTGCGCTTGCGCTCGTTCTCATTAAGATAAATCTTACGAAGGCGTATAGATTGTGGTGTAACTTCCACGTATTCGTCTCCCTGAATATATTCAAGTGCTTCCTCCAGCGTATGTTTCAACGGAGGCGCAATCTTCATCTTTTCATCTGTACCAGAGGCACGCATGTTTGTCAGCTTCTTTGTCTTTGTTACGTTGATCACAAGATCTCCGTTTCTGCTGTGTTCTCCGATAACCTGTCCTTCGTAAACAGCCTCTCCCGGGTTGATGAAAAACTTACCGCGGTCCTGAAGGTTGTGCAAGCTGTACGCAATCGCTTCGCCTTGCTCCATCACGATCAATGAACCATTGATACGGCCCGGTATTTCACCTTTGTACGGTTGATATTCTTTGAATCTGTGTGTTACAACTGCCTGTCCTGCAGTAACGTTCAACAGATAATTTCTAAGTCCCATGATGCCGCGTGATGGAATCAAAAACTTCAAAATCATCCGGTCGCCCTTAGGCTCCATGTTCAGCATCTCACCTTTTCGTTGTGAAACAGTTTCGATAGCCTTGCCTGATACCACTTCAGGAAGATCAATAGTCAACTCTTCAATGGGTTCGCTTCTGACACCGTCAATCTCACGGAATATTACCTGTGGCTGTCCGATCTGAAGCTCGTATCCCTCACGTCTCATTGTCTCGATCAACACTGACAAGTGAAGAACACCTCTACCATAAACAATAAAACTATCGGCAGAGCCTGTGTCTCCCATGCGCAAAGCCAAATTCTTTTCTAATTCTTTTTCGAGGCGTTCACGAATGTGACGCGACGTTACAAACTTTCCTTCTTTGGCATAAAACGGAGAATTGTTGATCGTGAAGAGCATACTCATCGTTGGCTCATCGATTGCGATCGACTTCAACGGTTGTGGATTTTCAGGATCTGCAACAGTATCTCCGATTTCAAACCCTTCCAATCCAACCAATGCGCAGATTTCGCCTGCATTAACTTCATCAACCTTCTTCTTATCGAATCCTTCGAAAATGTAAACCTCCTTAATCTTGGTCTTCACGATTTTTCCATCGCGTTTCACCAAAACAATGTTTTGGCCCGGTCTTACTGACCCTCGTTGTACACGACCAATCGCAACGCGACCGATGTACGCAGAATATTCCAGCGACGTGATCATCATTTGCGTGAGACCAATATCAACCTTTGGCTCAGGAATGAATTCAATCACACCCTCGATAAGTGTACTGATATCAGTTGTCGGCGTCCTCCAGTCTTTGCTCATCCAACCTTGCTTGGCGGATCCGTAGAAAGTCGGGAAGTTCAATTGTTCTTCCGTTGCATCAAGCGAGAACATCAACTCAAATACCTGCTCATGAACTTCGTCAGGCGTACAATTTTTCTTGTCGACCTTATTAATTACCAGAATTGGCTTAAGGCCAAGTTGCAAAGCCTTCTGCAATACGAAACGCGTCTGGGGCATTGGGCCTTCAAAGGCATCCACAAGCAGCAGACATCCGTCAGCCATGTTCAAAACACGCTCTACTTCTCCTCCAAAGTCGCTGTGACCAGGAGTATCTATAATGTTGATTTTGTAGTCTTTGTAACGAACGGCTACGTTCTTGGCAAGGATCGTAATACCCCGCTCGCGCTCCAGATCGTTGCTATCCATGATAAGCTCGCCGGGAGTCTCATGATCCTTAAAAAGATGGCCTGCCATCAATAATTTATCTACCAGTGTTGTTTTACCGTGGTCAACGTGTGCAATAATTGCAATGTTTCTGATCTTCTTAACTTCCATAAACGTCTTCGAACCCTTTGATTTTCAAATTAAGCCGCAAAGATAAGACAATTAATCGGCTATTGTGGAAACGTTTGAGAAGTTTACCTGCGTATTACCACCCAGAATGAGCTTTCGCAGTAATCGATAGCAATGCGTTGGTTATGCTGAAAAGGCAACTAAAACTTATGGATTGTTTTGCTATTCATCAGAAATTATGAATCGGCGGTCGAAGTTCAGTTGGTGCTACTCCAATGCCACTTAAGATTCTTCCCAACATTCTTAGGATGAATACCAGGTCGGATTTGCCTTCAAATTATGGTTTTTAAAAAATAGGAAGATTATTCATTGGAGAGAGTCAGTACAACATGGAACTAAGCACGATGTCACCGACGGAGCACCAAAGCATAATTCATAAATTTCTAATTCCTAATTCTCAGAAAAGTGCCCATTGGAAGGTCCTTTTCCTGCTTAGACTTTAGGAAGAACTCCCCGACCTCTGAATCCTTCATTTCAAAATAGGTTCGCGCGATATTCGCTCCAACAATTGCTGACAGGCCAACCGCATACATACTTAGAATGAAAAAGCTCTGCTTTTTCTCTAAAAGTGTGCTCGTCATGTGAATCAGTTCTTCAAGCTGTTCTTGTAAAGCCCACTTCTCCCCTTCCGGTCCGCGACCATAGGGCGGCGGATCCATGATGATACCGTTGTAAGTGTTACCACGCTTCACCTCCCTGCGCACAAATTTGAATGCATCTTCATAAACCCAGCGAATATCCTCCAAGTTGTTTAATTCCATATTCTGCTTGGCCCAGTTGAGTCCCGGTCGTGAAGCATCACAATGTATGACATCCGCGCCGGCTGCGCGGGCCACCACAGAGGCAGCTCCAGTGTACGCAAAAAGATTTAAAATTCGCGGCTTTTGGAGGTTCCAGCTGCTTATCGTTTCGTAAATGAAATTCCAGTTGGAACCCTGCTCGGGGAATACACCCACGTGACCAAACCCTGTTAATGCCAGTCTAAGATTAAGTGTAAAGGCGCTGTGATGATATTGAACATTCCAACTCTCTGGCATCGTGGGTTGCTTCGACCACCCACCTTTGATATCATCAGTAAATCTGAACTTGTCGGTCTGCTCGCGAACAAACTTGGCGTGTGCCAACAACTTCCATTGCTCATCATCCAATGATTTACTCCATAAAGCCTGCGGTTCGGGACGGATCAGCGTATACTTCCCAAATCGCTCAAGCTTCTCAAAATTTCCGGAATCGATGAGCTCATAATCTTTCCAGGACGATGGATGGAGTAATTTCAAAATCAATGGCGATGGCAAGTTTAAACGCCTCAAAGTTAGAAGAAACTTAGATTTAGATAACTTTGAAGCTTATCGGCGACCATGCATCCCATTATAACGAGTCACCATAATCCAAAGATCAAGAACGTAATCGCCCTCGAAAAGCAACGTGAGCGACAGGCGCAGCAGGTATTTGTCGTCGAAGGAAGACGGGAATTCGCGCTTGCCGCAGACGCTGGTTACAATTTCATTAGCGTGTTTTTCTGTCCAGAGATAATAGCCTCGTCCGACATTCTGGCCATTGTCAACAAAGAACAATTGTTGATTCCCGTTGAACTGTCCGTATTCCAAAAGATATCATATCGCGATAGCACTGAGGGTGTTGTGGCGATTGCTACTCAAAAGAATCACTCACTCGATACACTAAAACTTTCTTCAAATCCGTTCATTGTTGTACTGGAAGGACTTGAGAAGCCGGGTAATCTTGGAGCCATTCTTCGTACTGCCGACGCCGCGCATGTTGATGCCGTTATCGCCTGTGATCCGAAGATTGATTTTTACAATCCAAATGTGATCCGTTCGAGTGTTGGATGCATTTTTACCGTTGCCACGGCTGGTGCCTCAGTTCAGGACACGATTCAATGGTTAAAAGTTAATAATATCAATGTACTGGTTACTGATCTTGAAGCATCTGTTCCCTATCATACAGTTGATTACAGATCTCCATCAGCAGTAATACTTGGAACTGAATCGACTGGTATCACGCAGGAATGGAAGAAACAGGCAACCAAAAGCATTGTTATTCCGATGAGAGGAAAGATTGATTCAATGAATGTTTCAAATGCGACAGCTGTTATTGTTTTTGAAGCGATGCGTCAACGAGAATTTCAATGAGCGGTCAACTTTTTCGCTAACTGTTTTTTTCTGCTCCTTCAAAAAATCTAACTTTATGCCTGCGCACAAATGAAAATCGTAGAGAAAATTCCATTGCAGAAAAAATTCAGTCAGGGAGATCTTTTTCTTAATGCACTTGCTGATGCTTACAGACTTCAGGAGTCTATAATAAGTACGACTGAACTTGCTATCATCTCTACAAACACCGAAGGTGTTATTACGAGCTTCAATCGTGCCGCAGAAAAACTCACAGGATATACCGGAGAGGAAATGATTGCCAAAAGAACTCCATTGGGGCTTTTTGATAATCTTCAGCTGATTCAACGCGCCGGTGAACTTTCAGCTGAGGTAGGATTCGAGATCGAACCAAGCCTTGATGCTTTCACGATTATCCCTAAGGTAAAGCGATTGCCCGATCGTCACGAATGGATTTTCATCCGTAAGGATGGAAAGCGCTTCCCTGTTTTGTTATCAGTTACCGGATTGTGGGATGATCGCGATCAATTGATCGGCTTTGCCGCCATCGCGATGGATATTACCGAGCGTAAAAAGGCTGACGAAGAGTTGTTACGATCGAAGCAATATCTCGAGTCCCTCACACTCAACCTTCAGGAGCAAAACAAGCACCTGGATGAGTTTGCCCACGTTATATCTCATAACCTTCGTTCCCCTGTCGCCAATATCAAAGGACTTATCAGCCTGTTGGACGCTAAAAGTACGCTGACCGATTATCAACAGATCTTTGAAAAACTTCAGAAGGTTGCGAGCAATCTTTCTGAGACCATGGACGAGTTGATGGAAACGATTAAGGTGAAGAAAGAAGTAAATCTTGAACGTAGTGAAGTGCGATTTAAAGAGATGTTTGACAAAGTCGTTCAATCACTCGAAGGTGACCTAATACATTGTGAAGCTCAAATCACTTTTGATTTCTCTGAGGCACCGATACTTTATTATAGCAAAGCTTACCTCGAAAGTATTTTGCAAAATCTTCTGAGCAACGCTGTCAAATACAGGGCCTACGATCGTAAACCGCACATTCACGCTTCGACCTCAATAGAAAGGGATGCCATTGTGCTCCGCGTTCAAGATAATGGCCAGGGTATTGACATGGCACGGCATGGAAACAAACTTTTCGGTCTGCACAAAACGTTCCATGAACACAAAGATGCAAAAGGTGTAGGACTGTTCCTGGTGAAAAACCAGGTGGAAGCGCTGGGAGGAACCATTACCGCTGAAAGCGAACCTGGCGTTGGTACAACGTTCATTGTGATTTTTTAACCTACGTTCAGCAATTATCAAGAACTGAAGTTTTCCGCGTGCATTATCGGTCTTTCAAGAATCCATCCAAAACATTGTTGATAAACCCGACAAAACCATGCGAACCGGATGCCCGGTCTTTCATATGGACCGTGATGGTGTCGCTGTTCTCAAAGATATATTGAACGATACTGAGCCGGTCTCTAAGTTCAAGACCCGCGCCCATGATGACGATATTTACAGGATGGCGCGGGAGAATCTCTTTTACCTCCAAAAGATTCGTCGCGATGAAAACCTTTATGTTCTTTGAAGTAATATGGCTTTTTGTTTCCTCCGCGATAACGGATTTGAGTCCGACGAGCAGGCAGGTTTTTGTTGTTAGATTATCTTGCATCGCAGATTAATTTATTGAGTGGCATTCGCTCCAGATAATGACGGCAAAATTCCTGCGAGACGTAAACGACGTAAATTTTCTTTTTTGAACTTCCACAGAAACTACTGACCCGACACATTTCGGTTGACCATCCAATAACGGGAAATTTAACATTGATAATGAGCTACCGCATGACTATAAACTCTAAATGTCATTTCCTCTTTTGACAGCCTTTGGATATATTCAACGCAGAATTCCCCATTCCATGGAAGCCACTACTCAAATACATGCCACCGCCGAAGACTTTGCCGTCCCACGGAAGTCGACAGTACCGTTCTACTTGAATGTGATCGTTGTTGCCTCGCTTAGCATTATGATTGGTCTGATCTGGGACATCTCATGGCACGTCAGTATCGGTCGCGATGGATTGTTTTCAGCACCTCACCTCGCCATTTATCTCGGCGGGATAGTCGCAGGTTTATTCTCCGGATATCGTGTACTCATGCTGACTTTCGCAGGCTCACCGCAGGTAAAAGCTGCCAGTGTTAAATTCTGGGGCGTGTTCTACGGTTCTCTGGGAAACCTCTTTTGCATCTGGGGCGCAATCGCGATGCTTACCTCTGCGCCATTCGACGACTGGTGGCATAACACTTACGGACTGGATGTTACAATTCTTTCACCTCCCCATACTGTGTTGTTGCTTGGAATGATCACCATTCAATTTGGAGCTATCGTCTCGGTGCTCTCCTACAAGAATCGTGAGTTTGGTAAGCTCGACGCGAGCACACAAATGAGATCTAATCCGTTGCTTGCGCTGGCAACAGGATTTATCCTGACGATGACCTTTACCATGGCTTCTGAATATCTCGATCGTCATGATATGCACAGCGTACTTTTCTATCAGGTATCCGCATTGTTGTTCCCCTTGCTTCTTGTTGCATTCTCTGTTGGATCACAATCCAAATGGGGCGCCACGCAAGCTGCAGCGGTCTACACGCTGTTCCTGATGATCATGAACTGGGTGCTGCCTTTGTTTCCCGCGACACCAAGATTGGGACCAGTTCTCAATCCGATCGATGCCTTTCAGCCTTTTGAATTTCCTTTGTTACTGATCTTCCCTGCCGCCATTATTGACTTCATTTCATACAGATCAAAAAGTAAGCACGCATGGATCTTATCACTGCGTTACGGAATTTTATTTACAATGATTTTTCTGCTTGTACAATGGCCCTTCGCCTCGGTGCTGATGGCATCAAAAGGAAACTATTTCTTTGGTACTTCACGATGGTACTTCGGCTCAGATCCTAACTGGGAATACCGATATGCATTCGGTGCATGGATGGAATCTTCCGCTGCTGATTGGGCGATCGGGCTTCCTATTGCTTTGGCGATCTCAGTATTGAGCGCCCGTGTCGGCGTGTCATGGGGACGCTGGATGCAAAAAATTGTACGCTAATTATTCTTTACTCCATTTACTAGCAATGAAATTTATTCGGGTATTGATTTTGGCGTTGGCACTGCCAATGCTTTCTCACGCACATATCGGTAGCCCAGGCGTTACCTTTGAAGGCAAGGCCGGTGATTACCCGGTGATGGTCCTTGTGAATCCCCCCGACGTTATTCCAGGTACAGCCTCGATCGACATATTTACAGACACAAAAGGAATTACTGCAATATGGGCAAAACCAGTATTCTGGTTCGCCGGCGCAAAGGGAACGCCTGAAGCCGACAAAATGCTACCTGTCGCTGGAGAACCAGGCCACTTTCGTGGTAAGATCTGGCTAATGGACAATGGTGCACTATCCATCCAGCTCGACGTCAACGGTGGGGCTGGAGCAGGAACAATATTGGTTCCGGTTATGGCAGTATCTACAGTTCAACGTGTCATGGATCCTTCACTCGGATGGATGCTTGCAGCGCTTGCATTGTTGCTGGTTGTTCTGATGATCACAATCATCAGCGCCTGCGTCAGCGACAGCCTCGTGAAACCAGGTCACGATACGGCCAACCTTCAAAGAAAAAAATGGACAGGCATTGCTGTGAGCACTGGCCTTTTGTTGCTGATGCTCTATGGTGGAAAATCCTGGTGGAATGGGTGGGCGCAGGACTATCAGCGGTTTATGTACCATTCTTTTAAAGCAACGACAACAATATCTGAGAATGGTAAAGGAAGGGAACTGACGTTTAGCATAGATACCACAGCGAAACTTCAGAATCTCACGTTCAGCAGAAAGATCAGCTACATTATACCTGACCACGGCAAACTTATGCACTTATTTATTGTACGCGCGGGTACAATGGACGCATTCGCTCACCTTCATCCGAAGCGCAAAGACTCGGTTACGTTTGTCACGCCACTCCCGCCGCTTCCTGAAGGAACATATCTCGCATTTGCAGATGTCACGCGCCTTAGCGCATTTTCAGAAACAATACCCGATACTTTCGAGATAAAAGCACCTACGGTGATGGCAATGGTCTCCAGTGATTCATTGCAAATTGATCCGGACGATACTTATTTCTTCACAAATCCTGTGGCGCGTGTATCCAATACGTTGATACCTGGAAATAAAGTACTCATCTGCGGCAAACCAGGCATCCGCTTACCATTGGCTGACGGATCGACCATTACCTGGGAACACGATGTAAATACTGACTTGACATCAAACACTTTGTATTCGTTGAAATTTAATTTACAGGATGAAGCCGGCAAACCAGCACTGCTGGAACCTTATCTGGGAATGGCAGGACATGCTGTGATCATGAAAGACGATGGAAGCGTTTATATTCACCTTCATCCTGTTGGAAGTTATTCAATGGCATCGCAGCAGACGATGGTAGACAGATTTAAAGGTGAGGCAGGTCCAATCAAAGTCGATAAGGTTACGCGTTCGACCGCTTTCATGGATAGCATCGATCACGTTGTTTCAAAGCTCGATGCTATGCCCTATCGGGAACGCGACTCCTTACTCATGGGCGGAATGAACCACCGTCAGTATGATCCAAATCATGCAGAGCATTCCGTTGTATCGTTCCCGTATTCTTTTCCTTCAGCCGGTCATTACCGAATATGGATTCAGATGAAAAGAAATGGCAAGATACTCAACAGCGCTTTTGACGCTGATGTTAAATAATCGCGTGTCGTAATGATCATTCACTACGCAATGATTTAACCGGATTAGTTGACGCTGCCCGCACGACGTGAAAACCAACGGTAAGCAGTGTAATTGCAAATGCAAGCACTGCTGATATAATGAAAGTCATCCATTCGTCATTAAGCTCGATCCGATAAGCAAAATTCTGCAACCAAGTCCGTGTTACATACCAGGCAACAGGACAAGCGATGACCGTTCCGATGGCGACCAATAGAAAAAATTCTTTTGAAACCAATATCACCAGAGCTTTTACGCTCGCGCCAATAACTTTTCGCACGCCTATTTCTTTCGTACGCTGCTCGGTTGTAAAGGCAGAGAGTCCGAGCAGTCCCAGACACGCGATAATAATCGTCAGGCCTGAGAATGCTGTGAACAGCTGACTTCGTTTATGATCTGCTGCGTATTGCGAATCCAAATCGTGATCAAGGAACGCATACTCAAATGTATTATTTGGATACACCTCTTTCCAGACTGTCTTAATATCAGTCAAGGATTTTGCTATATCTCCTTCACTGGTTCTCACAAAGATGAAATGATTCAATGGCCTCAGATAGATCATCATCGGTTCAATAACGTTGTACAGGGATGTGTGATGATAGTCCTTGATGACGCCTACAACTTTTTTTTCTATTACCGGACCATCAGGGCCATTATCCCGAAAAACAAACTTTTTACCGATTGGATCTTTCCATGCCATACGACTCACCATGGCTTCATTGACAAGTACCGAGTATGATATGTCGGCCGGAATATCACGCGAGAAATCCCGTCCTTGCACGATTGTCATTCCCATCGTCTTTACATATTCCACGTTGGCAGCATACAAATCTACACCTCGGTCATCCAGCACGCCTTCAGCTGTTTCTACTTCGACAATCATTTTACCTATCCTATCGCCCGGCGAATCATCAGCACTCGCAACCGATTTCACGACAGGCATCTGTTTTAGTCGCTCCATAAGAACGGGCGATTTATCTACCATTGAATAGTCGGTTAAATCAATCCTCAGAACGTTTGACTTATCAAATCCCAGGTCCTTGCTTCGCAGATAAGTTAGCTGATCATAGACAATGAGCGTTGAGATCAACATAAAAATGGAAATCGCGAATTGCGTGACCACCAAAACCTTGCGAAACACAACGGTACCGCCACGCGTTGAAAGCTTGCCCTTCAAAACCGCGACAGGACTAAATCCCGAAAGATAAAAAGCAGGATAACTTCCCCCAACTATACCAACCAGTGCCACCGTCGCCAGCAGGCTTAGAAACATTTCGGGTTGAAGAATATATCGATACTCCAGGTGTTTGTTTGAAAGAGTATTGAACGCGGGAAGAAAAAGGTATATCAAAACCATGCTTGCCACCATCGCCAAAAATGTCATCACAGATGACTCTGTAATGAATTGTACGATCAGTTGAATCCGCATCGAACCCATCACTTTTCTGATACCCACCTCTTTTGATCTGTTCACCGACCTCGCTGTTGCAAGATTCATATAGTTGATGCAGGCAATCACCAACATGAATACTGCGACAGCAGAAAATATATAGATGTATGAAATGTCTCCACCTGCCTCTTTCTCGCCTTGTATTTTTGAATGTA
This sequence comes from Chryseolinea sp., assembly GCA_039916665.1. Lineage (GTDB taxonomy): Bacteria > Bacteroidota > Bacteroidia > Cytophagales > Cyclobacteriaceae > Chryseolinea. The sequence continues at coordinate 28,588 of JBDSKX010000073.1, read as the reverse complement.
GGTGAATATCAGTAATCCGTTGAAGGTCGTATCTTATCTTGATGCCGATTTTTTCGAAGATCGGGTCGACCTTTTGTTTTACAATCTTTTCAAAATTGGCGCGCATGCGATTCAAGTCATAATTCGCAGGGAGCTGTACATATGTGAAGACCCCGAATCCACCCCAAGCACCATTGTCAGTATTACGATTCCGATGTGAGAGCAGTGCGTCAAACCTGAAGTGTGAATTGAATGGTACATCCTTGATAACGCCAGTTACTTTGATTTGAACATTGCGTGCATTCACCAGTGATTGACCTAATGCACCCGCTGGAGTACCAAAATATTTGATCGCAATCTTTTCCGTCAATACAATACAATTCGGTTCGTCAAGCGCTGTTCTGGAGTCACCTTCAATAAAAGAATAACTAAACATCTCAAACACTGTCGAGTCAGCCTGGTAGAAATCGCTTTCCAGGAATTGTTTTTCCCCATTTTTATACAGCATCTTATTTGTCGACCTGAACTGTACCGCATTCCTGATCTCCGGATAATTTTCACGAAGCTCTTCGGCCAACGGACCCTGCGTGACACTCCACAGGAATGCATTGTCTGGCTCTTTAACATCGGAGATCACCCGGTAGATATTTTCCGCATTGACATTATACCGATCATAGCTCAGTTCATCCAGTATATACATCAGCAGAAACAAACTACAGGTAATCCCGACGGAAAGACCTAGGATATTGACAGCGCTGTACATCTTTTCCTTAACGATGTTGCGGAGTGCAATCTTTAGAAGATTTTTAAACATGAGGCAGGCGATTTGCCTGAAGATGAATCACCAAACATTAAAGTTCAACGAATCGCGAGCTATTCCAATGTAGAGTCCACAAATACCCAAAGATGGGTGACCACCTTCCTTAAAAAGGCATCAATCAATTGGCTCCCATAGTTCAATCTTATTCCCTTCGGGATCTAGTATCCAACCAAATTTTCCATAGGGATACTCTTGCATTTCTCCAACAATGGTAACGCCTTCGCTTTTGAGCGCATCAAGAAGTTCGACAAGATTTTCTACGCGGTAATTGATCATGTAGGGCTTCTCACTCGGGGCAAAATAGTCGGTACTCGCCTTGAATGGGTTCCAAACTGTTTGTGCTGGAGCCTTTGCGTCAGGTTGATTCGGATCATTCCATTCGAAAACGCATCCCCATTCCGTGGTGTTTAATCCAAGATGTTTTTTGTACCATTCGTTAATCTGGGCGGGATCCGCTGATTTGAAGAAGATACCACCAATTCCTGTTACTCGTTTGTTCATAATCTAAGCGGTCGGTTGTATTAAAGATCGTTTTCTTAAAAAAGCTGCACTGATCAGGGTGATCACAATGCCCACAGGAAGAATCTCCAAAAGCGTAACGCCAAATCGCAATACTGGATTCTTATACCACTCCTTAAAACTTTCCATTTGCGCAGATACATCGGCAATTTCCGCAGCATTTTTTCCATTGGCCTTCATTTCCGCAAGTCTGTGGTCCGCCATGTTTTCTGTGAAATCAGACATTACCGTGTTGTAGCATACCTCCCAAGCCAGCGCGTACATCACGGACGCAATCAGTGTGATCAACATCCCGATCTTAACACACTGCCCGAATGATATTGAGCCTTTAAAGTAATTGTCGCGGCACGATTTGATTCCGAAGAAAACCAAAGACAATGCAATGATCATTGTAGTATATCCTAACAGTTCGCCATTGCTTGATGTCACTGTGCCGCTCTTCCAAAGTGGCACGGTGGCGAACATCATGCCGGCGACAATAGCGCCAGCGATCATGCCGTACGTGATGATAGCTCTTCTCATAGATTTTGTTTTCCTCAAATCAATAAGGAAACGGTCTTTTCAGACTCACCCGAAAGGATGATTTCACGGAAAGTAAGTAAAAATCCTTCAAAAGTATTAGGGCAGGATACTCAATTCCTGTGCTTTCCTGACCGCCTGGGTTCGTCGCTTCACATCCAGCTTAAGGAACAGGTTAGCCGCATGACTTTTTACTGTGTTCGTGGAAACAAATAGTTTTTCGGCAATTTCATTGTTAGAGTTACCCATCGACATGAGTTCCAGCACTTCGAATTCACGACGACTTAAACCAACCTGTCGAAGTCGTTCCTCATCGACTTTAAACGACAGCGCGGACGATGTTTGAACAACGGCAGTTTTTCGTTGGGTCAATCTTGACCCGACCCAAACACCCAGTACTACAAAAAGAAGGGCGACTATTCCAGCATAGAATTCAATCGATAGGTCACGGACGACATAGCGATATTGCAGGATTTTGAGGACAAAGACCAGTGATGCAAGGCTTAAGCCGTAAACAATAACCTTCAGTTTCACAAAAGAGATAAGGTTAAATTATTGTAATTGCCGTTGCCGCCAGGAACTCTATTGGATTCCTTTCTCCAACGCGACCGCGTCAAAAATCTGCACTGTTGGTACGAACACTACAAATTTAGCTCCCCAACTATTTACATAAGACAATTGCTCAATAATTTCTGCCTTAAGATTCCATGGGAAAATTATGATGTAGTCAGGTTTGTAATCTTTGAGGCGTTGTTCATCATAAACTGGAATGTGACTTCCAGGCAGAAATTTACCTTGTTTTGAAGGTGCCGCATCCACAACAAACTGAATGAGGTCATTTCCTTTGAGACCAGCGTAGTTGATAAGTGTATTTCCCTTCGCCGCGGCACCGTAACCAATTACTTTCTTTCCATTGCGTTTGCAATCGAGAAGAAATCTGAGGAACTCATTCTTGATATGATCCACGCGTGGCTGAAAATTACGATAGAATTCATTAGTCGTAATGCCTGCCGCAAATTCTTTATCAAGCATCGCCTGAACATTTGGACTAATCGTCTGACTTGTGTCTTTCGTATGCTTTGCAAAAATTCTCAAGGAACCACCGTGCGTTGCCATTTCTTGAACGTCGAAAAGTTCGAGGTCATGCGCTGCGAAAACTTTTTGGACCGTAGTGAACGACAAATACGAATAGTGTTCATGATAGATCGTATCAAATTGACAGTCTTCCACCAACCGAAGCAAATGCGGGAACTCCATGGTAACGACTCCCTGCTTTCTCAAAGCGAGTTTTAGGCCTTCAACAAAATCATCGATATTCGGAACGTGCGCAAGAACATTATTACCGATTAGAAGATCGGCTTTCGTACGTTGCTGTTTTAGTTTAGCTGCAAACTTTGAAGTAAAATACTCTGTAATCGTAGGCACTCCTTTTAATATAGCTACGTTCGCTGTGTTCTTGGTTGGCTCAATGCCCAGTACGGGAACTCCGGCATCTTTAAAATGTTGAAGGAGATATCCATCGTTCGAAGCAATTTCCATGACGTAAGAATTCTCGTTATAGCCGAAGCGTTTGATCATGCTCTCGACGTATTGCTTGGCATGTTGTACCCAACTCTTGGAGTACGAAGAAAAATAGACATACTCACTATTGAATATATCTTCTGCTTTTTTGTATTCATCTACCTGAACAAGATGACACTTGCTGCAAGCATAGATCGTAAGGGGATAGTATCCTTCGGACTCATTTAGTTGGTCAAAAGAAAGAAATGAATTTGATAAGGGACTGTTCACCAATTCTACAAATTTGTTGTAAAGCGGTTCTTTACAGAAGCGGCAGTTCATAAACGCGATAAGATTAAAACAATTAAAGAATATACACAAAAAAGAGCGGGACTACGCGTGGGCTCGCGTCCAACATCTACAAATTTACCTGCCTTTCAAACGATTCTTTGTGCCAATTGCTAAAAGACTATCAAACTTTTAGCACCGGCAAGGTGAAATCACAGCGTCTTAATTTCCACCTCCCCAACCATCTCTATCAAGGCTTCGATACGTTATGGCCTCAGAAAGGTGATCAACCGCAATACTACCTTCCCCAGCGAGGTCTGCTATGGTTCGTGACACTTTTAGTATACGGTCATACGCTCGGGCTGAAAGTCCAAATTTCAGCATTGCCTCTTTAAGTAGCTTACGACCGTCGTCATCAATGTTACAGATTTTTTTCACATTGTTCGATGACATCATTGCATTGCAATAAACAGACGGTTGCAACCGAAAGCGGTCCGTTTGCACCTTGCGCGCTTGCTCGACTCTTTGTCGGATCTCATCACTCGTTTCCGAGTTTCGGTTGCCTGTCATCTCGTCAAATCCCACAGGCACAACTTCAACATGAAGATCAATTCTGTCTAGCAAGGGTCCACTTATTTTGCTCAGATATCGCTGAACAATGCCCGGACCACAAACGCATTCCTTGTCCGGATGATTAAAATAACCGCAAGGGCAGGGATTCATACTGGCTATGAGCATGAAATTCGCCGGGTAATCTATAGACACTTTTGCCCTCGAGATCGTAACTTTTCGTTCTTCCATAGGCTGACGCATAACTTCAAGGACGGATCTTTTGAATTCGGGGAGTTCATCAAGAAATAAGACGCCATTGTGTGAAAGTGATATTTCGCCAGGCTGGGGATTACCTCCTCCACCAACGAGAGCGACATCTGATATGGTGTGATGTGGCGATCTGAATGGACGTGTCGTCATTAATGCAGCTTCTTTTCCCAATTTTCCCGCTACTGAATGGATTTTCGTGGTCTCAAGCGCTTCATTCAGACTTAATGGTGGAAGAATACTCGGAAGCCGTTTGGCGAGCATTGTCTTTCCGGCACCCGGCGGGCCAATCATGATGACGTTATGACCACCGGCAGCCGCGATCTCCATGGCACGTTTGATATTTTCCTGACCTTGCACATCCTTAAAATCTAAATCATAATGATTCATCGTTGCCGCGAATACCTCCTTAAGATCAAGGTGCACCGGACTGATCTCAATTTTTCCTTCCAGAAAATCTACAGCATGTCTTAAGGTTGTAACAGGATATACATCGAGCTCATTGACGACTGCAGCTTCTCTCGCATTCACTGACGGTAACAGAAATCCTTTAAAATTTTGTCGTTTGGCCTGTATTGCAATAGGCAATACACCTCTGATTGGTCTTAGTGTTCCATCGAGCGTAAGTTCACCCATGATCACATACTCTTCGAGAAGGTCCGTGATGAGTTGTCCAGACGCGCGCATCACGCACAAAGCAATTGATAAATCATAGGCTGCTCCCTCCTTACGCAAATCTGCTGGCGCGAGGTTCACTACTGTTTTATTTCGCGGCATAAAATAGCCGCTGCTTTTTAAAGCTGACTCAACGCGATGCTGGCTCTCCTTGACGGCGCTATCAGGAAGTCCACTCATGAAGAACTTTGTCCCCTGCCCAACGTCAACTTCAACCATGATCGTCCTTGCATCGACACCATGTACGGCGCCGCCATAGGTTTTTGCGACCATAACTCAATAAATACAATTAAGATTTCTACTCGATCCCTACTTGATCTTATTATTTGATCTTAGGAACGTTCTTTGCCGTCTCCATCTCTTTGGATTTTTCCTGGAGATCAAAAAGTTTTGCCTTCAACGTATTCAGCTCATGTGTCAGAGCTGCATTTTCTTTTTGAGAATCACGGCTAACGATCCATGACCAAATAATGTCTGTTAACATCAATATTATTCCTAAAAACGTGACGTATTTAAACAACGATATATGCTTAAAAATACTGGTCAGAAATTCAAAGTTCTGTATGGCCAAAGTGAAAATAAACGCGCCCACATGGAACGCAAGAAAAGTTAAGTAAAATATAATTCTGTTCTTGCTCATGGGCTTCAACTTCCAAAGTGTTGTTTTAAAGGTAAGTGAAAAACTTTAAGGTTTCAAGGTAAACGTCGCGCCATGCAAGAAAACAAGGAATATCGAACAATTCTTTGTCACTATAATTTCTGAATCTGTATTAGCTTTTTATAAACGCCATCTAGTCGAATCAGAGAATCATGAGTACCTCGCTCAACAATCTCACCTTGCTGAATCACTACGATCTCATCGGCATGTTGAATGGTACTAAGTCTGTGTGCAATCACTACAGACGTTCTGTTTTTCATGAGGTTAGTAAGTGCGTCCTGCACCAGTTTTTCGGATTCCGAATCAAGAGCAGAAGTAGCTTCATCCAGAATCAGGATTGGCGGATTCTTGAGTACTGCACGTGCGATGCTTAGTCTTTGCCGTTGCCCACCGGATAGCTTAGAACCCCGTTCCCCGATAAATGTCTGATAGCCGTTCTCGGTCTGCGAAATAAAGTCATGGGCATTTGCGACTTTTGCTGCCTGAATAACATCTTCTTCTCTGACGTTCTTCATACCAAAAGCAATGTTGTTGAAAATAGAGTCGTTGAAAAGTATAGACTCCTGTGTAACGACACCCATCACTTTCCTTAACGATTCAATATCATAGTCGGTAATCGGTGTATCGTCCAATAAAACGGCACCTGACTGTGGATCATAAAACCTCGGTATTAAATCAGCCAAGGTTGACTTACCACCACCGGAAGCGCCCACAAGAGCGATGGTCTTACCTTTCTCGATCTTGAGATTGATATTCCTCAGCACCAGCTCCTTCTCATACGAAAAGCTAACGTCTTTGAATTCAATACTCTTGCTGAATGTTTCGAGTTTGACAGCGTTGGGTTTATTTCTGATTGCAGACTCCGTGTCAATTACACTGAAAATACGTTCTGCCGACACAATACCCTTTTGAAGACCAGTGATCCCCTGCGAAAATGTCTTCGCGGGCTGCATCATGGAAGCAAAAACAGTGAGGAATGTGAGGAAGTCAGAGGGCGTGAGTTCACTGCTTGAAGACATCACTGAGATACCACCGTAAAATAATACGCCTGCCATGACGAACACTCCAAGAAATTCAGAAACCGGTGACGCCAATTCATTTCTTCTTGATATCGAAAAATTGATTTTTCTGTGATAGCTGGTTTCATCCTCTATTTTGCCCAGAATAAAGTTACGCGCATTGAAAGCGTTGATGACACGCATGCCACTGAATGCTTCATCAAGCGTGTTCACAATTCTGCCCATCGTCTCCTGACTCTGTACAGCTTTCTTCTTTAATTGTTTCACGATAGCGCCGATCAATCCACCAATCACCGGAAGCACCAGCAAACAAATGAGCGTGAGTTTCACAGAAATTGTAAACAACACAATAATAAAAACGGTTATGGTAATGGGTTCTTTGATGGCTTTGAAAACACTGATCACTGTGGATTCCACTTCACTCACATCATTGGTGAACCGAGAAATCAGATCTCCTTTACGCTGATCACTAAAAAACCCGATGTGAAGTCGGGTAACATTCTCGAACATTGCTGTGCGTATGTTGCGCACAACATCTACACGCACCCGTGAAGCGACAAGTCTTTCCAGATACCGAAAGGTGTTAGAAATAAGAACGAGAATGACAATCGCTGCACAAACCAAAAGCAACGCAAAACTCGGTCCTCTGGTCTGAAGCGCATGAGCAAATTGAAAATTAAACCAGGCCGCGAAATAGCTGCCGGAAAATGAAAATGCTGGCAATGAAGCCACATGATTTGCCACTTGATCCGCGCACTCGCATTTTTTTGTGAAAAGCAAATCTATCAATGGTTTAATCAAGCCAAGATATCCTGCGTTAAAAACAGCCGCGAAGATGGCAAAGATCAGGAACTTGAAAAACTGGGTCGCGGCCCGAGGCGTATATTCCAGTATCCTTAAATAAATTTTCATTGAAGTTAAAATTCGTATAGCCGTCGGGCAATGTTCCAACGCAGTCCTAAAGAGCTCACTGTCGTATTGGTACTTTGATTAAAATACGGCAGATCACTCTTCCGGAGAATGAGATTGGCATCAACAAATAGATTGTGTTTCAACTGCCAGGATACCGTCAGTGTCCCAAACAGTATCGTGTTGGAGATTCCCTGGCCGATCTTGTTGTCGTATTCCTGGTAACGCGTGTTATTATTTTTCAAGATATTACTGCCAAAATTTACGTTGGCCGTATCGCGTCCAATTTTGACGTAGCTCAGTTTTCCAACGATGTTAAGTCTCCCCAAAGGCTGGTATCTCAGAATGCCCACAACTTCCTTAAAGTTCGAACCCAACGGATGGGCTAGCGACTGTTGATAACTTGAATAATTCGCATAGTTTGTGCCGTGTGAATACGTATACGGTCTCACTACGTTAACTTCTCCCTGGAGATCCAGGTTATGGACGCCAAACGCGTCAATATATTTTGCCCCGGCCTGAATGGCATATTTGTTTGCCCACCATCCGTCGCGTTTTTTAATATGGTCAAGTACAAACTCATCGAGCACAAACTGACCATAAAATGAAAGACTTCGAACTGCATTCCACTTGAAATTCATACCGAGCAGCACGTTATCGGTACTCCCGTTTTGCTGTTCAATAGCGCGATAGAATATCAAAGGGTTCACATAATCAAGCCTGAAATGCCTGGAGCCTAAAGAATCGTCGTTACTGAAAATGACGGTTTCAAACAGACCGAGATTGAATTTTTTGCCCAGATTAACGCTCAATTCATGGTATGCTGTGAATTTATTTGGATACCCGCCAGACGAAGACCTCAACCCGGAACGGTCACCTGCCACGGTCGCAGTCATCTGATTGATCACAAACATGTAATTCAGCTTCCACACCTTAACATTGCCTTTGACAAACCAGGCGGGTGTTGAGTAATCGGACCAAATCAGGGATCGATATCCATTTCCAATAAAAAAGCGATCGTGACCAAACTGAATGTTGATGTGCCTGCTGACATCGAAAGTGATATACCCTCGAGCCTGGAAGAAGTCGACGCCTTTACCCTTGTAACCTTTCCAAAATCCTTCGTGTGGAATCACCGGATTGGCCGCCATGGGACTCCAAACATAAGAAGGCAAGACAGCCTGATTGTCTGTAAAGTAGGCATAGAAACCAATCTTTTTATCCACCATCCCGCGAACTTCCACGCCCCGGGTATTGGTGAAAAGATTTTCGTCCCGCTGATTATCGCTTCCGGCCGACAAATAAAGTACGGGATTGACATGGAGATCAAGCCCACCTTTATCAACATAGAAAAGGTCTGACTTCTTCTTATAAAAATTCTTTAAAAACGGTTTTCTGATGCTGTTGCTACTTTCTGCCCGTAACCATTCCCAGCTATCGTTCTGGAGATATTGATAATTAAACTGATCAGCTCTGGACTGGAAAAGCTGCATTTGCTGGATTGTGTCCGTAAAGGCCACAATATCAGACCGTTTGTAAGGTTTTGTGCCTGTGAAAAAGAAAGGATTTATAACCCCCGACTTAACCTCATAGCGGTCTATCATGTGATAATAGTCTTCATTCAGGGGAGCAAAACTGCTCTGGGCGAAAAGGGTAGCGACAGATCCGAAAAAGAACAGCGCGAGAATGCTTATTCTCATCAAAAATTGTTTTAGAGCCTGCAAATTAAGCATTTTGAAGCCACCTAGTTTCATCGAGATTTGCTTGTCACACGACCCTTGCTTTTTCTAGCGGGATCCGTATATTTGCAATCCTTTTAGGAAAAACCTGACAATTGATATGAAAAAAGGCATTCATCCAGAGTATAAGGAAGTAATCTTCTGGGACACTTCAAGCGACACGAAGTTCAAAAGCCGTTCAACTTCGACAACCAAGGAAACCATTAAGTGGGAAGACGGTAAAGACTATCCTGTGATTAAGGTCGAAGTGAGCTCTGCTTCACATCCGTTCTATACAGGTAAAAAACTGTTCGTGGATACAGCCGGGCGCGTTGAGAAGTTCAAGAACAAATACCAGAAGAAATCCTAAGGATTTTATTGACTTAACTACGATATCGAACATTCCCAGTGGTTCACTGTCAAAATATTAAAAAGCTCCTGAGTTCAGGAGCTTTTTTGTTTGAAACAATTTTTCGTCAGCGCTAATTATTCGTTTCTGATACTTCATCCTTAGTTGAAGCACATTATTTTTGGGGGATGAACGTGATTCTATTTGATGATCCCGAGATTCGGATCAAGCTTTTTCCCTTCACGCTTACGCGTCCGCTTGCCGCAATCAGGATTGGCATTCTGACAATCGCTGAAAAGTGGGAAAAGCACCTCAATGTTCCGGTAAGCTTCCAGACGGAGAACTATCTTCAAAAGAAATTTCCCCTGAAGAGTGAATCTGATAACCTTTTGATCAATGGCGCAGTATGTCCTGACCAAATCCTCAAAGACACCATCGTCGCGTTACCTCAGGGTTACTTCCTCGTGAAAGACGCACTTCTCGTGGCTGCAAGAAATCCATCAGGCCCTATGACGAAGACCAATGTGATTGAGTACCCGAATAACATCGCAGCAATCGATGAAGTCTGGAAGATTTTTAAAGAAAACGCTCAACAAATCAGACACGACTTCAAACTTGTAACTGAAGGAAGGAAGTCCCAACCTATAGAAGACAAGCATACGAAGACCTACAATGAACAGGATATATTTCTGGAAGAGGGAGTTTATATCCGATCAGCGATTCTTAATGCTGAGACCGGCCCCATTTATCTTGGTAAAAATTCAATCGTTCAGGAAGGGTCAATGATTCGTGGTGGCCTGGCACTCTGTGAAGGAGGGCACCTTAATATGGGTGCAAAGATGCGTGGAGACATCACCATCGGACCGCATTGCAAAGTTGGTGGAGAAGTCAGCAACTCAGTGTTATTTGCCTACAGCAATAAGGCGCACGACGGCTACCTTGGAAATGCGGTGATTGGCGAATGGTGTAACCTGGGTGCCGGAACGAGTGCATCGAATCTTAAAAACAATTACGCACCGATCAAATTATGGAATCATGGATCGGGCGAACTTAAGACAACCGGACTTCAGTTTTGCGGCCTGATGATGGGTGATCACAGTAAAAGCGCAATTAACACGATGTTCAATACCGCGACCGTTGTAGGCGTGAGTTCAAATGTTTTCGGTGAAGGCCTTCCTCCATCATTTGTGCCTTCATTCAGTTGGGGTGGAGGAAATGGATTAATCACGTATCGTTTTGATAAAGCCATTGAAACTGCAGCTCGTGTAATGGGGCGACGGGACCTGGATGTTAATCTCGTTGATAAAGACATCCTGGAGCATATCTACAAGACAACCACCCAGGCCAGAACCTGGGAAAAATCATAATCGATGAAATTCTCTGCTATACCAGGACTTAAAGAGGTTAAGGGACTGCTAACAGGCTCCGCCAGACAGAACCACATGGCGCATGCTCAGCTTTTCGTTGGTGCTGAAGGCGCCTTAAATCTGCCATTGGCACTTGCGTACGCTACATACATACACTGCGAAAATCGTGGGGATGATTCCTGTGGAATATGTGCAGCCTGTTCAAAGAACAACAAACTCATCCATCCTGATACACACTTTGTTTTTCCGATCAGCAATGTGAAAGGCGACAAAGATGACGAACGCTTCAAGGCGGATACCATGAAGTCGTGGCGCTCATTTTTGCTTGAAGATCCATTTGGGAACCTCAATGACTGGACTAATTATTATGGCGGAGAAGATAAGCAAGCGATTATTTCCCGTGATGAAAGTCGTGAGATCATCAGGACGCTTTCATTAAAACCATTTGAAAGCGCTTATAAAGTGATGATCATCTGGCAGCCTGAGCTCATGCATCCTTCCGCTGCCAATGGCGTGCTTAAAGTTTTAGAAGAACCATCGCCGAACACTTTTTTCCTTTTGGTTACCAATGCTGCCGAAAAACTTCTCCCTACAATCATATCGAGGACGCAGATTGTTACTGTGCCATTGCTGGATGATGAAGATGTAGAAAGGCATCTTAAAGCTTTAGGAGTGGATGCCACCAAGGCTACCAAAATTGCCCAACTTGCGGAAGGAAATTTGAACTCAGCGATAAAACTTATTGACGCCGAAGAAGACGACAATGCAACACGATTTACAGAATGGATGCGCGCGTGCTTTAGAAAGAATTACCCTACCTTGGTAACGCTTGCAGATACCTATCACGCCCTTGATAGATTGAGCCAAAAGAACCTGATGACCTACAGCATGAACATGATGCGTGAAACACTTCTGCATGTAGCCGGTGCTACAGAAATGAACCGCGCGCGCGGCGAGGAACTGAAATTCATCCAGGACTTTAGTAAAGTAATGAACGTTAACAAGATTGAAAGATCATATTCGTTGATGAACGATGCGACCTATCACCTTGAGCGGAATGGAAGTGCCAAAATGATCTTTCTTGATCTTTCGCTACAAATTGCAAAGACCCTAAATCCATGAATAAAATCTTTAAGATCGGAACCAGAGGCAGCAAGCTCGCGCTATGGCAGGCTCAACACATTGCCGACCTGATCAAACCTTCCGGCTACGCTACCGAAATCGTTCCGATCATGACACGTGGTGACGTGATGGTGGACGTCGCCATCGCGAAGATCGGCAGCAAAGGTGTCTTTACAGAAGAAATCGAAGCGAAGCTTCTGGACGGATCTATCGACATCGCCGTGCATAGTGCCAAAGATTTATCTTCAGAAATAGCCGATGAACTTGAGATCATCGCCTTTACCGAACGTGAGCCTGCTAACGATGTGCTGGTCAGTTTCAATAAAGAGATAAATTTAAGTTCTGGTAGTCCAAGGGTTGGAACATCTGCGACACGCAGGGTTGCATTCCTGAAACATTTCTATCCGCGTGTACAGGCATTAAACATTCGTGGCAATCTGCAGACAAGGCTTTCAAAACTTCAGGCCGGAGAATACGATGCGTTGTTGCTGGCATACGCGGGTGTTCATCGCATGGGGTATGATCATCTTATCGTTGAGCGACTGGAAACAAGTTATTTTGTTCCGGCCGTTGGACAAGGCACGATTGCCGTAGAGTGTCATAAAAAGCTAAGCTTTCAGAAGAAAGAAATTCTTGAACGCTGGGTCAATCATGCTGAAACAGAATATTGCCTCAGGGCGGAACGTGCATTCCTCAAAACATTGCAAGGTGGATGCAGTATTCCTGCTTTCGGATATGCTTACATGGAAGCAGACATGGTTGTACTGAAAGGCGGAATTATCTCGCTGGACGGACAGAAAATTGTTAAAGCAAAAGACACATCGTCACTAAGCCTGGTAAAGGCACTGGGTGAAACAGTTGCCAGGGAAGTATTGACCAATGGTGGTGACGAAATTCTCAGAGAGATTCGCAGTCCGCAAACTGAGATTGTCCCAAAATAACATATCATAACATCTTAATTTTTCATAATGTCACGGATCTCAATATTCATCCTTTCACTTTGTGTTTTCATTGCTAGCAGTTGTGCTCAGGACAAAAAAGAAACTGTTGTAACGATTAAAACAAACTACGGCGATATGATCGCTATTCTCTACGACGACGCTCCAAAACATAAAGCGAATTTTATCAAACTCGCTAATTCACATTTTTACGATAGTACTTTATTTCACCGTGTGATCCAGGGTTTTATGATTCAGGGAGGTGATCCTGAATCCAAGAAGGCTAAGTCTGGGCAGGGTTTGGGTGGTGGTAGCCCCGGTTACACAATAGATGCTGAGATCATTCCAAAATATTTTCACGAAAAAGGCACTTTGTCTGCCGCTCGATTGGGTGATATGGAGAATCCAAAGAAGGCATCTAGTGGCAGTCAGTTTTATGTTGTCCAGGGAAGGATAATTCCTGAGGAAGAAATGTCAATCGATCAGACAAAGTATGATCGGGCGCTCAAGAAGTTTTTTGAGAATCCTAAAAACAAGGGTGCCTATGACTCAATCGGTGCAGCATATCAATCTGGCGACGATGTACTCTTCAGAAAAGTATTTATTGGCCTGCGTCCAAGGGTTGAAAAAGAAACCGGAATGGACGTTTCTCAAAAACTTCCTGAAGACAAAGTAAAAGCATATTCGACCGTGGGTGGTGCACCGATGCTGGATGGAAACTATACCATCTTCGGTAAAGTTATCGCAGGACTTGATGTGATCGACAAGATCGCCACAGTGGAAAAAGATCAGCGTGACCGTCCTGTCCAGGATATTCGCATGAAAGTAAGCGTCGAAGAAATGACACGCGGTAAGATCAAAAAACTTTATGGTTATGTATACCCATAAAACTCTTGAGTGAATTCTAACAAATAATTAACTAAGCCTCTTGAAAATTCTGGTCACCGGCTCCAATGGATTGCTGGGTCAAAAACTAACGGATCTGCTAAGCGATAAGCCACAAATCAGACTTTTTGCCACGGCAAGAGGTTCTTCATTACTTCCTATAACCGGTTATGATTTTAGTGTCCTGGATATATCAGACAAAGAACAAGTAGACAACGTCGTTGCAAAACACAAACCCGACGTCATCATCAATGCTGCTGCTATGACGCAAGTCGATCACTGCGAAACAGACCGTAACTCCTGTTACAAGGCCAATGTGGTGGGTGTTCAAAATGTAATCGATGCCTGTGCCGCCAACAACATTCATCTCGTACACGTATCGACTGATTTTATTTTTGATGGTACGAAATCTATGTTGGTTGAATCTGATCAACCCAATCCGGTAAATTACTATGGCAAGAGTAAACTTGATGGTGAACTTCTGATTCAACAGAGTGATATTTCATCTTGCATCATCCGGACAGTACTGGTTTATGGCATCACGTCAGACTTAAGCAGATCGAACATCGTTGTCTGGGTAAAGAACAGTCTCGAAGCTGGGAAGACGATTAAAGTTGTAAGCGATCAACACAGAACGCCAACGCTCGCAGAAGATCTTGCGTCAGCTTGTTTTCTGGCAGCGGAGAAACGCGCGCAAGGTATTTACCACGTTTCTGGCAAAGACTTTATGTCGGTTTATGAAATTGCCGTCAGGTCAGCCAGGTTCTTTAATCTCGACAGTTCACTGATCAGTCCCGTGGATTCATCCACGTTTATTCAGCCGGGGCGAAGGCCTCTTATCACGGGCTTCAACATCGACAAGGCAAAACGCGAACTTGGGTTCGCTCCACATTCATTTGAAGAAGGGTTAGCCTTACTCGCTTCGCAAATGGGTTGATACTATCTTTTTGAAAACAGGAAATAGGATAATGTCATTCAGGAATAGGTCAGGTGCACGAAGACGTGCATATTAAGCCCATCCCGATGTAATAGGGGGTGTTGCGCAATCAAGATGTGGCTAAGGGTATGCTGGAATGCTTGGAATGGAAAGAAGTAAAAAGGAAAGCGCGTTTCCTCTTAGGAGCATATCTAAAATAAGGTTAAATCCTGATGATGCAGAAAATTAGCTCGGTTATTTGAAGACGTCAATGAAATCGTATTGAAAATTTATTAATTATTGAGCGTTACTTCTTACGTTTTAACGCTGCGTAGTAGATCGGTATGCCGATCAAAGTAATAATCAATCCAGGCCATGTAAATTTCGGCTTATAGACGATCAGCAAAAGACAGAAGGTGGCACCCATCAGGATGTATAGAATTGGAAGTATGGGATATCCGAATGCTTTATAAGGCCGATGGACTTCTGGTCGTTTTTTCCGAAGAATAAAAATTCCACTGATGGTGAGCATATAGAACAGAACGACCACAAATGAAATCATGTCAAGCAGATCGCCATACTTTCCGCTCAAACTCCATAAGCAGGCCAATACACATTGAACCCAAAGTGCAAGTTCAGGAACGGAGTGCTTATTTAGTTCACCTGCCTGTTTAAAGAACAAACCATCTTTGGCCATCGTAAAGTAGACGCGTGCACCTGCTAGTATCAGACCGTTGTTACATCCAAAGGTTGAAACCATGATCATCAGCGCGATAATGATAGTACCTATATTACCGAAGATGGCATTGGATGCTGCCACTGCCACGCGGTCTTTGTCGGCGAATGCAATATCATGCAACGGTAGCACTGCTGTGTACATGATGTTTGCCGAGACGTAAATGATTGTAACGATTAACGTCCCGAAGAATAAACTCAATCCAATATTTCTCTGCGGGTTTTTAATCTCGCCAGCGATAAAAGTAACATTGTTCCATGCATCGCTGCTGAAGATTGATCCCACCATTGCGGCGGCAATGGCACCGAACGCTCCGATGCTCACATATTTCTCAACGCTTCCATCGAGATTTAGCTTTGACAGATCCCATGAGTTAGTCCAGTTGGCATTCCACACGTCACCTTTGGCCATAAACAATCCAAACACGATTAAACCAAAAAGACTGACAAGTTTTGTGATCGTGAAGGTTGTTTGAATTGCCTTACCTCCCTGAACACCTCGTGTATTGACGTAAGTAAGAAAGATGATGATGACAATTGAAATGATTTGCGCGGGAGAAATGTGAAGAACTCCGAGATCAATCAGCACGATATCTTCACTAACAGATGGTACCAGATACGCCATGAATTTTGAGAATGCTACTCCTACCGCGGCGATGGTACCGGTTTGTATCACGGCGAAGAAACTCCATCCATACAGAAATGCGATCAATGGATTGAATGCTTCACGGAGATAAACATATTGTCCGCCCGCCTTTGGGAACATTCCGCTTAATTCGCCATAACTTACCGCAGCTGAAATGGTCATGAATCCTGTGATCACCCAAACGCCAATCAACCATCCGGACCCTCCAACATTTCGCAAGATGTCTGCGCTTACGATAAATATTCCAGAGCCGAT
Source organism: Chryseolinea sp. (assembly GCA_039916665.1). Taxonomy (GTDB): domain Bacteria; phylum Bacteroidota; class Bacteroidia; order Cytophagales; family Cyclobacteriaceae; genus Chryseolinea. Next base: position 11,952 of record JBDSKX010000073.1, on the reverse strand, counting down.
CATAGATCCCGCTACAACCATCGTAGCATCCCATAATCCGAGGACGGGTTTGAAGTTAGGTTCTTCAGTCATTTAGGGTAGGTAATTAGTTTGGAAGATAGGGAAATTTAGCTCAGAGGTAAAAAAGTGGAACACCCTGAGCGCCTCGCGAAGGACCCCCAACGAGCCGGACCTCAACCTACTCCTCAAACATCTCAGCAACGGGTTGCCCTGTACAACCACTGGGATACTTGATCTGTAAAAGCGCTGAGATCGTTGGCGCTATATCAGTAATCGGATGATACCTCACAGACGATCCCTTCTTTATTCCAAAACCATAAAATAACGCAGGGACATGTGTGTCGTATGAATACGGAGAACCGTGCGTCGTACCCTGCACAGATACTGCATCAAACCATCCAGGCTCGAGGGAAATGACTATGTCGCCCGAACGCTTTGCATTGTAACCGCGATTGATAAATCCCTTTACACCACCATCATTGTAATCCCCTTCGCGGAGTGTGGATGATGTATAATAATTCGCGACACCATCCAAGTTCATCAGAAACTTTCCAATCAGTTCAGTGACGATGATAAGATTGATTCCACCAACCTTCGGATCCTGGTCAAACTCATCGTGATTTAAAAAGATCTGACCATTGCTGATGTTCTCAACATAATTTTTTCCCGGATAGTACGTGTTGAGGAAGTCACCGAGTCTTGACCTCAATTGACCCTCGCTGAAATATCCTGCAGGCATCTTGTTGTCTTTGAAATATTGAGGAACATCAGCGACCGCGTGATCTGCAGTGAGGAACAACGTATATTTTCCGGCACCCACTTCTTTATCTAAGGTATTCAACAAATCCTCAATGTTCTTATCGAGCCTGAGATACATATCTTGCTGTTCGACTGAATTCGGACCCGTACGGTGACCTACTGCATCAGGCGCAGAAAATGAAACGCATAAGAAGTCAGTGACGTCATGCTTTCCCATCTGTTCATTCGTAATCACTGACTTGGCGAGCTCAGTGAGAAAATCATCGGCAAAAGGCGTATTGCCCAGAAACTCATAGCTTCCCTTCACACGCAGTTGTCCTACCTTAATTGGAAATACTGATTTGTCTTGGCCGGAAAACTTTCTTTCGTACGGGCTATCGTCGGGACCAGATTCTGTGTATTGATTAACGGGTAACAATGTGTTCCAATCCTGTGATAAATATTTTTCAGCAAGATTCTGTTCATTAAACTTTGTGAGCCAATCCGGAAGTTTAGACATGTAAAATGTACTTGAGATAAACTTGCCCGATTTTCCATCATACCAATACGCTGCGTCTGCCAGGTGACCCGCAGGCATAACGGCACCCCTATCCTTCGAAGAGATTCCGATAACCTTTGAACGTTTCTGAGTAAATAATTTGAGCTCGTCGGTTACTGTCGATGATAACAACCTCCACGGAGACACGTCGCCGTCTCCTGTTGTAACGCCTACAGGTTTCTGAAGCGGATCCTCTACACAGTTTACAAACTTTTTAGTCTTCTTATCATAGAATTCATTGCCAATGATTCCATGAATAGCCGGCGTTGATCCAGTATAAACAGAAGCATGACCCGGCCCCGTCACAGTTGGTGTATAATTGTAGTGAGCGTTTCTTAACATGTAACCGTCATTCATCAGTCGTTTGAAACCACCGTTTCCAAATTTACTGTTGAAGCGATACAAGTATTCCTGCCGCATCTGGTCGACAATTATTCCAACAACAAGTTTGGGACGCTCATTAGGTTGTTGTGCCCATAAACTATGACCTGTTACCAGGATGATCACGATTACAAAAGCTCTGTAGTACATAATTTTAGATTGGGTGGACAATTTAAGGATAAACCAAAACTCTAAAATGAATCCTTCGTGAAAGGTCTATTAATGATTTGGGCAATATATTCTTTCGTACTCATCCTGATCATAAACCTCTTTTCTGACGGCCTTTCCGGTAGATTCGTAGTAGGTCACCACGTAGATAGAAGCCTCTTCTACGTGCTTTTCAGTGAAATAGAGTGGCTCTGCGGGCGATCCAACGTTGACGATGTCGGTAAAGGAAAAGGGAAGCAGGACACCTCTCGAATTGTGGATGACACCATAAGCACTTCCGACCCGGGCGATCGCCAGTTTCTCCGCCGGCGTATCGTTCACAAATGTAAGCTGCCTGATATCGTCAACCAGCACATTCTCTTGTCTGAGGTCGATTATCATCCAGCTTCCACCCCTTCTGATTAGTGCAGAGGAGTCGTTCCAGTATTTGACTTCTTCAAAGCTCATGCTGTTGGTTGACTTGTTATCCCAGTTCACGAGTGCATAATTTGCGTTTTTGAAACCCACGAGGAGGTTTTGATTGTAGGATGTAAGGTTCTTTGAATACTGAGTTGGGATCAATTTTCGAGTCGTTGTATTCAACAATCCGAACTTTGCATTTTTGAGAATTGATATTGAATTTCCCTGCAGTGATCCGATCGCATCCATTTCGACGGGTACGATCAGCTTGCCCTTGACATCAATAACACCTGACTTGCTGTTTTTACGCACCGTGAAAAGGTGCTGCCCGATGTACTCAACACGATCGTAAGGACACGCGAACAACTTATTTCCTTTTTGATCATACAATATTTTCTTTCCATTGGATTCGATTAGAAGGAATGCGCTGGAGTCTCTTCCATTGACAGACTCATATCTTACGGTGCCTTTGAATCTGATCTTTGCTGATCCTGGGAAAATAAATTCAACGCTGTCTTTCCGTTTACCTACCAAAAACCTGTCGATGAAAGAAAGCGTATCGAAGTCATGGCTCACTTTTATCAGCTTCGATGGATTGTAGACAAACCATCTGCCAGCCTGCTTTACTATGCTGAAATTCTTGCCGGGTTGTACGGCTTGAAAAGTGTCTGAGCTTATTCCTATTTTACCAAACACCTGGACGCCGGTGATGTCTTTGACGATGGCGCCGAATCCAGTTTCGCTTATCGATCTGTTCCGCACCGTTAGAAGCGTATCCATAGCATAACTTAAAACCGATTCCTTGTCACCTTGTTTTGTCCAGATACGTTGGCCTTTCCATCCGGCGATCTCTTCAGTATCGGTGTTTGGCAAGCGTTTCTCTCCTTCTGCATAGGTTGCTACCTCTTCCGGAGTCATCAGCTTGTAGTTTCCGTCTTTGATAAACACGAGAACACTGCCAATGGAACTTATAATGTCCCAATGGTACGGCATTAACATTCTTCCTGTGAGCGTGTAAAGGGACCACTTCGAAGATTTTCTCAATGCAATAAATCCGTTGATGATCCTGGCATTGTCAAAACATGGTGTTGAAACTTCAAAACCACTTTTATGAATTAGTTTATTACAGTCTTTTTCGTTCACGATCAGAAAGCCGGAACCGATGTCCTCGATATCGTCGACAGCCTTGTCATAGACCACGGTACCGTTAAGCGCAATAATCTTTCCATCGGAAATCAGGATGTCGTCTGTGATATTTCCGCAGAGATAATTTTCACCCAACGCTTTTTCCGATGCGTTGATTACGGCGCGACCGGCCTGATCCATAAAACCGAATTTTCGATTTTTCAGGAAGGGAACAAGGTAACGAATCGGCGAGTCAAGAATATTTTGCAATGAATCCCCCCATTTATAGGGGGTTTCGCGGGGTTGCGAAAGATGAAAGAGAATATTCTGAGCGCGCTTTTCACACGGATGATCTTTGCTATTGAGATACGACCCGTAGGCATCAGGTGATCCATCCGCCGTTAATATCTCGAATATTTCCTGCTCGGCTTCAAGCCTGTGGTGACCCGTGGGATTCTCAACAAGATACCGGCGGAAACTGACCAACCGATTGTCGTGCGTCATTGATTTATAGTGGAGCGATTCGTATCGGACGATTGCCTGGGCTAATTGTTTGGCTTGGGGAAATGATTTAATGAAATGATCATATGCCTGCTCCGTACCGAGATGCTGGGTGTCGCGGTACGCCGATTCGTCTCTCAGTGTGACAATCTCACTAAACTGGCTGGCATTGTTAAAGTTTTCGATAAAGTGTTGATATGCGCCTGTTGAATTGTCAACCCGGGCACGAACCGCCGCGATACTGTCGATCTGGGTTGAGAGTGTGGTGAGTATCAGGCTATCACTGGCAAACCGTTTGGGTTTACCCCGCTGTCTGGCACTGAGGTTCACAAGGTCTCGCAGCGCCTTCCTGGCATACAGATTTGCTGAGTCAAGATGGTAACGCGGATTGTTGTCTGAAAAGAAGTAGGTTGCCCATCCGTACGACAAGGCAATGTTAGTTGTATCCTTGCGCATAGCCTGATGGAGTTGCGCGTAGGCCTTCTCCCATTTGCCTTTTCTGATACTTTGAAGCGCCGGGTATTCGACCTGACCAAAGAGTCTAATGGTCACGTTCAGGGCGAGAAAAAGTAAAATGATTTTACGGCTCAACTAATTCAAATACTTCATCAGGTCAGGGGTAAAATTACGAGAATGAAACCAAGAATTATCTTTACAGTAGTTGCACGTGTTGCATGATGTAATAAATTTTGTAAATTTTCACATTGTTTCCAGCTCAAACGCATGGCAAAGCTTAAAAATATCATCAAGCAACTTTCAGAAAAAGATTTCAAAGCCATTTACGATTCGTTAATAGAAAGCAACGCGGAGAAGTCAGCTTATCTCTTGAAGTCACTCAGAGAACGTCAGTTGTCAGACAACAAGATCATGACGGAGTTGGATGTAAACGCCAACGCTTACTATACGCTGCGATCGAGGCTTAATCTGAAGATCGAGGAGTATCTAATGGGTCAACTTGAGAGTCCCAGAACGGATGTCCTTCGAAAAGTTGCCAACATTACCGAGGTGCTCTTCACCAAAAAGAAGGCAATCTCAGTGGCAACGCTGAAAAAGCTCGAGAAGGAATTGCTGGATTACGATCTGGCCAACGAATTGACGGTGATCTATAAATCGCTGAAGAAGCTAAATATCAATTCGCCGGACTACTTCCAGTATTCTCAGCTGTATAACCGCCACGTGGCTTATATGCTGGCGGTTGATAAAGCCGAAGATCTCTTGGCCGATTACTTCAAAAAGTACGGCGATTTCATGCTCAACGCCGGCGAAGGCGAAAAACTTGGACTCAGCTTGTTGATGAAGGAAATGGTAAACGTTGCCAAACTCTACGAATCACACCGGCTGTACGTCTATCAAAGTTGTATGTATATCTTCCACCGGTTATTTGTGGAAGTGGATGACAACATGCAGCAGGATGGCGAGTCTATAGAAGATATCTTTGAAAAGGTTCAAAAGATTTTCGAGATCTATCACCTCGACTCAATCTACTATCATATGAATCTGGTATTCGAGTTTCTTAAACTTGAGTACTACAACCATTACAAGGTATTCAGACAGGCGGAAAAGTATTACGAAGAAGTGAACGACGCTTGTGCAAACCTGCTCGTAAACTATTCTACCTTTACTTTCCCTCCTCAGTTCCTGATTTCAAAGATCGAACGACATCTTCGTACGGGTACGGAGGTTGAATTGTATACGGAAAATGAAGCCATCTTCCTCGATTACGAGATCGATATGATGGATCTTCCAAAGCACATCATCTATGTGGTCTACAGAGCGATATCCAGCTATTACATGGGCAAATTTGAAGAAGCTGCAAAGCTGATCAATGGACTCCTCAATGATGTCAGCCTCAAAAAATATCCTTATGCTCAACTCGAGATCAAATCATTGCTGGCGTTGCAATACACGCTCTTGAGAGATTTTGAGTTATTCAATCAATTATCGAATAGCATTCAACGACAAATCCGGCTATCTGGAAAGGATAGCTGTGAAAATATTCAGCTGTTTCTGAAGATCTTGAAGATCGCCACGAGTGAAGCGAAGAAAGAAAAGGCAAAGAAAATTCAGGGTGTCATCCCGAGACTCAACTCAATTAACGTGAGCTACTTTGCGCCCACGAAGCTGATTAAGCTGGATGAGAAGTTTGTTGATTTGTTGACTGAGTTTTAGCAATGGTTCAAGTCTGAACACTTGAACCATTGCTAAATCATCTGGTATTACAGATCCAGTTTCAGGATACTATCGTGAGACAATGGCTTATTCAGATACAGCCTGACATTCTCGTATTTCTTTGAACGGTTAAAATCCTGTGGATTGATTGACGATGTAAGCATTACAATCTTACACTTCTTTTTCGCCACGATGCTCAGTTTTTCAAATTCGTCGAGGAACTGAAACCCATCCATCAAGGGCATATCGATATCCAGGAAGATCACATCGGGAAGGACTTCGTTTGCCATATCGAGTTTCTCCATGTTTTTGAGGAACTCAATCGCACTCTTAGCACCAGTGTGTGTGTAAATATTTTCCGTGATGGCGGAAGCTTCGATCATTTTCTGATTGATGAGGTTGTCTATCTCATTATCGTCAATGAGCATAACTGTTTTATATTTCTTTGCCGCCATATTTCGTTGAATAAATGCTGTATAAAAATAATTCTTTGATCCTTAATTGCCAACTTTATCTAAATGTCAAATTTGATCCCTTGAGCTAGTGGTAAAGACTTGCCAAAGTTGATTGTGTTTGTTTGTCGTCGCATATAAACTTTCCAGGCATCGGATCCGGACTCTCTGCCACCACCAGTTTCTTTTTCGCCACCAAAGGCACCCCCAATCTCCGCCCCCGAAGTACCGATGTTAACATTCGCAATGCCACAGTCTGAACCAAGCTGAGATAAGAATCTTTCCATCTCCTGCATATTGTTCGTCATGATAGAAGAAGAAAGGCCTTGCTTTACGCCGTTTTGCTTTGCAATAGCCTCCTCGATTGTACTGTATCTGATGAGATAAAGAATCGGAGCAAACGTCTCGGTTTGAACAATGTCGTATTCATTCTCGACTTCAGCGACTGCAGGTTTCACATAACATCCTGATTCATAACCTTTGCCCTGAAGCACGCCGCCTTTCACGACGAATACTCCACCTTGGGCGCTGATCTTCCTTAAAGCGTCGCGATAACTTTTTACTGCCTGATTGTCAATCAAAGGTCCTACGTGATTTTCAGGATCGAGCGGATTGCCTATAACAAGCTGGCTATACGACTTTCTCAGTTTTTCCTTGACGTCTTCAAAGACATTATCGTGGATAATTAATCTTCTTGTTGTGGTACATCGTTGTCCGGCGGTCCCTACGGCGCCAAACAATGCGCCCCGAATTGCAATGTCAAGGTTGGCATTCTCAGTAATGATGATGGCATTGTTCCCACCAAGTTCCAGTAAACTACGGCCCAGACGTTCGCTGAGTGTTCGTGCAATAGCTTTCCCCATGCGAGTACTGCCCGTCGCTGAAACCAAAGGAATGTTTTCATCAGAAGCTATCAACTGACCAACAACAGAATCTCCATTCAAAAGACACGATACGCCTTCTGGAACGTGATTCTTCTCAAAGACTTTAGAAACAATATATTGACATGCTACACTACAGAGCGGTGTCTTTTCCGAAGGCTTCCATACAATAACATCGCCACATACCCACCCCAGCATCGCGTTCCATGACCATACGGCTACTGGAAAATTAAACGCCGTGATCACACCCACAATACCGATGGGATGCCACTGTTCATACATCCGGTGTTCAGGACGTTCTGAATGCATGGTTATTCCATGCAATTGTCTGGATAAACCAACTGCGAAATCACAGATGTCGATCATCTCCTGAACTTCTCCCAATCCTTCCTGATAAGATTTGCCCATCTCATATGAGACGAGTTTACCTAGCGGCTCCTTGAACTTCCTCAGTGCTTCGCCAACCTGTCTAACAATTTCTCCTCGTTTAGGTGCGGGCCATTTCCGCCATTCGAGATATGCCTCAGATGCTTTTGATACAACCTTCTCGAATGATTTTCCATCCCCTGCCAAAACGGTTCCAATAAGCTTACCATCGACCGGAGAATAAGATTCAAATCGGGGACCGGCTGATCTTAGCCAGTTAGAACCGGTAGAGATACCGGGATTGTTTCTTTTCAATCCGAGAGCATCGAGTGCTCCCTTTATGCCAAAGTCTTTCATCTGATTCTGAACAAAGAACGCGCAAAGCTAAGAAAATGCGCGTGATCAAGAGTTACTGAGGACAAATGACGCAAATGAGGACGTTGCGCGGGTTACCACTCAACTCCATATGTGCCCTTCTTCCCACCAGGATAGAAGCCTTCAATAAGAATTCCTCCCTTTTTATAATCCAAAATACGGTTGAGATCTTCAACATCGTCAACGGGAACTTTGTCGATATAGGCGATTACAAATCCTTTTTTTATACCAGTCTGAAGCCATTTAGTGGATCCAACCTCCTTCACCCGAACACCGCCTTCTAGCTGTAGCGTCACCAATTCCTTGTAGGGTATGTCTTCCACTTTCACACCTCCGAGGTCTTTCCTGATTTCTTTCTTCTCGACGGTCTCCAGACCCTGAAAGTTTCTAAGGCGTGCTTTCACCTGAGTTATTTTTCCATCGCGAATGTAAGTGACTCCGATCTCTTTGCCGGGCCGGTTCCTGGCAACCCACTCCTGAAGTTCGGAGACGGAATTGATCGTATGACCTTCAATGCCTATGATAACATCTCCGTAAACTATCCCCGCCTTTTCGGCAGCACTCTCTTTGTTAACGTGATCAACGAGAACACCCTGGTTAACCTGAAGATTGAGATTCTCAGCAATTGAAGCGTCAACGTCTTTGATCTGAATGCCCAACAAACCGCGCTGAACCATTCCAAATTCCAAGAGATCATCCATCACTTTCTTAACCAACGATACGGGTATGGCAAATGAATACCCCTGAAAACTTCCCGATGACGTTGCAATGGCAGAGTTAATACCAATGAGTTCACCCTTCAGATTGACCAAAGCGCCACCACTATTTCCGGGATTTACTGCGGCGTCCGTTTGTATAAAAGCTTCAACTTCGAGGTGATTTTTATCCTGAAGGATTTTAATGTTTCGCGCCTTAGCACTTACAATACCAGCGGTAACTGTAGAGTTGAGATCAAACGGATTGCCTACTGCAAGAACCCATTCGCCTGGTATGATCTTATCTGAATCGCCGTATTTGATATATGGAAGATTGGTTGCCCTGATTTTCAAAAGCGCAAGATCTGTTGTCGGGTCTGTTCCGATCAGCTTGGCATAAAATCTCTGATTGTTGTTTGTGATGACTTCAATGTTGTTCGCATCCTCGACGACGTGGTTGTTGGTAACAACATAACCATCGTCAGAGATGATCACCCCTGAACCGGATGATCTCGCTGGCGATTCCATGTATAGCTCGAGGGGATTCACACTAAAATCACCGGGACCATATGACGTTTTGATATGAACTACACCCGACGTTACGCTCTTGGCTGCTTTCAGAAAATTCATGCCTTCGGGTACATGGTATGATGTAGTATCACGAGAATATCCTGTGAGCACAGATTGCTGACGCTGCTCAATCGAATTATAAGATGCAGATGGATAGCCAAAGAATTTTATGGTCACAAATGAACCCAGAATTCCACCGATGGCGGCGGCTATTACCACAGTAATGACTAGAATGGATCGCTTCATACCCTGTCCCGATTATTTTAGAATCCTATCCACAGATTAATATTTGAGTAAGTTACCGCATTTCGCGGCAATTTTTCGACTTGACCTGCTTTTCAGAAACAGCAAATTTGTAGTGTCAGATCAGAATTGATACTTCTTTTTCGTCGCGCTTCTTCGTTCTGATCCTGATCACACGTCGTCCTGAAATGAGGATGATCAGACTGATCCACGCACACACGGCCATAACACCCACCATCGGCATCGCGGTATTGTTGTGAAGTACGCTTACAGTAGCTGAGATCATAGCCCCTGTTCCCATACGCCACGCACCGAGCAAAGCTGCAGCGCTTCCTGCGTGGTGTTCGAAAGGAGCAAGCGACAAAGCACTGGTATTCGGACCAATCAATCCTTGACCGCACAGGAAAAGAAACATCAATGCAAGGAGCGCGAACAGGTTCCAGCCACCTAACAACGTACCCCCTACCAGCAGCATGCCCACGACACCCTGGAAAATAAGGGCATACCGAATTGCATTTTCGCTGGTCGCACGTTTGAGTATAATGTGATTGAGTTGGGTCGATCCAATCATTCCTCCTGCAATCAAGGCAAATATCCACCCGTATTGTTGTTCCGTAACGTGATACTGGTTTATAAAAACGTCTGGCGAACCTGCGATGTATGCAAAGGGTGCCGCTGTCGCCAACCCTCCCGCCAGACTGTACACAAGAAATTGTGGATGGCGCACGACCAAATAAAAATTCTTTGCTACAGCCTTTGGTTTCAACGATAGCTTTACGTTGGCGCCTTTGCCAGCCGGCAGCATAAAGTATGCGATAATCAATATCATCGATGTGATGCCGGCGAGAATAATAAATACCCACGGCCAACCTGCAGTTGATGTAACATACCCGCCAACAGTTGGCGCTATCATTGGCGAAACAGCAATGACGAGGGAGATCGATGAAAATGCCTGTGCTGTTTTATTTGTCGGGAAGATATCTCTGACCAATGCCTGAGAGGCAACCATGCCAACACATCCACCCAGGGCCTGGACAAATCTTAAGGCGATAAGCCATTCAACAGAACCTGCGAAGGCACAGGTGATGGATGCTGCGATGTAGATGAGAAGCCCAATCATCAATGGCTTTTTCCTGCCAAACCGGTCCAGAACAGGACCATAAAGAAGCTGTCCGAATGCAATGCCAACGAAGTAACTCGTCAAGCTGAGTTGCACTTTATCAATGGAAGTATTCAGTTGTTTTGCCATGGCAGGAAATCCTGGCAAATACATATCTATCGAGAACGGGGAAATAGATGCCAGCGCTCCCAAGATGAGGATAACGGTAAAGTGGTTCTGCGACTTCTCTGAAACTGACATGAGAATCAAAGTTAACGGTATAAATAAGGATAAGTTCGAAGGCTTACGAATTATGTCATCCAAATCGTTCTTAAACAAAAAAGGCACCCCGATTTCATCGGGGCGCCTAACCACCTAACTAATATCAACCCCTCAACCTTAGTTAACCTTGATGGTTGTCTTTAATGTTTTTTTCTCATCTTTTGGTACTGTAATTTCCAATATGCCATTATTGTAAGATGCGTTGATCTTGGATGCATCAACATTTTCGGGAAGTGAAAAAGACCTGCTGAAATTTCCGTACTGTGTTTCCAATACGTGCAGATTGTTTTCTTTTCTTTCCTTTGAAAATTTCCTTTCTCCACTAATGGTGAGAAAATTATCATTGAGATCGATCTTAAAGTCTTCTTTAGCCAAACCTGGAACTGCAACGTTGATCTCATAACCCTTGTCGTTTTCAAGGATATCTACCTTAGGCACGAAAGAATAAGATGACCCACCGGTTCTGGCTACTGAATCATTGAAAAAGCGATCGATCAAATGGCTGAATGATGTCGGAACGAAATCATTGGCGGTACTATAACGAACTAGGCTCATAATCTTTATTTTTTGTTGTTTAACATGTAATTTTCTATTGATGATTGCCTATTAGTCAAAAATGTGCCGGGACGTTCTTATACTCATTTTAAAGACATCTTGTCATATTATGATGCTTTTAGCGTCGAGTAACACGCCTTTTCGTCCGCATTTAGTATTTTTTCTGTCGGAATAACTGATCTTAGGTGTGTTTGCGTAAGCGGAGAAATCGTGCGGTGGTGCACCTGGCATTATAAAGGGGGCAGGTTTATGATGAACTTTTTTCAGTTAGGAAGGTTGCTGTTACGATATCGCAAGCACAACGGCTCCCAGGCCTAATTCCAGGTTTCATACTTTATGACGCGGACAAGTTGACCCTAGATCTGGAACTCGGTTCCGTCCTGCTCTGATTTGA
>JBDSKX010000072.1:0-27615 GCA_039916665.1 Chryseolinea sp. | reverse complement strand
TTGCCTTGATGACAATCCGCTCAAATTCCTGCGGCTCGCTTAACTTTCCTTTGTATTTGATCACATACTGCATCGGGGCGTCGGATTCCTCCCCGAGCTTGCCCGGCGAGGCTTCCAGACTGCTGTTGTTGATAGCGTCTTCCACGTCTTTGGGTACCAGGTTATTTACCGTCAGTTTCTGAGGGTCGAGCCAGATGCGCATGGCGTAATCCTTGGTACCGAATATCTGAACGTTTCCGATACCCGGAATCCGTTTCAGGCCCGGAAGCACATTTATTTTCGCATAATTTTGAAGAAATAATTCATCATACTTCGCTGAATCCCGGCTCATCACATTGAAAAACATGATGTTACTGTTTTGCTGCTTTCTGGTGGTGATCCCGGCACGGATTACTTCAGCAGGAATCTGGCTGTTGGCCTGCGCTACACGGTTCTGCACATTTACCGCTGCCTGATCCGCATTGATACCCAGCCGAAAAATAACCTGTATAGAAAAAGAGCCGTCACTACCTGCCGTGGAGCTCATATACTGCATATCTTCCACCCCGTTGATGGCCTCTTCCAAAGGGGTGATTACCGAGCGGGTTACACTCTCGCTGTTTCCACCCGGGTAAGTGCCCGACACAAAAACCGTGGGCGGGGCGATGTCCGGAAACTGGGTGATGGGAAGCCTGCCAATGCTGACAATACCAAGCAGTACGAGTACCACTGAGATCACCGTCGCCAGTACCGGGCGGTTAATTATATTTTTTAGCATGGTTTTGAATTTACTTTTGAGGCTCGATCTGCTCGCCTTCTATGATCATGGCTGCTTCTCTTGCTACGATACGGTCGCCAGGGTTGAGTCCGGTTTTGACCAGATAATAATCACCACTTTTGCCTGAAACCGTAATGGCAACACGTTCTGTGACATTTTTATTATTGAGACGGTATGCAAAAATTTTGTCCTGTATATCCACCGTAGCACGTGCGGGAATTAGTAGCATTTTGTGCTGAACCTGCGGAAGCGTCACCCTTCCGGTATTACCCGAACGCAGGACGAATCTTGGATTTTTGAACATAGCCCGCAAACTGATCGCACCCGTACTGGTATCAAACTGACCGTCCACCATCTGTATTTTTCCATCCTGATCATAACGGTTTCCGTCTGCAAGTTGCAGGGAAACAGCCGGTAACAAGGTTAGTATCTGAGGAAGCGTTTTGTTTGGATAATGCTGGTTAAAAATCAAAAAGTCCTTCTCGGTCATAGAAAAATAGGCGTACACTTCGCTGATGTCCGTAAGAGTTGTCATGGCTTGGGTGTCTGTCTTGGACGCCAGATTTCCCACCCGTTTAGGAATACGTCCTATAAAACCAGGCACAGGTGCCCTAATGAGCGTAAAGTCCAGATTTATTTTTGCCGCCTGAACCGTTGCCGATTGCAGCGCCACATTGGCCTCAGCCACTTCATAAGCTGCCTTTGCCGTTTTCAATTGAAAATCGGAAGTTACCCGGCTTTTGCTCAGCTCCTCAAATTTTTCTGTTTCAAGCGCAGCATTTTTCAATGCCGCTTTCGCTGCACCCAAACCCGCACTTGCCAGGTTTAACTGCTGTGTATATGCATCATCTGCTATTTTGAACAAAGGTTGGCCCTCACTCACCTGAGCTCCTTCTTCCACATATATTTTTTTAATGTATCCATCCACCTGCGGTCGAATATCTACATTAACCTTTCCTTCTATACGCGCTGGAAACTCAGCCATTACACTGACACTGCTATCGCTTAAAGTGATTACAGGCAATTTTTTCAGCGGTTGCTTCTCGTCCGTCTTTTCCCCTTTCGTCCCACAGCCCCACAAGAGCAAAACCGCAAGCGCAGACGAAAGAAGAGATTTTATTAAGGACATATTAATTCTCTAAAAAATGATAGGGATCTGCCTGGTCGTCCCAAGTTTTACACCTTGTATTCCTAAACCAATGCTTATTTTCCTGACACCCAAATGACAATTCCGTGCTACAAATAACCATCCTATAAAAATTACTTCGTTGCCCTCGATCTTAATTTGTTCCGAATCAACGCATCCAGACTATATTCGCCAGGCCCTAATAAAAATATCGCCAGATAGCCTACCAAAAATGCTGTGGCAATTTCCTCTTCCCCGAATAGCTCCCAATTGCTTACTGAAAGGATCACCAGTACCGTGAAAATTAGAGGGATGATCACCAGACGTGTACCAAGTCCGAGGATCAATAGGATTGAGCAGAATAATTCAGCAAAAATGGCAAGACTTAAAGATACTTGCATGCCCAGTCCCATAAAATCGACAAAGTCTGTCTTATACTCCTGGAAGTGCGTAAGCTTGGCATAACCGTGGCTTGGGATCATCAGTATACCAAACCCTACTCTGAGCACCAGCGTGCCTAAATTGAAGGACAATGGTGTATAACCACTTACTATTGTTTTCAAATTCATAATGTGGAACTATATAAAATTTCGAAGATTAGCCTATGGAATTTATCTCACAGCTACCAAAAGTAGGATAATTATAAAATCAGAAATTTTTCTTTTACCCCAAACGGAAGAACTACATACCGAAGCGTAGATATGACATTCCGTAGCGGTTCATTGGACTCAGTATAGGTGATTCTCTATCCCATGTTTTAAGATATTGTGAGAATAGTTTCGAATTGATGGAATATTTCCTCTCAGTCGGTAAAGTGTTACCTGGGTATATCTTACATGGCTGAGAACAGAACCCAAAGGGCAAAGGAAATTTTTAAATCGCTTGTGAATTCAGAGCCCGGATTATACCGGGAGATAGCCGAATGGAACGTTGTGCTTGCTCATCTCAAGCTAAATGAAACTGCCGATGTCAAGAAGCAACTCGACGTCATCATCCGGCAGAAGGAGCATATTTATTTCAAAGAAGCGACTTCGTTGTCAGAAGAATTCTACTTCACTGACAAGTTGCCGGGAATTAGTAAATAACTACATGGTTGATTAATAGCCGGTCACGTCCCCGCAGGATGCTGACGGACATCAGAGTAAAATTTCTGTGCTCACACCAATAGGTCTGGCTTTGTTAGGTCGTCAGGTCGGTGAGACGGTCTCGTGGCAGGTGCCGTCAGGCGTGGGTCATTTCGAGATCATGAAGATCATCTATCAGCCAGAGGCTGCGGGCCACTATCATTTATAGAGTGGCCCATGACGCTTCTTGTAGTACGTCAAAAAAACAATAAATACCGTTTAATCCAATTGATTTAGCATACAATTTGCGGCTGCCGGAAATTTAATCGCTGGTGGGCAACGTTGTATTTTTTAAAATCAGGATTAGCGAGAATGAAGATAAAATTTGAGGGGCAGCCTGCTCGAATACTCTAAATACCTATTGTCCAAAATGAATTTTGATAGAAAATTGTTTTGGAAGGAATTCAGAAAGGCTTTCCGGTATTTAAGTGGTGACCAGCGTAAAAAGTTGATTACGTGGGTCAGGACTAAATCTCATTTAGCGTTCTCACCGAAACGCGTAGCGTATAACTATCTATTGATGTTTCAGGTAATACCAGTCGACCTTGGCACCCTGTATGAAATGAAACGTTTCACAAATCTTCAAATTGGAATCGTCTGAGATTGACTTCGTACTGAATTTTAAATTGTTCCATCATCTTCTTGTAGTCGTCCCTGTCACGCAGTGGGTCGTAGAATTTATTTTTCTTGACGAGTATGTATTGGTCTGGCGCTTTTGATATCTGCTCTACTGCTTCCTTATATAAACCTAGTCGGACTAACACAAATTGGTCGTTGTATTTCTTTGATGCTGTTTTGTCACCCTTACTTGCCATCAACAATGCGTCGAGACTCATCACAATATAATCATCGCCCTTAATCTCTTTTGCCTTTTGAAGATAAGGTAACGCTTCTTTGACTTTATTTTGTATTAACTTAGAAAATGCCATTCCCGAATGCCCGCCGCTAATTTCTGGATATAATTCAATTACATTTCTAAAAATTACTTCGGCAGCCTCAGTATCGCCTAATTGAACATAGGCCCACCCCAGCCAGGTCGGGCCAATAGGTTCTAACGGGTTCAACTCTACACTTTTCTTCAGGAAAGGAAGGCAATTCAGCCACAGCCCCTGCCGCTGGAAAAATATCGCAATCTGCTCCGACACTTTAATGTTACTGGGAGCGGCCCGATACGCGCGTTTCAAATAATGAAATGCACTATCCGACAAATCTTCTGCAGGATCATCATAATTGTAAAAAGTAAAGGCTTTAATAAGAAGCGTATAGTAAGAATGCGGGTCTATCCTGAACGCTATTTCTACCAGACTATCGCGCTTTTCGACATACCTTCTTCCATCAGCAGGTAGCTGGAATGAATAGGTGTCATAGACATCTGCCAGCCCCGCGAGCGCCATTACATATTGCGGCTCCAGTGCAAGGGCTTTCTTAAACTCCGATTCTGCCTGATGAAAATATTTATCGTCACGCATGGCGAGGAAGTATTTTTCATGAATATATGCGCCTTTCAAATAGTGCTCATAAGCTTTTGGATTTTGCAGTTCCTGAGACTTTAATGAAGATAGCTCATCCGTTGTGAGCCGTGTCTTTAATGTTGTCGCTATCCGAACGGAAACCTCATCCTGTACACGAAAAATGTCACCAAAGTTCTCGTCATAGTCGGCCGCCCATAGATGCGACTGGTTTTTTACTTCAATCAGCTGTGCCGTAATCCTGATTTTATTCCCATACCGCCTTACACTTCCCTCCAGCACATGTGTTACGTTGAGATCGGTACCGATTTCACTAATGGACTTCGCAGTCGACTTATATTTCATCACTGACGTTCTCGCGATGACTTTAAGATTATTAATCTGAGCAAGTTCTGTGATTATTTGCTCTGTAATACCATCACTGAAAAACTCCTGTTCGGCATCGTGACTGAGATTCGCGAAGGGAAGAACAGCAATTGAATTCGTGTTTATGGCCACTTTCTCAGACTCGAAAATCTTTGCCTTAAAGATGCCCAGCGATGCCACTACGCCGATGAGAATCAGGATGCCTGCTAATGAATATGGCGTGATCTTTACACGATGTTTAATTTTTTCCCTGGGCCGCTTAACAGCCGGGGTCCTTTGCATCCCAGCGATGATTTCTTGTATCGCCATCGCCACTCTGTTAATCTGGTCGCGGTAGTGAACCTTCTTTTGATTTTCAAGCGGTGCGTCTTCCGTCGATCGTAACGGCCTATTCAGTCCTGGAGATTTAAAAATGAAGTCTATGGAACGAAGGAGCAACCCGGATGTCTGTTCGTAAAGCTTAACATCAATGGCATCCAGCTCGTGAATGCAAACCGGCAGAATCCGCGAAGCCACATTGCTATGCCCTACTTCGACCCTCATGCCAAACCCGTCGGTATTCGCAAGCTGACAGAACGCCACAAACTCATGACTCCAGGCGAAGCTTTTTGGGTCGCAATACGTTTTGGAAAGAATCGGTATAAAGATAAGACATCTTACTTTGTGGCTTATCGATTCGTCCACCTGATGATGAACATGCAGCCCATCTTCAGTATTTTGATCGAAATATATGGAGACATTCTCCTTAAAGGTTGCTGCCAGCTCCTTTCTAAGATGATCAACAAAGGTATTGACCCAGGCGTCGTATGTGTTATCCTTGTGACGATAGCTGATGAATACATCATACTCAAAACCATCAATCAAGGATTTCATGCCGGAGAAAGCGTAAGCGTGTTTAGATCATCACCAAAATACTCAAAATAGCCGGAATTCTGCATTTGTAATTTCAATTGAAGCAGAAGCTTGAGGTGACTACAATAGTCCTTGTTATCGTTCGGCCCGCTCCAATCCATTTGGCAATTCAATGGAACTAAACTCCAAATGAATCACTCTTCGGTGCTTTGACTCGTAGCTTTTGAAGAAGAATAAAGCAAAAGAGGTTTCATGCTCTGTATACCGCAAGCGGCAACGTCGCATGATGGTTCGATAGCAAGTAAGGGCACTCCTGTTGACGGGTATAAAAGAATTTTAATTGAGAGGGAATTTCGGATGAATTCCCTCTCAATATCAGGTTATTGCAAAGTCACCTTTATAATGTTATTGACTGCTGGCAGCGTTGTAAATTCATTTACACCCGGTACCGGCGCTATGATTTTACTTTCGTTAAGCGGTGTGCCGGCAAGATTAAATTGAGTTATATCAGCTCCGGGATATTGGTTTATGGCGGTGCCGTTGTCGAAAAGGTCGAACATATCAGACACATCGCCCGTCTTTGAGGCATCTAAATCCTCACCTTTTGAAGCAAAAAACCAGTCGTTGGAAAAGCCATACATCGTTGCTACAGCAATCCGGTTGCCCTGAGACACCATGAGCTGTTGCGACACCTTGCCACCTGCCGCACCATTGATCCGGGGAAGCAATACGGTGGTTGTCGCCTCTTTCAATACGAATACTTCCTTGATACCTGCCATGGTTCTCAATGAAGCAGCGAGCACATCCGCCTTGCCCATTTGCGCCAACTCTTTCAGGCCCATCCACGATCCTTTTCATCGGTTTTATAGAATAGATTTTCAGCACCCTCGTACACCACAACAAGCACTGGTGACAGAGGAGTGAATATGCCAGTGAGACCGGTAAGGTACGTGCTCAGGATAGCATTATCGCCCGCTTCTGCGATGTTAGTAGGTCCGTTGGCCGATAGCTTATCTTTCGAATAGATCGGTTCTGGAAGCACCAGATTGCCACCCGCCACGTATGATATTGCCCACACATTTGGTGCGTTTAGAATCAGTCGATAGATCGTGCGAAGCGAACAATTTAACAGTGTGCAAACGTCTTTAACGGAAAGAAATTCTTTTCCTTTCGCGAGGTCGACATGAGCCAAACGCAAGGCACTTGTTTGCGTTACTTTTTTCAACCTCCTTTCCCTTGAGTCTTGCTTTATATGCAACCCTGCTACACTTGTGTGAACAATGCCTTGTTACCGTGGGGCACGCAACAAACTCCTGACTGCAATGCGAGCAAACTCTGCCCACGCGAATAGTAGAACTTATTAGATGTCTTTAAGTGATCTTAGTTATCATTAAGTGCCATAATCTCTCCCGACTTGTACCTTGAGGTACAAAGAATCGATAGGATTGCGTTGAATAATAGCGGACACTCCGAGATGAAAATGTCATTGACGGCTAAAATCGAAGATTATGCAGTTGATGAAGCTGGATGTTGCGTGGGCCTACTTCCCGATACAGAACTTCGAAAAAATATTCGCCAATAGATCATCCGTTGTAATCGTCCCCGTTATCTCTCCAAGGAAATGTAATGCCTGACGAATATCCATCGCCAGAAAATCGCCAGTAACCTGCATGTCCATCCCGAATAACACACGACTCAGTGCGTCATTGGTCCGCGTCAAACTTTGAAAGTGCCTCATGTTCGTAACAACAACATCGCCGGTATTTACTTTCTTCACGTCGAACGAAGCTAGTATTCTGCTTCGAAGTTTCTCGATATTGGTTTTATGAGAAGCACTGATAAAGATGAAGTCATGTGAACCAAGCACCTCCATCAACGACGGGTCGGCCAGATCAACCTTATTACCTACTTTGATGTAAGGGATTCCAAGTTGCCTCACGTTCATTTCCTCGGTCGCGATTTCGTCAAGCGTAGTTTGCGACAAATCAAACAGATATAAAATGAGGGAAGCTTTCTTCATACGTTCACGCGTGCGTTCGATGCCGAGAACTTCGATCACATCCTTGGTTTCGCGCAGCCCGGCCGTATCAATAAATCTGAAGTTGATACCTCCGAGGACCATTTCATCTTCAATGAAATCCCGCGTTGTGCCTGGTATCTCGGAAACAATTGCTCGTTCCTCATTTAGCAATGTGTTTAATAAAGTCGACTTACCCGCATTGGGCCTGCCAGCAATAACGGTTGGTACTCCGTTTTTGATCACATTTCCTGAGTCAAAAGATTCAATCAATGACTTAAGATATGATTGAATTTTCAGGATTAGCTGTTTAAGATCTTCACGCTTGGCGAACTGTACATCTTCCTCACCGAAATCAAGTTCAAGTTCGATCAATGATGCAAAATGGATAAGCTCTTCACGAAGGTTATTGATCTCCTTTGAAAATCCACCGCGCATCTGATTGATAGCAGCCTGACGCGCATTATCCGTCTCGGCTGTGATAAGATCAGCAACGGCTTCTGCCTGCGCGAGATCAAACCGTCCATTGAGAAATGCGCGTTTAGTATATTCGCCTGGTTCTGCTAGTCTACCACCGTGCTTGATCAACACTTTGATAATTTCCTTTATCACCAGCGGCGAGCCATGACAAGATATCTCAGCACTATCCTCCCGGGTGAATGAGTTGGGACCACGGAAAACGGAAACCAATACTTCGTCAACGATCTTTTTACCATCAAGAAAAGTTCCATAGTGAATAGTGTGACCGGCCTGCGTGGAAAGATCCTTACCGTGAAAACATTTGTCGACGATCGAGAAGCAATCTTTTCCTGACACTCTTATAACGGCGATGGCGGAGATGCCCTGTGCAGTGGCAAGGGCCACAATGGTATCCTGTATTGACATAGATGGCGCAAGATAACGCTTGCAACAATTATTCACCACGCGCGAATTAGAAAGTGAGAAATTACTATGCCCTGACGATCAATACGGGAATGCTTACCCTGTGCCGTACCGTATCCACCGTCGTTCCGAAAATCAAATCCTTCCAAAACTTGTGACCATGAGCACCCATCACCAGAAGATCTGCATTAAAACTCGAGACAAGGTTGGGAATCTTACGTTGCGGATTGCCATAGCCGATGCCGGTTTCAACCTGATATCCCAGGGCAATCAGTTGATCCTTGTAGTGTTCAAGCGAAAGCATATCCTTCTGAGATTCGTGATCTGATATATCACTTCCATAAACCATGGCACCAGCCGTTTCTACAATGTGCAGCAAAATGTATTTGGCACCTTTTCCACCCTGGGCGACAGCACTGCGTATGGTGATGTTATCCATCGAACTGAAATCAAGTGTGATTGCAATTCTCGAATAAACGGGTGCAAGATAAATATCCAACGTAATGGCTGTACCATGGGGAACACCGGCATCTTTTTCTGCTTTTCTTTTGTCGAGGACGGGTTTCAATGTGATATAAAGCAAGAGAACGGCAGCGCCGGCGCAGAGTGGAATGACGGTGACCCAAAGTATCCATGCATTTTCGCCGGAACTCACCAGCCATCCGGATACTTCCTGCCACACTAACTTGACATTTAGGGATACGATCACGAAGGCGATGACCCAGGCTGCAATTTCGTTCCATCGCTTGATGGCAAATATACCCATGGTGGATTTATCGCTTGTAAAATGTATCAAGGGGATAATGGCAAAGCCCAGCTGTAAACTCAGAACAACCTGACTAAAGATCAACATTGCGCCGGTTTCAGATTCTCCATAGATCAGAATCACGATGATAGCAGGGATGATGGCGATCGATCTCGTAATAAGTCGACGCAACCATGCGGCGATACGCAGATTCAAATAGCCCTCCATTACGATCTGACCAGCGAGCGTTCCCGTGATGGTAGAGCTTTGTCCTGCTGCAACCAATGCGATGCCGAACAGCATGGGGGCGAGGCTCGTTCCCAGTAGCGGTTCCAGGAAATGATGTGCATCCTGAATGTCGGCGACTTCATGCATGCCTGCCTTGAAAAATGTTGATGCTGCTAATACAAGTATCGCAGCGTTGACAAAGAAGGCCGCATTCAGCGCGATCACAGAATCTATAAAATTATATTTGATGGCTGACCAAACACCTTCGTGACTAGTATTGATGCGGCGGGTCTGTACAAGACTCGAATGAAGGTAAAGATTGTGTGGCATCACCGTTGCGCCAATAATTCCGATGGCGATGTATAAAGCTTCAGGCGTTGGGAGCGTAGGTACAAATCCTTTCACCAACGATACCATATCAGGTTTTGCAATGATCATCTCGACTACAAACGCACCACCAATGATGGCTACGAGTCCGATGATAAATAATTCCGTTTTGCGCATTCCATAGGACTGCAGAACGAGTAATAGTAGGGTGTCTGTGACGGTAAGGGAAACGCCCCAGATGAGCGGGAGATCAAATAACAACTGCAGGCCTATTGCCATTCCAAGTACTTCTGCAAGGTCGCAGGCTGCGATCGCTATTTCAGCGAGTACCCAAAGTACGAAATTCACGGGTTGGCTATACGTCGCCCGCGATGCTTGTGCAAGATCCAGTTTTCTCACGAGCCCAAGCCGTGCACTAAGACTCTGAAGAAGCAAGGCCATGATGTTTGACATCAGCAACACCCAGATCAATGCGTACCCGTACTTGCTTCCTCCAGCGATGTCGGTTGCCCAGTTACCCGGATCCATATAGCCAACGCTCACCAGGTAGGCGGGCCCCATAAATGCCAGGACCTTCCGCCAGCCTTTTCTGTTGACGACGTCTATCGAGGCATTTACTTCACTTAATGACTTGTTCTGGACACTGTTGTCTAAGCTCATACGGATTCAAACGTTCGACAAAACTAACGTTTTAGACTAGCCTAAAAAATAAATTAGTATAATAATATTTAGGGTGATGCAAGAAATTGATATCCAAAGCATTAATTATTAAAAGAAATGGCTAGAAGCTTTAAGTACAACCTGCGAACGTCGCGCAAAGAAAGTGAAAGGCTTGGTATCCGAACTTCACTGGTTCCGTTGTTGTCGCTTAAGTTATGGTAGTCCCGCTGCTAAAAGTACCAGGTTCAAGATCGGGAAGTTGGAGTCCCAACGCAAAGCTTACCGCTTGTTCTAACAGCTACCCCAATACATCAGTCACCACACTTTGCAAAGCGCTCTCCTGCGAACGCCAGAATACATCTTCTGGGTATTTTGTAAAGAATTGCTTGGTGAGGATATCATGCAACAACGCTTTCGACTCGAGCGTTGACATATCAAAAACGATCGCTGCATCGTAAGCTTTGCAGTAGTCGACCCACGCTTTGTTTTCAATGAGCAGTATCGGCAACTGATACCCCAGGTACTCAAACAACTTAGTGGGAAATGCTGTATGTGTGGACGGGTTCGGTGGGTAAGCAATAATTCCAAGATCACATTCCCTTACTTTGTCCAGGATTCTGCGATGTTCGACAAGTTGATCGAGGCCGACGACTTCAACGAATGGTTTGTCGGCAACAGCATTTTTGATTCTCGACCTGATAACTCCCTGGCTCGCGTACCCAATGATACATAGATGTATTCTTGGATCCTCACGGTTTAATGCCGCCGTCAATTCTATCGCCGTAAAGACGCCTGTTGTTGTAGTTAATGTGCCACTGAAGAGTAATGTGATCTTTTTTTTCGACGATATTGGTTCGCGTTTCTTTAAAACAGGGACAACTCCGAGTTTGTTTTGTAACACGCTGTATCGGTTTCTGATGAAACCCAGCTCAGTAGCATAGCTTTTTTCAGAAAGAAGAAAATGCGCGACAAAGATTGAAACCAGCCACTCCCTTACACGCACAGAAATGCTTAGCGGTAAACGAAGAAATACGGGCACTGTACTACCGTAATAAATATTCTGAGCGTAGTTTTCTTGTATGTCATAAACGATTTTACAGCCAGTCACAAGTTTGAGTAAAAGTGCTGCACACAATAGCTCGTGAGTGGTGATGATGATGAGGTCAGGTTTGATCTTAAAGGCTATTCCAAAGATTCGGAACGGCGTGAATAATCTCTTCATGCTTAGACGATTGAAGCGCCCCAGCGAATGACACCAGACCGAGGGGGCAAGTGTTGATGCTTCGTTCGCACCTGATTCAAAACCAATCACGTGAACTGCATACATGCCCGACAAAGAGACAGCGATCTTTTCGAACATCCTTGTATCGTCGACTGGTTTAAGGACGGAAGCAATGACTATTCTCCTTTTTTTTATTTCTTGCATGCCAAATAAATTACAAGATAACGATGGAATTGAAACAACAGATTGAAAAGATATGGGACGAACGCAGCTTGCTACAGCAAAAAGACAGTCAGGAATGCATCAGAGCGGTCGTAGAGGAATTAGATAAAGGAGTTTTACGCGTAGCAGAACCCGTTGCTGACGGATGGAAGGTAAATGAATGGGTGAAAAAAGCCGTTATTCTTTACTTCCCGATTCAGCAGATGGAAACGATCGAAGTTGGTCCTTTTGAATTCCATGATAAGATTAAGTTGAAACGCCACTATAAAGAGCTCGGTGTAAGGGTTGTTCCTCACGCCATTGCACGGTATGGATCATACCTCAGCAAAGGCGTGATTCTGATGCCGTCTTATGTCAACATCGGTGCCTATGTGGATGAAGGCACGATGGTTGATACGTGGGCTACCGTTGGTAGCTGTGCGCAGATTGGGAAGAATGTTCACCTCAGCGGTGGTGTCGGAATTGGAGGCGTGCTTGAACCCGTGCAGGCTGCTCCTGTGATTATTGAAGATGGTGCGTTTGTTGGGTCCAGGTGTATTGTGGTTGAAGGTATACGCGTTGGTAAGGAAGCGGTTCTGGGTGCCAATGTTGTCCTGACAGCCAGCTCAAAGATCATCGATGTCACCGGAAAAGCACCTGTTGAACACAAAGGTTATGTGCCGGAGAGATCCGTTGTGATACCAGGATCGTATCTTAAGAAGTTTGATGCTGGAGAGTTTCAGGTACCCTGTGCTCTGATTATTGGCAAGCGAAAAGAGAGCACTGATAAGAAAACTTCCTTAAATGACGCGCTACGAGACAATAATGTCTCGGTTTAACCGTCTATAGAAGGCCAGCAAACTCTTCGAATTTCATACATCATTTACACAGGAGTAATGTGGTTTATGTAACTTTACGTAATCACCGATGAAGAAAGCTTCACTGAGCCTGTTTCTGCTTGCAATTTTTTGCGGATTCATTACGGAGGATACTGTATATCCCTCCGTGAAAAATCAAAGCTTTCGCCGTGGCGAAATGATTAAGTTTAAGATGACCTACGGGATATTCACTGTCGGCAAAGGGAGTGTGACAATTCATCCCAAGTATCACAAAATCAATGACCGCGATTGCTTTAAGATCGACGTCGCCGGAAGAACAGTGGGTATGGTCGACTGGGTCGCTGATGTTGATGACCGTTGGGGCGCATACATTGATACAGCAGCGATTGTTCCCCAGCAATTCTATCGTTTCATCCGGGAAGGAAGATATAAAAAAGACGAGTGGACAAATTTCGATCACATCAATCATAAGATCGAAGTGAAGACACTTGACAATAAGACAGGTAAGTTAAAAGAACCAAATTATTTCGACGCACCCTTGCAGGTAAGAGACATGGTAGCGGGCTTCCTTTATCTCCGAAACATGGACCTCTCTAAGACGAAAATTGGCGATACAATTTCGGTCAAAGGTTTTTTTGAAGATGAATTCTATAATTTCAGAATTGTCTATAACGGTAAAGAAACTATTCGCGTCAAAGCCGGCAAGATCCGCGCCCTTGTGTTCAAACCTGTTATGCCAAAGAACAAAGTGTTTGACGGAGAGAACTCGGTCAGGGCATGGTTCTCGGATGACAAGAATAGAATTCCAATCAAGATCGATGCAGAGATGTTCATCGGTAGCGCCGGTGTCGAACTCACAGAATACTCCGGCCTCAAGAACCCGTTGAACGTGGTCAATTGACCCCTTCCATCAAAACTATACCAATAAATTATTAGGTAGGAAGACAGCGTATCAAACTCCGTTGCCTAGGCGGTTTGGCCGATGTGGCTTCGAAGCAAGCGGGATGATGGATTTAATTGTGCTCAAATACTGTTACGCTCTAATTAAACTACATTTACGACTTTCACTGAAGATGCAAGTAAAGGTCTTGACATATATTTCACTACTAATATTGGCGGGAATGCAAACCCAAGAGTCCATATTCCCACCAGTTAAAAATGAAAGCTATTCGCGCGGCGAAGTGATAAACTTTAAAATGACCTTCGGTATCTTCACGGTCGGGAAGGGTAGCGTAACAATCGACAAGGCTTATCATAAATTCGGGAACAGGGATTGCTTCAAGGTCGATGTCTATGGCCGTACCGTGGGCATGGTAGACTGGGTCGCCAACGTGGATGATCACTACGGCGCTTTTATCGATACTGCAGCCATCATTCCCCTTCAGTTCTACAGATTCGCAAGGCAAGGAAAATATAAGAAAGATGAATGGACAAACTTTGATCAGGTGAATCACAAAATTGAAGTAAAGACACTGGACAATAAGACGGGCAAATTGAAAGAACCTAAATATTACGCCGCGCCATCTCAAGTCAGAGATATGATCAGCGGATTTCTACTGCTCCGAAACATGGATCTCTCCCAGGTCAAAGAAAAAGACACAATTTCTGTAAAGGGATTTTACGAAGATGAATTCTATAATATGAAGATTGTTTACGCGGGCAAAGAAACCATTAAAGTGAAAGCAGGGCGAATACGGTCATTGGTATTCAAACCAGTGATGCCAAAAAATAAAGTCTTTAAAGAACAAAATTCTGTGACAGCATGGTTCTCGGACGATAAGAATAGAATACCTGTAAGGATTGATGCAGATATGGTAGTCGGAAGTGCAGGTGTCGAACTTATCGGATATTCCGGATTGAAGAATCCGGTAAACAAAGTGAAATAGGAACTTATGCCAATTTCTGCAGCAACTCGACCAGTCGTTCAATCCTAACGGGTTTGGTAATGTAATCAGCTACATTAGGATTACTTTTCGCCCTGGAAATGTCCCTGGGATCAATCGAAGAGCTAACCATAAAAATGCATATTTCCTTCACAATGGTTGCCTTAAGTGCAGCATAATCCTCTAAAAACATCCAGCCATCAACCAATGGCATGTTGATATCGAGGAAAATAAAATCTGGCAGTAGTTCTGATTCGTTGGCGTTCTGTCGAAGATATTTCAATGCATCTTCACCATTCCCGAACTGGAGCACATTGTCGCTTAGTTTTACGGCTTGAATCGAACGGAGCGTTGTAAACTGAAAAACTTTGTCATCATCTACCACTGCGATTATCGGCAACCTCGGGCTCATCAATGTCTCGTTTGTTGAAGTTAATGGAAACAGTCGTTCCCTTATTCTCTTTACTCTTCATGGAAATGTCTCCACCGAGTGTTTCAATTTGATTCTTTATCATGAATAATCCAATACCCCTACTTTCAGGGTGTTTGTGAAATGTCTTATGCAATTTAAAGATCTGATGCGCATAACGCTCCATGTTAATTCCAGAACCATTATCTGACGCTTCGAGAATGATACATCGATCCTGGCGATAAGTTTTGAACTTTATCACCGGCCGAACTCCTTTACGAAGATATTTTAATGAATTACTCAATAGATTCAGAAAGATACTTTCGAGGTAGATATTCGGATAAAGTATTGACGGAATACTGTCGAAATCTGTTTCTATTGTCGCAGAGACCTCAGCGATTTTTGCGCTCAACATGCTTTCAACGTGCCGGAATACATCCGCAAATCGGAGTTGTTGTCTCGGAATTTGTTTGTCTTGCTTGATCTTCAGCACTTCATGTAATTCCAGCAAAGTCTCCTGCGCAGTTGTGCTTGATTCTTTCAACATCGTCAATAGTTCAACACGATCCTGTTCACTGCTCGACGACTCAAGAAATCCAATCAGCGTCAGAATATTACCGACGGGTGAACGAAGATTATGCGATACGATTTGCGTGAATTCTTCAAGCTGTTCGTTCTTTCTTCTCAGGTCGTCCGACACTGTTGTTAGCCTTGCGTTCTGTTCCCTGATCTTTCCTTCCGCAACTTTACGATCTGTTATATTCCGAAATTCAGTGACGCGAACAATTTTTCCTTTGTACGGAATATTTTTCGCCTGTACTTCGAGCGCATATTTTAAACCATCTTTCTGAAGTCCATCAACGTCGTAGGGACTTTCAGTGCCTGACAAAATCTTCTCCATCACATATTTGCGCCATTCTGGTGCGATCAGATTCAGTCCGTTAAACCCAATCAATTCTTTTCTTGTGTAACCTGTTATGTCGCACAGCCCTTGGTTGCAATCGATGATCACACCTTTATCGTGCATACCAATACCGCCGAATGATGCTTGCTGCAAAGTCCTATACCTTTGCTCACTTTCTTTCAACTCCAACTCAATTTTTCTTTGTGTCGTAATATCTCTGGCTGTCGCGATGATAATGTTGCGACCAAAGTAAGATCCTTTCTTAAGTCTGATTTCCTTGAGAAACTCCAATCCGTTTTTCTTTAGTCCCCAGAACTCTATAACCTGAGGTGATCCGGCAAATGCCAGTTTCAATTTTGACAACATCAACTGATAATTATTTTTTCCTCGGGGAGAAAGGAATTCTGAGGTCTTACCAATGAAATATTTTCTGGGATACCCATACATCTTACAGGCGCCCTTGTTAACCTCAACAAATGTGCCGTCGGGATTTAATATATAGATCGCTTCAACAATAGTATTAAATAGCGATCGGTAACTTTTTTCACGCTCAGCTAAGGTTGCCTCAGGACTCTGTTTAACGATTGGTTGGGGCTTATTTTTTTTGCGGGCAGCCCCGGCCGATCTGCCTTTCATGGCCCTCACCTCCTTAGCTTTTTTTGGTTTAGCCATAAGCCGTCATCGCTTAACACTTAAGATAGCCATTCTTTAACTGAATTTCACCTACTTTAGGTCTGGATTATTTCTTTTGTTGAGATATGGGAATCCACTATATTTCAAAAAAACCTAATCTAAGTTTTATGTTCAAAGAATTTAAGGAATTTGCCATGCGTGGCAATGTGGTTGACCTGGCAATCGGTGTTATCATCGGTACAGCCTTTGGCAAGATAGTCGGTTCTTTAATTGAAGACATTATTACACCGCTTCTGTTAACGCCGGCGCTCGACGCAGCACATCTCACGAACATTGCAGAGCTAAAGATCGGTGCAATAAAATACGGCACTTTCCTGGCCGCAGTTATTAATTTTGTCATTGTTGCATTTGTGCTGTTTCTGATCATAAAAGGAATCAATTCGACAAAAAAGAAGAAAGAAGAAGCTCCAATAGCACCGCCAACACCTGCAGATGTTATACTGCTTACTGAGATAAGAGACCTGCTCAAAAAATAGAAAGCTATAAAAGAAAAAAGGCTGCGTTCTTGCGGCCTTTTTTTGATAAAAGAACCCCTACAAAGACGGGCTCAATTATTTATTGAATGAACTGCTGACGGTTAATTCTTTACTGTTATCCTGGTGAATATAAAACCCTTCTCCGGTCTTGACTCCACAACGGTTGGCCTGGACCATGTTCACAAGCAATGGACAAGGCGCATATTTTGGATTGCCAAATCCATCATGCAATACGCGTAGAATCGAGAGACATACGTCAAGCCCAATAAAATCCGCAAGTTGTAAAGGTCCCATGGGATGGGCCATTCCGAGTTTCATCACGGTGTCTATTTCAGTAACACCCGCGACGCCCTCATACAGTGAATAGATTGCCTCATTGATCATCGGCATAAGAATCCGGTTAGCGATAAATCCCGGATAATCATTCACTTCGACAGGAATCTTTCCCAGGGCCACAGAAAGGTCCATGATTTGCTGTGTCACTTCGGCACTCGTACCATAACCCCGGATTACTTCCACCAACTTCATGAGCGGCACAGGATTCATAAAATGCATACCAATTACTTTGTCTGGCCTGCTTGTTGCAGCACCAATCCTGGTAATTGAAATTGAAGACGTGTTTGTCGCTAGTATGGCACCCTTTGGAGCATATTGATCCAGATCGCGGAATATCTTAAGCTTTAAATCTACATTCTCGGTTGCTGCTTCAACAACAAAATCAACATCTGCAACGCCTTTGATTAAATCTATCGATGTTGATAAATTCTCCAACGCTTTTTGTTTAGCAATGGGGGAGATCGTACCTTTTTCAACTTGTCTCCCCAAATTTTTCTCAATTACTGACAGGGCTTTCTTAAGGGACTCTTCTGCGATATCGATCAATTTAACCTGATAACCACTCAAAGCAAATACATGCGCGATCCCGTTGCCCATGGTCCCGGATCCGATCACTGCGATGTTTTTCATTTGATAGGTGTTTTGGACTCGTATTGCCGCTCCACGCGAATTTCTTTGGCAAGACCCATTGCATTGAAGCGTATCGCCAACCGCTGAGCCTGAGATGCACTGTGATGTGTTGGGCAATCCTCACCGGGTTCAAGAAAATAGTAAAAGAGCTTTTGATTTCGGTCGGAAAGCTCGTTGACATCGGGGTTCCCCAGCAACCCTACAATATCTGTTTCGCTGAGTGCAAGGAGCTTTTCCTTTTGCGCGACGAACGTGTCGAACACCTTTAAGCGGATTTCCTGGCAGCCATTCTGATCATTCTTCCATGCCTTGATGTCTATTCCATCAATTTCCGGAATTGGTTTCCCGCAGCTTACGGCAACAAGCATGAAAATGGACAAACTCACCAGTTCAAAAAAATAGCGGACCTGCTGGCGACCTGGATTGAACTTCAAGTTGAATTATCATTTAATTTGCAGCCAAATGTACAAGAATGGGGTTAAAGATCTTTAAGGCAATTTGGTTTCTTTCGGTGTTGGTGGTGCTCGCTGACCTCATTCTCACGTATGCAGGGCTTCCGGAACTCGTAATCGTTCAGGACTCAGAATCAGGCAGGATAGCGATTAGTCGGGATACATTTTTCTATTGTATGACGGGAATTATTGCCTTGGTCAATGTCATGGTTTACGTCGTGTCTAAAGCATACAAAGCCAACCTTGATCTCAGGGCGTGGTTTCATGGTCTGGTGATAGCGCTGAATTTCTTCTTCATTATTTCGATGAATTTTGTTGGCCTGTTCAATAGTAGTGAACATTACGACTACAAAAGCATAGAATTCATCATTTACGGAAGCGTTGGCCTTTTCGTTCTATGGACAATTGGCTGGCCCGTTTACCTCGTTTTTAGGAAATACTTGGTTAAAGAATCTATTTAGTTACGCCACAACATATATTTGGCTATCAACTAAATACAATAGGTTAGCTCATAAACTTTAACTATTCAGGATTTGAGGTCAATTAGAAAAGTGACTTCAAAATTCCCTTTATTGGGGCAAAATCCACTTTTTGAAAGGCTACAACTATTGAAAGCACGATCGCACAGGGGACTTACAAGTGCGCATGATTTAATTTTTTTGACTTGTAAAGTTGAGTTCTTATTTGCTAACAAACTCCACATAACGTATGGCTAAAGCTGAAAAATCTTCTGCTATGTTCGAGTATAATGAATCGAGTATAAGATCACTCGATTGGCGCGAACACATCCGACTTCGCCCGGGCATGTATATCGGCAAACTGGGTGACGGCTCGTCTAAAGACGATGGAATCTATGTCCTCGTCAAAGAAGTCGTCGACAACTGTATCGATGAGCACATGATGGGATACGGAAAGTCGATCGACATCAAGATCACGGATCAACGCGTTGTCGTCAGAGACTTCGGAAGAGGTATTCCACTTGGAAAAGTTGTCGATGTGGTTTCAAAGATCAACACCGGAGCAAAGTACGACTCCGGCGCATTTCAGAAATCGGTCGGACTGAATGGAGTGGGTACAAAGGCGGTGAACGCTTTATCAAACTACTTCAAAGTACAGGCATTCCGTGAAGGCCAGACAAAAATGGCTGAATTCAAGAAAGGTGTGCTGGTCACTGACGCAAGACTTTCCAAGTCTGACGAAAAGAATGGAACGCTTGTGGAGTTTGAACCCGACAACACGATGTTCAAACACTACCACTTCATTCCAGAATACCTCGAAGACCTGATGTGGAATTATGCGTTTCTGAACGCAGGATTGACGATTAACTATAACGCCAAGAAATACTATTCTAAAGAAGGGCTTTTGGATCTGCTGAAGCAAAAGTCAGATGCGGAAGACTTACGCTATCCAATTATTCATTTTAAAGGCGAAGACATTGAAGTCGCATTGTCGCACGGAAGCCAATACGGTGAAGAATACTATTCCTTTGTCAATGGCCAGAATACAACGCAAGGGGGAACGCACCTTGCGGCATTTAGGGAAGGATTGGTAAAAGGTATTCGTGATTTCTTTAAAAAAGATTTCGACGCTGCAGATATTCGCGCCAGTATTATCAGCGCAATTGCTATTCGTGTACAAGAGCCGGTTTTTGAATCCCAAACGAAAACCAAACTGGGTTCTACCAACATGGCGCCAGACGGTGCTACGGTGAGAAACTTCGTTGGCGATTTCGTAGCAAAAGAACTTGAAATTTATCTTCATAAGAATCCGTCAGCAGCTGACTCTTTACAAAAGCGCATCCTTCAATCAGAACGTGAACGCAAGGAAATCGCAGGAATAAAGAAGCTTGCGAACGACCGGGCAAAGAAAGCTAATCTGCATAATAAAAAGCTTCGCGACTGTAGATATCACCTCGACGATAAGAATGAAAAAGGACTTGACTCGGTGATCTTCATCACAGAAGGAGATTCAGCCAGTGGTTCGATAACAAAGTCGAGAGATGTTGAAACGCAAGCAGTGTTCAGCTTGCGTGGAAAACCATTGAACTGCTACTCGCTTACCAAAAAAGTGGTGTATGAAAACGAAGAGTTCAACCTTCTCCAACATGCACTAAATATTGAGGATGGTATAGAGAATCTGCGTTACGGCAAAGTGATCGTTGCTACTGATGCCGATGTGGATGGAATGCACATTAGGTTGCTGTTGATGACATTCTTTCTTCAGTTCTTCCCCGAATTGGTAAAGGCAGGCCACGTCTTTATTCTCGAAACACCTTTGTTCCGCGTGAGAAATAAGAAAGAAACCATCTATTGCTACACGGATGAAGAGCGATACAACGCGATCGCAAAATTAGGTGCCAAACCTGAGATCACACGATTCAAAGGCCTTGGAGAAATTTCGCCTGAAGAGTTCGGCGGATTTATTGGAGAGGACATCAGATTACAACCGGTTCTTCTCGGAGAAGGCCATCTCGCCAAGTTGTTGGAATTCTACATGGGTAAGAACTCACCGGATCGCCAGGAATTCATTATTGATAATCTGCGAATTGAAATGGATAAGGTGGAACCCAAACGTGAAGAAGAAGTAGTCGTTGAGACGATTGAGGAAGCTTGAATAATATTTAACAGAATTTGATTGTTGACAGATCATGAGTAAAAAGCAGAAACCTAGTGTCCTTGTACCCAAAGCCCTTACTGCTAGTGGCAACGGAAAAGACGGTTCTGATGTCGTGCACACCATCGCGATCGATGGACTTTACCAAAACTGGTTCCTCGACTACGCCTCTTATGTAATCCTGGAACGCGCTGTTCCCCGAATCGAAGACGGGTTCAAACCGGTTCAGCGACGTATCATGCATTCATTAAAAGAAATGGATGACGGACGTTTCAACAAAGTGGCCAACGTCATCGGCAACACGATGCAGTATCATCCACACGGCGATGCGTCAATTGGTGAAGCGATCGTAAACATTGGTCAGAAGGATTTACTGATTGAAACACAAGGTAACTGGGGTGATGTTCGCACCGGCGATAGTGCTGCTGCACCACGTTATATTGAAGCACGTCTTTCAAAATTTGCGTTGGAAGTTGGTTACAACGCGCAGACTACAGAATGGCAGTTGTCATACGACGGCAGAAAACGCGAACCGGTTACATTGCCTGTCAAATTTCCGCTGCTGCTCGCGCAAGGTGTTGAAGGTATTGCTGTTGGTCTGTCCACGAAAATACTTCCTCACAATTTCTGTGAACTGATCAAAGCATCGATCGATATTTTAAAAGGGAAAAACCCCAAGATTTACCCAGACTTTTTTACTGGCGGAATAGCTGATTTTGCGGAATATAATCAGGGATTGAGAGGGGGTAAGATTAAAGTAAGGGCGAAAATCGAGATCCAGGATAAAAAGACTTTAGTGATTCGCGAAATACCCTTCAGTACTACGACTACATCATTGATGGAGTCAATCGTTAAGGCGAGTGAAAAAGGGCAGATCAAGGTAAAGCAGGTAATCGATAACACGGCGAGAGACATTGAAATTCAGATACTCCTTCAGCCGGGGCAATCTCCAGAGATCGCGCTTGATGCTTTGTACGCATTCACCGACTGCGAAATCAGCATCTCGCCGAACGCTTGCGTTATTGTCGAAGATAAGCCGCAGTTTTTACCTGTTGGTAACATACTTAAATATAACACCACTCAGACGACCGAATTGCTGAAGCAGGAACTTCAGATTCGAAGGAATGAATTGATGGAAAAAATACTCTTCTCTTCTTTGGAGAAGATTTTTATCGAGAAGCGAATTTACCGCGATATAGAAGAAGCTGAAAGCTGGGAAGAAGTAATCGAAACGATCGACAAGGGATTAAAACCACATAAGAAGAAGTTTTACCGCGAAATCACACGTGACGACATTGTGAAATTGACTGAAATCAGAATCAAAAGAATTTCAAAATTCGACGGATTCAAGGCAGATGAATTAATGAAGGATCTTGAAAAGGAACTTAAAGAGACCGAACATCACTTAAAACATCTGACAGATTATGCGGTAGCCTATTTCCAAAATCTTCTTGATAAGTATGGCAAAGGAAGGGAGCGTAAGACTGAGATCAAGAGCTTCCAGTCTGTTACAGCCATCGATGTAATTGCAAACAATCAAAAACTCTATGTGAATAAAGAGGATGGATTTATTGGTTACGGGTTAAAACGAGATGAGAACAATGTTTACATCTGCGATTGTTCTGAGCTCGACGATGTAATTGTCGTGAGAAAAGACGGCAAAGCCCGCGTTTCGCGAATCGCTGATAAGGTGTTTATGGGCAAAGATATTTTGTTTATCAGCATCTGGAAAAAAGGTGACGAACGTATGGTATATAACGTTGTTTACACCGATGGTAAATCAGGGAAAGGTTTTGCAAAACGATTTACGATTCCTGGAATCACACGCGATAAAGAGTATCCGATAGCAACTGACGACAAGAATTCAAAAATCCATTACGTCACCGGCAATCCAAATGGCGAGGCAGAAACTGTGGAAGTCAAGTTATCACAGGCTAGCACTGCACGTAAAAAGGTATTTGAATTTGATTTCTCCGAATTGGAGATCAAGGGCCGGAGCGCACGGGGGAATACGATTACAAAGTATCCAATCCGCAAGGTAGAATTGCTGAAGGCTGGTACTTCAACGCTGAGCAAGTTGAATCTCTGGTACGACGCAGATTCCGGAAGATTGAACAAGGATAGCCGTGGTAAATACCTTGGTAAGTTCGACGGCAACGATCAATTGATAACATTCACCCGAAACGGTAGTTACAAAATTACTAATTATGAGTTAACGAACCGATTCGATCCGGAGAAAACATTGCTGGTTGAAAAGTTCAACGTCACAAAACCGGTCTCAGCGGTCTATGTTGATGGCGAAAGTAAGCAATACATGGTCAAACGATTCTTGATTGAAACGACAACGGTTGATAAAGAATTTAGTTTCATTTCTGAATTTATTGGCTCAAGACTTGTAGTAGCAACTACTTTGGAAAGTCCTGAGATTGAAGTAGAACTCATAGCCGGAAAAGGAAAAGAAAAGACAACGGGAACGATGAATCTCGAGGAGATCATTGACGTGAAAGGCTGGAAGGCGTTGGGCAATAGACTTTCTCAACTCAAAGTCAATAAGGTAACATTGGTACAGGAAGAAGAGGAAGGCCCTGGCGTTTCAACTGAAGATGAAGAAGACAGTAAGTCATCAAAAGCCGATGCGTCTGAAGGTGAAAAAAAAAAGACCTTGAAGATGCAGAAAGCATCGAAGGCATTGAAGTCAACGACGAAGCAGGTCAAACCAACCTCTTCGGTAAAACCATCAAAAGCAACCCCGACGAAAAAGATCGGGAAAAAAGTCAAGCCGGCCAGCAAAGTCTCTTCGGTGAAGAAACAGGCGGTAAAACTGAAAAAGAAAAAATAGTACCCGGAAACCCGCAGGAGAAAAAACAAGATCGGGGAAACAAGGGGGACGATAAATCATTTGGAGTAGGAGAGACGATCGAGTTTGATCTTTGATCCTTGTGAATGATAGTAATTATTGAAGACGTATTTTTTAAACTATGAATATGCCCACATTTCAATTTTCAAACGGATTTAATTTCCCCCAGTGGAACACCGGATTTTTCAGTCAACATGCGAAATGCATGATCACCGGAGTAATACTGTCTTTGTTTACCATTGAAGCGATGGCGCAGGACGAAATCATGGCGCAAGGCAAGGTCTCAGATTCCAGGACCGGAAAAGGCATCAAAGCAAATATTCGGTACAGTAGCATCCCAACGGGTGGCATAACAGGCCGATTCAACGACAGCACTTTCTCATTTCCGATCTTCGGAACCGCGAAGTATCAAATCACTGCTGAGGCGAAAGACTACAATCCGCGCACTGTAATTGTCGATCCTAAAGACATTGACGGCGAAAGAAAAGTGACGCGGGAT
This sequence comes from Chryseolinea sp., assembly GCA_039916665.1. Lineage (GTDB taxonomy): Bacteria > Bacteroidota > Bacteroidia > Cytophagales > Cyclobacteriaceae > Chryseolinea. The sequence goes on along the minus strand of JBDSKX010000072.1, from coordinate 3,048 downwards.
ATTTCATTGACGCCATCAGGCCAGACGATGCGGCTTACTCATCTGATATTTGCGCAGGGAAAATCAACGATCGACCCTAAATCATTTGGCGAGCTTGACGAAGTAGGTCAGATGATGAACGAGAACACAAAGATCGTTATACAACTCGAAGGTCATACTGATAATCAGGGTAGTTCGAAAGCGAACATGACATTGTCAGAACAACGTGTAGAGGCTGTGAAAAAATATCTTGTCACCAAAGGCATAGGCAAGGATAGAATTAAAACGAAAGCTTTTGGGGGCTCACAGCCGCTGTCCAACGAATTAACGCAGGAAGCGCGCGCAGTCAATCGCCGTGTAGAGATGCGTATTCTAAAAGACTGACCAACTAACTAAATAATCAAATAGTTAGACTACGGAAGTGTCAGAATCTTGAGACACACAGGGGATGGCACCTTGATTGGTTTACCAACAACGGTAAGCTTACCCGTTTTCGCATCGGTCTTGTACATCAGTATGGAATCGCTGTCCTGATTGGCAACCAGGATAAATTCACCTTTGGGATCAATGATAAAATTTCGCGGCGCCTTACCACCAGTATCCTGCTGGCCGACAAGCGTGATGGTTCCATCCAGCCCTACAGCGAATATGCTGATCGAATTATGTCCACGATTCGACATGTATAAAAAATTCCCTTTGCTGTTGATATGAATATCTGCGCTGCTATTGGGACCTTCGAAGGTCTCAGGCAATGCTCTAACAGTATCTTGCAGAATCGTGAGATTGCCTGTTACTTTATCGACTTCAATCGCGCACACCGTAGATTTCATTTCTTCAACGAGATACATATACTTCCCATTGGGATGAAACGTAAGGTGTCGTGGTCCGCTGCCTGGAGCAACGTTCAATTCGGCGATAGGGCCTACGTTGAGCTTGCCCGTGGCAGCATCATACTGGTAGATATAAATTTTATCTGTTCCAAGGTCACAGACGTAAAGGAATTTGTTATCAGCAGATATTGTCGCTGAATGAATGTGAGGTTCCGCTTGTCTTTTTTCATTCACTCCCTTCCCGGCATATTTTTTCGCATCGGTTGGTATCCCAACGAGTCCATCCTGAAATAACGGTAACACTACCAGGTTGCCCCCAGCATAATTACAGACAAAGGCATGTGCCCCTGTTTTATCAATAGAAATATAACAAGGCGCATCGCCATATGATGATCTGTGATTCAATCCACTGAGGCGTCCGGTTTTTTGGTCGATGGCATAAGAACTTACCGAACCTCCGTTGTCCTCAACATTCGCCTTGCCGCGATTCACCGAATACAGGAATTTGCTATTGGGATGTATCGCAAGGTAGGTCGGACTTTCCAGACTTGGTACTATTTGGAGGGGCTTTAGAATTTTCTTAGCACGGTCAATTTGAAAGACGTATATGCCTTCACTACCACGGACTGAGTATGTGCCCACATAAAGAATTTCTTTTTTTACCTGCCCATACGTGCTGCAAATAAAAACCAGATTGAGGATCAGAGTGAATAGAAATCTCATGCGTGAATGATACGTCAAAACTAGTAAGTTTTGATCAATGAAAGGCTGGGGAAACTTCTACCGTGCTTTATTTACTTTAAACTGAGGCTTAAAAGCCGACAGGTTCGTTTTGAACGCCAATTTTCTTACTAAACGCGAGAGCCGAGTAAAGGTCGGCGCTCGGTCGTCGCGTCCTGTTCATGGTGGTCAGGTCGACCTCATAGAGTCCGAATCGCATGGTCGGTCCCAGGTGCCATTCAAAGTTATCCCACGCACTCCAGAAGTAATACCCACGAATATCAATGCCATCTGTAATCGCCCGATGAACGATCTGAGCATAGTCCTGGATAGCCTGGAGTCTTAGGAAATCACGCTCATCGCACACACCATTTTCAGTGATGATGATTGGCTTGTGATATCTGTTCCAGTAACGGTCGATGCATGTTCTCAAACCTTCAGGATGGTATTCCCAGATGTCATCATGCCGACGGCCAAGACCTATCATCTTTTCCGGAGTTTCGAGATACGTGATTGGCATTGGATCATGAGGAATCCTTCCATAGTAACTCATTCCGAAAAAATCAACGCGCTCGAAATGAGAAGGCACATAATCCATGAACCACCAATCAGCTAGCGTCGCTGGAAACCATCCCAGGATGTTTTCAGCGTGGAATACCGTTGCGTTGTGAGAGATGCCAACAGGAGAGTCGGGGAATTTACTTTTGATGTATTCGTAAACTCTGTTGTGTGCCTGCCCCATGTTCTTCACGACTCTGCCGGCCATCAACGGATTGTTTTTGAAAGGAGGGAAGAAGCCCGTTATCCAGCCGTAACTCGCGTAAACATTGGGTTCATTGAAAGTATTCCAGTATGAAACATACTGACCAAACTCGTCAACAACTTTCTTCGCGAAGTCTATCCAGAGTGTTACGTTCTCTACCTTTTCCCATCCTCCGATTTTTGAAAACCATAGGGGATTTGTGAAATGATGTAACACCATCATGATACTAACACCACGCGAGCGAAGGTCCTGTAAGAACAGATGATATTCTCGCGAGGTCTCTTTGTCAAAAACGCCGAAAGGTTCGCGTTGCAGTTTACTCCATTGAAAACTCATCCGATAACCGGGAGCAAGTGAAGCAATAATGATTGCATCTTCCTTGAACCTTTTCTCGTGATCCGTAGTCCTATCGAAAGTATAATTGTTTCTGACTTTTACACCGAGCCAGTCATGTTCAAATGCAGTCTCGATCTGTGCTGCCGCAGTACTTGTTCCGAAGATAAAATTATCTGGAAACGTAAGACTCATTATTTTCTGGTAATTGAGCTCTGGGACAATTCCCATTCGCTCCAGTACCGTCGCAGTGTTCTAATGTCCTCATCAAGGCAGGGATAATGTTGTTCAGCATCGTGAACGACAGGAAAAACACCCGTATGCAGGGAAGATGTTGCTAATCCGCCCGTCCATTCGAAATGACCGGGATCATATGGTTTCTTCCAACGTCCGCCCCAGCGAAGTCCAAACTTCTCTCCAACC
>JBDSKX010000071.1:0-22641 GCA_039916665.1 Chryseolinea sp. | reverse complement strand
TCACTACGAGACATGAGCAGTTTCTTCGCGACAGCAAGTCTACGCACCTAGTTCAATTGGATGTTTGAGATAGAGCGTTTTCTTTCCGGGAGCAAATTGAACGCTCAGAATGACGGATCGTGGGTGGGGGTACTCTTCGCGAGACTTACGAAGTCAGTAAATTTTGAACGTGAGCCTTTTGCTACGTCATTGTGGAATTTCCGTAATTACGAGAAAGGAGCAGTTTCTTCGCGACAGCAAGTCTACGCACCTAGTTCAATTAATGTTTGAGGTAGAGCGTTTTCGTTCTGGGAGCAAATTGAACGCTCAGAATGACGGATGTGGTTGGGGGGTGATCTGTGCGCGACTTACGAAGCTACTTTCGCGAGATTACTGGGGTTGCACCGTTCGGCCCATAAGGTTCTGATGTATTGACGTAGTTTGGCAATCTCGCCGCGTCGTTTATTGAATGCACCATCATTTTGTCTCCTGATGGAAGCAGTACCCCGAAATAGGGAACTTCAATTCCTCCGTTCATCGTTTCATTGTAGCCAGACATGTACAGCCTTGCTCCTCGCTGCACATACAACGTCCTCCAGTGTGTTTGATCAGGATAAACTACAGGGGATCCATGCCTGGTATAATAAGTTACCGGATGCCCATCCGCGGCATCAAATGATATCGTACTAAGATCAGGATAATTGTAATTAACACCTGAAACGTCCCGCGCAGAACCACTCCATTCACCAGCGACGGATATGCCGGCAGAAGGGAACAATACTGCCTGAAATGTTGGTGCATCATTGGGGTTCGACGAGATGCCCATAATTTGTTTTCGATCGGTAATGTAGATAGCTGTGGTAGCAGACGGTCTGAAGTTTGTATTAATATTTGTGTTGATACGCGAACGACCATCCGGAAGGCTGTCGATGCTGGTGATGGTACCGGAAATACTGTCGCGATATTCAGCCACGCCATTGGGAAAAAAAACAAAAATAGAATGCATCGAAAAGGTATTGCCTGAATAGAACTTTATACTCACAGGGGGTGGATATTCGAACCCATTTCCATCCAGAGTGCCGACCCATTCTGTGTTTTTCAGAAAGGTGGCCATATCCGTTTTAGTGGGTGGGTTAACATCGTCATTCCCAGAACAAGCCGCCAAAATCATAACGATAACAGCCGATATAGACAGAATATTACTTTTCATATATATTTTTTCATTCAGTTAAATGCTCGTATGACGCAGAACCTACCTTTCAGTGAGCAGAAACAAAGGAACTTATGTTATTTTGAGAAATCAATAACCCTTTCGGGTCACATCTAACCGGTTTCCAGTTATTCCTATAGCACTTTGCTTGCTACTGTTCAATTGGACCAGAAATTATTTGACACAATAAGCAGTGAGAAAAAATTGACTCGAAAGTGAAAAATCGAAATTCAATTAAACACCCGACGCCTTTTGTCGCCACTTATCGTAAGGCCTCGAAGTAATAACCCAATACGACCTTAGAAAATGCTTCCTGTTGATCAAAGAGTTTTTTTATAACTTCCAAACGAGAGGGGACTAACCAATCATCATTCATTCTCGACTCGAACTATTTTTTATGGTTTACCCGAAACTAATTCCAATACGGATGGAAATCGTACGAGATCAAAAGTCTGATCATAGATGAGATATCGGTTCTCCCAAGTAGGATCAAATTTACTTTTATACTCGTACAAGCCTTTGAAATTTGATGCTTGCTTGGAGTGATCCCTGTAAAATCGAAGCACAAGCTCGTTGACATTACTTCCTCGTAATCCAGCCATGGGAGCCAGGCCCATGTTAAGCGATGAGTAATTCTTGCTTTTAAAGTACTCCATCACTTTAATAAGTAAGTAATCCAATGTACCGTTGGGCGCGTCGCCTGTTTTTCTGATGAGATCGTACGTGGCTTCTCCAGGTTTGTATCCCGGAATAAGGCTGATAAAAGCAAAGATTTTTTCCTCCTGATTTTGAAGGGTCAATACTGTGCACTTCTTTATTTCTGATTCATCAAAGATACCTTGTGAAAAACCCGCTTCGGCGTGACCGTCCTGAGACAACCATTCAGCGGAAACAGTTTTTAATTGTTGAACTATGCCATCTTTTAAAGGAGCGTCAAGTATTTTCAAATGATAACCGCCGGTTTCAATCTTGCGTAACGCATTTCGTATTGATTTTCTTGCTCCACCTTCCAATGTGAAATTTCTAAGGTCTACGATCGCCTCCTGGCCCAGCAATATGGCTTGTTTCTTCATCGATCGATAGACGAAAAGGTCTTCTTCAGTAACACGATAGTAGAAAGTTCGAAGTCCACGATGCTTGGCAAATGTTTCAAAGTCAGAAAGCAATGCTGCGCGCGAAACTTCATCAGGCGCAACGGGATTTTCAAGCACCACCATGTAGTGCTTTGACTCGGCATAGGACAAAAATGCATCCTTTGACGCGTTAAAGAAAAACTGTTTTTCAAAACTCAATTTAAAATAGTCTATCGATGATTGACCGAATTTATCAAGAATGGAAACGGCTGTGCTATACGCTTCCTCTTCAGCAGGAGTGATTGTTTTACGTTTCGTTCCGCGATATAACAGGTAGCAAACATAAATGCACAGCATTATAGAACCGTATTGAATGGAATAAAGAAAAAAATGTCCCGTCTTTGTATGTGGTGTTAGTTTGCCAGTGATGAAGACCATCGATTGAAGTGCAGCTTTAATGGACTCACCAATGGTGAAATCAAACTCCAGATGTCTCATCCGAAGCCAGTAGAAACCTCCGATGGAATACGTCAGCAAGGCAAGAACTAGCAGCGCGACTTTTTGAATTCCCTTTTCATTGAATGAAATATTGAATTTCACGAAGTAAGCGTTTCGCGTGTACCATAACGTGCCAAGACATACTAACGCGACAATAGCCTCCTCATAATCAAATGCCTTTGTGAGGTGTCCAACAAGTGATAACGCGCTCACGACGATCGCACCTTGCCATGCATTTCTCGCTCCGGTCAACAGAAATGCAGAAATGATGATCAGACCTATCCCCATGAGCAAGACCGCTACGTTTGAAAATTCGGTGATGGAGAAGGGTATAAAATCGCGAAGCAGGTGAAGTCGTTCTGGAATTGCCGGAGTCAATGCAGATACCGTATTCACAACACCCATCAAAAGAATAAAAATTGCCGGCAGGACGCGTAACAACAAGTTCCCAGGTTTGATTAAAAACACGGAAGCACTTACGAAAAACGGTAGCCAGAACTCAAACAATCTGAATAGCAAAGTTACTGACGCTGCTTTCACTGCTGGATAGCCATATAATGTTAACACATAGGTAAGCGAGACTTCAATGGCACCTAGTCCTCGGAGGAAAGGTGATATGCTCAGAATGATAATCATCAACACATATCCGACAAACGATGCCTCGATGGATGCGTCCAGGTCCAATGCTTTCATTGCAATGAAAAGGTGTGCAACTCCGACAGCTTCAATGATGACGGAAATGAAACAAGCCTGACAAAAAATGTGAATTGAAAATGACTGACTTTTAAGTTCACCTATCTGCGTAACCAATGCTGGACTAAACTTTGACATAATTCGAAACGCCCAGCCTTGCTGCTTAACGAGTGAATATGTCACATAGGCCACCAATACCACGAGACTGATAAGAAAAACAGTGGCTTCCAACTCAAGAAAGCGGACGTTATGATGAAACAAAAGAATTGAAAGCGCGGGTATGGCAACAAAGACAATAGAGATCATTGATGCCAGCGCAAAAAGGAAAGAGCCGTAATGCACTCTTGTCTTTTCGAGTTTGTAGGGATCTAATTCATCAGAGAAAAATGCCAAAGAAGTAAATGTGCCCGCGGGTAGAAAAGTGCTGATGAAATTTCGTTTGAGGAACAGTCGCAACGCATGATTCAAGCTGATCGTTATTCCGATGGCTTTAAAGGAGAACACGTAGAGTAGTGCCTGCAATACAAGATACATGGTGGTTGCGGCAACGCCAATCACTATCCATGTCATATTTGATGTAGAAATTGTTGCCTGAATATTGGCAATGTCGACGTGCTCGTTCCGAATGAAGTAAATCAGAAACATTAGGAACACGGCCCCAGTGACAACCTGGAAAAAAGAACGATTGAAAAAGCTTTTTGTAAGTCTGAACACGATAATGGAATAGCTTTTAAATACGGAATGCTGCCCGCTTCGTAGCGCGAAAGAATTTCACTACATCAATTCATTACTTGGACGGAATTTACGAACAAAGGTCACTACTTGGAAGCGGCATGCTTAGGCATTTCACCATTAAATTGCTTTGTGCAGATTATTCCAAGTAATTATTCCGAAACGGCGTGACTTTTCCTTCAAAATGCGTCATAACCATGGATCCTGGTCGACCTTAATTTGAACCCTGCATCCATGCGTGCCATGAAAAAGGACAAGAACTCAAAAGCCAGAATCACGCACTCGCTACTGGGAATGAACAGGATTGATGAAGCTCATGAACTGGAGAATATGGATCGATTCAGCAAATACACAAACGCGTCGAGCCGGGAAGCTTACCTGAAGAAATCTAAAAGGTCTGATAATAAGGTAAATTGAAGTTTCAGCTTTCAAGTATCGCAACCAAGTTTAACCGTAATGATGCTCGCGGCCTTTGCCCAAAGAAATAGATCATTCATCAGAATGACTGCGAGCATTTCCGGATTGGTTGCAAGCGCTGGTGATTTTATTGTAACCACCATTCTTGGACTGCTCTATCCAGGCTATAGTTTTATTCATCACACGGAAAGTTTCCTGGGAACTTCTGATAGTCCGGTGGCGATTTATATGAACTCCTGGGGGATCATTTTCTCACTTCTTCTAATTGTGTTCGCCTTGGGTTTAAGAGTCACAGTGTTCAGACATGGAAACTGGCAGAAGCTGTTTGTTATTCTTGTGATATTGTATGGCTTTGGGGAGGGTGTAGGATCTGGTCTTTTCCCGCATGATCATGTAGAAGGTGTACTTACACTATCGGGTAAAATTCATAATGTGTTTGGGGCCATCGGCGGTGTGGCGCTTGCTTTTATTCCCTATGGTGGTATGAATATATTTGCTAAAGACACACGACGGTACGCGCATCAATATTCGTTGTTTACTTTCGTAACCGGTATTGTGTTGATTGGAATGTTTCTCTTGTCCAAGCAGAATATTATTGATTATCCCGGTTGGTGGCAAAGACTTTTCTTGTTCGATTATCATTGTTACTTATTCTTCATCGCTGTCGTCGCGATGAGATATCCATCAGATAGATTTCAGGGAGAGGGTTGGGATTTGTTTTAGAGGGAAATCGGTAGCTACTCAGGTATTGAATTAATTCAGTTTTATAAATGAGTCAATTTATTTAATTCCGCTATCAACTTTTCCACAAGGTAGAATCTGTTTGATGATAAATATTGAAGCAAGCTGGGTCAAGTTCACACCTTAAATTGTCGCGTTCGTACAACTTTTGAAACTATTTTACCGCCGATAGGTGCCTTATCGCAATAAATCCGTCGGCATAAACTTCGGCATGAGTTCCAGGTGCATTGTGCGCGCCTGCAACGATGATACCGCCATCACGCAGTGATCTGACATACATCGCTTCGCTACCGCGATTGACCGGCCCTTGTGGAAGTTCGATCTCGCTGACCTTATTTCCACTCGCATTCAGAAGAATTGCCGTAGCAGTTCGTGCATCACTCACACTGAGTCCGCTCGGATTCTGTGTGTAAGCGGTGGTGCCAACTGCAATTATGCGTCCATCCGAAAGAGGAGTCAGGTCCCAAAACATATCACCGTCTCTAATGTCGACCTGAAACTCGGATTTGACAATGCCCGCCGAAGCATCGGCTGCCAATATCCAAGCATCCCAGCTATTCAACTGGCCCCCTGTTTTAACTCTCCCAATCAGAAAAATACTTTCGTTACCTACCCTCATGTTGATAAGGCGTTTGGAGTTTGAGGTACCCATCAAGTTTGAATATTTTCTGTGTCCGTCTGGGGATAACTTCGTGACTATGGCGACACCAAAATCATAACTCCCTGGGTCGGCTCCGGCTGAAAGATTTTCATTAAATTCTTTATCGTGATTTGTCAGAATGTCTTCGTGACTTGCCACACCTACATAAAAATTCCCGTGGGCATCTATAGCTGAATAAACAAAAAAGGACTGGTCGCCCTGATGAAAATTATCAAAGCCTCCGCCAATAATTCCAAGTGTTCCGGCGAAGGCATCGGGCTCGACAAGTGTTTGCCATTGTAGCTTAAATTGATCCTTGTAAAAACTAAATCGGCTTGCTTCAACCTGGTTGTAATTCCATCGCGCGACAACAAAAACATCTTCGCCATAAGACTCTAAACGGATCCGATCAAGCGAACCCGGAAAATAGTTGGTCTGCTCACGCGAGAGGGGAAGGGGATGAATCTCAGATTCAACAACGGAGCCGCCAGTATTGATGCGAACGATTTTGATTGCAAGAAAGGAATTTCTTTTCAGATCAATGTTAATGATTGCTGTACTGACATCACCTGATGGATGCACAACGGCGTCGATCAGATACCAATCTTGTGGTGGCTGGTAGCCTGATGTTTTCTGAAAATCCGAAGCGAGCCATGATATATCTCGTTTGGGTGTTGTGATAAGATACTGAGGCTGTAATGTCTCTTTGACAGCTATCCAACCCGTTGGGTATGGCATAACTTTAATCACCGTTTGTCCATGTACGGTGGTTGACGTATCTGGCGTCGGAATAACCGGCAATGTTTCCGTTTCATCTTTGCACGAAATCAGTAATGCTATAGTAACAAAAGCCAGGTAGTTTTTAGTTTTCATCATATCACCAGACGGCATCGGATTATAAAAGGTTGGATTCTTTAAGGAATATTTGTTGGTAATCTTGATGCATCAATACAGATTGGATTTGTATATTGGTGTATCCTTCACATGCTCATCATGCCGAAAAACATTCTGTCACTATTATTATTAACGATGCTTGTTGTCGTTAACCTCCAGGCACAAAAAATTGTTGTAGCCGCTACACCTGAGGCCGCTGGTTTTTCTTCTGAACGTTTGAAACGAATCGACTCCAATATGAAATTATGGGTCGATAAGGGGTGGATTAATGGCGCTTCGGCACTCGTGATGAGAAATGGGAAAATCGTTTATTATAAATCGTTCGGATACAATGATCTCGAAACAAAAACGCCGCTCGCAAAAGATGGCATCTTCAGGATTGCCTCCCAAACAAAAGCAATCACTACGGTTGCTGCAATGATGCTCTATGAGGAGGGCAAATTCTTGCTGGATGATGCAGTTTCAAAGTACATCCCATCTTTTGGGAAGGAGACGGTGCTCGATAAGTTTAATGAAAAAGATACAACCTATACAACAACACCTGCAAAACGCGACATAACGATCAGAGACATTATGACCCATACGTCGGGTTTGGATTATGCCGATATTGGAGGCAAGGAGGCCAACGCGATCTATAGTAAAAACAAACTCACGGCTGGGCTGGATGTAAAAGAAGGAACGCTCCTCGCTGCTATGACTCGCCTCGGATCATTACCATTGGTGCACAATCCAGGCGAACGCTGGACTTACGGACTAAACACAGACCTTTTAGGCTGTCTTGTTGAAATATGGTCTGGCATGTCTTTGGAGGAATTTTTCAGCAGGCGGATATTCACACCGTTGGGTATGACCGATACGTATTTCAACCTGCCGTCAGCAAAAGCACCAAGGCTGGTCAACTTTTTTCAGGAAGATTCGCTGGGTCATCTTAATAAAGGAGAGCTTGTATTTGGTAAACTTGACATGGCCTATCCGTTGCATAAGAAAAGTTATTTCTCCGGTGGTGGCGGCCTTTCGTCGACAATCTATGACTATGCTGTTTTCTTACAAATGCTTTTGAATGGAGGCCAATACAGCGGACAACAGCTGTTGAGTCGTAATACCGTTCGCATGATGACAATGAATCAGATCGGAGATCTCAATGTGAGTGACGAAAAATTTGGCCTCGGCTTTAGTATCGTAACATCTGCAGGTAGCGGTAAAGGCCCGATGCAGGAAGGAACATATGGATGGGGCGGAGCATTTTCAACTTCGTATTGGGTGGATCCAAAGGAGAAAATTGTAATGTTATTATATCGGCAAATGTGGGGTTCTCATAACGAAGTGACCGGTAAGTTTTGTGCGACGGTTTATCAGGCTTTGATAGACTAGTGTGTATCTACTGTGTATCGCGATCCATTATTTGAGCTCAAAAGTATTTCCCCGACTAGTATGCTGCTTAATTTTGCTCCGATGATGGTGTAGCCATTAGTTAGGTGGGCGTTCAAAATTTACTGACTTCGTAAGTCGCGCACAGAGTACCCGCCACGCACGATCCGTCATTCTGAGCGTTCAATTCGATCACGGACATAAACGCTCTATCTCACTGATGGATCATAACGACCGAAAATTACCTTTTACATAACCAGTCGAAGTAAGCAGTTTCTTCGCGATGAAACGTGCACGTACCTACCATCCACGATCCGTCATTCTGAGCGTTCAATCTGCGCCCAAAAAGAAAAGGCTCTATCTCAAACATTCAATTGAACTCGATACGTAGACTTGCAGTCGCGAAGAAACTGTTCATGTCTCGTAGTGACGAAAAATTAATTTTTACGTAACCAGTCGAAGGAAGCAGTTTCTTCACGATGAAACGCGCACGTACCTACCATCCACGATCCGTCATTCTGAGCGTTCAATTTGCGCCCAAAAAGAAAAGGCTCTATCTCAAACATTCAATTGAACTCGATACGTAGACTTGCAGTCGCGAAGAAACTGTTCATGTCTCGTAGTGACGGAAATTCCAAAATGACGTAGACAGGTTGGTGTTCAAAATTAACGACTCGCTAAGTGCCGCGCTTAATGAGCGTCTCCCACAACCGGGCATTAGAATGACTTGATCATTAGGTTAGAAATGACCACACAAGACTAGTCGGTTGCAAAATGCATTTGCAAATCTTGCCATGAAGGATTCTCACCGGCAATAAGGCTTTCCTTCCATGATCTCTTTTTTCCTTTGATATGGTTCTCCTTTCGAATTGCTTCATCAATATTGTTGAAGGCTTCATAATATATGAGATCATGGACATTATATCGCGCACAGAATGATTTCTCGCTTTGGTTTGATCTGTGTTCCCATAATCTGGTCCGTATGTCTGTCGTGACCCCAAGTATAAAACTGTCCTATTCTTGTTTGAACGAATTTATACCCACGATGAGGCTTGCATGCGTCAAAAATGAACATGTAATTTTGTTGAGACAATCCGATTTTCCAGATGCATTTCTGCATACAGCTCAGACGAGGATACGACATCTAAAGGTTTATCATCACGACGCCTTGAGGATGAAAGCTGGGGTCATTAAGATGTTCATATATTCAGCATTAGATAATTCGTATATAAGATACTTCGGAAGGGTTAATTCCATAAATTCTTACAGCACCATTGACAGCTTGGCGAAGAAATCGATGCAACCCTTTAATAAACGGAACTCCAGTCAATAGACGTAGGTTATAACCCCATAAAGGAAATCGATTTGATTTATGGCTGGTATGGTTGTAATCTCGAAGTAAGTTTAAAAAAATCGAATATAAATTTCTAATACGAAAGATGGAAGATTACAAAACAACCTTGAAAGACATGAATGCGGACGGCGCTAAATGCCCGTTTCATGGTGGCGAAGTCAAAACTAGCGCTGGTGGCGGCACACGAAACCGCGATTGGTGGCCCAATCAGTTGAAGTTGAACATTCTTCGTCAGCACTCTTCGCTTTCTAATCCGATGGACGAGAAATTTAACTATAAAGAAGCGTTCAATAGGCTCGATTTGAAGGCGGTGAAGAATGACATCTTCGATCTGATGACCACTTCTCAAGATTGGTGGCCAGCCGACTATGGTCACTACGGTCCGTTGTTCATTCGCATGGCATGGCACAGCGCCGGCACATATCGTATCTCAGACGGTCGTGGTGGTGCAGGAGGAGGACAGCAACGGTTTGCTCCACTTAATAGTTGGCCGGACAATGCGAATCTTGATAAGGCGCGTATGCTGCTTTGGCCGATCAAAAAGAAATATGGTAATAAAATTTCGTGGGCGGATTTGTTGGTGCTCACGGGAAATTGTGCGTTGGAGTCCATGGGCTTTAAGACATTTGGTTTCGCCGGCGGACGTGAAGATGTGTGGGAACCACAGGAAGATGTTTATTGGGGTTCTGAAAGCAAGTGGCTTGGAGATGAACGATACACGGGTAAACGTCAATTAGAAAATCCCCTCGCAGCAGTTCAGATGGGATTGATTTATGTGAACCCCGAAGGTCCTAACGGAAAGCCGGACCCACTTGCGTCAGCGCGCGACATTCGCGAAACCTTCGGCCGAATGGCGATGAATGACGAAGAGACAGTGGCATTGATTGCCGGTGGTCATACTTTTGGTAAAACGCACGGCGCTGCAGATCCAAGCAAGTATGTCGCGCTTGAACCGGCAGCAGCTGGTATCGAGGAACAAAGCCTGGGTTGGAAAAATTCTTTCGGCGATGGCCATGGCGTTCATACGATCACCAGTGGTCTTGAAGGAGCATGGACGACCACACCAACAAAATGGAGCAATAACTTTTTCGAAAATCTTTTTGGTTTTGAATGGGAGTTGAGCAAGAGTCCAGCAGGTGCCAGCCAATGGAAACCGAAAGCTGGTGCCGGTGCTGATACTGTTCCCGATGCTCACGATCCATCCAGGCGGCATGCGCCAACAATGTTGAATACTGACATCGCGTTGAAAGTAGATCCTATCTATGAGAAAATTTCAAGAAACTTTCTGGAGAACCCGGACAAGTTTGCTGATGCATTTGCAAGAGCGTGGTATAAGCTAACGCACCGTGACATGGGACCAATTGCACGTTATCTTGGTCCTGAAGTGCCTAAAGAAATTTTGATTTGGCAAGATCCACTGCCTGCGGCTACATATAAACTCATTGATGACAAAGACATCGCCGGGCTGAAGCGTAAAATACTTGCTTCCGGTTTGACCGTTTCTCAATTAGTGTCGACCGCATGGGCTTCGGCGTCAACGTTCCGTGGTTCTGATAAACGCGGCGGTGCAAATGGCGCACGCATTCGTCTTGCTCCACAGAAAGATTGGGAAGTCAATAATCCAGCGCTGCTCTCAAATGTGCTGAAGACATTAGAGGGTATTCAAAAGGAATTTATTACAGGAGGTAAGCAGGTGTCGCTTGCAGATTTGATTGTGTTGGGAGGCGCTGCAGGTATTGAGCAGGCTGCGAAGAATGCAGGACAAACTGTAACCGTCCCTTTCTCACCTGGACGTGTGGATGCTTCACAAGATCAAACTGATGTCGAATCCTTTGAAGTGCTCGAGCCTGGTGCTGATGCTTTCCGTAACTACTTTCATCCAAAGCATATGTCTTCACCAGAAGAGATGTTGGTCGATAAAGCACAACTGTTAACATTGACTGCACCTGAGATGGTGGTACTGCTTGGTGGTATGCGTGTACTCAATACCAATTTCGATTCATCGAAACATGGTGTATTTACGCATAAAACGGATGCACTCAGCAACGATTTCTTTGTGAATCTTCTAGATCTTGGAACAACTTGGAAAGCAACTACCGATGCTCAGCAAGTGTTTGTCGGAAGTGATCGCAAGACGGGCGAGGTGGAGTGGACTGCTACTCGTGTTGATCTGATCTTCGGTTCTAACTCAGAACTTCGTGCAATTGCAGAAGTATATGGATGGGAAGGCGCTCAAGAAAAGTTCTTGAAAGATTTTGTTGCCGTATGGAGTAAGGTGATGGATCTGGATCGTTTTGATCTTAAGTAATTTTCAGAGTTGAATGAATATGATAGAAAGGTGGTCCTGTATGGGTCACCTTTTTTTTATTGAAGCTAGGAGACTGGATCAGTCTCATTGCAATTACAATTCTACGTGTCTAGGTCAATTGGATGTTTAACGTCGAGCTGGGTTCTATAACAAACTCAGTACAAATTTCATTTGACTTCGAGGCAGGCGGCGCACCCTCCAACCAGAAAGTATTATGTAAGAGGATCCAACCCAATGCAATAGACGACACCGGATACCGAAGTTTGCTCCTTGTAAAATTGATCGCTAAAAAATACCGAACCTGTGCCAAATAGATCGGTACAACGTCGCTTGGGTTTTTCTGTCGCACCTCCTAGACTCTTAACGATCCACGAAAACCCCTCACTGCATAATACGACTCCGCGCCATTGTGGTATACAAAGACAGTGTCATAACGACGATCGCAAAAAAGCGCGCCGTCGAGTTCTCGAATCCTGGAAGGTGTTTTTACCCAGCTTGAAGTTTTAGTATCGAATTCTCCAAGCGTTTGTAGCTCGCGATATTGCTCTTCAGTTAGAATTTCAATACCCATCGCAGTTGCCATATCAATTACACTATCCTTTGGTTTATTTTCTTTCCTTGAATCAAGCGCTTCGCGATCATAGCAGAGACTTCTGCGATTCTTTGGAGTTTGTTCTGAACAATCAAAAAAAATGTGTTCGCCTGTCTTTTTATCCTGAGCAACTATGTCTGGTTCGCCACCGGTCCTTTCCATTTCCGCAAGTGACCATAACTTTTCAGCGTTAGCATCCAGTCTTGCTTTAACCTTATCCCATTCAACACCTTTATGGCGCTCCATATTTTTATCAAAGCGTATCTTCAACGTGCTGATAAGCTCGTTGGTTTGTTCTGGCAGCAATTGCTTTTTGTTGCTATTGGTCTTGCTCATTTTATTTTCTGTTTAATTTCTCGCCAATGGTACTATTCCTTGCTTAAAATGCGGAATGGATTCTGTCGAAATCATATTTTAATTCGTCATTTCATTAGTCATTTCATTAGTCATTTATTCCCTTTCCTTCGATGATAGCGGGTGTGCTTTTTTCAATTCGCGACTCCCGAGTTTTCGATTGTTTGGGTGCGGCGAAATAGAGTAGGTAGCCCCGTTGTCGACCAGGCGTCAATGAATCAAAAGCCGATTTCAATACGCGATTCTTGTCTAGTTGCTTTTGAAATTCTTCAGGAACACTGAATTCCTTTGTCTTCTTTAGTTCGACTTTCAAACCAGCTTCCTCTACTTCAACAGCTTGATAGATATACGCTTTCAGGGCAGCTTTCAGTTTCACTATTTCACCAACACTGTTGAATCGGATTTGGCGCGCCGCCTGTACATTCTCTGTCTGTCGAACAAGAATACCTTTCGGGTCTTTCAACAATGATCCTTTGAAAAATAAAAATGCACAGTATTCTTTAAAGGCATGGATCAAAACGATGTTATGTTTTTGAAATGCATAGCAAGGGCAACCCCACTTCAATTCTTCTGTCAGGTCGCACCCGAGTGCAATTTTTCTCAATTGCTCTAATTCCTTCTGCCAATTCTTTGCCTTATTGAAATAAAAATCGACCTTGGAATTCATATTTATTTTATGATTTAGTGATTGGGCGATTGAGTGATTTTTCTGTCGGCGGGTCTGAAGTACCAGGATACTATGTTGAGCACGATTAGTAGCATTGGTCCAAACAGTTCTTTAGCCTCATCTCCAACGGCCAGATGAGAAAAGATGGCACCCGACATGGCAAAAAAGAATCCTGCGTAAGCCCATTCCTTTAATAATGGAAATTTGGGAATGAGCACAGCAATGACTCCCAGTATTTTCCAAACGCCTAATATGGTCAGCAAATAGGAGGGATAACCTATGCGGGTAAACATATCTGCTTCCTCTTTCATTTTTATAAGCTGTACTATTCCGGTTGATATCATGCCTAATGATAGCCAGAGCGTTGCAACCCAATAGATAATTTTATTTCTCTTTAACATGGGTATGTTATTTTTGTTTGCATAGAATGTCTTGTAAACGGTTATGTGCCATATTAATACCCTGAGCAAATGGTAATTGCAGCATCTGGTCTCGGTGCGCAACCGACTTATATACGATCTGCATCACAAGTTTACTGGTGTCATCTGTGAGTTTTTCAAATTCCAGAAACTCCAATTGAACAGGAAACGGTGAATTCTCCATTTCAAATGTCCGTGTTATTTTCTTATTTGGAACAAACTCATGGATCACCCCATTGGCCTGAAAGACCGGATTTCCCGAAGCGTCTTTCGTTTCAAATCGCCAGCTCCCGTGTGTTTTACTTTCGAGTTTCAAAACTTTCGTACCCATCCATTGCTCTACAATTTCTGGATCTTCATAGGCTTTAAAAAGTAATTCCAGCGGCAAGTCGAACTCGCGTACGATTACTAAATCGTGTTTGCCATCTTCTGCATTTATTTTTGTTTTAAGTGCCATGTTATTTGCTTTTATATTTTTTCATTATCGTCTCTAATTTGTTGAACCGATCATCCCACATTTTTCTGAAGGGCTCAATAAATTCAGCTACTTCTTTCATTTTTCGTGCATTTATATGATAGTAGATCTCTCTTCCGGTTTGCTCTTGTTTTAACAACTCGCACTCAGCAAGTATCTGTATGTGTTTGGAAATTGTTTGTCTTGATGAATCAAAATTCTCCGCGATAGCACCAGGTTTCATCGCCTGAATTGCAACCAAGGTGATTATCGCCCTTCTTGTTGGGTCGGCTATCGCCTGAAAAACGTCTCTTCTCAAATCCATTATGCAGCTATTTGACTGCTAATTTAAGAGCAGCTATTTGACTGCGCAAGTGTTTTCTGAGATTTATATGGGAATAGGCAATTTGGCCGTTCTCAGCGCGATTTCAGAGCTGGTTATATTTTTACGTCTTCCGAAGCCCCACGCCGTTCTACGTCATTCCGGAGCGCGCGATACACTTTTAAAAGGGAAAGGATTTTTTCTGAAACATTTGTGCGTTAATAACGGTAAAGCGCTTACACGCGAAGAAACTGATATTTTATTCTGGTTTCGTGAAAATTATAGGTCGTCATTTGGAGGCATAGTCAGTTTCTTCGCGACTGCGAGGCTACGCATCTAGTTCAATTGAAGGTTTCAGAAAAATCGTTTTCTGTCTGGAAGGTAATTGAACGTTCAGAATGACGGATCGGGGGTGGTTGGTTATTTGGAGACATAGTCAGTTTCTTCGCGACTGCGAGGCTACGCACCTAGTTCAATTGAAGGTTTCAGAAAAATCGTTTTCTGTCTGGAAGGTAATTGAACGCTCAGACTGACGGATGGGGGTGGTTGGTTATTTGGAGATATACGCAGTTTCTTCGCGCCTGCGAGGCTACGCACCTAGTTCAATTGAAGGTTTCAGAAAAAACGTTTTCTCTCTGGAATGAAATTGAACGCTCAGAATGACGAATCGTGGGTGGTTGGTTATTTGGAGATATAAGCAGTTTCATCGCGACTGCGGGGCTATGCACCTACTTCAATTGAAGGTTGCAGTTTCTTCGCGACGGCGAGGCTATCTAGCGATATCCAAAGTGTTCCTTCAAAAATTCGAGATTGTGTTTATAACTCGTCACAACATCAGCATTGGCAGGCATCGCCCATTCGATCTGAGCCCATCCATTTCCGATATAATCTATCGCGACAAGTGTATCGCAGATCTTTTTCCAGTTGAGTGTTCCTTTTCCGAGTAAAACCCCATTCTCTTTCATATGAAGCTCGCAGATCCGGTCTTTGCCTAAAAGGTGTAATTCTTTTATAACATCATAACCAGCATCAGCGGAATTTCGAAAATCGTAATAAACTTTGATGCTGGCTGATCCAACCCTATCCATAATGTCGATTAGCTCGACTGCACTTAAATAGGATTCAATCCCGAGGTTCACTCCATGCTTTTCTGCTTTTGGGGCAACGATTTTGAGACGTCGCACGACTTCAGTAATGCCCTTGGGATCATTCCTTAGGTCGTTTTTTTCAAAGAATGCAAGCAATATCACCTTTGCGCCACACGCAGCAGCAACATCTATCGCGTCTGATACCCACTGTTCGGTTTTAGGATCACTCTTGTAAGGAACGCGGTTCAGTTCGGCAACGGCCAGGCTGGATAACGGAATTCCACTCAACTTGGACGCTGCAATAATCTTCGTCAGCACTTCCGGTTGGCGCAAGTGGAGGTTGTTCTCGGAGTTGCCGAGATTGACTTGTACACCTTCAAGACCTATCGCCTTGGCAATCTCAAATGATCCGGGATCACTGCTCTTGCCCAGTGACCAATCGCAGGCGCCAATCTTGATGCGTTGCTTGGAACCATAAGCGTATAGACCGGAAGCAGTCAATGCTGTAAGAAGTGCCGATCGTTTTATCCATTCACGCCTGCTTGAAATCATGTGCAAAAGATTAATTGAATCGAAGATAGTCTTTTGAATTAGCAGGATGATCAATCCGTTATTTTAATGAGATCTTATGTTTCAATTTTAAATTCACGTTAGGCCTTCTAAGGCAGACAGTTTCTAAGCGTTTGTCGATATAAACTGCCAGAATGCCGAATCTTCTTCAGATCAGTATTGGCTTACAGTTTAAATGAAACAACTTTGCGTACCATCGTTGGAATCATTGACTGATATATCGTGAAATCTGACCTAGTAAAGCCTTCAACAATAACTCATGAAAGACAATCAAAGACAATGGCCAAGATGGAAATTCGTAGGCACCATGGCAGGAGTCGGGGGCGATGATGCTTGGCCCTTATCGTCATGGGCGACGATACAAGACGTCGATCCGCGAGTGGCGGCTATAGTTAAAGACACGATCGATATCAATTTTTAACAATGGCGGTAAAATCATTTTTTACGCAACCAGAAGCAGAAAGAATTTTCTTCGCGATAAAATGTGTTCCGGTCTACTAAGCGAGACGGTGTGATAAAAGTTTCTCTTGGCGAATGCGAATATCAAGCGCTCAGAATGACAAAGACTGAATAACATCCAAGGATAACAAGAAAAGCCGCTTCATTGAAGCGGCTTATTTATCTCTAATCATTATTAATCGAAGAATTTAATCTTGGTTTTCAGATATCTTAATCTTTCTTTTTAAGATTATGAATTTCGCGGTCGATGTCATACAAGGCGTCCTTCGCATTCATGAGGTCGAATATTTCGAGGCAACGACGTGCTGTTTGTTCTTCCTCATACTGTTCATCAAGGTACCATTGCAGGAATCTGGCAGTCTGGAAGTCGCGTACTCTCTGGCAATGCTCAGTCATCTTGTTGAAGTTCTCGGTGATTGAAATCTCCTGATCGAGCGCCATCACTAGGATCGAGCGTAAGTCTTCAAATCCGCGCTCAACGTTTGTAACTTCTGGAGACACTGCAAGTGCTCCAGCGTGTGAGATGTAATTGAAGATCTTCATCATATGCTCACGTTCTTCTGCAGCCTGCTTTCTGAAAAATTCGCCGCAGCCACGAAGACCCTGCGCATAACACCATGCAGACATGGAAAGATATAGAGCAGATGAATGCGCCTCAACACCCATTTGTTGATTAAGAATTTCAAGAACAGTGTCCTGGAGTGAAGTCTTCTGACGGAGTATGGAAGTCGTTTTCATTTCTTTTTTCACGTTTATGATCAGCTGGCTTATGTGAGCTATCACCTAGTCAAACAAAAATATCGCGTTCGAACACAATGATCTAATTAGCAGGCCAAAATGGAGGTAATTTAGAACAGTTCTACATCCAAACGGATTGCCTGGATGCGGTTTCTTCAGTTGCTATACCTTGACGCATCAACAGATCTTCCAATTTGAGCTCAAACATTCTTTGGCCGTATAATGATCGGAGCCTCGCGAAATCGGAAAGTAAAAGGATGACAGATTTGCCACAACCGGAAAGCGGAACCCGTACGTGATCGTACTCATTCGTAAGATTACTCATGTATTCTTCCATATTCTTCCCCTGCATAGAAGAAAAAGTGAGCATGAACTCACAAGTAGTTTGTTTGAATTTCTGCTCACCGACCGCCAGTTCGAATCTTCCTCCGGAACGGGAGAGCGTGAGTGCAAGAGTATCAATCGTTTGGCTTTCCAATAGTGAATTTTTCGTCTGCAAATTTAAGTACTAGTTGGCTTCGATGGATATCCTTTCGTAGAAATATTCTAAATAAGCGATCGCGTCAGAATTTTATGAATTTTCGTGAACACCAAGCCAGTTTTGGGAACGAAGCCTCGGACTTACCACACTATAGCATCCCAATCATAACAATCCCCACGCTATTAATTGCCTAACTACAAAAGATTCAGCAGATTGGAAGGCTTTTCTAATATCGCCGGCAAAAGCACATTGCATGCGATTTAAACCTAAAACTCTCATGTTAAGACTCCTAAACAAACTCATCTACCCTTTCATCGCGCTCCTGATCACGACTTCCTGCAAACAAGCTCCTGGGCCAGAAACAAAACGTACCGTCATTTCAGGAATTGATGCATCGAAAAAACCTGGAGATGATTTCTTTGCTTACGCCAATACAATATGGTGGGATACTGTTAAGATACCTGCGTCACAAAGCGGCGTTGGCTCTTATTCATTCCTGAACTATCCACAACGTATACGCCTTCAAGCCATTTTGGATAGTGTTTCTAAAAGCAGTAATACGGCTGGAAGTATTGAACAAAAAGTGGGGGACTTTTATGCATCCGGGATAGACACCGCTGCGATCAATAAGCTTGGCTTCGAGCCTGTCAAGCCTATACTCGCGCAAATCGATGCGATCACGGATGTCCCTTCATTAATGAAGTTCGTAGCCGAAGGGGAGAAGGTCGGTAACAGCTCTATCCTGGGTTTTTATATCGGTCCCGATCTTAAACATAGTTCGATCAATATTGCCAATTTCGTTCAAACCGGACTTGGCCTGCCCGAGCGCGACTATTATTTCAAAACCGACTCTGCTACCATCAAGATTCAAAAAGCATATAAAAAATATATCAGCACATTACTTGAACTCACCGGCACCGCTCCGGCTATTGCAATCAAGAATGCTGAGATAGTATACAAAATTGAACACCAGATTGCCGCATCGCACAAAACCAATATCCAACTGAGAGATGTGCAGGCGAATTACAACAAACTGGCGGTATCAGCCATTACAAAAAAACAACCCAACATCGGCTGGGCTACACTATTAGGTGAACTTGGATTAAAAGTAGATTCTGTGAACATGGAACAGTCCGCTTATTATGATAAAGTGAACGGGCTGTTGAAATCCGTTCCCATCAGTGATTGGAAGGTCTATCTGAAAGTGAACGCGCTCAGTACATTTGATGATGTTCTGAGCAAGCCTTTTGCCGATGCCTCATTTGAATACACGAAAGCATTGACAGGACAAGCTGTTCGAAAACCGCGCGCTGAAGAAATCACACAAGAGATTGACCGATCACTCGGACACGCACTGGCACAGTTGTATGTTAAAAAGTATTTCACGGAAGATGCCAAGAAGCGTATGAGGGTTTTGGTCGACAATCTGAAAAAAGCATTTGAAACCCGAATCAACAACCTGGATTGGATGAGTGATTCCACCAAGACAAAAGCAAAGGAGAAACTGAAAGCCTTTACAGAGAAAATTGGTTATCCCGATAAATGGAGAGATTATACCAATGTAACGGTGAACAAGAATGCTTTTTTTGAAAATCGTTTGTCTGCAAACAAGAATGAGTATTACTACAACATTGCGAAAATTGGTCAACCGGTTGACAGAACAGAGTGGTACACCACGCCACCGACGGTAACGGCTTATAACAATCCTCCATTGAATGAGATTGTATTTCCTGCCGGCATATTACAGCCTCCGTATTTTGATGTTTATGCTGATGATGCGCTTAACTATGGCGGTATCGGTATGGTGATTGGTCACGAGATAACACACTCATTTGATGATCAGGGTGCTCAATTTGACAAAAACGGAAACGTGACTGATTGGTGGACCAAAACGGACTACGAAAAATTCAAAGCCAAGACTCAACAAGTAATTGATCAGTACAACACTTTTACGGTGCTTGATTCAGTTCACGTAAAAGGGGCACTAACCGTTGGCGAAAATACCGCGGATATTGCCGGCGTAGCCATCGCTTATGATGCCTTTAAATTGACTAAAGAAGGACAGGACACTACCAAGCTTGATGGATTTACACCAGACCAGCGTTTCTTTATTTCAATAGCGCGTATTTGGCGTGTAAAAACAACGGATGAGTTTCTGCGCATGTATGTGAACACCAACCCACATTCACCAGCAAGATGGCGTGTGAATGGACCACTTATGAATACGACACCT
Source organism: Chryseolinea sp. (assembly GCA_039916665.1). Taxonomy (GTDB): domain Bacteria; phylum Bacteroidota; class Bacteroidia; order Cytophagales; family Cyclobacteriaceae; genus Chryseolinea. The sequence goes on along the minus strand of JBDSKX010000071.1, from coordinate 2,357 downwards.
TTCTATAAGGCTTTCAATATTCAGCCTGGGGATAAGATGTATAAACCTGTAAGCGAGAGAATTACGGTGTGGTAGAAACATCTGTCACCAGTGGATGAAGATTAGCGGAAGGAGAATCACAAATTATCAATTATGAATTAGAGCGCGGTGAACTTCGTTTTTCTGTTATCAAGTGCTATAACAGCCTAAATTGAAACGGCATTGAATTATTGTGAATTGTCGCTCGTCTAATGGTGGCTTCAGACTTCTGGCAAAGTGTGAATTCATTGGTCGACGAGTCGCTATTGCAATGACTAATGAAAGGTTATTCTTTGATCAGCACCGTTGGCGCTTCACCCCAAGCTTTAATTTCACTTGTGGTGAGCAAACTGAAGTTTGAATTAAAGCCTCCAAGCTCGCCGCTGCGATTGGTAAAAACCACTCTTGCTATGCGATAGTGCCGGATTACATAGGCACACAAAATGCAAGGTTCAACATTTGAATACAATGTCGCTCCTCTGCAATCACCCTGTTTAGAAATGGCGTCTAGAATAGCCACAACTTCCGCGTGCCTGGTTATGTCTTTTAGCTGCCGACTCATCTCTAAGCCTTCCCCAAGGATAATTCCATCTCTTACTACAATGCTTCCTACAGGATTTTCTCCTTGCGATGCTGCAATTTTTGCAAGCTCAAGACATCGGTTTAAACATGACGTGTCCTCTTTCATTGTCGGTGATTCGTCATTTGAAAAATGTTCCATGGTTAATTATAATTCATTGAGAGCGATTGTTGATACGTATTGACAAAGGAACTACTTGTCAGCAATAACAGCAATCGCTTCCATCCCTATCAGATAATCTGGATTAGATAAACTATTTACATATACCATCGTGATGACTGGCGGTTTTGGATTCTGTATCCATGATTTCTTAAATGACTCAAAACCTTCATGAAGATTTTGTCCTTGCACCACATATATGGTCCACTTGATAACGTCGGTTGGCTCGCCGCCTACAGCAGCAAGGGCCTTCTTGATGTTTTCAAGTACTTGTGATGTTTGTTCTTTGATGCTGCCCTTTCCTATAACTTGACCGTGCGCGTTGTTTGAATTCTGTTCGCCGATATAGATGGTCTTTGCCGGACCAGATACCGTGATAACATTAGTGAAGGCAGGATTCTTGATAAGCTCCTGCGGATTGATGTGCTCAATTTTTAAAATGCTCATGACTTGCGGGTTTAATTAATTAAAAAAAATGCTCAATGGTTGTGCCATCATTCAGTGGCTGCGACAGAATTGTACAAAATCGTAATGTTCGTTTGCAGTTGACAGGTCAAGACAGTCAACTGAAATAAAATATTCATGCGGGAATACAGTTGGTGCGGCTCAAATTACCCGATGAATTAAATTCTATTATCACCGCTGTGGATAAAAATCAAGGATAAGGCGAAATAAATTCTACGGTACTCTCAAGCCTGGCCCGCCAGTAGCCATTAAACGATAGGCATGATGGTTGTGTTATGCATAGAAACTTAGACATAATGATATGAAAGAAAATGACAACACCATCGGCAGAACTGAGGCAATTTTCAAATTAGTGCTTGAGAATAACATTGAATTGCGCATGATCAGACAGCTTTTGATTGATCAACAGACCCACAATATGACCGAATTCGAAAAAAAGGCTTTTGCAGATCGATATAATCTTGAGGTTGCAAAACAATCTAAAGAAGCGGAGGAGTATTTGCTGGGCAGAAAGGTGTGAGGGTATAGCCCGAAGCCTTCGAGGTATGACATGGGAGGTAATGATTATGTTCTCAATGCTCTGTGCCTTATGGGTTAGTGATTAATACGAGCAACCCAGGAATTGTAAATTATCAATTGTTGGTCGCCGGCGAGTTACACTTGGTAGACAAAGTGACCACTGGTCCTCCGACAACAAAAAGATCCTTCGCGAGTGCATTCATCCTCCTCACTTCAACTGCGCGTATGGACCTGTAGTTGATCGGATCGGTACAGATTCTGCGCGCTCTGGATGACAAAGCAAGGCGGTGTCGACAAAAAAAGTTCTTCGCGAATGCACAAATTTTCCCCGCTTCTTGTGCGCGTGCTGGCAATGGGTCATTTCGTCGATGAGAGTCTGCGCGTTCGGGATGAGCGGAGCGGGTAGTGCTTATCACAATATAAGAAATTTGGTGTTGCAACTTTTTAATAGTCACGTGGAGCGAGTCAGGAATTCGTTTTATTTGGGGACTATTATAAATCGAGAATCATGCACACCATTTTGCCTTTTTTGCTTGCTATGGTTGCCGTCATTGTTCTATTAGAAATGTGGGCGACGAAGCTAAAAATTGCGTATCCCATTTTACTAGTATTGGCA
>JBDSKX010000070.1:0-11475 GCA_039916665.1 Chryseolinea sp. | reverse complement strand
GCCAACATCAGTTCGATAAACTCGTATGAATTAAAAAAATGAATGGTCGTGAATACGACACTGATCAGAGGTACGACCATCAAAACTATGTTAAGAAGACTCAACACGACTTTACCGGAGTCGCTATCGATCTGGAACATGGCTAATGTGCTTATTAGCAGGAATATGGTGTACACAAGTATGAACCGGGTACGCAGCAGATCATAAAAAATATATTTTATTACTTGCGTCATGTCAGTCGGTGATAGAGTTCAGTAGCTCTTTTTGTCGTATGAGTGTAGCGATCGCTTTACCCAGTCGCTGCTCGTTGGTCTCCTCTTTGAGGGCGGCCATGGAATTGTTGTATTGCATTTTTCCTTCGAAGACATATACGACATCAGTGGTGAGTTCATCCAGATCGCTTAATATATGCGAGGTAATAAGCAATAATTTTCCTTTCAGTTTATCAGTTATGATTTTCTCCTTGAGTATCTCCACAGATAATGGATCCAGTCCTGCTGTTGGTTCGTCCAGAATCAGCACAGGGGGGTTGAAGAGGAAAGCCAATGCGGCACTTACCTTCTGACGTGTGCCGCCGGAAAGTGAATGCATCTTTTTATCAAATAGTTTATAAAGTTTGAAGGCATCGATGAGTTCATCATCAATCTTGTCGCAGTGGCCGCGAATATTTTTCATCATGTCTATCAGTTGGCCGATACTAATATTTTCTGGATATCTTCCGATCTGCGGCATGTAGCCGATTTTTTCTCGATATTTCCAATGACCTATAACGCTTTTTTCTTCAAAGAAGATTTCGCCCGAGGATGGAACGACCAGGCCCAGGAGGCTTTTAATAAGCGTTGTTTTACCAGAGCCATTTGGTCCGATGAGGGCATAGCTTTTTGCCGGATTCACCGTCAGGTTAATGTTGTCAAGCACAGTGAGCTTTCCGAATTTCTTATGGATGTTTATAAAGGAGATCATACGGTTTCATTGAGGGTAAATCGTCTTTTAAGTTTTCGGGGGTAATGGCTGGAATCGCTTTTTCCGCGCGGTCCATCAGGTATACCAGGAAACTTCTCCATAGCAGCACAGCGGTAGGTACTTGTTCCACGATCATGCTATACATGCTTACGGGCCTGTAAGCAATATCTCCTACAGTGTCTTTGTTCAGGTCGTACCCCTCGTATTTGTCCCAGTAATTGCCGTTGATCTTATTGAGCACTAGTGTTCCGTTAGTGACCAGGTCAAATGTGTTCGCTTTGAAATTATTTCGTTCAAACACATTATCATCACAACTTGCCTGAAGACGTACCGCATATCCGTTTGCCGAGAATGTGTTTTCCCTGAATTCAATACGACTACTTCCCTCCATAAAGATGCCGACTGAGTTTTGTGTGAATTTATTACCAGTAACAAAGCTGTCTCGAATTTCTTTGAGAAGTAGTCCATAGGCAGCGGATCCCCAATTCCGGTCGAACGTATTATCAATCATCTTAACGCCTTTGGTGTACATGACTGCGACCCCGGCGCCATTGTTGACAAATTCGTTATTGCGATACTCGTCATTGTGGGAAAACATAAAGTGCAGACCATAACGCAGGTTGCCTTCGCTACGATTGTTGGTGATGAGAGAGTTGGTTACGAATTCAAAGTAAATGCCATCGCGATGACCTTGGATAATATTATTATTCACTGTGATGTGTGAGCATTTCCACATATGAATGCCATTGCCAATCTGACGTTCAGCTTCAGGATCTGATTGCAACTGATTGTCCTCAATCCAGGAGTAAGAGGTATTGGAAAAGTGGATTCCAAAGAATGTGTTTTCGAATCGATTGTTAATCACGCGAAGATTTTTGCACGAATTTGACTTGATTGCAGCCAGATCATTCATGCTCGCTGTGCCTGTATTGATGAATTTGATTCCTTTGATGACCACATCATTAGCATGTATGGTGAGAATCTCATACTTATTTTCTCCATCCAGAACGGGAAAGTTCTCGCCCAGAATTGCGAGTGACTTGTCCAGTATAATATTTCCTTCACGATACACTCCGGCTTTCAGCAAGAGTGTGTCTCCGGGTTTCGCCATGACAATACCTTCCGTCAATGAATGCACCTTTTGTTTTGTGCCAATCGGAATAACGACAGCAAAGACATTTATGAAGCAGATGAGAAAGGCTATCGTGTAAAAAAACTTCATAAAGTTATGTCTAGCACGCGCCAACTATTTAAACTGTTCTGACAATTCCTTCCAGGTAAGAATCTTCCCGTTCCATTCGGTATTGTATTTTTCCATCTCTTCTTTGCTGTGAAAGGCTGCAACGTTTCCAGCCATCGGGCTTTTGACTTGCTCTGACTGACTGTAAAAGGCGTGTGTTGCATCCAACAATTGTTTTGGTTCAGTGTACAAAGCGACCATCCAACTCGAAATATTTTCCTTAGACTCGTATGCGGCGTGATGAAATTTTAGCATGCAATTCAAATCATCGAATTTGTAAATCTTCCCTTTTTTAGTGACGACCTCTGCTCCGAATTTATTATCTACCAATGTCATCTTGCAGGTATAGCATGCATCTCTGCCCATAACGAGCGGTTCTGGTTTTACACTACACGCAGTGAATAATATACTCATGAGAAAGGTCGTGCATAGTGCTTTCATATGTGTTATCTGTATTTCATTGTTAATACATTAATCTTGTCGATTTACGCTCTTCCGGGAAGTATATAATTCAAACACGAGTGTTCCGATCACCATGATGCCAGCGCAGATGAAGATCCAGCCGCCAATATCCGGCCCCGAGAATGCGGTAAAGTTTAATAATTGTTTCGTTCCAATCAGTGGAGGCTGATACGACATTCCTGGAACAACGATCGGTGCGGTTGGATTCAGATTATGTCCGTAATCATATCCCCATAGATAGAAATCAATCAGTGCCCCTAACCCTGCACTGAGTATCAACGAGACATATAACCATAGCATCACTCTTTTGTTAATCAAACTTGTTAGAATACCAAAGCCGATAATAAAGGCAACGATATAAATCATGTATGAGAATTCGGGGAACATGCTTACTTCGATGTGCTTCATACCGATGTAATGGTTGAGTGCACTGATAATTTTGACATCACCTGTAAGGGTGTTGATCCAGATTTTCATTTCCAATCCTTCCGGGTACTGCGGAGCCCACATAAGAATTTGCCAGAGCGGCACAAAATATGCTGAGACCATCAGCAGTGCAGAGACTGCAATGATCAATCGGGAGTATGACTTTAGCGACTTCATAATAGAATGTTTTGAAAATGAACCCCGGCCATCTCTGGCCGGGTATTCAACCTGTAAACTATGAGTTCAACTACTTCCCTGCACCTGTGGTAGTCGGGACATCGGGTAGCCCGGTTGAAAACTTTAAAGGTGTCTTCACTCCACGTGCAGAGACGCGCAGATATCCTGACATCTCCTGGTGAAGTGCTGAACAAAAGTCTGTGCAATAGAACGGAATCACACCTACTTCAAGCGGTTGATACTTGAGTGTTTGTGTTTCACCAGGCATAATTAGTATTTCTGCATTGGTTGCGCCTTTTATTGCAAAGCCATGAGGCACATCCCAATCCTGTTCAAGATTAGTTATGTGGAAGTAGACTTCGTCTCCAACGTTTACACCTTCTATATTATCAGGTGTCAGGTGTGAACGGATGGCAGTCATGTAAACATGCACCTGATTTCCCTTTCGTTCCACCCGTGCTTGACCTTCACCTTTGGCGGCATATGGGTTTTCATTCTCCTCGATCTTATAAAGTTTAATTGAATTTTGTGTGATCATACTGGCTGGAATTGCTTCAGCATAGTGTGGTTCACCCGTAGTAGGAAAGTCAAGAAGTAACTTCATCTTCTCTCCGGAGATATCATACAGCTGTGCTGACTGTGTAAGTTCGGGCCCGGTTGGCAGATAGCGATCTTTTGTGATCTTATTGTAGGCGATTACATATTTTCCATATGGCTTGGATGTTCCCCCACCTGGAACGCTTAAGTGACCAATAGAGTAGTAAGTTGGTACGCGGTCAAGAATTTCCAGTGTCTTCACATTCCATTTTACTATTTCTGATGACACGAAGAAAGAAGTGTAGGCGTTTCCCTTTTCATCGAACTCAGTATGCAAAGGACCAAGACCTGGTTTTTTAACTTCGCCATGAAGTGCCGCTTCATATTTAATTACAGGTATACCGTTGAAGTTACCTTCGAATTCTTTGGCAGCGATAGCATTTTGAATTTTTGTGAATGAGAATACTGGCAGCATTGCAGCAAGTTTTCCACTACCAACGATATACTCACCGGTGGGATCTACATCGCACCCGTGTGGTGATTTTGGACAAGGTATGAAGTAAACCAACCCTGGTAAATCTTCTATATCCAGAACGGTCACTTCGTTTTCCATCGTCGAAGTCGCGGAATGTTTCTTGTCGTCGTACAAATTGTGTGCATACTTTACTTTTTCAATTCTTCCTTTGCCTTGCGCCAGGTATTCTTCTGCCTTCTTCCAGTTCACAGCCATGATAAAGTCTTTATCCTTTTGAGATGCGTTTACCTCCAGAAGCGTATATGCCTGTTCGGTATTATAACAGGAAAAGAAGAACCATCCATGCGAAGGACCTTTGCCGGCGTGGCTCAAGTCAAAATTAAATCCAGGTGTGCGTAATTGGAAGGCAATCTTCATATGGCCGTTAGCCGGATCAATCTTGATAAAACTGATCGAACCTTTGAAATTTTCCTTGTAGGAGCTGATGGGCACATCCTTGTTTCCCATTGGGATACTAAAGCGCGTTCCTGCGACAATATACTCGCTGTTTTCAGTAATGAATGGAGATGAGTGATTACCTCCGCTATTGGGTATCTCGAGTATCTCTTCGGTACGAAATGACTTGAAGCCAATTCGCGCCACTCGTGGCGTATTGTTTCCGTTCGCGAAAATCCATCGGCCATCATGTTCGCCCTTGGTTTGAGACAATGCAATATGATGCAGATCATCCCATGGCACCTGACCATGAGAGGTGTTAAGCATGGGTTTGGTCTCTTCGCTAAAGCCATATCCGCTTTCAGGAGTTAGTGAGAATACAGGGATGATCCGAAACAATCGTCCCGATGGTATGCCGTATATTCCGATTTGTCCATTGAAACCGCCCGATACAACGTTGTAAAACTCATCGTACTTGCCTGGAGCCACATACACTTTGGAGGCGGCATCACCCATTGAAACTTCAGCAGGTCCTTTCGGTTTACATTGATAAAACGTAAGCGAGACTACAGTCACCAGCAACGCCGTAGTCAGTCTTTTTATATTCTTCATGTTCATGTTATTTGAATAGATATCTTTAAAAGCTTTGCAATTATTTTTCGCCATCATTATGGCGCATGAACTCAAGGATGTCTCTGGCATCACCGATGGAAACATTTTGATTGGGCATGCGTGTCAGACATAGCTCCAGTAATTCTTGTGCTGCAGGATCTTTATCCAACATCATTTCGGTATTGGTGACCATGTTCATGATCCATTCGGGTTTTCTTCGCGTGGTCACGCCTGCCCAGCCAGGGCCAACGACGCGTTGCTCGTTGAGTTTGTGGCAAGCCTGGCATTTCATTTCATAAACAGCTTTACCTCGCCCGATGCGTTCTTCTTCCAAAGGCTTGTTAAGGGTGACGGTTGTAACCTGACCAAGACCTTTGCCAGGCTCTGCGTTCTCGGCTACTGCGTTGGACTTTTCTGGCGCAGCAATTTTATATTCATCGGTTTCCGACTCCTTTTTGGGTTTATCGGGTGCACATGCCAGCAGCAGGCTCATGATAACTAAAGGAATTAACTTTTTCATAGCTGAAAGTATTAGGTTATAGTTTACCGGGAGATTTACGTCATCAAAGGAGGCTCAAAAGGGGCTTTGCCTTTATGATTTGAATCATATGGGAGTATGATTTAAATCAGGTACGCCGCCAGGAAACACCAGTGATTTATGACCCTTGCGGTGCGAATTCCCATGTTGAATGTGGGAATAACAAAGGGCCGGACCAATACTGCTAAAGTAGAAGCACGGCAATAGGATTGATATTGCATCAAATCCTTGCATTGGAGATGAGATGAGCACTGCCACGACCAGGCATCGGATGAGTAAACCGAAATAGGCAGCGCCTTTTTTTTTTTCCAGAGTGAATAATCAAAGAGATAGGCAAGCCCGGAGAGAGTCGTTTCCAAAAACATATGCGAATGAGCGTGTCGATGAGGATAGATAAGCCAAGACGGGGAGAGTGACAATGCAAAATAAATCCTATGTATCCAGTCACCGAAGGGAATGCAATGGAATTAAAAAAAGCTTTTCATGAATCACTTAATTAAAGGTGATCCTGCTGGGTAATACAAAGTAGTCCAGTATGCAGGACGCAGAAGTTTTTATTTATGGGGACCTATATCCATGACGAAGTGAATAGATGTTATAAGTCTTAGGCTGATAAAGAAAGACTGTCAAACAAGCCATTTAGTAATGATGACTAAATGAGGATATAATGCATCGACCTCCGAAATTTTAATAAGTGGTGGTTTCAGCTCTACATTTATTGAATGTAACGGATCAACCGCAATTCAATAAATCTTATCGGGCAAAACAATTCTCACATTTGCCAATTCATCATCCACTGAAACCTGGCAACTTAAAGTAACTCTTTCAAATGTACTCTTGTTATGATAAATACTAAGCGCGCAGGTTCCACAACTTCCCATACCTGAACACATTCCAAATCCCTGTATCTGAAGTTTATCAACAATTAACGACATCAAAGAGAAGTATTGATTTTGATAAGTACGAATAGGAAGTTCTTGGCCTTGATAAGAAATTATGAAGGTTATCGGATTCATGGCAGTCAATGGGCTACTCATATCACAGAGATCTTGTTCTCAAAGGCGTCTCAACAAAAAATAAAGACGTATTCATAAATAGGTCGGGCGATTATTCCGGTTTGCAAATAATGATGAAGCTTTTAAAATCACATCTCACTTTCATTTTAATTGTGGGTAGGGAGAGTTCTGCTGGTGAAGGTAAATCATATGCATTTTGAGTTTTGATTGGAGTACCTTACAGTTCATGGAACATTTACACAGGATTACATTTTAGCCAATAGAAAAAGATAAACTCACTTCAAAATTATTTTATTGCCCACACGCAACGGGTGGAGATAATTTTTAACCTGCAATGACGTCAGTAGTCGCCAAATCATTGATTGTTCATTACGGTATAAAATTAGTGAGTCTTCTCCAGGAATTGCCTTAATACATATTGCAGTATCCCGCCATGTCGATAGTATTCAATCTCTATTTTTGAATCCATCCTTGCAATTGCATTAAATTTAGTTTCATAACCGTCTTCTCTTTTAGCAGTAATTTGTACTTCTTTCAACGGCTTGATGCCGTTGGCAATGCCTGTTATGGAGAATGTCTCATTTCCGGTAAGTCCTAATTTCTCTGCAGTGTCACCATGTAGGTATTGGAGTGGTAACACACCCATCCCGACAAGGTTACTTCGATGAATACGTTCATAGCTTTCCGCCAATATTGCTCTGATGCCCAGCAGGAATGCACCTTTTGCTGCCCAATCTCTTGACGAACCACTGCCGTATTCTTTTCCAGCCAACACCACCAACGGTGTTAGCGTTTGTTTGTATCTAAGTGAAGCATCATAAACTGACATCTCTTCACCTGAAGGTAAATGCCGCGTATAACCGCCTTCCTTTTGCACAAGCTGGTTTTTAATTCGCACGTTGGCAAAAGTACCACGGACCATAACTTCATCATTTCCTCTTCTTGAACCATAAGAATTGAAGTCCTCTTTTTTTACGCCCTGACTGATTAAGTACTTGCCGGCTGATGACGATTCATCAAACTGTCCGGCTGGTGAAATATGGTCAGTAGTAATACTATCTCCCAATACCAATAAAGCCTTCGCATTGGTGATGTCCTTTAAGACTTCTGCCTGATCTGAAATGTTATGGAAAAATGGTGCTTCTTTAACATAGGTTGATTGATTATCCCATACAAATAGGGTGTCATTGGGGACTTTAAGATTTTTCCATATTGCATTGCCTTCAAATATTTCTCCATAATTTTTGGCGAAGTCCTTTGGTGAAAGGACCTTATTCATCAACGCATTAATTTCTTCATCCGTTGGCCATATGTCCTTCAAATAGACCGGCTGTTGATTGGGGTCAAAACTTATCGGATCATTCACCAGGTCTATATCAACGCGCCCTGCGATAGCGTATGCAACAACCAACATTGGTGACATTAAAAAATTCATTCTTACCTGAGGGTGTATCCTCGCTTCAAAATTCCGATTGCCCGAAAGTACAGAAGCCACTACCAGATCATGCTCATCTATTGCTTTAGCAACATAGGGAGGTAGAGGCCCTGAGTTACCAATACAGGAGGTGCATCCATAGCCAACCGTATGAAATTGCATCGCCTCCAGGTCATCCATCAGATCAGCTTTTTCGAGATAGTCCGTGACAACTTTTGAGCCAGGCGCCAGAGAAGTTTTTACCCACGGCTTAGTTTTCAATCCGTGTTCCCTCGCTTTGCGGGCAATCAAACCTGCGCCCACCATGACAAACGGATTGGATGTATTGGTACAGGAGGTGATAGCAGCGATTGCAACAGCGCCGTCGGAAAGCATGAAACTTTCTTCTCCAATGGTCACCCAAATATTTTTCATTCCATTTACGACGGTTTCTTCGATCTTTGATGCCAATGCAGGTTCCGGTGTAGCCTGGTTTACAGGTTGACTTCCTCCCTCTGCCATCCATCGGCTTAATTGTTTTACTTCCTTGTATTTGCGGCCATACGTTTGATCCAAGAGGTTGATAAATTTTAACTTAAAATCCTTTAATAGAATTTTGTCCTGCGGTCGCTTAGGACCCGCCACTGTTGGCTCTATTGAAGAAATATCAAGTTCTACGATATCAGTGTAGTTTATCTCTTCAGCTCCGGTTCGCCATAGCATATTTGCCTTGCAATAATCCTCAACCAACTGTACTTGCTCCTCAGAGCGATTGCTCTTTCGCATATACTCCAACGTTTTGTTGTCGACAGGGAAGTACGTAATGGTGCACCCAAATTCAGGCGACATATTGCCGATGGTAGCACGGTCGGGTACAGAAAGATTATCAAGACCTGGACCAAAAACTTCCACAAATTTTCCAACTACACCGTACGTTCTTAAAATCTCTGCAATTGTCAGCACCAGATCAGTAGCTGTAGAACCCAGGGGCAGCTTGCCAGTAAGTTTCAAGCCGATCACTTCGGGCATTATAAAATAAATGGGTTGACCAAGCAAAGCGGCTTCTGCTTCAATTCCTCCGACACCCCAACCCACTACACCAATTCCGTTTACCATTGGAGTATGGCTGTCGGTTCCAACCAATGTATCGGGAAAGATTATTCCATCTCGTTCAATCACCCCCTTAGATAAGTATTCCAGATTCACCTGATGACAAATGCCCATTCCCGGAGGCACTACACTGAAGTTGTTAAATGAATTTTGTGCCCATTTCAAAAATTGATAACGTTCTTCATTGCGCTTGTATTCTTCTTCCATATTGCGCGTATACGAATACTCTGTTCCAAAGTAGTCAACCTGCACAGAGTGATCGATGATAAGATCAACCGGTATAAGAGGATTGATTCCATCTGGATTTTTTCCTTTCCTTGCTATTTCTGCACGCAGTGATGCAATATCGACAACGGCAGGAACACCTGTAAAATCCTGCATTAGCACGCGGGCTGGTTTAAATGGAATGTCTTTATCTGAGGCAACAGGTTTCCATTCAAGGATCGTGTCTATATTTTCTTTGATAATAGCAAAATCATCAAAATTGCGTAGCACGTTCTCCAATAAAATGCGAATGGAAAACGGCAGCTTGTTAATGCAATGCCCTTGACTGGCAAGCTCTGCCAGACTGAAATAAATGAACGTGCCATTTCTGGTTGTCAATGACTTCTTTACGTGATAGGGATCTTTAGACATGACTTTATAATTTATTATTTCATCAAAGTATTTTAGGATTTCATCTATGCGCCAAAATTCAATAGAGCGCTAACTTACTATTTTTCGTCAATGTCTCTTGTAGGAACAATAAACACTGGTGTTACGCAGTGATGTAAAACATGTTCTGCAACGCTTCCCATTAAGAGTTTTCTTATTCCTGACCGGCTGTGCGTACCCAAAACAATGATATCTACTTCTAAATCTATTGCTGTTTTTAATATCGTTTCAGCGAAATCACCAATCCTCACAATGGTTTAAATGGTTTTGTCATTCAAATGCTGTTTTGTTCTTTCAAGATAATTTTTTGACACTCTTTCCAACTCATCAGCACCGTCTGCTGCAACGGCGTTTCTGAAGTTCTCAAACCCCACCATGGGCGAATAGTTTAAGGAAGAATAGTAAGTGAAGTCAGATAGCACATGCAATAAAAAAGTATTCGCTTTCATCGCCTTTGCTAATTTGTGACCGGTTTCCGCAACTTTTTGAGCGCTTGAATCATAATCCAGGGCAATTAATATTTTTTCCATTTTAATAAGAATCTGGTTTATTAAAACTTTGTCAGCCATTCTTTAAGAACAATCGCTTCATTGTGCGTCTCATCTTTTGCCCCATAGACTAACGTCACTACGCCTTTCTTAAACTGTTCCTTCAGTAAGGAAACTTGCTCCTCATTCGCTTTGAGTTCCTCGTGATACCTTTTTTGAAACGCTTCCCATTTGTCAGGATCATGGTCAAACCATTTTCGAAGTTCTGTTGTGGGAGCAAGCTCCTTTAGCCATAAATCAATACTTGCTTTTTCATGCGTTAGACCGCGGGGCCATAGCCTGTCTACAAGTATACGGACGCCGTCGTTCTTTGCTGGTTCTTCATAGACTCTTTTGATCTTTAATTTCATATTTACTCGCGCGTTTGACCGGCATCGCCCCCAGATGATGCCCGATGTTAGCCTGTGGCAATACTCCTTTCAATCACCACAAGATTGAAGGGAAAAAGGTTCAATCCACATTGCAGTATCCATGCCAGATGATTATTGCTTTATATTCACTGATAATATTTTACAAACTAGTATTATTCACGCCTTAGGTCCAAAAACTTTTCTTGATACATTAAAATTCAAAGACACCTGCTGGTACAAAAAGTATCACTGATTAATATTTCATCACCCCTTCTAAAAAATTACAGCCTCTGTAATCCTCCATTTGGATATTAATTGTGGTATGTGTTTTGGATACCGGTACCATGGATCTGCGCGTATAAGGTAACACTTAATGATCAACCGAATTATTTCGACGTGCAGTAGCTTTGATATAATTAACCATTGCTTAAATAGAAATACTATTGATGAAGTCTTATTCATTGCCATAAACTTGTGGTATCGATAGCGCGGAAGACGGAACTAAATACATTCATGCC
>JBDSKX010000069.1:0-45430 GCA_039916665.1 Chryseolinea sp. | reverse complement strand
CGTTGTTTATTTGCGTGCTGTTAACAAGCGCCGGATTGGAATTGCTTGGAACCGTGTAAGTGAGATTAGCAACTCCGCCATTATCGGCGAAGATCGTAATCAACGGTACGGCTAAGCTTGTCTGTGTTGACGGTACGGTTTGGTTTGGATACGCTTGCACAACTGTTGGTGCCGTGTTCGTGGAAGGAAATTCCGCGAATGCCATTGTATTATTTTCTCCTGTCGATGCTTGTGTTGACGAGCCTGCAGCGAGGTACAATGATCCACCAAAATAAATGAGCTGAGTGGCATGCCGTCCCACATTTAATTGAGGGCGGGTTGTCCAGGTATTATTGGTGACGTTGTATGCTTCAACCGTGTTCAGAGCGTCAGTTTGATAATTTACCTCACCCCCAGTGGCAATGATCTCGTTGTTGACAAGCGCTACTGAGTGACCCGCACGTGGCGTTGGTATTTGTGTGGGTGATGTCCATGTATTACTGGCAATGTCATAAACGTTAACAGCGCTGACTGTATTGCCTGCAAAATCGGGTTGCGTTGTTCGTCGTCCCCCGATACAATAGATCTTTCCATTAGTAATAGCAGCTTGAAAATGGTCGCGTGCTTCTGGAGCATCTGCAAGAGTTGCCCAGGCATTTGTTGCAGGATCGTAGGAATCTACCCAATTCACGAAACCTCCGGAATGTCCGTTTTGTGTTCCGGCGATGACATAGAACTTATTATTAAACTGAACAACGCCGGATGACCCGCGGCGTCGTGCCGCCGGTATAGTCGCGCCCGTAGACCAACCGTTGGTCGCCACATCATATATATAGATGTTTGCCACCGGGGTTTCAGATGGGTATGGGCCTGTCAATGCACCTATCACATAGATTTTATTTTGATATGCGATGGCTTGAAAATGGTGGAGTTCGATCGGCGATTGCGCGCCTGCAGTCCAGATTTTTGTAGCAGGATTATAAATTCCCACATTCTTAATTCCGCGGCCTCCCAACAAATAAAACTTACCGCCTACTTCGACAAAAGCGTTCTCGTGACGAGCAGATGGCGATGTACCATTTGCATAGTTTACGGATTGCCATTGATATTGCCCTACACCGCTAGTGGTAATTCGCATGAAATCCCAGGTAGCCGAGAACGTTGCCTTGTTACCCGCGGAGGCTATAATGCCGATAGCCACTGCGTTCGTGTGTGCCTGCAGAAGGGACAAGAGATTGCCAGACACGGTAAAGCTTTGTCCAACTACTGTACTAGTACCGTTTGTCGTTTGATATCTGCATTGCACGACACCCGTCACGACATCGACGTCGATGAAGATATCAATTTGCGATCCACCTAATATATTCGCTATCGGTATGATTTGCTGATTGACGACTACGCCATTTTGTTCACAGAGGATCTGGAATCCCGGATTGCCGTTGTTAGCATGCAGGCCAAACTTAAAATAGTTATTCTGATCTCCATTCCCGAAATAGATGCCCTGAAACTGCGTTCCAAGACCTCCCCCCGTTGCTCCATCAAAAAACGGAGAGCCGAGAAGTCTTCCTTGCATCGTAAACTGACCGATTGAAGCCGATATCGGTATTCCAAATTGAAAAGCATATTTCTGATTATTCGTCGTCGGATCACCGGGAGAAGCCGGCACTGAAAAGGCTCCGACCGCACCTCCTACAATGAGCAGCTGGTCTTCAGGATCGTATTGCGCTTCGTAATTATCAACGCCATTTGTCATTAATCCGGTAACACCGACACCGAAGAGCCCTGTACCAGGGACACCATTGAGGAACGGGTAATCCAAAGGCAGTACTGTATTCATACCATTGGATGCATCTACGGCAAATTTATCAACGATATCACTTTGGCCGTCGTTGTCATCATCCGGATCGCTTAAGTTCGACACAAGGTCGTTATCATAGTCGGCTGGCTTGCTGGCTGGCGAACAAGGATCTGTACCATTAAGTGTTTCATCACCATTGCTGTAGCCGTCGGCATCATCATCGCGGTTAAAGTTGTTTACATCGCCAGAGCAATTGATCGCGGAACCTGTGGGTTCGAAGATGACAACTCTACCAGCATTATAAATTACAGTCCAGATCGTTCCCGGGTGAATATCCCCATCGCCTTGCGCCAGCAAGTCGAGTGGAAACTCGCCAAATCCAGAAAACAACGGCGAAACGTTAGTAACCTGATCTCCGGCAGCGTTGAGCTGTATTCTCATAATTTCATTCGACATCGACGACGCGGCCAATAAATTTCCGCGCAGCGCGCCGTTAAAATTACTGGCTGAATATTCAACAAGGCCGTTTGTGGAGTGGGGCGTTACCCATAGTGCCCCATCATTTACGCCTGGATTTCTGAAATCTGATTCAACTGGGTTAGCCATTGAAACAGGAACGGGCGGCCAGTCGACCGTGGGATTCAATTCGAAATGACCCGTGCTAGTTGCGTTATCAAACCAATAGAGTCCGGCACCTGCAGGATTCGCGCGGATCGGATTTGGATGGCCTCCATAATATCCTTTGCCAGTAATGAAGTGCAGATTATCCAGGTTATTCACTTTATCGTCGTTCGCTGTTGGAGATGTAGAGCCCGGCTCAGAAAATATTCTGTCGTTCGTAACATTGGGAGTTCCTTCATTAACGGGAAAACCACCCCATCCTCCGTTAGCGCCGTTGTCTACCGTATACATCCTGCCTGCCCGACCAACTGATTTCGTAATTGTAACATCGTAGATGTTACGATAGCCAGGTGAATAGATTTGCACAGGACCACCAGGTACAAGTTTGGCCTGATTAAGTCCGTCATTACCTCCCCATGGATCATTTACATCTGAACCATCTGGCATATTAGGGCGAGTTGGATCGTCCAGTGTTGGAAGCGTATAAGCTCCGCCGAACTGGTTGTTAATCATGTTCAGATCGATACTTAACACTGCGCCGGACAACGCATATTCCGTAAGATATCCAAAGTTATTCGACGGTGAACCAGCGTTGGTATTACCACCTTGAGCGATGTAGAGAATGTTCGTAACCGGATCCAACGCCATACCATTCGGAGCATGGTTCTCCTCTGATCGGGGCATGCCTCTTACTGTGTGGACCATCGTCCAGATACCATTTGATTTAGTCAACTTCGACAATGTTCCGGAGTTCGTGTCCAAATCCTGGTCTCCAAGTTCTCCGCCACCACCAATTCGTGGATCGCTGGAGTTTACATAGAGAACTGGGTTAGCCTCAGTTCCCGCAGCAAGGATGCCAGTGATCTGACGCTCCGTAACGCTTGCTACCAATCCGGCACGATCATCGCGGTTAGGTAAATTTTTCACTAGCAGGATTATTTCGGTGTTGGTCACTTCATAGTTATTGGGACCATTTTTACGGATTGTTAAAGCTCGAATTTCGCCAGCCTGGGTGGCGACATAGAGGCGGTTATCTGGCCCAAAACTCAAGGTCGTTGGGTGCGTTAATTGCGCACCAGTCAACTGACTGGTGTTGAAGCTAATTCCGGATTGCGCGTACGCATCGGTCAACACTCCCGTTAATGCCAGGAGCAACAGTAATAGAGGTAATCGCATAAGCCTAAATGGGGGTTAAAGGCGATTTTACTTCTGTGAACTGTTTAATTTGTCGACAAAAGTAAAACGGAATACAATCTAGAAACTAAAACGATTTGGCCGAACTGACGATGGTCATCATGGCTTGAGATTTAAATCTGTGTAGCCACTTGGTGCCCAAAACGATCATAAATCGCGTTTCGCCTGAAAAAAATCCATAGAAAATTTTACACATTTAGTTTATCCTACAACAGATATCAAAGAAACAAGAATAACTGCTGTTTTAAGTAAATGTCTAAACTTATGCATCCATCCACTCGAATTTTAAGGTAGCAAATAGCTCATTCAACGATCGACGCCGCCCACAAAGGCTGCCTATCCTAAATGTTTGCTCAGTTGCTTGATATCTTGTTGCAGTAATGAACCGCAGAAGTCTTTTTTCAGTCATTTGTTGGATCGTTATTTGGGGATCAGGCAACCGTACGGTCGCCCGGAAGTGCATCGGTCGTAAGGCTTTGTCAATACAGATTCTAGCCGTCTCTCGCGAACCGCGGCAAAGCAATGTGCACCTTTTGGCCATGTTGCTTCGACCCATTGAAAATTTGCTCAGCAAGGAGTTTTTTAGTGTTGGTAATTTGTATTTAGGAGGGAAAGCCAACTCTGGAAGCAATCCAAACGATTGTTGAGTTAAATCCGGACGAAATCAATTTCAAACAATTTCTATAATACGTTTATTCTCTCATGTAAATACCTGATAAGCAACTTCCTTAGCTTGGATTTTTGGAACCTTATATTCTTTCATGAGCAATGTCATGAAAGCATCAGAACAGTTATCATTGAATGGGCATCGTAGGGCGTTTAATTTTACTTTTGAATGTTTGCTGGAATTGCCCGGTTCATACAAAACCCTGAAGTATTGATTTTTATTAAAGCTTTATATTAATGTCGACTGCATCTCGCCTGATCTCCGGCAGTATGGCATCATGGGCCCAGATTGCAGTTAACATGGCTGCACAGCTGGTACTCGTGCCCATTTACTTAAGTTATTGGAACGTCGAGACTTACGGCGTGTGGCTCGCTATACTGGGTATCATGAGTATTCTATCGATGCTCGATTATGGATATCAAACATACGTGGGTTACGAATTTCTCCGCATTGGGGCCAAAAATCTGCCGTCTTTGACCAAATCTATGTGGTCATCAGTGATTTTTGGTGCTCTAATAGGGATATTTCAGCTGGTTCTGATTGGCGTGTTCATTTTTACCAACGCGATTCCCTTTCTCCTTGGTGAAGACAAGGGCGGTGACCCTGCACTCATTCACGGCGCAGGAATCGCATTGCTTCTGCAAGGCATTACCTGGCTATTTGTCAACACCATACCTGGACTAATGGTGAGGGCGTTGGCTGTTTTTGGCTATTTTCACAGAACTGCTTGGTGGTCATTTGCTTACGCTATACTTGCCGCGGTCGGCCCTCTGATAGCTGTTGTTATGGGAGCCGATCTCCTCGGCGCTAGCATAGTCCTGGCAGTATGCGCCAACGGATATGGAATTGCACTTTATTTTCAATTATTCCGATGGTTGAAACTTGAGGGTGTTAAGCTGATGAAGCCATCCCTAATTATCGGGTTTAATAATCTAAAGCTTTCCCTGCCGCTATTGGGAAAATCAATCCTTGAAAACGTACGTCAGCAAGGCGTAAGGCTCCTTTTGGCTCCGATTGCGGGCGCAACAGGACTTGCGGCTTTTTCAACGATGAGAACAGGGGCAAATGTCGCACTCCAGGGGCTCAACACAATTGTTAATCCATTGGTACCTGATCTTATGCGTTTCCTTCATGATCGCGACCAGGCGAGAAGTGAGGCTGCATTTGCGACCGTGTGGATTGTTGTTGTCGCCTTTTTGGCTCCCGGGATTGTTATTTTACAAGCGCTTATCGAGCCCCTTTATCTTTTCTGGACTCAGGGAAAAATCGCTTTTAATCCGTTGCTATTCGCAACTCTTTCCTTGGGAGTGCTGATTTACGCTGTAATTCAACCAGCGATGGCCGTGGTGATCGGAAATAATCTTACCAAAGTCCAATTATGGCTTGCCGCACTAGGTGCCGTATTGGTATTCGTTATCTTAGGTGTGCTGGTGCCAATAATCGGTATCCTTGGGGCAGGTATCTCATTGCTGGTCGCAGAAATCGCAACCGCGATCGGGTATAAGATATATGCTCAGAAATGGCTCAATGAGAATAACCTTTTATGGCCGAGAAAAGCATTTCTACTAGCGCTGATTTCTGTGCTGATGTCGACGGTTTCGCTAGCTGGCCTTGTGTGGTTTCCCCAATGGAAATGGTTAATACTGGGTGTCTCTTTGATTTTCTTTCTTTGGAACCTGATCCGTTACCTTAAATGCCTTCCAAGCGTCGCGCTTGAGAATGCGTATCGAATATCAAGTAAAATTCCTGGGATAGGAGTTATTGCAGGGAAATTGGTAAGACTCCTACAGTGATATTGAAATATAAAAACAATCGTAACTGAAATTGACTTTGAAGTATTCCAATGTAGTCTAATATCAAATTTGAAATTTATGTCTTCAACACCTGCTATCTCTATTTTGACCCCGGTCTGGAACGGACTTCCGTATATCAAGGAAACGGTCGCATCTGTCTTAGCGCAAGAGTTTCAGAATTGGGAGATGGTTATCGCCGACAACGCGTCGGACGATGGAACCTCTGAATATCTTCGATCATTGACTGACCCGAGAATTAAGGTTCATCGTCATAGCGAAAATGTCGGCGTCTACCGGAACATTTATTTTCTTTTTAATCATGCAGCCGCTCCGATATGGACCGGATTGTGTGCCGATGACTATTTCTATAACAAAGATTCATTGCAACAAATCGTAGACGAGTGGGCAAAGGCCGGACCCGAGGTTGGATTTATGACATTCAACTGGAAGAGCCGGCAGATGAAGCATAACCGGCTGATGAAATTTTCGCAAGAGATATTGCCTCATACGCTAGGGGGTCTTAACGCCGCGTTCGCTTTCTTTTTGTTTGGTAATTTCCCTGGTAATTTTTCTGAAATATCCTCGCGCGTTCCATTGGTAACAAACGAGCACTTTCTGTATCATGTTAAATATTCCGCTGATTACGAATTCTGGCTAAGGTTGATAAAACGGAATAGCCTGTATTTAAGTGACAATGATGTTGTTTATATCCGCAGACACGACCGCGTCGCAGCGACTTATGTGATTACCAAAGGAGAATACCACGAAGAATCAATTGAAATTTATGAGAAGATAATTGATGAGCTTTCAGAATACTCGAATAGGAGAAAACTGATTGCTTTCTACAACATAGAGATTTGTTCATATCATCTTCGCGATGCATTAAAATCCGCTTTGAAAGGAAGGTTCACCGCCCTCAAGTCGTTTATGAGACTTAAATCGCCGATCTTCTGGCCGACGGGCCTTCAACTCTTAGGCTGCCTCCCATTCGCACTTTCTGAGAGTTTGCGCTATCCGATAAGTGTAATGCTGGCAAAGAACATTCTCAAGACTAAAAAGACAAATTTTTCTACTGCGAATGAGATGAGCAGAACTTTGACCGAGGAGCTAACGGTGAAGTAACAGCACTAAAAATTTTCGCAGTCCATTTGATTTGCAATCAGAATTAATTGAATGCATTTTGTAGGATCCGTATAGTCCATTGATCTTTTTAAGTCCCGCGAATCTTAAAGACAACGGGTTCGCCCGTGAGGCGTTTAGAAGTTGTTGAAATGTAGCGTACTCGAAATCGAGATCATTAGCTAGCTACATCAGCATCGTCTAGTCAGGAAGGAGAAGCCCGAACGCTAGTTTAAAAGTTTCCTAATAATGGGAGGACCTCAATCATTGTCGGCGCACGCAAGGTGGTAAGTCTTTCAGAGGCAGAAATCTTTGTTGATGACTATCCATTAACTGTAATTTCAGTGGTAATATGATGCTTTACTGCGGCTTTCAACACTCTGTAAAAGCTTCAAACAGAATGAACTAAGGACATTAGCACCTTACTCGTCGCGAGTAAACTTATTGTGTAGCAAATGTTTGTGAGGCAGCAATATTTGGTATAGATTATATGGCATTTTTACGATATCCATGAACAAAGAGTTAGTTACGGTAGTCATACCGATTCATTTGGAGGAGCCTCCGGAACTGGAGAAAGTTTCTCTGGCCCAGACTCTTAAGTTGTTACACAAATACCCGATCACGTTCATGACGAAGGGAAATCTAAAGACTACTTGGTATGAAGAGTTTTGCCGAGGCAAAGCAACGATTCATTTTGAGCGATGGATTTGGGACGGGTTTGACGGATTTGGTGAATTGATGACGAGCCATAAGTTCTATGGACGCTTTCGGGCGGCTTACAAGTTTATACTCATTTGTCATACCGATGCTTTTGTATTTCGTGACGAGTTGGATAAGTGGTGTGCGTTAGATTATGACTACATAGGGTCCGTTATTTACAACACACATTGGGATGGCGCGAACACTGTTCCGCTGCGAATCCTTGGTTTCACACGACCCGAATACTATGCTAATGGCGGATTTACGCTCAAGAAGATTGAAACATTTTATCGTATCTCCTACACGTTCAGACTGTATCTCTTTTTACTCCACTGGGTGCGAAAAGTAAGGAAACGGGGATTTCTCGATGATATATTTATAGCACAGCTTTTCCCCAATCTTTCCAAATCGTTTACCCAGCCACCTCTGAAGATAGCGCAGCAATTTGGTGCAGCGTACGAAAACTTCGACGAGAAAGCCTTACCGTTTACCAACGACGATATTAAGAGTCTTCCATTCGGAACACATGGATGGACAAAATACCATCCCGACTTCTGGAAGAAGAGTATTCGGGAATGTGGTTACGATGTATAGAAAACATTACATCGCGAGAGCGATGGCTATTTTAGCCCTCGACAAAAAACGTAAACCATTCTCTGCAATTTCGCACTGCGTATCGCAAGCACGCCAAACGTTAATTTATATAGTCCAGCATTAGTTCGGAGGGAGGATAAGAATGGCAACTGCCGTCAATCGAGTTAAGGCGTCACTGGATTGTTCAGCGATAAGGCACACCCCGGATTTTTATATTACCTCTTTCCATTTTTTCATCATCTTGTTGATGATTTTTTGGGATGCATTTTATGGATGTGATGCGGACGGTAGGTTTTGCTGTCTTCAATTAACCCATTTTTGTTCTACTGAATCTAAAAAAGCCATTCTGCTTGGCCATAATTTATGATTGTATCATAGATTTCGTTCCCAGATCGTTCATCGCTCTTCTCTTTCCAAGTCAATATTACCGACTATCCTTCCAGTGGACACCTTATAGCGATATAGATCCAGTGTTCCCTGCTTATTCCCTCCGAATGGCAAGTCTTGTCCTCTATAAAGAACTATTCTTGTCCAAAAGGCATATTTAAATAAATACAAACTTGTGGGACTATCACCCCTCTAAAGTGAATCAAACTGTAAATTTAAAGAGCCATTGACCAGGAGTGTGAATACTTTTGATTGATGGCCTGATGAAAACTTGATGAAGCACCATTGAAAGGATTTGTACCCAGCCATTCTGTCAACGCTTGTGATGGAAATATTACCATCGGCGGATATTGAGCCACCTATGATCACAACCGTTGATTTAGGCTTATTAGGACAAGCAAGGCCCTGCTCATTAAACCGACGTTTTGCACTGTAGACGTACCCGGAGGAAAGGAGGCATGTGCAAAAATGATATATCATAACGATGCTGAATGAGAACACCGCAATTCACTTCATTTACTAAACCACACCTTGGAACCTTGGGTGCAAAAAATCAAACGTATATTGAGAGGCGTAAGGTCGATTATCAAGATATACTCACTTCTTGTCTTTCTTTCTTCTTTTTCTTTCTCTCAGAAAGGTTGTATCCATAACCGTAAGCATGTTCTTTATCTTCCTTAACATCATTCAGCACAATCATCGGATGCGCAAGTTTCTTATTCTTGTAAACATCTTCCACGAGTTCAAGTTGTTCCTTAGAGGTATAGTTATTACGCACGATATAAATTGTCGAATCGATTAGTGGGCCAAGGCTGAATGCATCAGCAACGCGTCCAATTGGTGCAGTATCGATAATTACATAATCAAAGCTTGCCTTCAATGAATTGATGAGATGAGCCACGTTATGAGACGTCATCAATTCTGCGGGGTTCGGAGGTAATGAACCTGAACTTGCAATATAAAGACCTGGAACTCCGCTATGAGGGCGAAGGATTTCTTCAATAGATACTTTCTTTGAGCCGACAAGGTAGTCAGAGATACCAAGTCCGGGAGTTTTGCCAAGATGCTTAGACAAACTCGGCATTCTAAGATCCATCTCAAGCAGTGCTACTTTTTTTCCAACCAAAGTCAAGCTTGCGGCAAGGTTGATGCTGAAGAATGTTTTGCCTTCTCCGCTCGTGCTCGATGTAACCATAAGCACTTTGTTTTCTTTCCCTGCTGTAGCAAATGCAATGTTCGAACGGATGAGTCGGAAAAGTTCGGCAATTGAGGTACCGCTTTCCTCCGTGACAATCAAACTCTTTCCACTGTTGTTGTGAGAAATTTCTCCGAGAATCGGTGTACTTGTTCCGCGCATAACATCTCTCTTGCTTTGAATTTTATCATTCAATGCATCCTGGATATAAATTGCGGTGAAAGGAATTCCAAGTCCGACGATTATAGAAAGCAGATAAACAAGCATCCCTTTAGGGCTAACTGGTTTGTCGTCCGTCATAGCCGCATCGAGCATACGAGTCTTTGACACTGTCGCCTCAAGGGCCAGAGCAGATTCCTCACGCTTCTGAAGAAGGTATAGATAAAGATTACTCTTCGTTCCTTGCTGTCTGTTAATTTCAAGAAGGTCTCTTTCAATAGATGGTACTTTTTGAATTTGCGATCTGAATCGTCCGGAAGTTGCTTCGAGACGTTTCTTGGTAATGTTAAGGCCGTTTTTGATGTTGTGAAGATTCTCCAGAATACTCAATTGCAATGCAGACAACTGGTCATTCAGATCCTGAACCAATGGATTGCTTGGCAATGTCGTCCTCAACATACGTTCTCTTTCAAGTTGAATCTCATTGAACTTTTGTACCAGTTGGATCAACGTAGGATCCAGAATAGAAAGGCTACTTGGCACTATTTCAAATTTGCCCGGCTGCTTATTGATATAATTCTCTACTGATTCAAGAACTTCAACCTGGCTTGATAGATCGTTTAACTGTCTGTTATAGTCAGATTGTTGTTTAAGATACTCTGCTGAATTTGAATTCACATCGGTAACTTCAGCTGACGTTTTATACTTTACGACCTCATTTTCCACGTCGCTAAGTTCAGAAGTGAGATACTTTAAACGATCGTCAATGAATCCTATAGTAGTATTTGCGACGAGGTTACGGTCTTCAAGGGCCTCTTTACTGTAAACTTCCAGAAGTTTATTTATAATGTCTTTTCCTTTTTGAGGCACATTGTCGATAAGACTTATCTTAATAACACTTGCCTTCTTATTTACGGTTTCAACTTTCAGTCCATCGTTATAATCATTTGCAAGTTTCTCAAGATTGTTGAAAACGATGTGAATCGGTTCGGATGAACGGTTATCAGGTGCTGCGATGATAGTATAAATCCCATAGGGCTTGCTTACTTCTTCACCATACTTGTGTGTACTAGTTTCACCGTTCTCTTCCTGGAGCTGATAGGTTGTGCTGGTCTTACGTTCAACTATTATTTTTTTGTCGAAAGCAGAGGGGTGAAGTTTGCTGATACTCAATCGAAGCGGAACCTCTGAGCCATAAATTTCCTTCAACCTGAACTGACCTTGGATATGAAAGGAAGCACTCAGCCCAAGTTCTTCAAAAACTTTGCGCATAAGTGTCTTGGATTTCAGAACCTCAATTTCGTTGTCGATTTTTTGTTTGGTGTTGAATATATTGATTTCGCCAGGCATATTCTGGTTCAAACCATTCCCCTCCGACTCTTCGTTCTTAAGCAACAATGTACTTGATATTCTATATTGAGGAGTGGCAATATACAAGTAAGCGTATGCCGCAGCCACGCACAAAACCAAACTCAAAACAAAAAAATACCAACGCTTTGTATAGCTGGACAGGAGCTGCTTGATGTCAACCTCGTCGTTGTCAGCTTGAAATACATCTTTCTGGCTCATTTTTAACTTTAATTAGATTGGAAATTACTTTCTATTAATAAGCGTGATTGCCGCAAAACTAACCGATGTTATTATAGCCGCCCAGATCCCTAGGAAACGATTGCCCGGTGCGAGGTTTGCCGTCTTGACTTTGTTATCAGGTTCGACATAAACTATGTCGTTCTGTTGTAAATAGTAAAATGGCGAGTTAAGAACCTCCTTTTGTGTTAAATCCAAACGGCTAGTCGTTCTTACACCACCCTTCTCCCTTATTACCAGTACCGTTTCGCGCCTACCGTAAGGTGTCATGTCACCTGCAAGTCCGAGGGCCTCAAGAACATTAATTTTCTCACTGATCACACTGAATGAGGCAGGCTTCATGACTTCACCGATGACCGTTACTTTGAAATTAATGTATCGCACATTAACAATTGGATTCTTTACATGAGCCTTAATGAGATCCGTCATCTTATCCTGTGCATCTTCTTTCGAGAGGCCAGCTAAGGCGATTTTCCCGATCACAGGGAAGTTGATAAATCCATTTTTATCAACGATATATCCTTGGTTTATTTTATCTGCGATAACATTCGTGTTGCCTTGAAGAGGTAATAGTACGTTGTTGAACAGTACGTTTGACTCTGCGCTTAAACTGCTCACTGAAATGCTGAGAATGTCATCAGGCTGAATCTTGGGGGCAACATAGTTCTTAATCGGACTATTCTGCTCGGCGGTCTGCGGCATGTCGCTGAAGTAAACCAGGTTTTGTTTATTACAGGCTGACAATGAAAGAACTAAGGCGAACAAAGTAATTAATCTGAAATTCGCTGGGGATGCGGCAATGCTATATCTCACGTAGAAAGTATTTAATATCAAATGGTTAGTATGTAACTGGTAAAGTGTGATTTAAGAATGAAAATTACGCAAAAGCCATTAAATGACATCACTCTCGCTTGAATAATGTTGACGCCCCATGGTATATTCCGCCGTTCAAATTCAATTTACTATAAGTGGCATCTGGCGTCGCCAAGTTTCCAGTATGTCTTTCAGTTCGACTTACATCTTGCCGAATCAGCAGAATGTAAGATCGCTGTACGTTTGTGCTCACAATGAAACGTAATGCAAGGTACGCTCGGCATGGTAACCCCTCAATGATAACAGTCTTTTGGCCGCATGATTGATATCATCCTGCCTCGCAATTTGTTGCATTTGGCCCTTGATTATAAACTATAGGGATGCTGACACGAATAAATCTTGACCCGAGTTAAAAAAGCAAATGGACTCGGAGAAGGAGTCCATTTGTATACTCTACAAATATATTTCTATCAGGCGATTTTTACGCTACTTTGGTTTTTACCTTTTTTAGTTGAACACGTAACGCGTCTGTGGCAAGATCTGTTGCCGCCTCGAAGGACCTCGCTTTTTCCGTTGCGAACAAATTACTTCCAGGGACTCTAAGTTTTATTTCGACAGTTTTATTTTCCACACCCTCATTGTTGAGCCTCAAAAAAACCTCGCCATCCACAGTTCTATCGTAGAAGGTTTCCAACTTATTGAGTTTCTTCTGAATGAAATTGATAAGCTTAATGTCAGCATCGAAATGGATAGAATGAACTTGTAACTTCATAATCTTAAGATTTAGTTGAACAAAAAGATATTCCGGGTTTAATGCCGGTATTTACTGTAGATGTAGTGTCATAGCGTGCATTTATAGTTAGCGTGTTGTTATGCCTTTGGATGGGCAAGGTCAAAGGCCTTTTTAAGTTTATCTATTGTATTGTGCGTATAGACCTGCGTTGCAGCAAGACTACTATGGCCAAGAAGATCCTTCACTGCATTTATTTCCGCCCCACGATCCAGTAAATGTGTCGCGTAAGAATGTCTTAGAACATGGGGACTTTTCTTCTCAGCCACGGTAGCTGTTTTAAGGTGACGATTTACACTTCGATAGATAAGCATAGGATAACAAGGATCTCCATGACTTGTCACAAATAGCAGCCCATGTTCTTTCATTTTGACTTCTCTATTCCGCAGCTCCCGATAAGCCGTAATCTTTTTAACGATGTTGGGAGAAAACGGGATTACTCGCTCCTTGTTTCTTTTGCCCAATACCTTTATGGTGCATTGGTTGATGTCAACATTTTTTTCAGTCAGGTTGATCAGCTCATTTAAACGAATGCCTGTCGCATATAACATTTCCAAAACCAATTGATCGCGAACGCCATCAAAGCCATCACGAAAATCTGAATGATCAAGAAGTTGATTGATCTCCGAAATTTTGACGAAAGACGGAAGCCGTCGTTTAGATTTTAAGACTGTAACTTTAGTCATCGGATTCTTATCTACTACCGCACCCTTTACCCAAAATTTATACAACGACCTCAGACAAGCAATTTTCCTATTTATACTGGAAGGTTGAAGCCCTTCCTCTACCATCGAAATAATCCAGGATCTTATCATACCATAACTGGCTTCCTCCGGTGATGCTACCGAATATTGCATCTGAAGAAATATGGAGAACTGATTCACATCATTTTTATAGGATAAAATGGTATGCTTGCTCAGTCGTTTCTCGAATTGGAGGTATTTAAAAAATGTCTCTGTCATGTGAGTAGAAAAACACCTATCTCTCAAAAGACAATATAAAAAAAATATCCCCTACGGAAAAGTCCATAGGGGATATGTTATCAAATAATGACGGTTGCTGATAACTCATCGGGTTATCAGCAATTAATCACCGCAGATATTCGCAATAACTAGATTTTCGTTTCAGCCAATCTCATTTGTTCGCGATAGGCAGCACGGATGATCTCGGCTCTACGGCTTACAGAAGGCTTGGTAAATGAAGTGCGTGAACGCAATTCTTTCAACACACCTGTTTTCTCAAACTTCTTTTTAAACCGTTTTAGAGCCTTATCGATCGACTCGTTCTCTTTTATGTTAATAATCAGCATAATATTTATTAGGGGTGCAAATTTAATGCAAAGGGAGACTTCTTGCAAATTTTACTTTAAAATAGACCTCGAGATAACGAGCTTCTGTATTTCTGACGTCCCTTCGCCTATTGTGCACA
Source organism: Chryseolinea sp. (assembly GCA_039916665.1). Classification (GTDB taxonomy): domain Bacteria; phylum Bacteroidota; class Bacteroidia; order Cytophagales; family Cyclobacteriaceae; genus Chryseolinea. The sequence continues at coordinate 30,607 of JBDSKX010000069.1, read as the reverse complement.
GCTTGGCGTCTCGAAAGTACTTCTCGGCAGGGAAGTCCTTTGTGTATCCATATCCACCGAAAATCTGCACGCATTCATTAGCAACCTCGACTGCAACTTCAGAAGCGAATAGTTTTGCCATGGCAGACTCCCTTGTTACCTCGTGCCCCTTGTTCTTCAACTCGCCGGCTCGATAAACCAAAAGCCTGGCTGCTTCGACCTTGGTTGCCATATCTGCTAATTTAAAAGCAATTCCCTGAAAACTTGCAATTGGCTGGTTGAACTGATGTCTTTCTTTTGAATAACGGAGCGCAGCTTCGTAGGCGCCAGTTGCAATGCCGAGGCTAAGCGCCGCTATGGAAATTCGTCCGCCGTCCAGCACTTTCATTGCCTGAATAAATCCTTCCCCCTCTTTACCAATAAGTTGTGACGCAGGAATACGGCAGTCAGCGAAAATCATCTCCGCGGTTTCTGATGCACGCATTCCCAGCTTATTCTCTTTTTTGCCGGCAGAGAGTCCGACTGTGCCGCGCTCTATAATGAAGGCGGAAATATTACGGGAATCGCCGATGGCCCCAGTTCTCGCCAAAACTACCGCAACATCGCCGGATTTGCCATGTGTAATAAAATTCTTTGCGCCGTTTATTACGTAGGAGTCGCCATCACGCTTTGCTGTAGTCGTCATATTGCCCGAATCGGATCCAGTGTTCGGCTCAGTAAGCCCCCAGGCGCCAATCCATTTTCCGGTAGCAAGTTTTGGGAGATATGCCCTCTTTTGTTCGGCTGTTCCAAACTGCAAAATGTGATTGTTGCACAACGAATTATGAGCTGCAACTGATAACCCGATAGAGCCATCAATCTTTGAGATCTCAACCAGAGCGGTGATGTACTCCAAGTATCCAAATCCCGCACCATCGTATTGTTCAGGGACCAGAATTCCCATTAGCCCGAGATTGCCCATTTTACGAAACAACTCAATAGGAAAAACTTGATTTTCATCCCAGTCCATCATTTTTGGAGCTATTTCAAGCGCCCCAAAATCCCGGATCATACCGCGAATCATCAATTGATTGTCGGTTTCCGAAAAACTAAGTCCAATCGAATCCACCGTTTTTTTATTAGGGGTGCTAATTTACTGCTTGTACAGAAACTAACAAGTGTTAGCACAGATTGTGCAGTTGCGGTGACAAAATACTCCGGCTTTACATACATTTATCATGATTACTGATTACCGAAACCGCTTATTTGCGACTCCAAAAAAATTAAAATATGAAGATAGCAGTCGTGGGCACCGGCTATGTCGGACTTGTAACCGGGACTTGTTTCGCAGAAACAGGCAACACGGTAACCTGCGTCGACATTGACAAAGAAAAAGTAAGTAAGCTTCAACAGGGGGTGATCACTATATACGAACCCGGTCTTGAGCAATTATTTGAACGTAACTTAAAGCAGGCGAGGCTTTCGTTTACGACAGATTTGGCTGAAGGTATAAAAGATGCCAAAGTTATTTTCCTCGCCTTGCCAACGCCGCCCGGAGAAGATGGATCAGCGGATTTGAGATATATCTTAAAGGTTGCTGATGATTTGGGTCCACTCCTGCAGAATTATGCTGTTGTCATTGACAAGAGCACGGTGCCTGTAGGTACCGCGGACAAAGTGAAGGAAAGAATCGCGAAGGGTGCAACCGCGGAGTTTGACGTGGTTTCTAATCCTGAATTCCTGAGAGAAGGTGTCGCGGTAGAAGATTTCATGAAGCCAGATCGGGTTGTGTTAGGGACCACTTCACCGAAAGCTAGAAAAGTGATGGAAACGCTTTACGGGCCTTTTGTCCGTCAGGGCAATCCCATTATTTTCATGGACGAACGTTCAGCTGAGCTCACGAAATACGCAGCGAATTCGTTTTTGGCTATGAAGATATCGTTCATGAATGAGATCGCTAATTTGTGCGAGCTTATGGGTGCTGACGTCGATGCAGTTAGGAAAGGCGTTGGAACAGACAGTAGAATTGGGAAAAGATTTCTGTTTCCGGGAATCGGATATGGAGGAAGTTGCTTTCCAAAAGATGTACAGGCTCTTGCTAAATCATCAAAGGACGCTTCTTACGACTTTAAAATTCTTAACGCCGTCATGGAAGTTAATGCCGCTCAAAAGACTAAACTCATTCCGAAAATAAAGGCCTATTTTAATAATAATCTTAAAGGTAAAACCATTGCTGTTTGGGGACTGTCATTTAAGCCTCATACGGACGACATCCGCGAAGCTCCTGCGCTCTACAACATCGAAGAGCTTCTAGAGGCGGGCGCAAAAATTAAAGCGCATGATCCTGAAGGAATGCCAAATGTTGAAAAGGTTCTCAAGGGAAGAATTACATATTGTGGCAATCCTTATGAGGCCGCGCAGGATGCTGATGCTATCCTGATTGCCACAGAATGGCCGGAGTTCAGAACACCTGATTTCGACAGACTCAATTCGATCCTTAAAGAAAAGGTTATTTTTGACGGCAGAAACCTCTATGATTTAACACTTATGAAAGAATTGGGATATTCATATTATAGCATTGGAAGGGAGGTTATCAATGGCTAAACAACGCATTCTTATCACAGGTGGTGCTGGCTTTTTAGGGTCCCACCTCTGTGACCGGTTCATGAAAGAAGGGTTTCATGTGATCGCAATGGACAACCTGATCACAGGTGACATTAGAAACATCGAACACCTTTTTAAGCATCCTGATTTTGAATTTTACCATCACGATGTCTCATCCTATGTACACGTACCGGGTGAATTGCATTACATCCTCCACTTCGCCTCACCTGCAAGTCCGATCGACTATTTGAAGATACCCATACAGACACTCAAAGTAAGTTCACTTGGGACGCACAATCTGCTGGGACTTGCACGCGCGAAGAAGGCACGCATTCTGGTGGCGTCCACGTCAGAGATTTACGGAGATCCGTTGGTTCATCCGCAGGTAGAAGAGTATTATGGAAACGTTAATACTGTTGGTCCAAGAGGAGTTTATGATGAGGCCAAACGCTTTCAGGAAGCTATTACAATGGCCTATCATACTTATCACGGCGTTGAAACAAGAATCATCCGCATATTCAATACTTATGGACCTCGAATGAGGCTGAACGACGGAAGAGTACTTCCTGCATTTATTGGTCAGGCGTTGAGGGGTGAGGATCTGACGGTTTTTGGTGATGGCTCACAAACTCGCTCGTTCTGCTATGTTGATGATGAAGTTGAAGGAATTTACAGATTACTTTTATCGGACTATCAACTACCAATGAATATTGGAAATCCTAACGAAATAACGATAAGAGATTTCGCTGAAGAGATTGTTAGGCTTACGGGCACACAGCAAAAAGTTATCTATAAACCTTTGCCACAGGACGATCCGAAACAGAGGCGTCCTGACATTACGAAAGCGAAGAATATTCTTGGCTGGGAGCCTAAGGTTTCGCGCGCGGACGGACTCAAGATTACTTACGAATACTTTAAGTCGCTGCCACAGGATATACTTTTTCAACGTGATCACAAGAATTTTGAGAAATTTGTCAGATAACTGAAAATGGCGAAAAAAAATCTTCTCATCACAGGTGGCGCCGGGTTTATCGGCTCTCATGTGGTACGGCTTTTCGTCAACAAGTATCCAGAATACAGGATCATTAATCTGGATAAACTGACTTATGCTGGAAATCTTGAAAACCTCAAGGACATCGAAACCAAGAGTAACTATCATTTTGAAAGGGGCGATATAGTTGACAGCGAATTTATTGATCAGCTTTTTGACAGGCACGATATAAGTGGGGTTATCCATCTGGCTGCAGAGTCGCACGTAGATCGCTCTTTGCACAATCCCGGTGAATTTGCGCGAACCAACATCATTGGAACTCTCAACCTTCTGAATGCGGCTCAGAATTCCTGGAAGACAGACTATTCTGACAAGGCTTTCTACCACATATCCACTGATGAAGTTTATGGGTCGGCTGATGATGGAGGTTTTTTTACGGAAAGGACACACATTGATCCACAGTCTCCATATTCAGCATCAAAAGCTGGAAGTGATCATTTTGTTTCCGCGTTTGGAAACAGTTTTAAATTACCAACATTAATCAGCAGATGCTCGAATAATTACGGTCCCTACCATTTTCCCGAGAAGTTGATTCCGTTGATGATTAACAATATTCTCAACAACCAGGGATTGCCTGTGTACGGAAAAGGAGAAAACATCCGAGACTGGCTGTTTGTTGAGGATCATGCACGTGCAATTGATGTTATTTTCCATCACGGCGAAAAGGGAAATGTCTACAACATCGGCGGCAACAATGAATGGAGAAATATTGATCTGGTAAACTTCCTTTGTAGAACGATGGACCGAAAGTTGAATAGGGAGGAGGGTACATCTGCGCGACTCATCACATATGTGAAGGATAGGCCTGGTCATGACCTGAGGTATGCCATAGATGCCTCCAAATTAAGCAACGAAACAGGTTGGAAGCCTCAGGTTACATTCGAGCAGGGGCTTGAAAAGACAGTTGATTGGTATCTTGCGAACCAAGAGTGGCTGAAGCACGTTACTTCCGGCGAGTACTTGAAGTACTACAGCGCCATGTATCAGGCGAGATAGCGGTCTGGAGTTGGTTTGCAGAGGTTCAGAGATATAAAATTAGACTAAACTGTAGTAGATCCGAGTGTATTTTCATCCTTGTGGGTAATCAGTTTGATTGAAAAACCTGTTACGTATTGCGTAAAAGTAAAAAATCTTTACTTTTGCGAAGTTTCTTAGGAATTCTTGTTAGAGGGGACAAACAGTCCCCTCTTTGTTTATATAATATTTTCGAATGGAATTGGCGGAGGAGATCAGGAAAATCGCTGAGGATAAGTTGAATAATCCCGCGCATTTCGTGGTTGATGTGGTTGTTTCATTGAGAGGACAACAGAAAGTTATTATTGTTCTGGATGGTGATGAGGGTATAACGATTGATAATTGCGCGGATCTGAGCAGAGAGATATCGAAGGATCTTGATGCGTTGACGACCCTGAAGGACAGTTATATGCTCGAAGTGTCAACGCCAGGACTAGATCAACCGATAGCGTTGAAAAGACAATACGTCAAAAATATAGGCAGAAGGTTGAAAGTGAAATTAGCGGATTCGACCCTTGAAGGAAAGCTTATGGCAGTTGGAGAAGATAGAATTAGTGTAGAGATAGCGTTGGGTGAAGGGAAGAAGAAGGAAATCAAGACAGTGGAAATTCAATTTACGGAAATAGATAAATCATTTGTGTTAGTAAGTTTCAAATAGTATCAAACCATGGATGCACATGAATTAATTCAGTCTTTCGCTGAATTCGCGAAACAAAAGAACATCGACAGACCGACAATGATCAGGATTCTGGAGGATGTATTTCGCAACATGATCAAGAAGAAATTCGGCTCTGATGAGAAGTTCGACATCATTGTGAATGCAGACAAGGGAGACCTTGAAATTTATCGTTTCAGAGAAATCGTAGATGACGACTCGGAAGATATTTGGGATTTCGACAAGATCAGTCTGAAGGATGCTCACAAAATTGAACCTGATTTCGAGGTTGGAGAGGAAGTTTCTGAGCAGATCTACATCGATGATTTTGGAAGGCGAGCAGTAACGACTGCGCGGCAGACTTTGATTCAAAAGGTCAAAGATTTAGAAAAAGACATCCTTTTTCAGAAGTACAAAGAATTGGTCGGGGAGATAATTGCAGGTGAAGTGTATCAGGTGTTGAGCCGCGAAGTGTTGCTCACTGATGCAGAAGGTAATGAAGTGGCGATCCCGCGTGGCGAACAAATTCAAAAAGATCGTTACCGTAAGGGTGAAAACGTTCGGGCTATTGTACATAAGGTCGACATGGTCAATGGTAATCCAAAGATCATTTTGTCGAGAACCTCGCCTGTATTCCTGGAAAGATTGTTTGAGCAAGAAGTTCCGGAAGTTTATGATGGATTGATCACAATAAAAAAGGTGGTTCGCGAGCCTGGCGAAAGGGCGAAAGTAGCTGTTGAGTCTTATGATGACCGCATTGATCCTGTGGGTGCCTGTGTTGGTATGAAGGGATCAAGAATTCATGCCATCGTTCGTGAATTGCAGAATGAGAATATAGACGTTATCAACTTTACTGAAAACCTGGATCTGTATATACAGCGGGCGTTGAGTCCGGCCAAGATCGTATCCATAAAAGTTGATAAGGATAATGGAAGGGTTTCAGTGTATTTGAAACCTGATCAGGTTTCATTAGCGATTGGAAAAGGTGGGTTGAACATCAAATTGGCAAGCCGTCTGGTTGGATATGAAATAGACGTGTTCCGTGAACTTGCAGAAGGACAATCTGAAGAGGATGTCGATTTGAATGAGTTCGGTGATGAAATAGAGGGATGGGTAATTGATGAACTCAATCGCATCGGACTCGATACTGCTAAAAGCGTACTGGCATTGTCGAAGGAGGAATTAGTAAGGAGAACTGATTTGGAAGAGGAAACTGTTGAAGGCGTATTGGGTATTCTGAAGAGGGAATTCGAGTAAGAGATCGGGATTCGGGTATTTGAGTGAGTGTTGATTGGGGGCCGGCGTTTCCTACAGTTTTTATTGAGCAGGAAGCGTTATCGGGGTTTTAAAGTCTTTAAAAAAACAGGCATATTTGAGTATGGCAGAGGAAAAATTGATCAGGTTGAGTCAGGCGGCCAGGAAATTGAATGTGGGTCATAACACCATATTGGAATTTCTCGCAAAAAAGGGATATGAGGTTGAAAACAACCCCAACGCTAAGCTTACGCCCGAGCAAGTCACAATCTTGTCTAAAGAATTCGCTTCTTCTGCCACAGATAAATTGGAAGCCAGCGGGCTTTCTATCGGTGTTAAACATGTTGACAATCCGGTAACCGACAAGGAGAAAGACGCTTCCAAGAAGCGCGTTGATGACGAGGAAAGCAGTATTATGATAAAGAACCTTGGGTCGAAGGATCTAAAGGTTAAAGACGAGCCTAAACCAGAAAAAGTCGAGCGTGAAAAAACCAAGCTTGAAGGAATCAAGGTCGTAGGCAAGATCGAGCTTGAAAAGAAACTCCCGGTTAAAGAGGAGGAAAAGGAAAAGGTAGAGCCTAAACCTGTTGAGATAATCAAGGTAGAGGTTGAGGTTGTTGAGCAGCCGCCTGTGGAGGTCGAAGAGAAACCAGTAGAGGTTATTGTCGCTAAGGTGCCAGAGGCGCCAGTTGTTGAAGAAAAACAACCTGAGCAGGAATTAATAAAAGGTCGTGCAGACAAACTGCAAGGATTAAAGGTGCTTGACAGAATTCAACTTCCTGAAAAGAAAAAAGATGCTCCAGTAGCTTCGTCTGATACGCAGAAGGATAATAAAGGCAAGCGGCCGAGGAAGCGTATTGCTTCTGACCCACCTACACAAGGAGGACCTCCAACTGGAGATCAACAACGTCCGCTTCGTACTATTGCTCCTCCACAACGCGGTCGTGGTCCACAGCCCAACAGAGTTCAAAAAGCAGAACCAACAGAGAAAGAAATCCAGGATCAGATAAAAGCGACACTTGCAAAACTTAGTGGAGGCGGCAACAAGAAGGGTTCTGGTGCAAAATATAGACGTGAGAAAAGACAGGCGAATTCAGATGCTCAAGAGCAACAGATGCTTCAGGAGCAGGAAGCTTCCAAAACTTTAAGAGTAACGGAATTCATTTCTGCGAATGATCTCGCATCTATGATGAATGTTTCTGTCAACGATGTTATTTCAACTTGTTTGAGTCTTGGGATGTTCGTTTCGATCAATCAAAGACTTGATGCGGAAGCAATCACAGTCATCACGGATGAGTTTGGTTACGCAGTTTCATTTACATCAGCGGAGGAAGAACTGGAAGTAGAAGAAGATATTGACACCGATGAAGACTTGCTTCAGCCGCGTGCTCCGATTGTTACAATCATGGGTCACGTAGATCATGGTAAGACTTCATTGCTTGACTATATCAGGAATACCAAAGTTACAGCTTCAGAAGCTGGTGGCATTACGCAACACGTTGGTGCTTATGATGTGACCACAAAGAGCGGTCACAAAATCGCATTCTTGGACACACCAGGTCACGAGGCCTTTACTGCGATGCGGGCACGCGGAGCAAAACTCACAGATATCGCGATCATAGTCGTAGCAGCTGACGATGACGTTATGCCGCAGACTAAAGAAGCTATCAACCACGCACAGGTAGCGGGTGTACCTTTAGTGATTGCCATTAATAAGGTCGATAAGTCTTCAGCGAATCCTGATAAGATCAGAGAATCGCTTTCAAAGGTTAATATCCTTGTAGAAGAGTGGGGAGGCAAATATCAGAGTCAAGAAATATCAGCGAAATCCGGGCTCGGTATAGAGTCTTTACTTGAAAAAGTATTGCTGGAAGCTGAACTTTTGAATCTTCGTGCGAATCCTGATAGGAATGCTACAGGATCTGTTATCGAAGCCTCGCTTGACAAGGGAAGAGGATATGTTTCAACGATCATGGTTCAAACCGGAACTTTGCGCGTGGGTGACATTCTGCTTGCTGGAGCAAACTATGGTCGTGTAAAAGCCATGTTTGATGACACGGGCAAACGCGTTTCTGAAGCTGGCCCGTCTACACCAGTCGTCGTATTGGGATTGGATGGCGCGCCACAAGCGGGTGAAAAAGTAGCAGTATTTGAGACTGACCGTGAGGCGCGTGAGATCGCCAACAAACGCGGTCAGATTATGCGTGAGCAAAGTATACGTACTAAGAAGCACATTACGCTTGACGAAATTGGTCGCAGACTCGCGATTGGTAACTTCAAACAGTTGAATGTTATTGTGAAGGGTGACGTGGACGGATCGGTTGAAGCGTTGACAGACTCATTGCTTAAACTTTCAACCCAGGAAATTCAGGTTGCGATCATACACAAAGGTGTTGGTCAGATTTCAGAATCTGATGTACTGCTCGCGTCTGCATCTGATGCGATCATATTGGGATTCCAGGTACGACCTTCGGCGTCTGCCAGGCGGGTTGCAGAGAATGAAGAGATAGAAATACGTTTGTATTCAATCATCTATGATGCGATCAATGATGTTCGCGCGGCAATGGAAGGAATGCTGGCACCAGAGACTGAAGAAGTGATTGTGGGTAACGCAGAAGTGCGCGAAGTATTCAAGATATCTAAAATTGGAACGATCGCCGGCTGTATGGTAACTGACGGATCAATTAAGCGTAGCAATCCAATCCGACTTATTCGCGATGGAATTGTAGTTTATGCAGGTAAGCTGGGATCATTAAAACGTCACAAAGATGACGCAAGTGAAGTAAAGACAAACTTCGACTGCGGAATTGGCATAGATGGATTCAATGATATGCAAGTTGGCGATGTAATTGAAAGCTACGAGCAGCGTGAAGTAAAACGCACGCTTTAAGCGAGCACAATTCTATTCACCCATCCTGAAAAATCGAATCATTGAAGTCCTGATTTCAATCCGCTCTTCATTGCCTTCTTGTACTTGGTGCGATCAAACTTATAAAGGAATGGCGCCTTGTGTGCGCCACCTTGTTTTCTTTCCTGAAGCTTTATCAGAATATCGAGCCCCAATATTTTTTTTTGAAAATTTCTCCTGTCTAGTTTCTTATTTAATACTGTTTCGTAGAGCCGTTGCAGTTCAGGCATGGTGAAATTGGTTGGAAGGAGGTCCTTTCCCAAAGGAAACTCATTCAGATTTCGACGCAGCGAGACCAAAGCCTGGTCCAGAATGTCATTGTGGTCGAGAATTAACTTTGGAACTTTGTCGATATCGCACCATTGACAAGCCATAGAGAACTCGTCTGGTTTGGGAATCACTTTAGAAAACTCAACCAATGCCCAGTAACCGATCGTTATAAACCGATCCATAAACCAGCTATCCGCCTTCAACCACTTTGGTTTATCTATTCCATGACGCCTTCTCTTCCTTTTAGAGCTGCCGAAGGTATGAAACTGACTCAGAAAAATATCGCTAAGGCTGGTCCTCGATTTCAGTACTCTTGCTGCGGCATCCTGGATATCTTCATCCTTTAAAACAAAACCACCCGGCAGACACCAACGTCCATTTTCATTCCATTGCAACAATAAGACCTTGAGTTCATTATCATGAAAACCAAAAATGACATTGTCGATTGAGATGTGAGGAAGGTAGTATTGCTGTCCATTCTCGAACAAATCCTTGACACTTAGCTGAGGGGTTTTTCTGGGCATTCGACAATATATTAATAATTTACATTGTGTAAGCCGTACACAATAGAGTCTGTATTCTACAACTTTATCACGGTTGGCAAGTGTATCAAATCAAAAGTTTCGACAAAGTGCAATTGGGTTTGCTCCTTCAATCATAGCATTAAAATAAAAAGCCTCGCCACCATGGCAAGGCCCTCTCAAAGCAAGCAGAGAGTTATGTCGCTAGAATTTGACTTCTGGAGCCTTATCAGAACCTTGAGCAGCTTCGAATCCTTTTTTCGCAGTAAAGTCTTCACCACCACCAAACCAATTCAGCGCACTTTTTGTAAAGAAGCCCCTGACAAATGTATTGTAGGTTTGGATCGATTCATTGTAGCGATCACGCGCCACGTTTATTCTGTTTTCGGTTCCTTCCAATTGGGACTGCAAATCCTGGAAATTCTCTGTCGACCTTATTTGAGGGTATGCTTCGAATGCCAGGTTGATTGCTGTGTTAATTTCGCGACCAGCTACTTCCAGATCGTCTGGAGTTTTGGCGTTCACTATGCCAGCGCGGGCCTGCGTGACTTTTATGAGAATCTCTTTTTCGTTTTCCGCCGCGCCCTTTACAGTCGCGACCAGGTTGGGAACGAGGTCAGCACGCCTTTGGTAAGCAGCCTGGACAGCTCCCCACTGAGCGTTGACGCCTTCCTGGTGTTTGACGGCCGTGTTGTACGCGCCACTGCCCCAGGAGACGAACCCCAAGACACAAATGGCAATCACTCCAATAACAACAAGGGCAATAATTAATCCTTTACTCATATTTGCTAAGCTATAGTTGAGTCAAATTTATACAAAAAATGATGCATTTTACTGAGGGGTACCTTCCATCATGCGCTCCGCGCTGTCGGCTATTCTTAGCTGCTCGATAAAATCGTCGAGGTCGCCATTCATAACGCCCGGAAGATTATGTTGGGTGTAGCCAATCCTATGGTCTGTCACCCTGCTTTGAGGATAGTTATAGGTTCTGATCTTTTCCGACCTGTCACCGGTTCTAACGATGGATTTTCTGGTTGCACCGATTTCCGATTGCTGCTTTTCAAATTCCATTTCATAAAGCTTGGTCTTTAACATTTGCAAAGCGCGTTCCCGATTGGCATGTTGCGATCGCTCAACCTGACATGTAATGACAATTCCGGATGGCTTGTGCGTAAGCTGTACTTTGGTTTCCACCTTATTCACGTTCTGCCCACCGGCACCGCTTGAGCGGGCTGTTTGATATTCAAGATCCGCCGGGTTGATTTCAATGGAGACATCTTCCACCTCAGGCATCACAACAACAGAGGCTGCCGATGTATGAACCCGGCCCATCTGCTCAGTTGCCGGCACCCTTTGTACCCGGTGAACGCCAGACTCGAACTTTAGAAGGCCGTAAACACTCTCACCGCCCACGCTACAAATAACTTCCTTATATCCCCCTGCTGTTCCTTCGGTTACATCCAATACGGACATTTTTAATCCATGCTTCTCACAAAACCGCTGGTACATTCGCCATAAATCGCCTGCAAATATTGCAGCCTCATCCCCACCAGAGCCGGCCCGGATTTCGAGCATAACATTTTTGTCATCATTTGGATCCTTAGGAATTAAAAGCTCTTTAATTTCCGCATCCAATGATTCTATTTTCGGTTGTAACTCGTCAATCTCCAACTTTGCAAGTTCCCTCAAATCCTGATCTTTTTCCTTTTGAAGAACCTCTTTTGCCTGTTGCAGGTGATTTGTCGTTTCTTTTAGTTGCCTGAATTTCAAGACAATCTTCTCCAGATCCCGATACTCTTTACTGAGTTGGGAGAACTTCTTCATGTCCTTCATCGTCTCCGGCTGAGCCAGTAATTGGCCAACTTCTTCGAATCGAAGGCTTATTTCTTCAAGTTTTTCAAGCATATCACAATTACAAGGTTGCAAATTTAGTCAAAAAGGTATCGGTTTGCTTATGAGAATAATTCTTGGAAATTGGTTTGCGCCGATTCAATTTTGAACCATGAAACGGATAATAGTATTATTTGCATGCGTTCTGGGATTGGTGGGTTGTGGCGGATCTCTGTCGGACGAGCAGCGCAAGAAGTTGCGTGAAGGAATGGAGTCACAGAAAATTCAACAAACTTCGGATTCTGAGATTGTAACTGCGGCGCTAGAGAGGGGTAGGATTGCATTTCAGGAATTGGAAAAAGAGAAGTTTGATCAAACCAAAGCATCGGTGCTTGCCTCGAAGTTCAAAATGAAGATACGATGGATTATTCCGGGCTCGAGCTCCGCGCTTGATGTAGAGAATCAACTGATCCAGGCTTACGTCATTGGTGCAGAAACGGGGTCAACACAAGACAACATTCAAAAAGTACATCGAAGACAAGGCGAAGATTCCTATGATTCTTTATTGTACTCCAGGCCAATCGTTACCCCACAACCAGACGGTTCAGTAAATGTGAAGGGCGTCTGGAATTTGTATATGTCCAAGAAGGATGTAATACTCGGAATCGGCAAATAAGTAGTTTACTTTTTTGGCACTTTATCGAAGCGCCAGCATGCAACAATGTGATCATTTACAAGGCCGCAAGCCTGCATGTGGGCATAGATTATTGTACTACCAACGAATTTAAACCCACGTTTGATAAGGTCCTTGCTTAAAGCATCAGATTCCGGTGACGTTGGCCGGATTTCTGAAACGCTCCTGGGTTGCTTAACAATAGGTTTACCGTTGACAAATTGCCAAATGTATTTGTCGAAACTTCCAAATTCATTCTGGACTTCGATGAATTTACGAGCGTTCGTCACCGTCGCGTTAACTTTCAACCGGTTCCTTACAATGGCAGGATCGAGTAGTAGTTTTTCTATTTTGGCGGGTGTGAATCTTGCCACCTTCTTTACGTCGAAATCGGCAAAGGCTTTGCGATAGCCATCACGTTTCTTTAGTATCATCGACCAACTCAATCCAGCCTGGGCTGCTTCGAGTGTCAGGAATTCGAAGTGAGTTTTGTCATCGTGAACAGGAACGCCCCATTCTGTGTCGTGGTACTTGATGTATTCGTCAAATCCCAGACACCAGGAACAACGGATCTTTTCTTTTACTGCCATAGGATATGGTTATGACCATGCCGTTTTCAAAACTATAAAATTGTAAGGCTCACACAACGCAAGGTGCAGTTTAGTATATTTCCCAACGCACCATATCCAACCAAACTTATGAAAAAAAGAATCCTGATCGCCGCGCTAGTCATGTGTCACGCCATTGCCCTTACAGCACAGATCGATTTTGATAAAAAACTGAAAGAACTTGGTGTCGAACTTTATCCACCGTCAAAGCCCATTGCGAATTATGTGAAGGCCGTACGGGTAGGCAACCTGTTGTTTTTGTCTGGTCATGGGCCGAATAAGCGCGACGGCACAAGCATCACGGGGAAATTGGGTAAGGATTTGACGATCGAACAGGGATATGCAGCAGCCAAGCTTACTGCTGAGGGAATACTTTCAACCATTAAGGTTGAGTTGGGAGATCTAAACAAAGTCAAGAGAATTGTAAAGGTGAACGGCTGGGTGAATGGCGTTCCTGAATTTGGCGATCAACCGAAGGTGATCAATGGCTGTTCGGATTTGATGGTAGCAGTGTTTGGAGAAAAAGGAAAGCACGCTCGTTCAGCAATGGGTGCTGGTTCTCTTCCAATGGGGATTGCCGTTGAAATCGAGATGGTAATCGAAGTGGAGTAATGAAAATTTATTTCATTATTTCGTAGACTGTGTAGTGCGACCTATCCATTCCCATAGCTTGGTAGGCTTTCATTGCTTTGGAATCTGTTTTATGGACATATAACCTTAAGCCGATGAGGGCTTGGCTCATTGGTGATCAGCGAAATAATTTAAGGTAGACGCACTGCAGCCACCACACCGTGCCGTTTCTCCAATCACTCCATTCGGCACTGATCGTGTGGCATTCAATAAATTCTAGTTATCGAATGCGAGATATTGTGTTCCTTTGGATGTATCTTGGAACATCGCCGTCATTCCCTTCCGGATGAAAGATCAAGGTTCACGGATTCGAGGGCCAGTTGTTTTTGAAAGAGGATAAGTATATCAATGTTTTCGGGAGTTGCCTTGTGAATGTTTATTATGGTGTACGTTGGATGAATGTTGTCGAACAAAGATACTTTCAGTTAAATTTCAGAGAAGCGTTGGCTAAATTATTTCGGTGCCAATAGATTTTGACATTGTCGGATCGTTCCTTTGAATTTCAAGGCCTCGTGGTTTAAAAAGTATGGATGGAAAATTCTGTACACTAATAATATGTCGAACACTTAATCCCTAATCAGTATGGCTAAAAAATTCAATCCAACAGTCGGCTCAAGAGTAACCAAAAAAGATGCATTGTCATGGATCGACAAGTATGACAATGACATGCGTCCAGACAAAAAGAAGGATACCAAGTCTATGTTTTATGGACGTGATGCGTTATTAAAATTACTGGCAGAAGAAGGAAGTGCCGGTATTACATTCTTTCTCGCATTGAAATACAATGAGGTTTTTAAAAAAGATACTGTTCAACTAGTTTTGGTGTCTACAACCGAAGATGGTACGTTGCTTTGGGGCGATGATAATGCAAAAGCTGGCGGTGGTGGTGCTGGTACGTACGATAATAATTTGCCCTGTCCTCCTTATTGTCCTAAATAGATTTGAAAAAAGACTAGAATTAACTGATGAGTATTAATCTATTTCTGAAAATCGTTGAGATATCAGAAGGATTTAGTTTTGTGATTTCAATATTAGCTTTTTCCCTTTTCACTCGCCGAAGTTTTGAGACGAAATTAGTAGGAATTTTTTTTCTTCTTGACGTCCTTACGTTCATCTTCATTCACGTCGTACCGCTTCACGGTAAAGAAATAAATGTGCCACAGACGGCCTGTGGCACATTTCAGTTTCTTGTTGCCACAACTCTATACTACGTCGCTTTCAATAGAAAATATAAGAAACCGCTTGTAATAGTGGCGTCGTTATTGTTCGTTCTTAGTATTTCAAATCTGTTATTCTTGCAAGGATTTGATATGAACTCCTACACAAACTCATTAACTTCTGTTATAATTTTGGCGTATTGCATGGTGTATTGGTATCGACTTATGGTTGAGCTGCCCGTACAACAACTTCATAGATTTCCTATGTTCTGGTTTAATTCGGCCTTTTTGATTTTTAGTGCGGGCACCCTGTTTTTGTATCTGTTCGCCGCTTACCTCACTGAAGTTTTACACAATGATCTATTGATTTACTGGTCATTTCATAACATATTGAGTATAGTTCAGCGAATCGTTATAATGATCGGCTTATGGCAGGACCTTCGGAATATCAAATTGGGCTCCTCATTGCCGCAGGTACGGTAGGCATGCTGTTATTGGCAATTGCCATTATTCTGTTCATGGTGTTCTACCAAAAGAGAATGATTGAGGAACAATACAACAGGCAGAAGCTAGAGTTAGCGTATCAACAAAAGATGATGGATGCAGCCCTCGAATCGCAGGAATCAGAGAGGAAAAGGGTTGCGGGTGACCTGCATGACAGCCTTGGGGGGATGTTGTCGGCAGTTCGTGTCGGAATTACAACGCTGGCAAGACAACTACCGAATCCGCAAGTGCTGGAGCAACAGAAGTATATGATTGACGAGACGATCAACACGCTGAGATCCATTAGCAGGGATCTCATGCCCTCCACCCTTGAAAAGTTCGGACTTGTTCACGCCTTGAGAGAGCTTTGTGAACAACTCCATAAAACTACCATGATGCCCATCACATTTAATGAACATGGAGAATTCGAAAGACTGGCGCCAAAACAAGAGCTGATGGTTTTCCGGATAGCCCAGGAGTTAACCAACAATGCTGTTAAACACGCTCAGGCCAGTAGCATCAATGTTATATTAAGCGGATCTTCGAAACTTGAAATGGCCATCGAGGATGACGGTGTCGGGTTCGATGCGGAAGCTCAGAGAACTGACAGAAAATTTGGAAAGGGATTAGGACTGTTTAACATTGAAAACAGAGCAAGGTTGTTGAATGGTAAACTTGAATACACCAGCACACGCGAAAAAGGTAGTAAAATTATACTCACAATGCCGTTATGAAACCAACCTATAAAGTTTACATCGCCGACGATCATACTCTTTTTAGGAAGGCAATGGTTTCGTTGTTACAGACATTCGAACGCGTGTCATTGGTTAAAGACGCAGAAAACGGAAAGGAGCTTTTGACACTTATAAGGTACGAAGCGCCAGATGTTGTAATTGTTGATCTGCAAATGCCAATTATGGATGGTTCCGAGACCTGCGAGCACATTATTAGCAGATATCCGGATATTAAGATCATAATTCTGACCATGCACGACAGTGGCAAGTTCATTTTACATATGATGGAAATGGGAGTACACGCATTTCTTTTGAAGAACACTGAACCTGATGAACTGGAGAAGGCCATCTATTCAGTTGCCGAGAAAGATTTTTATCATAACGAGCTTGTTGCTTCCGTGCTAAAAAAGGATGCAAAGGCTAAGATACCGAAGAACAAGCCGTTGTTTCATCATGGTGAATTAACAGAACGCGAACAAGAAATCCTTCTGCTGATTTGTCAGGAGTTAACGATGAAGGAGATTGGCCAAAAGTTATTTCTTAGTGAGAACACCGTAAGAAATCACCGTGTTAATATTATGGAGAAAGTTGGCGTACATAATATTGTTGGATTGGTGAAGTTCGCGTACGAAATTGGACTTGTCATCTGAAAACTCCCAAAAACCG
Source organism: Chryseolinea sp. (assembly GCA_039916665.1). Classification (GTDB taxonomy): domain Bacteria; phylum Bacteroidota; class Bacteroidia; order Cytophagales; family Cyclobacteriaceae; genus Chryseolinea. The sequence continues at coordinate 13,591 of JBDSKX010000069.1, read as the reverse complement.
GAGTAGTACAATTGTACTATTTTTCAATTATTCTTTTGTTCGATTCTGAACAGCATCTAAGCCTGATGAGCTAAAATCGACGTTTTTATAAGTGTATTTAAAACGATCAAGTCGATATCCTATTTTCGAAAACAAACGTTCAGAATATTCAAGCGATCTTAGAAAAGGTTTGGTGAAGATCTTAGAATCGCCGCCTCAAAGACAATGAAAATCCTTGTGGCTCACAGGCAGAAAAAAACCGTTGATTTAATTAAGTCGGTGTTAAGCAGTAGCAACCCCGTTGTGCTCCATACTGAATCTGGTTTGGATGGGCTCCTAACCTCGCGAATCGAATATTTCGATGTTATAATCTGCAGCGCCGACCTGCCTGTGGTCACAGGTTTTGAATTGATAAGATCAATTCGGACGAATTCGATCAATCGCCAAACCCCTGTGATCTTTCTTTCGGACAAAATCGATGAAAAGACGCTGTATTTGAGCAATGTTCTAAATGTCAAGTGCTTACTGCCAACATCAGAGATCGTTTTTCAATTGGCACAGCTCGTTAATGGACTAATGAAGGTTGAAGGGAAACGGCCTTGGCAGGAACTTATGCCCGCGACAAGGAGGGCACAGCGGTAGACTTACCAGAACCATCATTCAGGACCCTTTCTGTATCCTGAATAAAAATACAGGTAGTAGTTGGTATTTATCTGTTTACACCCCTCAGCCCCGCCAGTTGGCGGGGTGAGAAGTTTTTCTGTCGAAGCATAATTTGCAGGGGAGGTGCTATTCCTTTTTTCTTTCCTTCAGAAGATCAGAAAAAATGCTGTTGAAAATTGAGAGTATCAGGCTGAATGCCAAAGCCCACCAGAAGCCAGACACATTGAATCCGGGTGTGATGGCATCTACCAGAAGAATGATCAATGCGTTGATGACTAAGAGAAACAGCCCAAGCGTAAGCACCGTGATGGGAATTGTGAACAAGACTAAAATCGGTTTAACAAGAATATTAGCAATCGACAATACAGCCGCAACCAGCAAGGCATACCAGAAGTTTTCAACGTAAACTCCTGTTAGCAAATAGCTCGTAAGCAGGACTGCGAGTCCGGATAGTAAAAATCTGATAATGCCGTTCATGTTGGGGGGTGCTGAAAAATTTAGAGTCAATTTCCTCTTTTAGGTTCAATTGTCAAACTCTAACTTACGCACATGTACGCTATTGTTGATATTGAGACGACGGGGGGATATGCTGAAAAACATCGTGTGACAGAAGTGGCGATCTGGCATCATGACGGCCTTCAAATCACGGACACTTTTCACACGTTGATCAATCCGGGAAGAAATATTCCTGCATTTATTACAGGTCTCACAGGCATTACAACAGAAATGGTTTTTAATTCGCCAACCTTCGAAGAGATGGCTGACGACATCATCAAACGACTTCAGGGTAAAATCTTTGTCGCACACAACGCCCATTTTGACTATTCATTTCTAAAAAAGGAGTTTGAGCAGGTTGGTATTAACCTTCAGACTAAAAAGCTTTGCACCGTGAGGCTCTGCAGGAAGATCATCCCTGGTCTTCGGTCCTACAGTCTGGGTAGTCTTGCTGAAAGTTTGGGTATTGAAATCACGAACCGTCATCGTGCTGGCGGAGATGCTGCTGCAACAGCAAAGATTTTCGACTACCTGCTTCGACGTGATCAGGACGGGCATATCGCAAAGGCGTTGAAGCGGAATTCCGGAGAGACGATATTACCACCAAATCTCTCCAAAGAAGAGTTTGACAAACTACCTTCTTTGCCCGGCGTCTATTACCTTCTCAATGAACGGGGTGATGTTATTTACGTGGGCAAAGCGATCAATATCAAGAAGCGAATTGCCGGGCACTTTTCCGGGGATGCTCGCGAGTGGAGCAGATCCAAGATCAGAAGTGAGATTTATCATATAACTTATGAACTGACGGGCAATGAGCTGATTGCTTTGATTCTTGAATCTCAGGAGATCAGACGACTGTGGCCGAAGTATAACCAGGCGCAGAAGTTTCGGGTCGAGGAATGGGGAATATATGATTACGAAGACCGCAATGGATATCTGAGGTTCTCAGTCAATGTCGTTACCAGAGGTTCGAGGCCGCTTATCCGGTTCAGTTCAAAAGGTGAAGCATGGAATTTTCTCTGGGAAAAAGTCCGTGAATTTGAACTTTGCCCGAAACTTAGCGGACTGCAGGTAGCCAAAGGGTTGTGCTTCGACTATCAATCCGGAGGATGCCGCGGTGGGTGTATGGGGGTGGAGCATCCGGCTGATTATAACTTGCGTATAGGGCAGTCGATAGCCTCATTCCATGAAGCAGGCGAGACGGTAGCAATTATTGGTCGAGGTAGAAACATTGAGGAACAGTCATTGGTACTGGTTGAAAATGGCTCATATGTCGGATTCGGATTTTGCGGACGCGAGGCTTCTATTTCCGATTTTGAATCGGCGAAGATCTTTGTGAAGCGAAGTATTGAAAACAGAACCGTCCAAAATCTTATCAATTCATATATCTCAAATCCAAGGGGGTCGTCGGTGGTTGTTTTCAATTAAAAGTTATGAGTTATGCCTGCGACTTATAACTGATAACTCCTAATATTTTCTAACCTCCCCTTCCCTTGATGCCCGGATAAAGACTAGGAACATTATCGCTGCTAATCACTTCCTTTGACTCCACGTTCATAATGCTTAATGGCCCGTTCCATCCTGCTCCTGTATCCATCATCCACACACCTCCCGAGAATATCGGCTTGCTAAATGGTATAGGTGTATGCCCCAGGTAGACTTCTTCATAGGGCGTGAGTTTAGCAGTACCACCGTTGGAGTAGGAATGAAGAACTTTTCGGGCAAGCGATCTGTCCCAGCTGAATACTTCCAAATCCTGGGTTTCTACTGGCTTGTCCGGATTGAACCCGGCGTGGGTAAATATCTTGTCACCTTCGATAAAATAAGGATGGGCACTCATCAGTAAGTTAACCTGGCGCTGAGGTACTTCGTCATCATAAGAGTTAACGGTTGCCTGCCCTCCCTGCATGAGCCATGAAGCGTCTTTTTCAGTCGGATTTCGTATCCACTTCAGCATCATAAGGTCATGATTTCCCATAATTAACGTGAGGTGCCTGATTTGTAATAATTCGTTAAAGCAGTCCTTCGTTTCTGGCCATCCATCACAAACGTCACCGAGGCAAATGAGGTGATCTGTTAGATAATCAAAGGCTGATCTCTCCATACACTGACGCAATGCACGGTGTGCACCATGAACATCTCCTAAAACAAAAGTTCTATGTGATTTCACCATTTCTATTCCCCAATTCTATCAAAAATTAGCTGCCTAGTTGCGAATAATTACGCTATTTTTGGCGAGGTATAATATTGAATAATGCATGGAAGCAGTAGCTTTTGACAAGCAGGAAGAGCATCAGTACAAGATCAAACAGGTCTATTCTGAAGTTGGTAAAGTAGTCGTTGGCCAGGAGTATATGCTGAATCGCCTCTTGATCGGCTTGTTTACCAATGGTCATATTTTGTTGGAGGGCGTTCCCGGCCTGGCGAAAACACTTACCGTGAGCACACTTGCGCAAGTGCTGCACCTGGATTTTCAACGCATACAATTTACACCCGACTTGTTGCCGTCTGACCTGGTTGGCACCATGATTTACAATCAGAAGGAAGGCAAGTTTGAGGTAAAGAAAGGACCAATATTCGCGAACATCATTCTGGCTGATGAGATCAACAGATCGCCGGCGAAGGTACAATCGGCATTGCTTGAGTCTATGCAGGAAAAGCAGGTCACGATCGGCGAAACCACCTACAAACTTGACAGGCCTTTCCTTGTGATGGCAACGCAAAACCCGGTAGATCAGGAAGGAACATATGCTCTCCCGGAAGCACAGGTAGATCGTTTCATGATGAAAGTGTTTGTTGATTATCCTACGAAGAGTCAGGAGATTGAGATCATGCGCAGAATCTCAAACATGAAGTTTGATTTCACAGTGGGTACGGTTCTTAGTAAGGAAGACATTTTTGCCATCAGAGATCAGGTCAATAAAGTAACGATCTCAGAGTCGCTTGAAAAATATATTATTGAACTGGTGTACGCTACGCGTCATCCGCTTGAATATAAACTGACCGAACAAGCGCAATACATACAGTTTGGGGCATCACCTCGAGCGAGTATCAACCTGAATCTTTCGGCCAAGGCGCTTGCCTATATGGAGGGGCGTGATTACGTTCTTCCTGAAGATATTAAGGAGGTGGCGCGCGACGTGATGAATCACAGGATCATTCTAAACTATGAGGCAGAAGCCGACAATGTTAGAACTTCAGACATTATAAAGGTTATCCTCAATAAAATACCCATCAACAAGTAGGGCTGGGTGCCATCGATATCCGTCTGAATTTTTTGTTATGTTGAAGTTATGTTGATTACAGAATCTTTTCATAATTGTTAACAGATATAGAAACAAGAGACTCACAATCAACTACTTCCTTACCTATTGACCGTTATTGCAAACCTTTTCCATTATGAGCGTAACTCGTCTTAACAATTTGGTAACAGCTCCATGCTTATGAGGTAATATTAGAAAATGATTTTTGTAGCGTAATACACATTGTATGGCTCGAAATCTACTCCTCCTACTGATTTTCCTTCTACCCGTTACTCTTTTCGCTCAAACTGGTAGCATAAAAGGTAAAGTGCTTGATGCTGTTTCTGGTGAATCAATCCCTGGCGCAAACATACTGGTGATTGGAGCTGGTGTTGGAGCGGCAGCCGATGTTGAAGGTAACTTTGACATTCCAAAAGTAAAGGCGGGTACTTATTCTATTCTGATTTCTTTCATATCCTATAAGACTGATACTCTTAAAGAAGTAACAGTCTATCCAGATCAAACCACTGCGATCAATCACAAGATGATCGAAGAAGGAACTGAGCTTAGTGAAGTTGTTGTACAAGGCGTGAGAGTAACGAACACAGATTTTGCAGTAATCACCGAACTACGGAAAAACGATCTTGTAGCGGTAGGTATTTCTTCACAGCAAATCACAATGTCGCAGGACAGGGATGCAGCGCAGATCATGAAGCGTATCCCAGGCGTTACCATCATGAACAATCGATTCGTAAACATTCGCGGCTTGAATGAACGTTACAATACTGTTTTGCTGAATGGCATTATAGCGCCGAGTACGGAAGTTGATTCAAAGGCTTTCGCATTCGATCTGATTCCAAGTAATATGATTGACAGAATGTTGGTTTATAAATCTGGCGCAGCCGAATTACCGGGCGAGTGGGCTGGTGGTATTGTGGGAATCCACACGAAGAGTGTTGTTGAAGAGAATTCATTATCGGTAAATGTTACAACCGGATTTCGTGCAGGAACAACGGGTAAGGATTTTTATACTACACCTGGAAGTTCTACAGATGTACTTGGTTACGATAACGGATTCCGTGATTTGCCATCTGCGTTTCCAACACAGAACCTTCGTGAATTGTCGAATTCATCTACTGATCAGGACATTCAAAAACTTACTGCTGCCAGCAAGTCTTTACCCAATCGCTGGGAGATCAAGAAAATTTCGGCAGCACCTGATGCACGTGCTACCATTAACTTTGCGCATGTATTCAACATCGGCGAACACAAGCTCAGCAATATCACGTCTATAAATTATTCGAAGACGAATCAGACTATCAATCAGCAGAATAATTACTACGATGCTTTTAATGAGCAAGTGGGATCCAGCACCAGAAGATACCTCTTTAACGATAGCAGATATTTGCAAACTGTGCGTGCGGGTTTCATATCCAACTTTATATATGAAATAAACCCTGCTAACAAGATTGAGTTTCGCAATCTCTTTAATCAGCAAGGGATTTCTCAGGTTACCACCAGAGCCGGGGTTGAAGACTTTCAAGGTTACGAAGTGAACAACCGTGCTTTAAATTATTACAGCCGTGGTATTTACTCCGGACAGCTTCAGGGCAAGCATAATATCGGTGACCATTTTTATGCTACGTGGATTGCCGGATATTCAAAAGTTAATGCGGATCAACCGGATTACAGAAGAATTCGTTCTCAGCGCGGCGTATCGACAGATGACGCTTTCGCAACAGTAATCCCGCCTGGCGCAAATGCTTTTGATGCAGGCAGGTTTTATTCAAAGCTGAATGAAAAAGTATATACAGGTGCGTTGAACTTCGAATACAAATTCAATCCATCGGCTGATGAAAAGAAGCAAGCTAAGATCATGTTTGGTGGTTATGCAGCACAGACTAAGCGTGATTTCAGTGCACGGTGGTTTTCTTACAAATGGTCAACTTTAGGTAACAGACCTCCTGACCTATTAAGTTCAAGTCCTTTTGAGACGCTCTTTACTCCGGCTAACATCGGGTTCTCTTCCAACTCAGGCCAGGCGCCGTACTTTGTTCTTGAAGAAGGAACCAACCTCAGCGATAAATACACAGGGGATAATCTTCTAAAGGCTGGCTATGTATCAACTACAATTCCGTTTGCAGATAAATTCAGAGTCGCGACAGGCGTAAGGGTTGAAAACAACATTCAGAAATTGAGTTCTTTTGAAACTGATGGAACGGTTGTAAAAGTTAACAATCCCGTAACCAGTGTTCTTCCATTCTTCAACATGTCTTTCAACTATACTGAAAAAGCATTGGTTCGTGTTTCTTATAGCAAGTCTGTTAATCGTCCTGTATTTCGTGAATTGGCACCTTTCAACTTCTACGACTTTGACCGTAACGCCAATTTGTATGGTAACAAAAACCTGAAGGTCGCTGATATTCACAACGTCGATTTGCGTTGGGAGCTTTACCCTAGTGCTAACGAAAGTATTTCCTTTGGTGTGTTCTACAAGTACTTCAAGAATCCAATCGAATCTGAACTGATTGGCGGCTCAAACATTATTTACACTTATACAAACGGAAATTCAGCGACAAATTATGGTGCCGAGTTTGAAGCAAGAAAATCTTTCAACAACTGGACATCCAATAATTTCCTGAATAAACTTTCAGTCGTGTTGAATGCGGCTTATATCCACAGCCAGGTTAATCTTGGTGATGTAGCCAATCAGGAGAAGAAAAGAGCCATGCAGGGTCAGTCGCCTTATATCGTGAATACTGCTTTGAATTATAACAATGTGGAAACAGGTTGGCAGGCAAACGTATCATTTAACAGATATGGCAAACGTATTTTTGCAGTAGGGGATCTTGACCAGAATGCTACTCAATATGAGATGCCGAGAAATCAACTCGACTTCACTATATCCAAGGATCTTGGACGCAGATGGGAAGTAAAGCTTGGTATTCAGGACATACTTAACTCGCCATATCGCCTTACTCAGGACTCTAACCGCGATCGCAAAATCAACTCTGTTGACGAGCCTATCACTTACTACAAAACGGGTCAATACGTTTCACTTGGTGCGACGTTTAAAGTCTACTGAGTCGCAACGAAACCTCAGTAACATTGCGTTGATTACATAACGATTTATTAACAATTGGCAAAAGTTACCTAACACAGTGGTAACATTCACGCCAGGTTGGTACCGTACTTTTGTTGCAACAATCTGAATGAAAAAAGTACGCGCATGAAAAACAAAACAAAAGTAGTTAGTTATGTATGGTTATTAGTGTTTGCACTGGCAACCTTCACCATTACATCCTGCAGTGACGATAATAATGATCCATCGTTCACAGCCCCAACAATTCTTATTACACCATCGACAACATCCGCACTTCCAAGTGGTGTTGTATCATTGGTTGTCGCAGTTACTTCAGACGCTGGACTTTCGTCTGTGACGCTCGACGGAGCAAGTATTAAGAGTTTCACATCTGAGAAAACAAGTGCTTTCACTTATGATTACACTGTTCCGGCAACTGCGACAGTAGGTAGTTCAATCACATTGACATTCGTTGTAAGCGATGCGCAAGGCACACCAATGACGACTACAACAACAGCAACAATTACCGTTGGTGATCCTGGTAAGAGCACAGAGACCATCACAGGTCCGATCACTGCGAATACCACTTTTACAGCCAGCAAATATTATCTTTTAAAGGGTAATGTTTACGTTCAGGCGCCAGCAATTCTTACAATCGAACCAGGTACAATTATCTTCGGTGACAAAGTAACGAAAGGGGCTTTAATCATTAACCGCGGTGCAAAAATACATGCTGTCGGTACAGCGGCATTGCCGATCGTATTTACATCATCTGCTCCTAAGACTTTCCGTAATTACGGTGATTGGGGTGGTGTAGTGTTGCTTGGAAAAGCTCAAAACAACCAGAGTGAAAATCAAACTATTGAAGGTGTTACTGGAACTGCAGGTGATGACGGTAAATATGGGGGATCAGTAAATGACGATAACTCTGGCGAAATGCAATACGTCCGTATTGAATTTGCAGGAATTGCACTTTCAACCGACAATGAATTGAACGGTCTTACATTTGGCAGCGTTGGAAGTGGAACAACTATTGACCACATCCAGGTTTCTTATTCCGGCGATGACTCGTATGAGTGGTTCGGTGGAACTGTGAATGCTACTTACTTGATTGCGTATAAAGGATGGGATGACGATTTTGATACTGACTTTGGTTACAGAGGTAATGTTCAGTACGGTGTGTCACATCGTGATCCTAACATTGCTGATAAATCTGGTTCAAATGGATTTGAGTCTGACAATGACGGCGCAGGAAATGCTGCAAGTGTAAAGAGCCCGTTAACCAATCCTAAGTTCTCTAACATCTCTTGGTTTGGTCCAGGTGTTTATGCCAAACTGAATGGAACAGCCTTGAACAAATCAAACTACAGCGCGAACTTCGGCTTCGGAGGACACCTTCGTAGAAATTCAGCGATACAGATATACAACTCAATCCTTGTCGGTTCTTATCTTGAAGGCGTACACTTCGACAAGACAAACCCAGAAGGTGCATTCAAAGGTAATTATGTTGCTCGTATCGGTGTGAACGTCGCTGGCGCGGTGAAGAAGGTAACTACAGGTAATGCCGATGGTGATATTAACCTTGCTAATTTTGACACAGACAACTTCAATACTGCTACGCTTAACCAGGCTTCAACAGATCAGTCAACTGTGATTGCCGGTTTAACAGCGACCAACCTTAATGTTGATACCCCGCTCAGTTTATTGGCGGGTGGCTCTACATTATTGACAGGGGGAGTAACAGTTCCAGCAGGTCTTACTCAAACGGCTTACATCGGTGCGTTTGACGCGACTACAAACTGGTCAGTAGGGACTTGGATTAACTACAATCCAAACGCTACGTCTTACTAGTATAACACCTCACAAATATTGCAAGGCCGCGCTTTAAGCGCGGCCTTTGCTTTTTGTTGCGTTGTTTATCAATTTCACCTCTTCGCGAACTGATCATGAAGCGTGTCTATATCTTGTTATTTGCTGGTTTAACCCTTACAGTGATTACTTGTAAGCGGGATGATAGGTATGCCCCAGATAAATACCTCTCGGAAGAAGCACAGAAACGGTTGATTCGTGAGAGCGTGTACTATTCGACAAAACTTCCTCCCAATGGAAGTGAGGAAACAAAATTCAGCAGCGAGTTTGACTGGTACTACGATGCGGCGGCACAAGAGACGGAGCTGCTGAAGTACTACAAATCAGACGATGGAATCGACTACTTCCTGGTCGGCCGAGAAGCGAGAAGCATTAACCCTATGCGTGAAGGCATCGGTGGCAAAGTGAAATATGATGCCGCCGGTAAAATGACTGAGTACGAAGAGATTTTCAGAACGTGGAAACTAGTCGATGACACTTTGACTAAACGCGGCAGTTTATTATTCGATCGAATGGTCCGAGGCAACGACCTGACTATGTATTACTCGAAGTTTCAAGGAGATCGTTACATTGAGTTTCCTGATGGGCGATATTATTTCGACAAAGTATCTCGGCATTGGCTGAACAATGAGTTAGATTCAATGAAGCTCAATTAGCGTACGATTAAACATTTGCCCGAGTTTTGTTGTTATCGTGACGTACAACGGTTTCTCCATGTGATTGATAGTGGGGATCCGATAAAGCTATTAACATGTTAAATATTCTCATCACTGGTGGTTCTGGAATGATCGGCAGCAGGCTTACAAAAATGCTGTTGGCTAAGGGGCATGCCGTAAGCCACCTAGAAAGATCTAAGAAAGATTCAGCTGTGAGCACCTTTAAGTGGGATGTAACGGCAGGCATAGTTGATAAAGCCGCATTTAAAGGTATCGACACTATTGTCCACCTCGCTGGTGCCGGTATAGCCGACAAGCGTTGGAGCCATGATAGAAAAAAGGAAATACTTGAGAGCAGAACGCAATCGACAAGTTTGCTATTCGATACTTTAAAAGAAGGAGGTCATCAGGTGAAGACTTTCGTGTGCGCGTCCGCCATTGGTTATTATGGCATCGAGTGTAGCGACAGGCCCATCATCGAATCCGACGCTGCGGGTACTGATTTTCTAGCGCACGTAACGCAACGCTGGGAATACGAATCTGACAAGATAAGAACTTTGGGATTGCGTGTTGTTAATGTGCGGACTGGCATCGTGCTGAGTAAAACCGGAGGAGCACTTCCAAAGCTTTTGACACCTGTGAAATTGTATGTAGGAGCACCGTTGGGCTCAGGTACACAAATGATGAGTTGGATACATATCGACGATCATTGCGGAATACTGATAAAGGCTATTGAAGATCAGAAGTTATCCGGTGCATACAACAGCGTTGCACCACATCCTGTTAGCAATGAAGTGCTCACCCGCGCGATTGCCAAAGTTGTTCATCGACCGATAATTATTCCACGCGTGCCCTCGTTTGTCTTACGCGCATTGCTTGGTGAAATGGCATCTACTGTCACCATAGGATGTAACGTATCCTCTGCAAAGATTGAGGCCACAGGGTACGTATTTCAATACAGAGATGTTGAAGAGGCTATTGAAGCCGCTTTAAAATAGCTATTGCTTGCATACGGCCGCGGCTATTCTGGAATCAGCAGTGCCATAGTAAAGTAACCAATTGCCCTTGAACGGTACCATTCCTTCTACAAAACATACCTGGTTTACTTGTCCCTCAATTTCGTACGGCTTATTCGGTTGTAAAAAGTTTTTTTCAAGTCGGTTTATCAACATGGAGGGATCTTCTTTGCTGAACAAAGCCTGACCTGCACAATATGCGCCTTTGGCAAGAGTAGAATCTCCGCCATGATCGAGATTCATTCCGTTGTAAATAAGGTTGATACCGCCTGGCATCAACAGCGCATAAGGCCCACTCTCTACAAGCCGGCTATCGAAATATCCGGGACGTGGTTTCAGCACAGATTTAAGTTCTCCATTCTCTTCAACTGGCGTCCAGTGTATCAGATCTTCTGATGTAGCTATGAAGAGATCGGTATCACCAAAGTACATCCAGAACTTTCCGTTTATTTTTGTCGCCACGATACGAGATCCCTTTCGCTCGCATACAATAGCACCCGATTTACTCCATGCATTTTTATACTTTCCATTGAGGACTGTTCCATATTTTGACCAATGGAATAGGTCATCAGAGACTGCCAACAGCAGCCGTGCAGTTGTGCCATCGTAAGCAGTGTAAGTCATGATATATTTGCCTTCATCAGATTCAATAACGCGGGGATCTTCAACTCCACCTTCCCATTCATACCGTTTCAGGCTGTCCTCATCCGGGTATAGCACAGGTTCTTTCATCATAGTGAAGTGCAGGCCATCTGTACTTTCCGCAAGCCCTATTCTTGACGTGCCCGCGTATTTACCAATTTTGTCTTCGGCACGAAAGATCATATAAACTTTATCGCCTCTTACGACGGCTGCCGGATTGAACACATCCTTCTCATTCCAGGCAATGGTTTTTTTCAACACAGGGCAATTGAATGTGTTAATGCCTGCGACGAGGACGGGATTTATACTGTCTGTTTTTATGAATGGCATAATTGCCCAACTGGAATCATTTCTTACTTCAATTTCTTGTTTATTGGGTTTATTGTTACACGTTGCGAATAGCGCACAGAGTCCGATTACCAGGAATTGTTTAAGCGAGGTTGCATTTTGTTTCATCGATGTGCGTTATTTGCAATGAAGTTATGATTATGAAAGACAAAAAGAAAAAAGTTGCTGAAGTAGTAGTCAGTCAAGAGGTTTCAGAGGAAGAGCAACGGATTCGTCAGGCATTCAAAGATAAAGATTGGGCAGAGATCAAAGGGTCGAACAGCTGGATGATTTTTAAAGTCATGTCAGAATTTGTTGAAGGACTTGAGAAGCTGGCAAAGATCGGTCCTTGCGTTACGATTTTCGGTTCGGCACGCGTGAAACCAAGTAATCCATTTTATAAGATGGCTGATGAAATCGCTTACAAGCTTGTTCAGCACGGCTATGGAGTCATCACTGGAGGTGGCCCTGGTATTATGGAGGCAGGTAACCGTGGCGCACATCGCGCGAAGGGTAAGTCAGTAGGTTTGAATATTTATCTTCCTCACGAACAAAAAGGAAACATCTATATTGACCCTGACAAGCTAATCACCTTTGATTACTTTTTTGTAAGGAAGGTGATGTTTATGAAATATTCGCAAGGCTTCATTGTGATGCCTGGCGGATTTGGAACACTGGATGAATTGACGGAAGCATTGACATTGATTCAAACAAAAAAGATTGGAAGATTTCCGATCGTTCTGGTTGGTAAGAAGTTCTGGAAGGGGTTATTGGATTGGTGGAAGAAAACGCTTGTCGATGATAAGATGATTCACGCAGATGACTTGTATCTTTTTAATCTTGTGGATACACCTACCGAAGCCGTTAAGGTGATCGATGAATTCTATGCCAAGTATTTACTTTCTCCGAACTTCTAATTCAATTATGTTGTATAAATAAGTAATGGAAGCGATCACGACAAATACTGAAGAGATAACCAGGTTGCTTCACGAAGCAGCTCAACGGCAGAAAGTGTGTAGCCTTGTGGTTTCTAATGAACCTTCAGAGAGGATTATTCATCCGTATGGTGTTTGTCAGACGGGCAAGAATAAAATTATGATTATTTGCTGGCAGGAATCGGGGTTTGCAGGGTCGTCCAAATTGCCGGGTTATCGGAATCTTGCTTTAATGAAGTGTACAACCGTAGCGCTACTGGACAGGCATTTTTTGGTGAGAGGGGATTTTAATCCGGCGGATACAGGTTATATGGATTGGGTTTTTCATGTGGGGAAGTGATTGTTCCACCGCCCCGACTTTATCGGGGCGCAGAGGACGCGAGGGACCGCAAAGTTTTTTGGGCGAAGATGTCTATCTTTTGCTCGTTCTCGAAATGTACGTGTGAACCATTAATAGAGGTAAGACACTTTAGCATTGTAGTTAAAGATTTAGCTGACGTGTTTCAGCATCAGCATTCGGCGCGGGTTTATTGAGCTATTCATTATCATCATGGAAATTTTGGTCCGGAACAAACATACATAAACCCGGAATATCTGTTTTCCAATTGTGACCAATGATTGCCATTCGTTAGAAAGATTTTGCAATATTTTCCATCTGTTATCAGTTACTTCTGCCGCAACAATG
>JBDSKX010000068.1:0-2939 GCA_039916665.1 Chryseolinea sp. | reverse complement strand
AAAAGTTTACGACATGAATAGACGCATACTTGTTCGACTATTTTTGACTGCCGCAATTATTATTTTGATCTGGGCGACGTTAACTGTGTGGGTTGAAAAAAACGGTCCCGCAAAAATTTGGCACTTTGCTAACGCCGGATCGCAAAAATTGCTGGTTGTTTATGATCCGGATCCTATTTACAACCTCGACCAACAAATCTGTCAAAGTTTGGGCAGAGGAGTAAGCAGCAATAACAACATAGACGTAACCATTGCAACGGTCGCGGCATCTAAGGATCTAGACCTTGATTCATTTGACTCATTTGTAATTTGCGCCAATACTTACAATTGGATGCCCGACTGGGCGACTTCTCGCTTCGTTCGATCGACAAAAGCTTTAAACCATAAACGAGTTGCAGCGATCACGCTTGGCGCAGGATCTACTGTCCACTCTCAGAAAGCACTAGAAAAAATGATTGAAGAAACGGGAGGAGAACTCATTGAATCACAAAGCTTATGGCTGCTGCGCCCAAATGACGATGCCCAAATGGAAAAAGGTAATGTGCAAGTTGCGTTGGCAAAGGCTTACTACATTGGAAAACACCTTCAGCTAAATAATTAGCACGCCGTAAGAATTTCGCCCGCGAATGTAGGACCAGGTATGTCTGATTAAGGAATCGCTCACTTCCTCATGGTGTAACTCACTTCCATCGAAACAAGCCTGGCTATCATCACTACGGGATATAATAAACCCAACATGCCTTGAAACACGACAAGCGCCTTTGCGAATGGACTATTAGGTATTATGTCGCCAATACCTAAGGTTGACATGGTTGTAAAACTAAAATAAAGCAATTGCGGATAACGTGCTCCGTGTAATGTTGTCGAAGTTTGAGAGACAAATGAACCAATAGAGAGTAACTCAACTACGGTGTAAACCATTGCGTAAATAATTCCCAGTATCAAAAACACAACAATCGACCCTTGAATTCTGTAAAAATTCATCGGCCCCTCCTTAAATATATGGGACAACACAAGCCTTGCGAGAAGGAACAGGAACAATGTCGTAACGCCGTATGAAAAAACTTCAATGAATAGTGACGTATGAACGAAACATATAAGACGTAATACGGAAGCGAGGATACCGGATCCTATAAATACCAGCTGTCGTCGCCACCTGGCTTGCACGGCAAATATTCCTGCAAGAATGATCAGACTAAACAAAAGTTCACCTGATACAAACGCCGCCCAGTATTGATTGAATCCTTGCAGTGAAATCCAGATGAATATCGCGCTGCCCATATACACCAACAGGGCAGTCAGACTTCGCTCGTGGTTCCAGAACTCGTTATTTCTTTTCAGAAGTTGGTGCATCGTCTTATGGCACTGCGTTGTATAAATTGTCGAAGTATCTTTCAAGTCGTGACCTTTAGTTTCCTTTCATGAAGAAAAGTAATGGTGGTCTCGTTGAAAGTGTTTAATGTGAAATCATGACAGCAGGTTTCGAGCAAGAAATTTGGTTGCGCTCTCGATAATTAATTCTGATGCGAATACCTGGCGCTTTTTCTCAAGGTGTTCCAACCAAACGGCAGATAAAGCGGGCAAAGGCTTATGAAACTGGTGATAGTAAAAATTGCCGCAAAGGCCAACAATATAGCCCCAGTCGCGCCAGTGACCACGCCATTTGTAAATAGTGCTACAATAAGAATCGCGATGAGCAGTCTTGCCAGGCGATCTATTCTCCCCATGTTCTTTTTCATTTTGAATGTATTTGGTTCCGTAAAAGTTTGTTCCTATCTGAACTGTGCGGAATATAAAGATCGTTAGTTGCGCACCAATGAATCACGTTTATAAATGTATAGGCGTCTGATTTTCCGGCAGCTGATAAATGTTTGCTGAATAAGTGTTTTATCTCAGAGCTTTGTTTTTTGTTTTATGACTTTCATCAGGGTTGCCGCCCTGGGCACGGCATAACTTTCATTAATAAAATGGTAGAAATGTCAACATAGGAACGACGTGTATCTTTTTGCTATGATGACAGCCTGATCTCCAGATAAGCGAGGAGTCCAGAACCTGCTTGCATTATCACTTTTTGTGATGAACTTGGATCATAATTATATGTAATCCTAATTCCTGTACTTTGGTTTGCCAGGTGTAAAAATACCAATCACACAGCCAGGAAATTCTGAGTAAAATCAGTTATTCAACTGAGGTTTGTCGCAAAAAAATGCGATGTGTAATGTCACTAGCGACTGATAAATATCATCTTATTAAGTGCCTAAACTCAGAACTCCGGCTAATTATCAGTCTCATCTTTGTAGATTGATGCAGTTTTACGCGATGATCTCGATAATTTAAGAACTTCTAGGTGTGGTGTGTTGATTGCAAAGGCTATAAGATGACAATTTCATATAACTAAAATCTTTTACCTCACTGCTTTACTCGTTATTATCACCATACCGATAATGTTATGTGCGGAGGCCGTCAGGAATGTATCAGTGAGAGCATTGATGATTGTGTCAGTAAACCAGTGAACATTGGAGAGCTTATCATTCTTTTTGAAAATGCGGCAGGTAAGGCGCCAACGAATATCCGGAATTTAAAAACTATTGCGCCATGAAGTACTTCAGGAACGTTGTAATTTGTTTGCTGATGGAATGGGCTATCCCTCCGGCAGTTGCTCAACGGCAAGATCTGCAATTTGAACAACTGAGTACAGAGGATGGCCTTTCTCAGAGTAATGTCATTTGCATATTACAAGATAGCAGAGGCTTCATGTGGTTTGGTACGCGCAACGGACTTGACAAATACGACGGTTATAAATTTACGGTCTATAAAAATGACCCCAACGATTCCTTGAGTCTTAGTCATAATTCTGTTACTGATATCGTAGAAGACGCGGATGGAAATCTCTGGATTGCTACCAATGGTGGAGGACTGAATAAGTTTGACCGCGATAC
>JBDSKX010000067.1:0-3379 GCA_039916665.1 Chryseolinea sp. | reverse complement strand
CGAACATGAATCTGCAATTGAAGCGGAAGTTATCATCAATGAAAAAGCCGGCGAGTTGCTAGGATTTAAAAATCCATATGATGCAATCGGTCAGCATATCTCTCTGCAAGATTCTTTAGACGTTAGTGTTTCTGGTGTCGTTCGTAATTTTTACAACGAGGGTGTTGGTATTTCATACCGACCGCTGGTATTGCGTCATAAAATAGGTTCATACCACAACGTCAATATTGTCGTGACACCGGGGAACGATTCCCTGGTAGTTGCAAAGATTGAAAAGGCCTGGAAAGAAATATATCCTGATCAGGCATTTACTTACGTATGGTTGAAAAAACAGCACGATGAACGGCATGCAGATATGGGTTCAATTGACTTGCTCGGTTTTCTGGCTTTTCTGGCTATTTCGATCGCATCCCTGGGATTGCTCGGACTTGTTGTCTACACCGTAGAAACAAAAAGAAAAGAGATCAGCATACGTAAAATAAATGGCGCGAATGTATCACAACTCATACTGCTGTTGTCAAGAGGTTTTTTGATGATGATCGCTATCTCGGGTTGCATCGGTGTACCTGTTGCAGTAATTGGTGGGGAATTGTTCCTGATGAATTTTGTAAATAGAGTATCCGTAGGGTTGCTAAATCCTTTGCTTTCTTTCATGGCACTTTTTCTTTTGGGATTGTCTATGATTTTAACACAGACCTACTACGCATCACGAGAGAATCCCGCAAAAAATCTCAGGAACGAGTAAGCATTCATCAAAATCCATTAAACCTTCTCGTGAAGTCTGTGAAGCTCAGCGCAGTTATAAAAATGAACCAACAGATGCTATTCCAGTGATATAGCTGAAAGAATTCTGACTGATTGGTGTCATAGTTTAACATGAGAAACGGTGCGGAGTAGGGGAAATACGAGATATACTCCCAGTTTTTCAAGAGTAATCCCATTGCAATGCAAAGTATGCCTATGGTCATTGATGCAGCGAGGTTCCTAAGTCGGAAGGAGATCCAGAATTGGAAGGCAATGATGCCCAGCGTTGCCACAAAAAATCTCAGAATAAACGCTGATAAATTCCACCAATTCGGTACGTGCTGCAGAAAAGCCAGCTCCGGTCTGGTGTATCCAAGATATACACCAAACAGTAATGTTGAAATGAAGTAGATGCTAAGAAAAAACACCAGCGCAAGCATTATAATTGACAGTTTATTCATATAAGAACTGCTTTTGGAAATCGGCAGAACAAAAATGTGCTTCCAGCCATTGGCGTCATGTTCTATGTTCACGATGAGTCCGATGATGAATACGATCGTGATTTGGGCAAAGAAACAGCAGCCATTTGCCGCACGTACTAAATAGTCGTCCCATGGATTCTCACCAACTCCGGGAACAAATTCCTGCCACTCTGTGAGGAAAGTAAGAAAAAGTAAAATGGGTATGCATAAAGATCCTGCCACGGTTATCCATAGCGCGAAAGAATTCTTTATCCTTAATAGTTCGGTAGAAAATATGCTAATAGACTGAGTCATCATTTTAGTTATTAATCATGTTTAGGAAAATACTTTCAAGGTCTCCACGCTGTACTTGCAATTTATATATGGAAATGCCGGCGCCGACGAGCATTTGACAAATGAGGGCAAGTTGTTCCTTATGCTGGTAAGAAACTTCAACTATGCCATTGTTAAAAGCCGTATTGTATTTGTCGTGTATTAGTTGACTCGCTCTTGAATTATCGTTGGTATCAATTTGAAGAATGGAACGATGCTGCTGTAGGTTTTGCAATTCGGCGATCGTACCCTGAAAAATCATATTTCCGGCTTTAATAATTCCAACGTGCGTAGCTATCCTTTCTATTTCCGCGAGCAGGTGACTTGAAACGAAAAGTGTTATTCCGTACTCGCGGTTCAGCCTGACGAGTAGTTCCCGAGTGTCAATAATGCCATTGGGATCGAGACCATTTACAGGTTCATCAAGAATTAAAAGTCGTGGTTCCGACAACAACGCCAACGCGAGGCCTAGCCGTTGTTTCATACCAAGGGAGTATTTCTTCACCAGAATTTTTGCGGTACCTTTTAACTCGACCATCTCAAGAACTTCGTCGATTCGATTTCTATTCAGGCCTCGAATCTTTCTGGTGATGTTTAGGTTATCGAAGCCACTAAGGTGCAGGTATAGAGATGGCGTTTCTACCAGCGCGCCAATTTGTGAAAACAGCTTCAACCGATGCTGAAGTAGGGCTGTTTCAAAAAGCTTCACATTTCCACTCGATGGCGTCAGGAGACCAAGGAGTAGTCGTATCGTAGTGGTCTTCCCGGCGCCGTTCGGTCCAAGAAATCCAAAAATGGAGCCTTCATCAACTTTCAGGTTGAGGTTTTGTACAATAGGCCTTGACTTTTCAAAACTGAAGTTCAAGCCTTCAGTTTCAATAACATATTTTGAACTGTCGCGCATAATTATTGAGGTTTAACTGATAATCATGTCACAAAGAATTCCTGGAATCATAATAACCCCAAGGATTGAGGATACACAGGTGGATCAGGCTGACCAACAGTGTGTACAGAATGGCTAATTTTTCGCCCTTGATTATTTGGGTCTGGCCCCTGGATATGAGGCGTTCGTAAGAAATCTGCTACAATTGTATGACTGTTTGTTACTTTTCGTCAATGAGCGCGCGCGGGACTACATTATTTATCTTTCAAAATTCTTATGCACGTCATTTGAGTTTTGTCACTTTGTTTTTTCTTTTGTTTTTTGTTCTGATCTCTGTAAGCGAGAATCCGATGGGTAAGCTTTTCAGCGGGTCAATGTTATGTCTGTTCTATTTAGTTTGTATTTATTGCGGCCGGTGGTTGATAATGCGGTGGTATAGGCATCCCAGCATCTTACAATTTTGTTTCAGTTTTATAGCCATGACAACGGGATTGTCTACTATAGCTGCGTTTGGTGGAGCAATCGTGTTTGGCTGGAAAATTACAAACTCATTCGTTTGGTATTTCTCCATATGCATTCCAATCGTTATACTGTTCTCCGGCTTTGGTATGTTTTTGACACTTGGCCGCAAGAGCTTCATCGATGTTCAGCTATCGCAGGAACATAAGGAAAGAGAACTTCAATTCTTGCGCTCTCAATTGAGTCCTCATTTTCTATTCAATACACTAAACAACCTCTATGGGCTGGCAATTACCCAACCGGCTTTAATGCCGCCATTACTTTTGAGGCTTTCTGATCTGTTGCGTTATAGTGTTTACGATGCGAGAGAGACTCAGGTGATGCTTCAGGAAGAAATAAACTACATACGCAACTATATTGAGCTTGAAAAAATCCGCCTTGGTGACCGATTACATTTGTCGCTACATCTCGAGTCAGGAAGCGTAAAAATTCCTCCGAT
>JBDSKX010000066.1:0-41045 GCA_039916665.1 Chryseolinea sp. | reverse complement strand
GTCGTGCTTACTGGAGACGCGAATTCGACAGTCAATGTAACGGGAGCCCTTACTTCCCAGGCTGCGTTGTTACGAGGATCTGATGATATTGGAATTGCAACGCTTAACGTTACAGGTGCAACAAGCTTAACAGGAGGAACATTCGATGCAGGTTCTTCCACTGGATCTACTGTGCTTAATCTTGCAGGTAATTATACCAATAGCGGTGCAGGCATTGTTAAAAGTGGATCTCCAGCGAGTGGCATGGCCGTTAATTTTACAGGGGCTGGAATTCAAAATTATACATCTACCAATGTTCCTGCGTTCCCGGTCAATTACGTGACCAATGGTACCAGCAATTTGAGGGTTGCAGCAACAAGTTTTCTTGCCGGCCCCGGGTCGCTTACCATTGGTGCGACGTCTAGAATTACGCTACTATCCACGCTCGCAACTGGCGCGCTACAGGCAAATACTACTGGTGGCAACGTAAGGGTTTCTGGAACAAGGATATATAATGGGAGCATCGTGTATGGCGCTTCAGCCAGACAGTACATGGCGACTACTCACCCTGGAACAGCAAACACTATTATCGCCAATACAGGTGGCGTGACGATGCTTGGAAGCGTTGCATTTACCACAGGAGCACTAAGTCTAAACAGCGGTCTTTTAAGAATTGAAAACAGCAGTACCCTGACCGTGGCGACGGTGGTAAACAGCGGAGGTTTCCTTGGGATCAATTCGAACTCGAGTCTGGTAATCAATGGCACTGGGCCTTATGGGAATCTGACGCTTTCGCATTTGGCCGGTGCCAGTATGCTCAATCTAACGATCAATCGAAGTTCAGGGTCAGTCACGCAGGCAACTGCTTCTTTAATCATCGCCGGCGCGACTACTTTGAGTCAGGGAACTCTTGCACTTGGTGCGAACACAACGACAGTAATCAATGGCGCGTTTTCCACGGCGGCAGGGACGTTAACAAGCGTGTCTACGGCTAAATTAACCATCGGAGGAAGTGGCACAATGCCTTCGGCTATTTCGATGACCGGTGCTATGAACATACTTCAGATGAGCAGGGCAAGCGCCAATCTGAATCTTTCTAACACCTCTCCAAATAATCTTAACCTTACCAGGTTAAATATATACGCTGGGTCAATCACAAATGCCGGCGGTCTTCGCATGGCCAACGCCGGAACCATTTACAGAACGGATGGATCGCTTACGAATGCAATTGGTGCAGTTGGAACTTATAATGTTCAATACACGACGTTCGCTGCTGCAGATTTGCCAATCGGGTTTGAGATCCCTTCCAGTGGCGCAGCGCTTAGCAATTTCACTATTAACAATACGAATAGTGGGGCGCACACGGTTTCTTTGAACAAGATTCTGAATGCTCGAGGCGTGATAACAGTAACACGGGGTGGACTAATAACCAACAACAATAATATTTTCGTTGGACGAAATTTTGCTATCGCGGCTGCAGGGACGTTTGCTCCCGGCTCTAGCACCATAACATTTAATGGCAGTGTGTTTCAATCTTTTGCTGGCCCGGCACCCTACACGATCAACAATCTGATTATAAGTAAGGCCGCCACCTCTAATTTTACCCTTGGCTCGCCCGTTATGATTCAAACAAGTTTTGCAATTACAACGAACAGATGTACTGCGAACGTCGGCAACGGTCTATTAACTTTGCTTTCTACTCCGACAACGACTGCATATATTCCTGCGCTATTTAGTAACTCTGGTGGTAGTTCGGCTATAGTCGGGACAGTAATCGTCCAACGTCAATTACCGAACACCAACGGCACCCGGGCATATCGCTACATCACACCAACAGTCACCAATTCCAATGTTTCCGACTGGCAGGCCGAATTTCCGGTCAGCGGTACGTTCAGTAATCCATCGACAGGAACTTTCGGTGGTGTAAAAATTGTCTCTGCCAACCCTTCCTTGTTCTATTACAACCCGGCGTTGGTAACTGGCTCCGCAGCGCTAGGTGACGGGTACGTTCCGTATCCTTCGTCCGGAAACTCTTCTGCTGCCCCCCTCGTCAGTGGTAGAGGTTACGCAGCCTTTGTACGTACCACAGCTCCATGGACTTATGACACTCGTGGTACCCTTGGTCAGAATAACATCACCGTAAACTGTACTTTTTCAAGTGGCATAAACGGCGGTTGGAATCTTGTTGGAAATCCATACCCTGCACCGATTGATTGGGATCTGGCTTCGCCGCTGAGGACCGGTGGTGTTGCAAATGCAATTTACCTCACCGACAATACCAATAATGGAGGCACAGGTACGGGGGCAACGGTCAGCTACGTGCCAGGCGTCGGAGGAACAGGCTCATTTGACGGTATCATCGCGTCAGGTCAGGCGTTTTTTGTGCGTGCCAGCAGCGCCGGAACTTTACGCTTCAGGGAAAATCAGAAATTCAGCGGACAGACCCAGTTCATCAGAGAAGGTACTCCGGAAAATGTTCTCAGGATTAAAATGACGACGGGTACCACACAGGACAATATCCTGGTGCACATGGGCGATAGCGCGACACTTGGCTTTGATCAAAAATATGATGCCTATAAGTTTGGAGCTTTTGGAGTAAATATCTCCACTTTGTCGTCTGCCAATGACAGACTATCCATTAACTCAGTCGGTAAAAGTGATTGTAATACCGTCATTCCATTTGATATACAAGGTGCAGTCTTAGGAAGCTATAAACTTGACTTCAGCGGTCTTGAAACATTCACCACGCAGGTTACACCTGTCCTTTATGATAAAGTTCTTGACAAACGGATCGACATTGCGAGTAATCCCCAGTATACTTTTGCTGTTTCTGACACTGCGTCGGTGAGGCGGAGGTTTCAGTTATTGCTAACCGCACCAGAAGTACAGACTGCCATGGAATTGACAGGCAGTGCGATATGTGAGGGTAGTTCCGTGGGATATATTTCGCTGGAATCTTCTCAGCTGGATGTGAAGTATAAGGCAGTCATCAATGGAACCACAGTATCTGCAGAGATTAACGGTACTGGTGCGGCACTGCAGATCCCCGTTCAGATAAACACATTGTCTGACGGCGAAAATGAAATCACCATTTCGGCGCAACGTCTCACCTGCGACGCCAGGCTGTTGGACAAAAAAGCAACGCTTACCGTTGTAAAGAAGGGTTCTATTACCGGGACAAAACCGGGTAACGTCTGTGGACCAGGTTCCGCATTACTCACAGCCACCGGAAATAATGCTTTATCATTTAACTGGTACGAGGATAGCGCAGATGTAACGCCGATTGCGGATCAGCATGGCAGCGATTTTGCTACACCGATCCTGAATAAAACGAAAACATATTATGTGTCGGCAGTTAACACTCAGGGATGTGAGGGAGAGCGAGTGGCGGTAATGGCTAATGTGATCAATATAACTGCGGCTACAATTACAGCGCAGGGTCTGACGTTAACTTCCAGCTATGAAAAAGGTAATCAATGGTATGTTGACGGGCAGCCGATAGCAGGGGCGACCGGTCAGGTGATAGAAGTCACCAGTTCCGGAACCTATAGCGTGGTTGCTTCTGCTGACAATTGCTCGACCACCAGCGAAGGTCGTGAGATGTTAATTACAGCGCTTGAAGAGACGTCATCCGCCTCCGTAAGGATCTTCCCGAACCCTGCGACAGACAAGGTTAAAATTGAAATCAGGACCAAGGAGGAGGTTCAGGCAACCCTCATCACCCAGACCGGCGTCCAGATGAACAACGTGAAATTGTCAGGAACCCAGGATTTGAAGTCGGGTGAATTTAGTTTAGGTTCGTTGCCGGATGGTGTTTATTTCATTAGAATAAACGAAGGAAGTAAAGTTTACACGAAAAAGATTTCGAAGATAAAATGATAGTCTTGAAAAGTCTCTCTCTCACTATAATTTTAAGCTGTGTTGTCTTCTTAGGAAATGCTCAGCCTGGGGATCCTAGCAAGGATCCAGATGCGGTTCCTATAACCGGCCTTGAGTACCTGTTGATTGGAGGAGGGATCTATGGGATTTCCAAGCTTAGAAAAAAAGGCAGACCTAAGGAGCCAGAAATGTGATTAAAAATCTTTTCTCGAAACTAACCGTACTGCCGAGAAGCGCAGTCATTCTGATTGACCAGCTATTGGTTGTCTTTTCTGTTGGACTAGCCTTCTTACTTCGTTTCAACTTCGACATTCCGGAGATTAAGAATTTTTCTCCCATGACGGCAGCTTTGGTTTGCATGTCATCGGCTATGCTGGCGACATTAATCACAAAAAGCTATGCCGGCATTGTTCGCTACACAGGTATGCAAGACGGATTGCGGATTGTTGGAACAGAGTTGTTGACCCTCGTTTTGGTAATCGCCTTTAACCTGATTTATTTCTACAATTTCAACAGGAATATTATTCCGTATTCAGTAGTTTTTATATCCTTCTTTATATCCTCTCTTCTGCTGTATCAGTATCGGCTTCTTGTGAAGAATATTTTCGTATTCATAAAGTCTGATTCAGGACAAAGAATTCCAGTTGTTATTTTTGGCGCCGGCGTTGCCGGCTTCCTTACGAAGCAAGCGATGGAATCAGACATATCAAGTCTTTACCACCTTGTGGCATTCCTGGATGATGATGCCAAAAAAAGTAACAAGGAAATCAACGGTACAAGGATCTATCCGGTGGATCGCTTACCTGAAATTGCAAAGAAGTATAAGATCCGCCAGCTCGTGATTGCGACCAAGAGTCTTTCGATCGATCGTAAGAATGAGATCGTCGACCTTGCCTTAACACTTCATATCCGGGTGAGCTATGTTCCGTCGTTTGAAAAATGGCTGAGGAATGAATTTGATATCAAACAGATTCGCGATATCAACATTGAGGATTTACTGGGGAGGGAAGTGATAAGCCTCAACAACCAGGAAATCGGCATGCAGATACAAAACAGGGTGATCTGTATTACCGGTGCAGCCGGTTCAATTGGTTCTGAACTTGCGCGTCAGGTACTTACATACAAGCCTTCAACATTGCTGCTAATCGATCAGGCTGAATCTCCACTTTACGCCATTGAGCGAGAGCTGAGAGGACGCAATCAACAGACAAACATCGTCGTCTTTGTCGCTGACATCTGCAATAAGCCGAGGATGAATAACATTTTCAGAGACTTTAAACCTGAGATCCTTTTTCACGCCGCCGCCTACAAACATGTCCCGCTGATGGAGAGCAATCCTTCTGAAGCAATCTCAGTCAACATTTTCGGTACGCGCATGCTAGCCGATCTGGCGATGCAATACAAAGTGAGGAAGTTCGTAATGATCTCTACGGATAAAGCCGTGAACCCGACCAATGTAATGGGATGCACTAAACGTATTGCAGAGATTTATGTGCAATCGCTTAATGGGCACTACAGCAAGATGGGAATGGAGAGAACGTCCTTCGTGACCACCCGATTTGGAAATGTACTGGGATCTAACGGTTCTGTAATTCCAATATTTAAAGAGCAGATCATTAAAGGAGGTCCGGTTACGGTAACACATCCTGAAATCACCCGGTTCTTTATGACAATTCCGGAAGCGTGTGAGTTGGTGATCGAAGCCGGTTGCATGGGGCAGGGCGGCGAGATTTTCATTTTCGACATGGGCAAGCCTGTTAAAATTTTCGATCTCGCGAAGAGAACAATTCTGCTTTCCGGTAAGGAACTTGGTAAGGATATTGAAATCGTTTTCACGGGTTTAAGGGATGGGGAGAAATTGTATGAAGAACTTCTGAATGATCAGGAGAATACAATTCCAACGCATCATGAAAAAATTCTGAAGGCTCAGGTTTCTGAATACTTTTATGATAGCGTTTGCCAAAATTTGAACTTGCTGGAAGATCTGATCAGCGACAGGAATGAATTGAAAATGGTCGCTCTGATGAAGGAGATTGTGCCGGAGTTTAAAAGCAATTATTCGAGGTTTGAGGTCCTGGACGCACCTTTTTCAAGCTGATAAATGCCTGATTATTAATTGTTTACTAGACGATTGAAATGGTAATTTTGTTCCCGAAGGCTGCAGTGTTTATATTTAGTATTGAGTATTCGCCATATGGCGTGCATTACCCACATAACTGACACAACATGAATAGCTCAAAATACAAGGCAGAACTGGAACTGGAAGCGCTCGAGCTTGGCAGACAAAGACGGATGGGTTCCGCGAGTGATCAGCAATCGGCAATCGCCAGACGTGATCAACCGGCATTCGTTACCATCACCAAGAAAATTACGGATAGCGAAAAGAAACTGATCAGTTTCATCACCAAGTCGCTGGCAGTCGATGCGCTGCTCGATGGAGGTGTCATCGATGCCTTTATCCTCTGATTTTATTTCCTTACATTTTTTAGTCAGGATTTCAACAGGTATTAAGTTGCCGGTTAATCTGTTTCGTGATCTATTTTTCGGTCATGAATCAAAGCACCAGAAAATTTATTTTTCTTGTTGTTTTAACGTTGTGTGATAGCCTTTTTGCGGTTTGCCAATCTGTTAATTCAGCAAGAGATGGGATGTGGAATGATCCTTCAACATGGATCGGCGGAATCATTCCAACATCGGTAACGGCATCGCACGCGATCATCGATCATTCGGTGATCATCGAAGACTTGAATAAGGTCTCAATTCCACGCCTCACGCTGAACAATTCATTGACGCTCGGGCGCCGTTCAGTTCTAAATATAGTTGGAGACGGGGATATATCAACCATTGATCTGCGTGTATCCGGTACGTTAACGTCATTGGATTCAGCGTCAATAGAAGGCATAAACTCAGACAATGCACACTTCGAAAACGGCTCACTTTATATACACCGCCAGGGACCTTCAGGATCTATTCCCCTCGCATCGTGGGCTGCGCAGTCTATTTTCCAGATTTCTGGATTTACTAACAGTGGCTACATAAACATTGCACACAGTTCCACATGGAAACAACGGTTTGGTCATGTGATATATGATTGTCCACAACAAACCGTTTTCGTTGTCGATTTGAACGGCTATCTCAATGACATCGCGGGAAATCTTACCATACGAAATACCAATGGCAAGACTTTGAGGCTAAGCACAACGCAGCGTGCCACGATCAACATAGGAGGTGATCTTACGATTGAAGGTCCTTCGGAGCTATGGTTTAGTACGAACGCAATTTCCTGTGCGATAAATGTTCAGGGCGATTTCAATTATATACCTGCTTCATCGGGACCCTCATATCTTACTACCCGTGGTGTAGTTAATCTGACTGTTGCCGGTAACCTAATAATTAATTCTACAGGATCTCTGAGGATGTGTTCGAGCGCTGCGGACAGTTCGGGAACGCGACAGCCAACGATCAACGTTGCCGGCGACTTACTGATGGAGAAGGGTAGTATCATTGCTCCGCCAGCAGGCAATGGACTTGCAACGATAATTTTCAACGGGGCTTCCAGACAGCATGTTTCAATAGCTCCCCCATCATCTCTGGTCGGGAATCTGCACTACGTAATTAAAGCCGGCGCTACGCTCGACATGGGAACCGCGAGTTTGTCGAGTGAAGCAGGATCACTTACAGTCAATGGTAACCTGGCAGTAGGCTCGATTGAACCTGCGGGAGCCATCCAATTGTCTGACCGAGGAAACATCCTCATACCCGGACCAAGGACATTTGAGCCGGGCAGCAGCATTGAATATAATGCATCGTCAAGTCAAGTCATTGGCAACGGCCATCCTTCTACTGGTGTCGACCTGGTGGCTAACAACGCAGAGGCGTTAACACTGGGAACAGATCTCGCAAATGTTGGTAGTGTTACAGTCCTTCGCGGGAAGCTTGTGATGGGTTTGCATAAGATGTCTATTAATGGGGATGCTTCGTTCGAATCTGATACAGAATTCAACGGCGTATTACATCTGTCCGGAAGTCGTCACCAAACCTTGAATGGATCAGGTCTGACTTTCGACCGGCTTCTAATCGACAAAGCTGGTGGTGGTGTTGTCGACCTCATCAGCGCTGCAAGCATTCGATCCGATTTGGAGATCGTAACAACAAACACGTATGTCAAGTCCAATGGATTTCTAACGTTACTATCAAGTGGCGACGCACCCGACCAAACGGCGTATGTGAAACCAATTCCGGAAGGCTCGGCAGTTGACGGTGATGTGATTATCCAAAGATTTATGAGTGGTGAAGGAAGAATTTACCGATACCTGTCTTGCCCTGTTTCAGACGGATCTGTAGAAATGCTTATGGATAATTTCCCAGTTACCGGCACGTTCAGCAATCCAAGTACTGGCACCAATATCAATTCAGGTGCGCCATCACTCTTTCAGTATGACGAGTCTGTTGGAGGATTGGCAGCAGGATGGAAAGGAATTCCGGCAAGTGGCATGGCGTCTTCATACAAGTTATTACCGGGCAAGGGCTATGCCGCATTCATTCGAAATGGCGACACTCCAACCATCATTGACTATGTAGGTACACTGAATCAGGGAGAAATTGTAATGCCAGTGAATTTTACATCGGGGCCTGGCGACGGCCATGGTTGGAATCTTGTGGGCAATCCATACGCGTCTTCAATAGGATGGGGTGGAATAAATGCAAATGGCTGGAGTAAAATCAATGTGTCTGAGGTGATCTCAATACGCGACAATGGTGGCAGTGGCGTGTACCACTATACCGATGGCGATGATGGCGATATCGCGGGAGCGCGAATTGCATCCGGGCAGTCGTTTTGGGTAAGGGCTATCGGTGAAGCCCCCGGCTTAAAAGTAAATGAGTTCGCCAAAGGTAATGCGGGAGCTGAGTTTTATAGACGCAGGGTAGAATCGATTCCAGCTTTCACGTTAATATTGCAGCAAGATTCATTGTCCGACCAGGCCGTGTTCAAAGTCAGACACGATGCCAGTGATTCGTTGGATCGGTGGGATGGCGTTAAGTTATCGAATGATCACATTAATCTCGCCTGGATGAATCATGGTCTGCCAGATCTGGCGATTCAGGCGAATCAAAAATTCCCGTGCGGTGAGGAGATTCCAATTTCAATCAAGGGACTGCAAGCAGGCAAATTTTCCCTGACTATAAACGCTCGGTCGGGTCTGGAAACACTCAACTATTTCCTGATCGACCATCTCTATGATTCAACTTTTAAAATGAAAGATGGCCATCCCCTTGACATTCTGGTCGTGGACGATGATCGTGTTGCTATGCAAGCGAGATTCGGTATTATAGGCACAACGCCATCCTTGCAACCATTGACTTCAGCGCTGGAAATTATGGCTTGTCGGAACCAGCCATCAAGGCTTAAAATCAGCGGGACGGTTCATGGCCTGACTTATAGCATTTGGAAGGATCATCATCAACTGACAGCGTCAATTAAATGCGAAGCCACCGACAAGATCGAATTTAACCTTCATGACTCGTTGGACTTTGCTGATCAGAAGGTGTTTCAAGTTAGGGTAACTTCCGAATGTGGCGGTAGGCTTATAAAGAATGTCGCGATCACATTCCCTGCCATCTCAGTGGATGGACCTGATGCGGTATGTGATGGTCAGGTTGCAACGCTGAGCGCCAGCGTCAATGGAGGTAATTTGAAGATAAAGTGGTTTGAAGACGCTCGATGCAAAATACTCTTGTCGGATTCATCGACGCTAGTGACAGCGCCGTTGCGGAAGCCGATGACTTATTTTGTGTGTGGGACAGCGTCAGATGGTTGTATTTCGGATTTACAAAGCGTTACAATCGAGGTGAAACGTTTAATCAGTCCCGATGAGATGCAGACCGGGAATTTTGACATGGAAGCAGTTAATGACAGTGATTCGTTGGCTTTGATTGATCATGCAGGTTTAAACATTGAACAGGTTTTTATGCCGCCAGCAAAAGGTGGCTATTTGTACTCACCTAAATATGATGCCTGCATTTCGGCTGATTCTTTGGTATTGCTGAAGGAATCGCACGTTAAAGACAATGTGATTTCGATGTATCCCAATCCAGTGACTGAGTCGTTTACGTTGCGGACTAAAGACACTTCGATTTCAGATGTTAGTATTTTGGATTCAGATGGCCAGCGTGTCAGTTCTCAGGATTTCCTAAGCTTGCCTGAATCAAACTATGTTCAGCGCGTGAATTGCTCCAGACTTCCCGATGGCGTTTACCTTGCATTAATAAAATTAGGCGGAGATGTAAGATGCATAAGATTTGTGAAGTCCGGAAACAGACAGGATGCCAAATAGGTTTTTGATTTGGATGACCGTATGCCGTGCAAATTGATCATCGGCTGTTGTCAAAGTAGTGAACGAAAAAGCATTTAGATGTTTGCTAATGTTATGCAGTCGTATTCCTACTGATGTGATTGAAAGTAGGCGTGAACGGAAGATATCTTTTCACCCGAGACAGATAGACCTTTGTTCTGGATGGGAGATACAAGCGCCAATAAATGGTCCCATCTTCCGTGGAATGAATCGCTGGATTTACAGGATGAAGGTCAGGTGCAATATCTCAGAAACCTCGCGGAGTCATGACCAATGTTTGAAGGCATTCCGGATCAATCTGCGGTCGACGACGAAAGCAGAAAAAATCGAGCGCGTAGAACGGACAAATGGATGATGATCATGGGCAAATAGGTGAGAAGGGTGAGACTTGCTACAACAAGATACCCAGTAATTGAAAAGGTATGATTACACATTAAATGGGTAATGCTCCATTCTTAGCGTTCATTTATTACTTAGGTAAATAATTTAAGTCTGCCAACATCGCCTGCTTTTGAAAATCAAGAGCAATAAAAAAGGCTACCATCGGCAGCCTCTTTCATTATTTCGATAAGGTAGCGTGCTATGCCCCAAAAAGATCGGTCTTGATCTCGGAAGCTTTGTTTTCGATTGCTTCTTTAGCATCAGAAACTTTGTCTGAAACAGCGGTAGCCATAGTTGACGCTGTGTCTACTACTGCATCCTTTACTTCGACCGCTTTTGCTGCTGTAGCTTTCGAGAACACCTTGGCCCTCTTGACTACTGCTTTCTTAATTGCTTTGGCCCTGGAGACAACAGTCTTCTTAATCGCCTTCGCCTTGGCGCCGACTTTTTTGGCAACAGATTTAGCCTTCTTAGCGGGCCTCTTTGCTGCTGCTTTTTTGGCTGTCTTCTTTGCAGCCTTAACAACTTTCTTGGCTGCTTTCTTAGCTACCTTTTTAGTTGACTTCTTTGCCAGCTTCTTTGCCGACTTTTTAGCTGTCTTCTTAGCTTTCTTTGCCATAGCAATTAAATGTTTAGTACCCAAAAGTTAAAGAATAATCTATTCACTATTGAACTATGACATTAAATTTTTTGATGAGCAACGTTATACGACGCTAAATGAACGATAAGATGGCGAAGGTTATGATGGTTATATCCTTGCCTGATACGTGTAAAGATCAAAGTACCTGCCCTTCGCTGCTATTAATTGTTCATGACTACCGCGCTCTACAATCGACCCATGCTCAATGACCAGTATCTGATCAGCTTGACGGATCGTGCTTAATCTGTGCGCGATGACGAAGGTTGTTCGTCCCTTCATCAGAAGTTTAAGACTATCCTGTATCAGACTTTCACTCTCCGTGTCCAGGTTTGAGGTTGCTTCATCCAGGATCAAGATCCTGGGATCGGCCAATATTGCCCGGGCAATGGCTATCCTCTGGCGTTGTCCACCTGAGAGTTTTACACCTCGTTCTCCTATAAGCGTATCCAATCCCTTCTCAAACCGGTCGGTGAATTCATGAACGTGCGCAGCCTTCACCGCTTTTAACAAATCGTCTGAGGTTGCCTGTGGCCGTGGAAAAAGTATGTTCTCACGAATAGTACCTTCAAATAGAAAGTCGTCCTGCAGCACTACTCCCAACTGACTTCTATAGCTGGCAAGCGATACTATGCTAAGGTCGTTACCATCTACCGTAATCATACCAGTCATAGGATTGAGGAACGAAGCAGCAAGTCCGGCGATTGTCGTCTTACCAGACCCAGAAGTCCCCACCAGCGCAGTAACCGTTCCGGCTGGGGCTTTAAAAGAAATGTTCTTGAGAACAGCCTTGCCGGAATCATACTCGAACGACACGCCTTCGAAGACGACATCGCCATAAATATTTCCAATCTTATTAATACGAACTGCCGGATCATCTTCAGGTTCATGACTCAATAGTTCTTCTGTGCGGTCAAGTCCTGCGAAAGCCTCTGTCAACTGACTTCCGATATTACTCATCTGCACAATGGGTGCGATCATAAATCCGAGGTACAAGGTGAACGCTAAGAAATCGCCGAAGGTCATTTGTCCTTCAATGATCAGATATCCGCCGATGCCCATGATGCCTGCAGAGGCAAGCCCCAAAAGAAACGTGGCTGAACTTGTTACAAGGCTGGTCGAAGTCAGGCTCTTTTTTACGTTCAGAAATATTTTGTTGACGCCGTTTTCAAACGTCTTGATCTCCTGATCTTCGGCATTGAACCCTTTGATCACGCGTACGCCATTAAGTGTTTCGGTTAAACGGCCCGTTACTTCAGCATTGATCACACCACGTTCACGAAAGATTGGGCGTATGAGCGAAAAGGCGCGGAGGGAGATCAGGCTGAATATAATTACAGGGGCAAGCACATATAGTGTCATCAAAGGACTGATTCTGATGAGCAGTACCAGACATATTGCCGCACTCATCAATCCTCCGACGAGTTGCACAAGACCAGTACCGACGAGGTTGCGTACGCCTTCAACGTCATTCATCACACGAGAGACCAGTGCGCCTGACTTGTTATTATCAAAAAACCGGATCGGTAATAACAACAGGTGGCGTTGAACTTTAGCGCGCAATATTGATATCAGTTGCTGCGCTTCAACGCTAAGCAATCGGGTCAATAGAAATGAAGTAATAGCCTGGATCAAAATTGAACCGACGACAAACGCCATGAGAATCTTGAGCATTTCGACGTTATGCTTTGCAATAACTTCATCCATCAGGTACTTACTGGCGCCAGGAAGGACCAGACTCGCAAGGCGACTGATTACAATCAGGAGCAGTCCAACGAAGAGAAGATTTTTTCGGGGCCATACAATAGTCTTGAAGACATAGGCCAGGGTAACTTTATTTTTAGTCATAGGTTCGTTCACACGTATGGGTCGATAAACGTGGCGAAATATTGCAAACTGTATAAATCTTTACCATGCCGTGTAGAATTATTTTCGCAGAATCATCCACCATGTCTTAAAAAACCTGTAAACCACTGAATTCCGGCCACTTTGGCACAACGGCATGGTTTTTACAATTCTATCATCAGATTGTATATAAAAGTATGTCGTTGAAAAGAAACAATGTATGGTTAGCAGTAGTACTTCTTCTGGCAAGCGTAGTCGCTAATGCACAACCTGAGAAGGCATCACCCAATAAAAATATTCAACGTATACTAGGCACCTGGAAAATTCAGAAAATTCTGTCCGGGAAAACTGAAGTGGCTAAAAATCCGACTTCAGGACAGTGGATTGAATTTCGGTCTGATGGTCGTTATGTAAATAAAACGGTTGCAATGGATAGTGGTTCTTATAGACTTAATGAGAACCAAAACGTGCTGTATTTGGAGAGCCAGGTGAATAGTGATGATGCCAAGCATGAGTCAAAGAAAATCGTGGAATGGACGATAGGATTTGATGGCGAAGCAATGACAATGCAGCAGCATACTAAAACCAAGAAATCAAACGCCGACACAATGCAATATGTTTATGTGCGCATTGATGAAAGCGGTCAGGGTAAAAAATAATATTGAGGCGTAAGCCGAATAAAGATTTTGGGACCGTTCTGGTCTCATTTAATGGGGGTGTTTTACAGAGGTCCAGGGTAACCTGAAAAGTTATCCTGGACTGATGTGGAAAAATGGATGATAAAGAATGTAATAATAAAACGATATAAAGATTCTGGGACCGTTCCTGGTCCCTTTAATGGGGGTGTTTTACTGAGGTCCAGGATAGCTGACGGTTGTCCTGGACCGATGTGTTTATGGCTATGCGTACAATAACTCCTTTTGTTCTGATACCTTATCACTCGTGATGTATTCGTCGTAAGTCATCAATTTGTCGATCATTCCGTTAGGTGTCAGCTCAATGATTCTATTCGCAACAGTCTGAGTAAATTCATGATCATGTGAAGTGAAGATGACCGTCCCGGGAAAATCTTTTAATGCATTGTTGAATGCCGTAATCGACTCGAGATCAAGATGGTTGGTAGGTTCGTCCAATATTAGAACGTTACCACCAGCAAGCATCATTCTGGAGACCATACAACGAACCTTTTCTCCACCCGAAAGCACATTACATCTCTTGAACACTTCTTCGCCAGAGAATAACATCTTTCCTAGAAATCCACGGACATATATCTCGTCTTTGTTTTCGTCATCAGCGTACTGCCTGAGCCAATCAATCAGATTGTCTTCAGACTGGAAAAACTTTTCGTTGTTAACGGGTAGGTAGGCCGTTGTGATCGTCTGACCGAACTTGAATTCGCCCGTAGTCTGTTTTAGCTCACCAGTCAATATCTGGAACAGCGATGTAATCGCAAGACTGTCGTTGCTAAGGACTGCGATCTTGTCGCCTTTGTTCACATAAAAGCTTACGCCCTTAAAGAGCCTCGTGCCATCAAGTGTGAAGCCGAGGTTATCGACGGTCAGAATCTGGTCACCAGCAGTTCTCTTTTGTTGAAAGATGATACCTGGATAACGTCGTGTCGATGGTTGAATGTCATCAACATTGATTTTGTCCAACAGCTTTCTCCGACTGGTGGCCTGCCTGGATTTTGATGCGTTGGCGCTGAAGCGTGCGATAAATTCCTGAAGTTCTTTCTTTTTGTCTTCTGCCTTCTTATTCGCTGAAGACTTCTGTGATAAAGCTAATTGACTCGACTGATACCAGAACGAGTAGTTACCGCTAAACAACCTGATGGCGCTGAAATCAATATCGACGACGTGTGTACAAACTGTGTCCAGAAAGTGTCGGTCGTGAGAAACGACGATGACTGTATTTTTGAAATCAAGCAGGAAGTCTTCAAGCCATGATACAGTGTGAATATCCAGATCATTGGTAGGTTCATCAAGTATAAGGATATCGGGATTTCCGAAAATCGCCTGCGCAAGCAAAACCCTAACTTTCTGATTCCCACTCAGCGATTTTACGAGCTTGTAATGATCATCTTCTGTAATTCCCAAACCGCTCAGCAACGCGGCCGCATCAGATTGTGCGTTCCATCCATCCATTTCTGCGAAGTCGGCTTCAAGCTCCGAAGCGCGAATTCCATCGGCTTCTGAAAAGTCGGGTTTCTCGTAGATCGCGTCCTTCTCTTTCATGATACTCCAGAGTTTGGAATGCCCCATCATCACAGTATCCAATACCGGAGTCTCATCAAATTCGTAGTGATTTTGTCTGAGTACGGCCAGGCGCTTACCAGGTTCGATGCTTACGGATCCCCTGGTTGGGTCGACATCGCCAGAAAGTATTTTCAGGAATGTCGATTTGCCGGCACCGTTTGCACCGATAACACCATAGCAATTTCCGGGAGTGAACTTCAAGTTCACGTCATCAAACAGCACCCTCTTACCGAACTGTAGCGACAGATTATTAGCAGCAATCATGATTTGGATTGAAAATAAGGTTGCAAAGATAAGGAAAAGTGCGATCCTCGATCTCGAAAAAATGCCGGTAAAGGCGTTGCGCCCTTAAATTCATTTTGCGTCCTGGTATCATCTCGCTTTGTCAACCCGGAGCACTAGTCTTCCCATCCGATTTTGGGCTTAAACGCGGTGCAGCAGGAGCGAGGACAGGAGGGCCGGCCTCAAGCTTTGCGCCTGAACAACGAGGCTTGCTTTTTCACCTTATAGGTTTCAAGTAGCTTTTCGGCGATCAAAACCACCTTCAAGAAGCGGTAAGACCTTCCATCGCGAAACGCGCAGGACTATAAGCTTGAGGCATCACGCTCTACTGGGTTTCCCCGTTGTCGAAAGCGTCTGCAAATATCTCCTTACCCTGTTTATTCCAAAGTTTCACCTCATCAACAGCAGCCGGGCCGTTGAAGGACAAAATCAGTCCGACGATTTTGCCGAAGTCCTTTTTGTAAGCAATTTCATGGATGAGTTTTTCATTCAAGAAAATTCTGGTCGACCTGTTTGAGTTCTCCACCTTTAAGGTTTGCCAGTCATACACGTTACATCCAAACGCTGACAGATCTGTTTCTCTTGCGTCGTGATATACTTCGCCAGATTTTAATACAAGTTCACCAACACATCCCGGAAGTGTTAACGGGTAAAAAAAGATATGTTCTTCGGTGACAAGTACGGCGGTATATAAGGGGCAAGCAACGTTGATACTGCTGTCACTCTTTACCCTGGTCTCAAGCGTAAAATAGTCGCTTGTAATATCATCAAAGTCGCGAATGTTATAGTAACGAAGTTGAAATGGCTTGGTGAGATCCATGCCCATATCTTTTAACTGCGCGGCAGCAATGTGAATTTTGCCGTTACTCATAGCCCTTCGTATCTCAGGATATAATGGCAAGTTGATTTTCTGATCGTATTCGGCAACACCAAACCAGCCATCGGTCTTGATGTGAATCCTCGCCTTAGCAACGACGGTGTCATTGACGATCAGTTTGGCGCGATGAAAACCTGGCAGATAATAAATGGAAGAAAAATACTGCTTTGCGGGATCAACGCGTATTTTGTTTCGTGGGTCCCATGATTGCTGAATAAAAAAACTATCGGCTCGAATTCCGCTCACATCATACTTGAATTGCACTGTATTCGGCACGCCGCTGGTCACGGTCTTATCGGCTGTGAAGGGAATTACCGCAGGTAGCTCTAGTTTCTTTCGCACAGGTTTTACGAATCCATTTACAAAGAGAAAGCCACCGATCAGTACCAGGGGTACAATCGACAACCAAAGCTTTGGCAATTGGCGTCTTGTATTTTCTGATTTGATTGGTTCTGGCACGTCAGACACGACAGCTTCTACGGATTCGCGTTCATCAGTGTCGGTGCTTTGCGTTGGCGACCGAATGGCGGTCATGGCGGTCACCTGTGCTTGCTTAAAATCCACCCAGTTTACATACCCCAACACGGAGACCAAAGCATTGAGCGTTGATACGTGCGGCAACTGGGTATTATGTTCGCGCCAGATCCTTTTTAACGTTGAAATGCTAAGGCGAATGCCGGAACTTTGTTCGATTTGATCTGCGAGATATTCGAACTCTCGCTGACGGAGTTTTGATTGTTCGCCAATCATGAACTTTCGGCAAACAAGATCCCGATACTGTGATAAATAAATTCTGTCCATGGTTCGTGTGTGATAGGATCATTTAACGCCGTCACAAATAAAGATATTTTCATCGTTTGTCGTAATCTTCAAAACACCAATGCTGGCATCCGGTATTTGTTATTAATATTTGGGATAAATGAATTGACATAGACTCATGTCTGCGATTATAATATCGTCGAGTCGTATTTAATCTAGCGTGTTTAATTGTGCGCACGAACGAGTGCTTTCATAGAGAACCTGTGCATGCGCCTGGCATTAATCATGCATTTGATACCGACACGACATTGCCGGTAGGCACTTTTGACCCGCTCATGTTCAAGGAAGAGGATCACCTGCCCGACTTCTGGACCCAACAGTCAGGTTGTTTTTGCCGTCGAAGATGCTGCCTCTAACGATGAATGATCATGTATGGGGACCAAACTCAACAAAGGTCTACAGCCAGTTTCAGCCTCTCACTTCAGTTTGTTTAAGAAATAGCGCGTTCAGATAATATTTATGATTTTAGTAGGGAGTGTGCACAAAATATTGCGAAATTCATTAGTCATTTAACGATGACGATTTAGTCTGAACACCCTTATAATCAGGGGTATTTTTTAAACTCGAGCATCATCACTAAACTCTAATGGTATGAAGTCAGCAGTGGTAGCCAACAATGCAGCATACTTTCAAAACAGAAAGCATGCAGCTTATTTACTGGGTGAGCGGCTCATGGAGTTTAATAACTCTAATGCTGTAGTGTTAGCTGTTCCAGGCGGGGGAATTCACATGGGCTCATACCTTGCTGATCTTTTAAATCTTCCTCTTGATGTCATACCCTGCAAGAAAATAAAGCACCCGGCTGATGCACATAAAACCATCGGCGCTGTCAGTAACGACTCGGTTGTAATCAGAGACCCAGATCACAAATTTCCGCAGGACTATATCTATCATCAGATACAAATGCTTCAGCATGTGATCAAGATGCAAAACAAACATTACGATATGGAAAGGCAGCAAGTATCTTTAGCTGGAAGGCCGGTTATCCTGGTTGACGATATGCTGCGCACGGGTGATACGATGTTGGCGTGTTTGAAGTCGGTTCGAAAACTCCGTCCGAGTAAGATCGTTGTTGCAGTTCCGAATATCACACCCGAGGCCGCGCGCACCATTGCCGACTATATTGAAGCAATCATTTATCTTACCATTGAACCCAACGCGGTCATCAATCTATACGCCGAATTTCCTCCAATCAAAGAGGAGGAAGTGCTGGAAATTCTAAGGCAAAATAAAGTTAGTCAGGTCTCCAGCTTCGACGACGATTCGCTCGATCTGATTGTCTGAATTAATTGTCAGGATTTTAGCATTAACATGAAACAGGTCGTGTCATAGCCCTAATGGTGCTGTGACAATTATGAATTATCAGTTACTGTGTCCACCGTGCATCTTGCAAGGAGCGTGGATTAAGCGCGTTGATCTTCCGGCTTCTGTAATCAACAGTCCCAACTGCCTAACGTGAATGACATTGATTGAGAATTCCGGAATCCGCCGTGGCGGATGTGAGGCTGATCCAATTAGATTTAGAGCGCTTGGGATTCGCCTGATTATTCCCGACTTTGACCTCCATGAAATATCGAAGAATGCCTATCGAGGTGGAGGCTCCGGAAGGTATCGGTTATGACAATATTGAATGCAATCTTTCAGAGAGCTCATTCACTGATCAACGCCTGAGCGCATTAGGCATACAGGTCGAGGACCTGTTATTATTTTACGGAGATCATTATGGCAAACCTGAGTTGCGATCAATCGTCGCGGCGCAGTCAGGGGTAAATGAAAAGCACGTTTTGATAACACCGGGAGCAGCGCCAGCACTTTTTATAGTTGCAACCTCATTACTCGAAAAAGGTGATCACATCATCGTGGCGAAACCCAACTATTCAACAAATATCGAAACCCCAAGAATGATAGGCGCTGATGTTGATTTTCTCAATCTCAGGTTTGAGCATAACTATCAAATCGACGTCGAAGAACTTGCCGGTCTCATCAAGTCGAATACAAAGCTCATCAGTTTGACATACCCCCATAATCCGACTGGAGTATGCATTGATGCCGATACCTTGCGGGCTATTATTGACATGGTTGAACAACGAGGCATCTGGTTACTCATGGATGAAACTTATCGTGAAATGTATTTCCATCAACCGTTGCCGCTCGCCGCATCTTTGTCGGACCGCGTGATCAGTGTTACTTCCATGTCAAAATCATACGGACTGCCAGGCATCAGAATCGGTTGGATCATTGCGAAAGACACCGCTTTGATGGAAACTTTTCTGGCCGCGAAGGAACAGATATTTATCACCAACTCGGTGGTCGACGAACATATAGCGTATACCTATCTTGCAAAGAAGGATCTTTTGTTCGCACGTGTCAAAGAGCAGATTGGTTCTAACTTGCAGATATTAAAAACGTTCATGAATAACCAACACGTCCTTGAATGGGTAGAACCCCAGGGTGGATGTGTTTGTTTCCCTAGAATCAAGAATGAAATTACAATTGACGTCCAACAATTCCATGACGTATTGCTGTCAAAATACAAAACCTATGTGGGTAGAGGCCACTGGTTTGATGAAGACGCCAGGCATATACGCATTGGATATGGCTGGGACACTTCGACCCACCTGAAGAAAGGATTGTCAAATATTGTCAGTGTGATTGAAGAGTTGAGACGATAATCAATAGATATAAAGCAACACAAAATGAAAGCAGTTGTCATTACAAAACCAGGAGCAGCAGAAGTACTTGAAGTGATGGAGCGACCCATACCGATGATTGGTTCTCACGATGTTTTGATCAAGGTCGTTGCCGCAGGGATCAATTGGCCGGATGTCATCCAGCGAAAAGGTCACTATCCACCACCACCTGGTGCTCCGATTGATATTCCAGGATTGGAAGTTGCAGGTGTCATTGAGTCAGTTGGAGGTAATTGTCGCCGTTGGAAAAACGGAGATAAGGTTTGTGCGTTGCTGAATGGCGGCGGATATGCTGAGTACTGTGTTGCACCAGAGGGTCAGTGTTTACCCATTCCCGAAAATTTGTCTTTTGAAGAAGCAGCCTCGTTGCCTGAAACATACTTCACCGTTTGGAGCAATGTAATCGATCGTGGAAGACTCAAGCCTGGTGAAAGATTTTTTGTTCACGGGGGTGGTGGTGGTATTGGTGTCGCTGCGATACAGCTGGCGAAAGCATGGGGTGCCAAAGTTTACACGACTGCGGGTAGTGATGAAAAATGTCAATTCTGTATAGCGCTTGGTGCTGACCTGGCGATCAACTACAAACGCGAAGTGTTCAAAGACGTAATGCATGAGGTAACTAATGGAAATGGTGTCGATGTTATATTGGATATCATCGGCGGTCCCTACGCTCCTGATAATCTGGACATGCTTTCTGAAGAAGGAAGACTGGTTATGATTAATCATACCGGAGGAGAAACAGCAACAATAAAACTTTCTATGATCTTAAGAAAGCGTCTTACGGTAACAGGTTCTACGCTAAGAAATAGAGACGTGGTTTTCAAGTCGTCTATTGCAACCGAACTTGAATCGATTGTTTGGCCTTGGTTAAGAACAGGAAAAGTGAAGCCGGTTGTTTATAAGGTAATGCCGTTCATGGAAGCTGTAGCAGCGCATCATTTGATAGAATCGAGCCATCATACCGGGAAAATTGTTTTAAAGATGGGCAGCAATTAGTGTTTCCTGTTGTGTCCTGTATCGCGATGTCTTCTTGTCGGTCAGATCGTCAATTAGATTGGGCGGTTCGACATTTAATGTTCTATATTTAGTTCATTGTCATCCAAATTGAATTTCATGAAAAAGTATTTACAGTTACCGTTCGTTGTATTTTTTGTCGCGAGTACGTTTGACCTTCTTGCTCAGCCTATTGAGCAGCGTGTCAAAGTTGTTGTTGCACCGGATCACAGCAATTGGACTTACAAGTCGGGAGAGTCGATAAAATTTTCCATCACTGTTCTTGAAGATGGAAACCCAATTAAAGACGCGAAGATCAACTATCAGGTTGGGCTGGAAAAACTTGATCCGACGATAACGAAAGAAGGCGTGGTCTTACCAAAGGGTGTGCTTACTATCGATGGGGGGTCTCTTAAAATTCCGGGATTTCTTCGTTGTGTTGTAGAAGCAGAAGTCGACGGCAAAACGTATCGCGGTTTGGGAACGGCCGGTGTTGATCCGATCTCTATCAAGCCGACCGTTGCAAACCCATCCGACTTTACTCAATTCTGGGACAAAGCCAAAGCTGATCTCGCAACCATACCGCTGGACGCAAAGATGATTCTGCTAACAGAACGTTGTACTGAGAACGTCAATGTGTATCAGGTCAATATCCAAAATTTCAAGCTCGGTGTCAGGATGTATGGGATCCTGTGTGTTCCGAAGAAAGAAGGAAAATATCCAGCGCTTTTGAAAGTTCCCGGTGCTGGCGTCCGTCCTTATGCTGGCGATGTTGCTATGGCTGAGAAAGGAATGATCACGCTTGAAATTGGAATTCACGGGATACCTGTAACGATGGATCCGGGTGTATACACTGACCTCGGCGCAGGCGCATTGAATGGTTATTTCAACTATAACCTTGACAACAAAGATCGATATTACTACAAACGGGTCTACCTGGGCTGTGTGAGGGCAAATGATTTTCTGGTCGGTCTTCCGCAATATGATGGTTCTAATCTCGCTGTCACCGGGGGAAGCCAGGGTGGAGCATTGTCAATCATTACAGCGGCATTGGACAAACGCGTGAAGTATCTTGCATCCTTCTATCCGGCCCTTAGTGACATGACGGGCTATCTGAACAACCGGGCAGGCGGCTGGCCCCATCTTTTCGACAAGAGTAATCTCCCTTTCAACAATACAAAGGAAAAGATTGAAACTGTGGGGTACTATGATGTCGTCAATTTTGCACGCCTTCTGAAAGTTCCCGGAATTTATTCGTGGGGATTTAATGACGAAACTTGTCCACCGACTTCAATGTATTCGGTCTACAGTGTTATTCAGTCTCCGAAAGAACTTTACCTTGCGCTTGAGACTGGTCACTGGACTTATCCGGAGCAACGTGAGAAACTTAGTCTTTGGCTGGAGTCCAAACTTAAGGGTAATTAAGCTTAACAGAACATCACCATGAAAAGAAGAAAGTTTATTCAAAGTGCGGCGCTTACTGCAGCAGCCAGTGTTCATATCACGCGCGACCTGTTCGCAAAAGGCAATCAAAACGTCTATGGACATAACGGAATGAAATATGCATTGGATACTCAATGGTGCAAAGCTGATCCTTTGAAGAATCCAGTCAATGATTGTCACGAGATGGTTCAGGATGCTTCCGGAAAAATCATTCTTCTTACTAACGAGACGAAGAACAACGTCATGATGTTCAACACATCCGGAAAGCTTTTATCGACTTGGGGAAATTCATATCCTGGAGCACACGGATTGACGTTGTGGCATGATACTTTATTTATTACAGACACAGCGAAGCATCAGGTATACAAAACATCCCTTGACGGAAAGAAAAC
Organism: Chryseolinea sp.; assembly: GCA_039916665.1. Classification (GTDB taxonomy): domain Bacteria; phylum Bacteroidota; class Bacteroidia; order Cytophagales; family Cyclobacteriaceae; genus Chryseolinea. The sequence goes on along the minus strand of JBDSKX010000066.1, from coordinate 18,220 downwards.
AATGCTCACGATCGATCCTCCGAAAGAAGACAACCTTTATCCAAAACCGGAATCATTTGTTCCAACTGAAGTAGCCGTTACGGATCAGGGCGACTTTTATATTGCAGACGGATATGGATCTCAATACATTCTTCATTACGATAAGGATGGCAAATTCTTAAATTACTTTGGCGGAAGGGGCGATGGAGACGAGCATTTGGACAACGCGCACGGAATTACCATTGACAGACGCAACGGTTTGCCTACACTTTTGGTAACTGATCGTACGCGAAATTGTTTCAAGACATTTACAATGGATGGCAAATTTATCGGAAAGATCGAACTGCCAGGTGCATGTGTTTGTCGTCCGGTCATTAAAGGAGATCATCTTTATGCTGCCGTGCTGCGTTCACCTACGTTGGCAGCCGAGGATACCGGCTTTGTTACAATTCTCGACAAACAAAACCGGGTTGTCTCTAACCTGGGCGGAACGGCACCGGAATACGATGCCTCTGGAAAAATTACAGCAATGTCGCAAGCGGATAAAATCTTTAAGAATCCGCATGACGTCTGTGTGGATAAAGACGAAAACCTTTACGTTGCCCAGTGGGCTTCTGGAAAGGTCTATCCGTACAAATTCAACAGAGTGTAATTGTCAACGAGGCTATCGCAATTCTTTTGGCAGCAGAGAACTCGGAAAATTCTGGAAACAAATTGGTCTTGTGAATCGATATATAGCTGTTGTTCCCACAGAAGTCGACCTAGAATCGGTTGTAGCGGGGAAGGGACCACCATGGACCATTGCTGGTGAGACTTCCACACCAGTAGGGTAACCGTTAATAATGATCCTTCCGACCTTTTCCTTTAGAGCTTCAATAATTGGGCCTGCCGCTTCCATTTCAGCATCCTCACCGAGGATGGTTGCCGTAAGCTGACCCTGCAATGTTGCACAGAATGCTGCCAGTTCATTCACATCATTGGATATCACCGCCACAGACGATGGACCAAAAACTTCTTCCAACACCTCCGGACTCGCGATAGCATCCTTTGCGTTGATCTTTAGCAAATGTGGCGTGGGCTTTCCGGTAGGTTCATCGTTCAACCCCGTCGCACCTGCCACTTTTCTTTGATGTCCGATCCCTTTGATATATGCATTTTGAATCGGTTCAGTCAGCATCGTTGCAGGTTGTATTGCGGCAAGTTCTTCGGATACCTGCGTCAGAAAACGATGTGTTTCGGGTTCGTCTTTCATTAGTAGTAATCCGGGATTTGTGCAGAACTGCCCTGATCCTAATGTGATCGATCCCGCCAATTGCTTTGCCGCGACGTCACTCTTTCCTTTTCCAATGGATGATAAGATCAGCACAGGATTTACACTTCCCATTTCTGCATATACCGGTATCGGTTCAGGCCTCCTTACCGCAAGATCGTACAGTGCCTTGCCACCTTTGAATGAACCCGTAAACGCAACGGCTTTAATTGACGGATGTACTACCAAAGCACTTCCAATCCGATTCGATTTACCGTGAACCATGGAAAATGTTCCCGCTGGAAGTCCCGATTTCTGAACGGCGCGTAGGATGGCCGTTGCGGCCATTTCACACGTTGCGGGATGGGCTGGATGAGCTTTAAACACTACAGGGCATCCGGCAGCCAGTGCTGACGCCGTGTCTCCGCCCGCTGTTGAAAATGCAAACGGGAAATTACTGGCGCCAAAAACAGCTACGGGGCCGAGTGGTATCTGCATTTGTCTGAGGTCGGGCTTTGGCAATGGCTTGCGCTCCGGATCAGCTTTATCGATGATCGGATCAACCCACTTTCCATCTTCAATAAATGAAGCAAATGCTTTAAGCTGATTCATTGTTCGCATTCTTTCACCCTTGAGCCGTTCTAATCCAAGACCGGATTCTGCGGAAGCGATTTCAATGAACTCATCTCCCAATGCTTCTATTTCAGATGCGATGCTTCTCAGGAACGATGCGCGCGCACCATAATCTGTCTTCCTGAACACTGGAAAGGCTTTTGCGGCGGCGGCGACTGCATCGTCAATTTCCTTGTCTGTCGCCTCATGAAAGGTGTAGCCCATAGGTTGTAGCGTGGCTGCGCGAATAGATTCAAAAGTATCACTTCCCGATGCCGTATATTTTCCTTCGATGATTTGTTTTCCTGAGATGTTCATTCTGAGACTTCGTAATTGTGAAACGTTATTTTATTAAGCAACAATATTTACCAACGTACCGATATGTTCAATCGTGATGTTGATTTCATCTCCGGCAGTAACAGTGAAGTCATTGGGAGGAACAAGCCCAGTGCCAGTCATCATAAACACACCGGACGGAAAACTGCATTCCATAAACAAGTATGCCGCGAGCTCAATATGTTTGCGCTTCATTCTGTCAATCGAGATTGAATCTTTGAAAACACTCTTTCCCGCTCTTTTGATTTCGAGTGTTATAAGAGCCTTTTCGTCGATTGGCTTTCCAGGAACATAGATGCATGGCCCAAGTCCTGCGCAGCCATCGTACACTTTCGCCTGCGGAAGATAGAGTGGATTTTCACCCTCAATACTACGTGAACTCATATCGTTGCCGACTGTATAACCAACGATAGCCCCAGACGAACTCATAAATAATGTTAATTCAGGTTCAGGAACGTCCCACGACGAGTCTTTTCTTATCCGAACCTTGCCGAACGGTCCCACTGTCCGATGCTTATTGGCTTTATAAAAAAGTTCAGGCCGTTCGGCCGCATATACCTTGTCGTAAAATGTGCCACCTCCAGCATCTTTTGATTCTTCCATTCTAGCATCGCGACTTCTGAGATACGTTACGCCAGCGGCCCATATCTCCTGGGTTTCAATTGGTGCTTCGAGAATCTGCTCTCCAAACCATTGTTCGCTTACTTCTTTCGAAGTTTTAATCAGTATCGCCAGATGTGAAGCGAGGTCATCGCGATTGATCAGGTGGTCCCAATCAATTGATCCTGCATTATATTTGGCTCCGTTCGATTCAATAATAACGGTGGTCGATGTCTTGTAGATTTTCATAAACTATTTATTGTGAACGATAGGTTTAGTCCGTCAATAACGGGCCTGAATATATCACCTTTCCCGGAAATCACATTCCTGTTTTTGATATCAATTCACCACGTTTACTGGATGGCCGTTGAGATAACCGGCAATGTTATGTTCAGTTGCATCGAGTATCCGGATCCGCGCTTCCAGACTGATCCAGGCGGTATGTGGGGTGATAATGCAATTCTTGGCACGAAGCAAAGGATTATTTGACGATGGCGGTTCTGCCGATAGGACATCCAACCCTGCCGCTGCAATTTCATCATGCTCTAGTGCGTCGGCGAGGTCCTGTTCGTGGATCAATTGGCCACGAGAAGTATTAATAAGCCACGCTGTTTTTTTTACATGCTTTAGCAAGTCCTTATTCACAAATGATTGATTTTCTTTGGTCAATGGGCAATGAAGGGAAATGACATCACTTGTGCCGAACAATTCTTCCAGTGACACAAATTCTGCAATGTTTGTGTTTTTATTTGTCCGGCCGCTGTAGAGTACCCGCATCCCCAATGCCTTGGCCACCATGGCAACTTGCTCTCCGATTTTTCCAAGCCCAACAATCCCGATGATCTTGCCTTGCAATTCAGTGATCGGACCCTTTGTATAAGAGAAGTCTTTGCAATCCACCCAGTCACCGCTCAGCACAGATGCGCTATTCTTTCCCACATGATTGGCGATCTCTAGCATCAGTGCTATTGTATGTTGCGTGACTGACGCTGTTCCATATCCGGGGACGTTGCTGACAGGTATACTTCTCAGTCTTGCCGCTTCGATGTCAACGATGTTGTAGCCTGTAGCAGTTACGCAAATCAGCTTGAGATTTTTAGCATTGTGTATCACTGCTTTCGATACTATTGCTTTGTTGGTAAGAATGATATCGGCCTCCCGACATCGTTCAATCATTTCGGGTTCGGTCGATCTATCGAAGATATCGAGGTCGCCATATTGGCTGATGGCATCCCAACTGAGGTCACCGGGGTTTAATGTATATCCATCAGGAATTACAATTTTCATTTGCATGGTTTTGCCCAATGTTATGAAAATTCCGGCGGATCTTTACTTCAACTGGCTGCCGCAAGTCTTAGCAAACGTCAAGTCGGGCACCTGGATAGCGACACGAAACTTGTCCTGCCTATACTTGTAGTTAGTCGCATCAAATGCGCAAGGTCCCTTGGGTAGATCTCTACCGGGACAACACCGCGGTCCGTCGTCGCAGAGTCTTTCCGTCACGAGAGGGGACCTCGTGCAGAGTCTGCCGTCTCGAGAACTTCTGCGATTTCTGCGGTCTAGTATATCAAATGCCGCACACACTTGTTGAAATGAGGCGTGATTAAGTGTAATTTAACCGTGCATTCCTACCACAAAACCTTCAATCTATGAGATCATTTATTGCATTGAGTTTGATTTTCAGCGCAGTGTTCGTCCATGCTCAAAAGTGGCCCGTGTTAAAAACATATGAAGGACAATACACCAACAAAGTCGCATTGCCGGTGGGTGGTATTGGAACAGGGACGATCTCAATAGGAGGGAATGGTCAATGGAAAGACGTGGAGATCATGAATAAACCGGGCAAAGGTTTTTATGGTTCTGATAATCCAAAACAAGCACCATGTTTTTTGATTTACACAGAAGGTAGTGATGGCAAAAAATTATCGAAAGCACTCATGGGGCCGTTGGCACTTTCGGACTATGAAGGAGCTGAAGGTAGTTTTGCGCCGAATCATGGTATCCCGCGATTTAAGACTTCGACCTTTGAGACTGCGTATCCATTTGCCACAGTGAATCTTGAAGATCCTGCGATGCCTGTCTCTGCCAAATTACATGTGTTCAATCCGTATATTCCAGGTGATGCTGATAAAAGTGGCCTCCCTATAGCGATCATCCGGTACGAGATCACAAACAAAACGAACGAAGCATTGAAGATCGCTGTTGCCGGCACAATGGATAATTTTGTAGGAATGGATGGAACGGATGTTATGATTTCTGATTTCAATAAGAATGTATATCCCATCGGTGCAAAGAGTAATCGCAATACGTTCAAAACAACGGGAAGCCTGGCAGGAATTCTCATGTCTTCAGATAGCGTTGACAAGAAATCAGACACCTGGGGTACGATCGCATTGACTACAAAAACATTTGATAGCAAGAACAAAATCACTTACAGGACAGAGCTTAATCCAAAGGGATGGAACGCCAACATGAATGATATGTGGGATGATTTTTCAGATGATGGTATGTTTAAGGATAGCAAATTCGATCATAAGGTTGATCGGCCGCGCGCTTGCCTTTCGGTCAGCACAACGCTTGCTGCAGGCGAAACCAGGCAACTCGAGTTCTTTCTGACGTGGGATTTTCCAAACCGGAGGGACTGGTTCTTTAAGAGCGATGAAATTCTGGGCAATTATTATAGCAATAACTTTAGTGATGCCTGGGATGTTGCTGAAAAGGTCTTGCCACAAATCCCTGAGCTCGAGAAGAAGACTGTAGACTTTGTAAATCTAATTGTTCAAAGCGATTATCCTGAAGCGATCAAAGAAGCCGCGTTGTTTAATAGCAGTACACTGAGAACACAGACAACATTCAGGACCAGCGACGGAAACTTTTTTGGATGGGAAGGAATATTCAATTCAACTGGTTCGTGTCATGGCAACTGCACGCATGTATGGAACTATGAACAGGCTACGCCCTTTCTATTTGGAAGTCTGGCCAGAAAAATGCGTGATATAGAATACGACTATGGACTCAACGATAAAACCGGATTCATGAGCTTCCGTGTATCCCTACCGTTGAAGAAGGGACAGGATTGGAATATAGCAGCAGCAGATGGTCAGATGGGAACGATAATGAAAGTATATAGAGAGTGGCAGTTATCGGGGGATAATGAGTTTCTGAAGAATAAATGGCCCGGTGTAAAGAAAGCTTTGTCGTTCGCGTGGATTGCCGGTGGATGGGACGCCGACAGAGATGGTGTGATGGAAGGATGTCAGCACAATACAATGGATATCGAATACTACGGCCCCAATCCAGAAATAGAATTTTGGTATCTCGGCGCATTGAAAGCCGCCAGCGCGATGGCAAAGTTTATGAAGGACCGCGACTTCGAAATGACTTGTACAAGACTTTTTAATAGTGGCAGTAGATGGACGGATGAAAATTTATTTAACGGTGAATATTATATTCAAAAGATACAGCCGATTGCTGACAGAAGTAAAATCGCAGCGGGATTGATTTCCGGAATGGGATCTGAAAGTGCAGCAGATCCTGATTTTCAGATTGGCGAAGGATGTCTCGTCGATCAGTTGGTCGGACAATACATGGCACATATCTGCGGACTTGGATATCTCACGAAACGAGAGAACGTAAAGAAAGCATTGGAAAGCATCTGGAAATATAACTACGTGGAGTCCTTTGGTGATCATTTCAACAATATGCGTTCGTATGGTCTTGGAAATGATTCAGGCCTTTTGCTGGCAGCTTATCCCAATCCGGAAAGAAGACCCAAAATTCCATTTTCATATTACAACGAAGTTTGGAGCGGACTTGAGTACACGGCTGCAACGGGTATGATCTATGAGGGCCTGGAGGAAGAAGGAGAGAAGGTAATTGTTAATGTGCGGAACAGACACGATGGACTGAAGCGCAATCCTTACGATGAAGCTGAGTGCGGACACCACTACGCAAGGGCAATGGCAAGTTGGGCAACGTTGGTTGCTTATAGCGAGTTTAATTATTCGGGAGTAGAACAGAAATTTTCAATTACCGGAAAGCCCGGAAAATACTTTTGGTCGAACGGATACAGTTGGGGCAACGCAACGGTAGCCGATGGTAAAGTAAAGATTGATGTTCATTATGGAACGCTACCGTTGCGCATGGTAGAAGTGCGAAACGGTCAGCAAAAGAAGTTGAAGAAACCGATGATGGTAAAAGAGGGAGAGTCGTTTACGATGTGAAAGCGTTGTTCAAACCAATCCGGCGCCTTTGAGCATTTCCCTTATCTTCCGGCAATCTCTTTTCATTGCTTTAATGACTTCGTCTTTGTCGATCGTTAATTTTGTCGCGCCATTTTCTGCGCCACCCAATTCGTATTCGAAGTGAGCCGACAATGGAACACTTAGTTTCTGTTGCTTTACTTGTGCGAGAAACGTTTTATAGTCGATGATACCCGTACCAAACGGCACTTCTCTTGCAAACGATTTGCCTTCCTTTTTTGTCCACTCAAAGTCCTTGAGGTCCAGACTTTTTACATAAGGATTCAATAATTTGAAACCAATAGGCCAGGCGTTGGCACCTTCGATTGTTGCGTGAAGAATATCATACTGTGAACCAATCCAGGGTGAGTTAATTTTTTTTAACACAGCATCAAGATCCCATATTGATGCGCCGAAATATTTCCCCGAATGATTTTGATATTCACCGGAGATCGAATACTTCTCATTCATTGCAGCAATACTGCTGAGCTGTGATTCAAAAATTGTAAGATTGTCTTCAATACTCTTGCTGTCATCGTAGTTAAGCCAGCCAAGTCTGTAATGACGAATACCAAGGCCACTGGCCGTCTTGAGGATCGCTTCCGTGTAGGGCTGCTTTGCGTCTGTGATTGCCGTCGTGATCATGTATACATTCAGTCCAGCTTTACGAATGATCTCGACCGCCTTTGGAAGGTCTTCGGTAACTTTTTCGGGAAGTACATGGCCCGCAGGCCTCACAGTAAGATCAATGCCGTCAAATCCCATTTCTGCGACAAGTGTTGCCATCTCCTGGTAGTTTAACCATTGAAGGTGTTTTGAAAAGACGCTTAAACTGAACGCGTCAGGTTCACTACTAGTCAGTATGAATTCATTGCCGGCCATACTTATGATCGGGTTGATGGCGAGTGACCCGCCCATCCATATGGATTTTCTCAAAAAGTCTCTTCTGGTTGCAGGCATGTTAATGTTTCTTTAGTACGGTGTTCATGTTTGATATAAATCAGCATCATCGGATGATTCTATTTAAAATTACTAAAGATGCGCGGCCTTTATATCCCGGTCACAAAAATCTTCCCGAATACTCTTTAAAGTTTTTTACATTGCTTAAACACCAAATCTGCCCGGGTCTATGAACTCACGAAGAAAGTTTCTGGCCGATATGACGAAGGCTTCCGCATTGGCGTTCCTGCCTTTGAAATCTCAAGCGTTGTTTAATGATTCAACGATGAGTCAGGATACGATTATCGATGCTGTCGAAATTGTAAGGTTGACCGGATCCTACAAAAGCAATCCGGGTATGAATAAACAATATCAGGCGCAACCAATTCACATATATCCTGATTTACATCCTGCTCCTTACCACGATAATCCTAACGCGACTGAAACAACGTCGAAGATCACGCAGGACTATCTCCGTATAAAAACCAAAGGAGGTATTACGGGAATTTACGGCGCACTTGACCCTGAGATGGTCGCACCGATACTGAGTCAGCTTCGTCCTTTTTTGTTGGGTAAGGATGCGATGGCAGGGGAGATGTTGTGGGACCAGCTATATCGCAACAACAGGCATTCGCGCGCCGGACATTATATGATGGCTTTGAGTGCCGTCGACAACGCGTTATGGGATATTCGGGGTCGAAAGTTTAATGCACCGGTATTCGAATTGCTCGGTGGTCCTACGCGAAAAGAAGCAAGAGTCTATGGAAGTTGCCTTGGTTATACCGTTGAAAAAGGAAAAGTCGGGCCGAGGGCAAAACAGCTTTATGATCAGGGGTTCCTTCATCAGAAGTGGTTCCTGGCGTATAGCCCGAGCGATGGCAATGTGGGTCTTAAACGGAATATTGAACTGGTTGAAGAATTGCGCGATGCGTTGGGTTACGACGCCGAGATCATGTTTGATGCCTTCATGGGGTGGAATATTCCCTTCGCGATATCCTGGTGCAAGGCTGTCGAGAAATACAGACCTTACTGGATTGAAGAAGCATTCCCGGTCGACAGACTTGAGAGCTTTGTGACGCTGACTCAGAATACAACCATCCCGGTTGCCAGTGGTGAACATTTTTATAGTCGATGGGAAGTGTTGAATTTTCTAAAAGCAGGCGCAATCAAGGTTGTACAAGCGGATCCCGAATGGTGTGGTGGCGTAAGTGAATTGGTAAAGATCTGTAACCTCGCATCAACTTTTGGAGCGAAAGTATTTCCTCATGGTCATAACATTCATGCGGCAATGCATGTCGTATTAAGTCAGTCTCCGGAGGTTTGTCCACTGGTTGAATATCTCCTCGTTCATGTACCGCACAAGATGCATTTTCAAAAAGATCCGCCGCTCACTTCGAACGGAATTATTAAATTACCTACAAAGCCTGGGTTTGGGATCGAACTGGATGCCGCAAAGATCGAATCTCAGGAAGTATTGACCAAGGTTTGATCGATGCTAAATTTTCATTGTGCATGATGACTTTGCCGGCTTTCAATATTCGTTATCAATTCAACAGTCAAATTTTTTGAATGGAGTGGACGCAAGTCATTGATCCCCTTGGTAACCTGACGCTGTCGGCGTTCGTTGCGGCCATTCCGGTATTCGTAATTTTTATTGCTTTGATCAGCAAACTGAAAGGATACCTCGCCAGTTTATTAACGCTATTTGTCGCATTAGTCGTTGCGGCAGTCGTTTATAAGATGCCCTTGGCGTTAGCGTTATCGTCGGCATTCAATGGTGCATTATATGGTCTTTTTCCAATATGCTGGATTATTATCGGACCTGTTTTTTTATTCAACATCACTGTCAAAAGTGGCCAGTTTGAAGTTATACGGAGCTTCATGGCTTCGATCACGCCAGACAGAAGATTGCAGGGCGTTCTCATTGCATTTTCATTCGGAGCGTTTCTTGAAGGGTCGGCGGGCTTCGGTGCGCCAGTTGCGATTTCTGCATCAATGTTAATGGGCCTCGGATTTAATCCGATTTATGCCGCAGGCATTTGTTTGATTGCGAATACCGCTCCCGTTGCTTTTGGTTCAGTAGGTATTCCAATTATTGTTGCTTCGCGCGTCACAGACATTCCAGAGCTTGCGATCTCTCAAATGGTGGGGCGGACGTTGCCTTTACTCTCAGCGATCATTCCATTTTATCTGGTGAGCCTTATGGCGGGATGGCGACGTGCCATGGAAGTTCTCCCAGCTTTGGTCGTCTCAGGTTTGTCATTTGCATTCTTCCAATGGTTTACCGCAAACTATATTGGTCCGATGCTTCCTGATGTGATGGCTGGCATTGCTTCGATCGTGTGTATGATGGTGCTGCTTCGATTCTGGAAACCGAAAAGCATTTGGAGATTTGAAGAAGAGGTGGTGACTTCAAATATCAGTTTAGCAAAGTACAGCACTGCTGAAATGTTGAGGGCATGGTCGCCATTCATTATCATGACATTATTTATTGTCGCCTGGGGATTGACAGATGTTAAAGCATGGCTGAATGCGGTCGGAACATTTAAGTTTAATATCCCCGGTCTTCAAGACAGCATACTCAATCCTGATGGAAGTGTTTTGGTGATCAAACCTTACGAGATCAATCTGCTCTCAAGTCCGGGCACAGCCGTAATGTTAGCAACACTAATCTCTATTCCGTTAATGGGATTCAAGTACAGAGATGCCTTGAGTGTTTATTGGTCAACTTTGAAACAGCTTCGATTTCCAATTCTGACCATTGCTTCAATCGTGGGTTTTGCATTTCTCGCTAACTATTCGGGGATGTCAATTACCATGGGAACCGCGCTTGCCAGCACCGGGGTATTGTTCCCGTTTTTCTCGCCGATCCTGGGATGGCTTGGCGTATTTCTAACGGGCTCAGATACTTCTTCGAATGCACTCTTTTGTAAACTTCAGGCAGCGTCGGCGGATAGCGTCGGCGTTGACCCGGTGGTTACGGTGAGTGCGAATGCGTCAGGCGGTGTCACTGGCAAAATGGCATCTCCTCAATCCATTGCTGTTGGCGCGGCTGCGGTTGGACTAGTAGGCAAAGAATCTACGCTATTCAGATTTACGTTGAAGCATAGTTTCATCATGCTATCGATCATCTCCGTCGTTACCTGTCTTCAGGCCTACGTTTTTACTGGAATGATTCCAGTATATGAAAAACTCACCTCGATCACAGTTGTCCAGAATGATCCTTCGAAAGGAATAATTTACGTGGGTATTTTATTCGTCCTTGTGATACTGATTGTCGGATGGATAAGCGCGATGAATCGACGGGGGGTTAAGCAGAAGTAAGATGTTAGCGAGCTCGTCTCGGGCACTGCTCTGTCTTCGTCATGGTGAGCGCTTGTTAAGCGTGGTGACGAACGGGCATTTCGCTCATACTCAGTCACGCAATAATAACCGTGTATTGGACCGCGAAGGAACTAATCTCTGCTTGTGGTAATGTTAAAAATTTCGCCACGGGTGGAGAACGATGAGTCTCTTGGCGAGCGCAATATAGGGCATCAGGATGTTTTCTTATAGTTGATAATCGCCCAGGCATTAAGGACAATAGCAAACAGCGCCACAATTCCAAGGTGAGGTAAGACATCAGTCAGTTTACTTCCCTTCAGCATAACCATTCTCATTACGTCAATGAGGTAACTAATGGGGTTAGCTTTGGTCACAGCTTTCGCCCATTCCGGCATGCTGTCGATCGATGTGAAAAGCCCTCCCATCAATATAAAGATCATCATGAAAAAGAACATTATAAACATCGCTTGCTGTTGTGTTTCGCAGAAAGTTGACACCAATAATCCCAGCCCAAGGACGCAGAGCAAGTATACGCCGACAAACAAATAGAGCAACGCAAGGCTTCCCTGCGGAACGATTCCATAGACAGTCCAGGCAATGATGAGCCCTATCGTAAATACGATGTTCCCCAGCACCCAGAATGGTATCAGTTTGCCAAGAATGAAGTGATGTTTGCGAATAGGGGTCACGTTGATCTGTTCAATGGTTCCAACTTCTTTTTCTTTTACAATATTCAGCGCCGATAGAAATCCGCCAATCATCGTTACGAGTATGGCAAGTATACCCGGAACCATAAACACGCGATAACTCAGATTTGTGTTGAACCAGTTATTGGGAACCACTTCAATTTCAGGCCCAACCGGGAACTTCGATGCAGGGCTCAACTCAAGTCTGATATCGGCACTAAAATTACGCACGATTGTATTGAGATAAGCTCCACCCAGATTTGCTTTTGTGCCATTGATCGCATTGACCGCTACAAGCAATTCATTTGCGCTTTCTCGTATCAGATTTCGTTCAAACGACGCAGGTATCTCAAGAATCAAATCGGCTTTGTCGCTTTCAATCAGGAGACTGGCCTGCTTGTAGCTTTGATCGTAATTCACGAGCTTGAAATATCCGGAGGCGGTAATGGCTGAAATCAGTTTTTGAGAATATGGCGAGTGGTCGTGGTCAACGACAGCAATGTTTACGTTTTTGACTTCGTAGTCTGCGGCGAGTGGAAGTATAACCAATTGCATGGCGGGCAAGAAAAGGATCATTGCCAGGATCACTTTATTTCGAAAGATCTGACGAAACTCTTTCTGCAAAAGAAATCGAACAGTTCTCATGATAATCGGATTTTAAAACTTTTCAAACTAACCAAAAGCATAACGATAGTTATTGCACCAAGGATCAAGGTTTCTTTCCAGACACCTGAAAAGCCAAGTCCTTTGATCATAATTGATTTTACGATGATATAAAACCATTTTGAAGGAACGATGTTGGAAAGGTATTGAAGTGCAAGTGGCATATTTTCAATTGGGAACATAAAGCCACTGAAAAGTACTGTGGGCAGCATCATTCCCATGAGTGAAATCAACATGGCGACTTGCTGAGAATCGGTGCGTACTGAAATGAAAATACCGATGGTAAGGCATGTGATGATAAATAGTGTGCTTTCAGCAAGAAGCAACAGAACGCTGCCGTTAACCGGGAGGTCTAGAACAAACACGCTTAATAGTAGAATAGTAACGACATTGACCAACGAGAGCAGGAGGTAAGGAACCGCCTTTGCCACCATCACCATGAGGGGCTTGAATGGTGAAACAAGTAGTATCTCCATGGTGCCCATTTCCTTTTCTCTGACGATGGATACTGCGGTCATCATCACGCACACAAGCATCAGCACAAGGGCCATTACACCGGGAACGAAGTTGTGAACGCCCTTCAGCTGTGGATTATACAGCATACGTACCTGAGGGTTGATTGCATAAGGCTGCTTGTTAGTCTGATCAAGCTGTAGCTGATAATCCAGTATGATGGAGGAGATGTAATTCGTAAGGGTGTTCGCCGTATTTGGATCTGATGCATCCGCGATTACCTGAATCTTAGCTTTGTTGAAATGAGCAAGATCGTCTCCCAATCCCGATGGAAATATCACGGCGAGTTTTATAGTTCCCTTTCGAAAGGCGTTCTCAACGCCTTTGAAGTTGGCGATGTTCTCCTCAATTTTGAAGTAACGGCTTGCATTCATCTTCGCTATAATATCCTGAGATACGTTATCATGTGCCTGATCGAACACTACGATCTGAGCGTTGGTTACTTCATTGGTCAGCGCAAACCCGAATATCATAATCTGCACGACTGGCATACCGAATAGTATCAAGAGGGTCTTTCGATCACGCAGTACGTGTGCAAATTCTTTTCTTAGGAAGGTGATAAATTGTTTCATGGGTCTGCCTGATTTAAATTTATTCTGCTCTCTTAGCCCCACGCGCCAACTGATAAAAAACTTCATCCATTGAGGTTACACCAAACTGTTTCTTAAGATTGCCTGGAGAATCCAGCGCTTCGACGCGGCCATCTACCATAATTGAAATTCGATCACAATACTCTGCTTCATCCATGTAGTGCGTCGTCACAAAGATGGTGACGCCTCTGTTTGCGGCTTCGTAGATAAGTTCCCAGAATTGCCTGCGAGTGACTGGATCAACACCGCCTGTGGGTTCATCAAGAAATACGATTTGTGGATCGTGTATTACAGATACGGAGAATGAAAGTTTCTGTTTCCACCCCAGGGGCAGTGAGCCAACAAGTCTGGACGACTCTTGTTGAAGGCCGAGTCGATCGATGAGTTCTGAACTCTTTTGCTTCAATTGTTTATCCGATAACCCGTAAATACCACCGAAGAAATTTATATTCTCTATTACCGTGAGATCATCGTAAAGCGAAAACTTCTGGCTCATGTAGCCGATGCTTTTCTTAATTTGTTCTGTTTGCTTGTAAATATCGAATCCCGCTATGGTGGCTGAACCTGACGATGGTTTGGACAATCCACACAGCATACGCATCGCAGTTGTTTTGCCGGCGCCATTAGCACCTAGAAATCCAAAGATCTCGCCTTTGAGCACGCTTAATGTTATGTCACTCGCCGCGATAAAATCTCCAAAGCGCTTGGTAAGGCCCTTAGTTTGGATGACAGATTCCATGATTAGGCTTTTAATAATTTGATAAAGCAGTCTTCGATTGTGGGGTTGATTTTATGAATCTCAACCTGACCCAGGATATCGTCACTTAAAAAAGATCTTACATCATCTGTCGTTGCATCTTTGAATGAGGCATGCGCAAATTCGCCAAAAGCGTAGCTGGTTTTAGTGTGCGGATAAGTTTTCAGTTTTTTGAGTAATGCGTACATCTTATTGCCTTTAATCGCGAATAACTCATCCGGATATTTCGCAACGATATTTGCCGGCGTATCAATTGATAATATCTTGCCGCCTTGAATGAGGGCAATACGTTCACACAAGGTTGCCTCATCCATGTAAGGCGTCGATACTATGATCGTAATGCCCTGAGCTTTAAGTCTCCGTAACATTTCCCAGAATTCCATTCTGGATACGGGATCAACTCCTGTGGTTGGTTCGTCAAGAAACAGTACGGTAGGTTTGTGAATAAGCGCACAGCACAAAGCGAGCTTTTGTTTCATCCCGCCCGACAATTTGCCAGCCCTACGCGACTTGAATTTTTCTAATTGAACATAGATGTCTCTAATGAGCTCATAATTTCCCGCTACCGTTGTGCCAAAAACTGTTGCAAAGAAATTAAGGTTCTCTTCAACTGTAAGATCGGGATAGAGCGAGAATTTTCCAGGCATGTATCCAACGCGACTTCTGATTTCTTTAAATCCGGTTACGATGTCAAAGCCATCAACCGTGGCTGAACCACCATCAGGAAGGATCAAGGTGGTAAGCATTCTGAATATGGTAGTTTTGCCTGCACCATCAGGACCAATAAGTCCGAACAGTTCGCCCTGTTCTACTTCCAAGGTCACGTGATCCACAGCTACGGCTTTTTCCTTACCATACACTTTGGTCAGACCTTTTAAGACTACTGCGGGCATACTTCTAAAGTTTAACTTCCCCGTACATACCAATTTTTAACTGGCCATCATTCTTCACACGAATTTTGATGGCATACACGAGGTTGGCCCGTTCCTCTTTTGTTTGAATAGTCTTTGGTGTAAACTCCGCCTTATTACTTAACCATTCAACGGTACCGGTATACTCTTTATACTTGCCGTTCTTGTCGTCGATCAGAACTTTTACAGTCTGATTGATTTTGACCTGTGAAATCTGGCTGCCGGTAATGTATGCTTTCAGCGTTAGCTCTGAAAGATCTGCAATTTTGTATAATGCTTTACCAGGAACCGTCGTTTCAAACGGCTCGGCATATTTCACCAAAACAGTTCCGTTTACTTCATTAATAATACGACACTTTGAGAGTTGATCGTCCAACTGTTCTATTTGTGCTTGTAGTGGTAATGTTTCCTCAGTCAGGCTGGAAGCGGTAGTGGTAAAGGAGGACTCTTGTCCCTCGATCTTCCTTTCCAAAATTGCCACTTGAGAAGTTGCGTCGTCGTATTGCTTTTGTGTTGCGGCATCAGCTTTTAACAGTCTGCCCACTCGCTGTTGCTCTGTGCGCGCGTGATCCAGCTCTTGATAGATAGAAGCCAGTTGCTTGGATACGTTTGGTTTCTTGCTTAACACGGCCCTGATCTGAGCGTACAATTGCTTGCGCCTCAGATGCAGCTGTATGCTGTCAACGTAACCAACATTTTCACCCTTCTTTAAAATCTGACCCTCTGCAACGGTCAGTGCTTTGATGATTCCTGACGCCTCCGAAGATACAATGGTCTCGACAGCTTCGAATGTTCCTGTGGCATCATTGAGACTTTCACGGGATGAGCAACCGGTGAGTAGGATGAATGATGTAAAAAACAGAATATTATTTTTCATTTGTAATAAATTGAAGATCAATGATTTTAGATTCCGTTAATGGTTTGTAGCGTGTATTGTGCCAACAGCAATTGTATCTCATGAATTACTTTGCTTTGTCGTGCCAGATTCTCTGCGTTTACTTCGTGCAAATAATCGTTTGAATCAATCACGCCATTTTCAAGTTGTACCGACGAAGTCTGTTTTACTTTCGTACGCAATGCAATGATCTCATCGTCGGTAGAGGCAAGCTGCATGAGCTTATTTACTTCGGAGGACTGCTTTTTTACTTCGTAATTATTGTTGAAGACGAAAGTTTCTTTCTGAAGATTTATCGTTGCTCTTTTTACATCCAAAAGTATTTTATCTTTCTTATAGGTGTATAGTCCTGATAAATTCCAGTTGAGTCGGAAGCCAGCGATGTAGTACGTGTCAGCATTTGGATTGAGCATGTTGAGCCCAGGTCTTCCATAGCCCGCTTGAAGGAATGATGAAACCCTTGGCTTAATCCGTGTATTCAATACTTTTTGCTCGACGCTAATCCGGCTGAATTGTGAATCATACAGCTTTAGTTCTGGACGATTAATTTCCGATGCCTGTAAAGCAACGATGGGCAATTCTAGTACGGTTTGCTCGTCGAGGGGCTTGCCCGTAAGTATGGAAAGCATATCAAGGTATCCGGATCGTGAAGCTGACAATTCGATGGATGACTGTTTCGTTTTCAAAATTTCAGCCTGAAGTACTTCACCACTGCTTTTCAAGGCAGTTCCATTGGCAATCGCAGCGTTGGTTTTCTTAAGACCCGACTCAAGATCGCCCAATAGTAAACCCTGTTGGGTTAGTTGACCATCGAGAAGCAGAATTCCAAAGAAGACTTGATTGACGCGCTCATTTAGTTTATAGAGTTCAACCTCTAACGATTGTTCCTCCATATTGGCATTGGCTTCATGTATTTGCTTTTGTTGACGGATTGCACCGCCGTCGTAAAGGTTCAGGTTCACGTCAGCATATATTCTATATTGATTTTTGCTCAGCGGTGTGATCATGAAATCTTGTCCTGGAATGCCGGGCACTTTCGTTACATCGGATTGATAGCTTTGCTGGCCATTTATGGCAACTGTCGGCAGATATCCTAACGATGCGTTGTGCACAGAATAATCCCTTGACTTCTGAATAAGCTCATGTTGCTTTACCATCGGATAATTCTGACGGGCGCTTTCATAACACTCCTGAAGTTTAAGCTGAGCATGAGCAGAAGTTGTAATCAGGATTGCTGCAATCGAGGTCGCGAGGTTGTATTTCGATCTCATAATTTTGGCTGTGGTGATTAAACGAAAGATTTAATCAAGTGTTTAAATATGGATAAAATTTTTTAAGTGGCTTTTAGCATTGCTTTAATCCATTTCGGAATCATCTTCCTTCGCTGCGCCATCTGACTATGAAAGGTCTTCTCGTTCAACATGCCGGACTGCTCCAGCACCGGTTTCATAAGGAACGGAAAGACCGTTAGTCCTAGTACATTCATGAGAAATTGAGTAGGGTGAAGGTCCGGTCGTTTCTTTTTGAGTTGCTTCATCAAACTAGATTCTGTAAGCCGCTGAATGGGCAATCGCGTAACGAATTGTCCTGTATTGAAACGTAGTTCGCTAAGAATGAATATTGGCAGATCCGGATTTGCGGTAAGCAGATCGATATACGTCCCTGAAATAGCTGCAATCTTGTCTTCCAATGAAAGGTCATCATTATCAAAAATCGGAACGAGTGCACCAAAGAACCTGCCCATTTTTTCCATCATGATAAGTTCGAAAAGTTTCTCTTTACTTCTGAAATAGTAATTCAACAATGCGAGATTTATGCCTGCTTGTTCAGCAATGTCACGCGTACGTGTTGCTGCAAATCCTTTGCTTGTAAAAACGACCCTGGCCGCCTCTTTAATCTTTTCTTCTGTCGAAACACCCTTTTCC
>JBDSKX010000065.1:0-15286 GCA_039916665.1 Chryseolinea sp. | reverse complement strand
AAATAAGTATGGCTCTGTCACAATTTCTTTAACGGTAACCGATGGAAGTGGTGCACTGGCAACAGAAAATTTTGCCGTTGTTATTGCGCCTGTTAATGATGTTCCTGTGATCAGCACGATCGGCGATCAGGTCATTAATGAAGATGAATCTACCGTATCCTTAAATTTTAGTGTGAGCGATGTTGAAACTGCGGCGACCGCGCTGACAGTGACAACGGCTTCGTCCAATACCGCAGTTATCCCACTGGCAAATATTGTGATCACGGGTACTGGTGGTAGCCGTAGCGTTGTGGTTACCCCGGCTGCAAATTTGACTGGAGCCGTAGACATCACCCTTACCGTCTCGGATACGGATGGAGGAACGGCACCAGAAGTTTTTAAAGTGATTATCAATCCTGTCAACGATGCACCGGTAATCTCTGCGTTGACTAATATTTCTATAAATGAGAGTACATCCAGCCCCGCCACACCCTTTACAGTTTCCGACGTTGATAATGCGGTAGCGTCACTGACTGTCAGTGCGGGAAGCAGCAATGTGGCGTTGTTGCCGGTGGCAGGAATAACTTTGGTACAGGGCACTGGTGGTAGCTGGACAGTGTCTGTTACACCAACCGTGGCTCAAAGCGGAATAGCGACAGTTACGCTAATGGTATCAGACGGCGCGAAGACAACCCAGGGAAATTTCCTTGTAACAGTCAATGCAAACTCGAACCCTACCATTACTTCCATTGCCGATCAGGCCATAAATGAAGATTCTTCGACACCTTCAATAGCATTTACGATAGGAGATGCAGAAACACCTGTGGCTTCGCTTACCCTTTCTAAGGCATCCTCTGACGTTTCGATAGTTCCGCTGACCGGAATTGTAATTACAGGAATTGGAGCCACTCGAAATGTCGTAGTGACGCCTGCCGCAAATAAGTTTGGCCCCGTGATCATTTCATTGACCGTGACCGATGCTTCCGGAGGAGTGTCGACGGAGGATTTTAACGTCGTGATTGCTTCTGTTAATGATCTTCCGCAGATTACAGCGATTGCCAACCAGACTATTAATGAAGATGGTGCCGCGGGTCCGTTGAATTTCACTATAAGTGATGTTGAAACTGCCGCGGCTTCGCTAACGGTCACGCCTTCATCATCTAACACAACCATTGTTCCTGTATCGAATATTGTAGTCAGCGGTTCTGGTGGTAGCCGTACAGTTGTCGTGATGCCGGTTGCAAATCTTTCAGGATCAGTAGATGTTACGCTTACCATTACGGATGCCAATGGTGGGTCTACCCCGATGCTATTTACCGTAACAATAGATCCCGTGGATGACGCACCGACAATATCCGTGCTGACGGATATTTCAATCAATCAGAATACAACAAGCCCGGCTACACCATTCAGTGTCGCAGACATCGATAGTCCGGTCGCGTCGTTAACCGTGACAGCCTTGACCAGCAATGCTACTTTATTGCCTGTCGCCGGAATAAACCTTGTTCATCCAACGGGAGGCAACTGGACTGTAGATGTTACGCCAGTGGTAGCCCAGACAGGTTCTGCAACCGTCACGCTGATCGTTTCTGACGGTACAAAAACAGCACAAGGAACTTTCCTGGTTAACGTCAATGCAGTTGCAAACACCAACCCTACTATATCAGCTATTGCTGATCAGGTTATAAATGAAGATGGAGCAACGCCATCTCTCGCTTTTACGATCGCCGATGCCGAAACGTCAGCGGGTACCCTGACACTTGTAAAAGCATCCTCTAATACGTCGATCGTTCCGTTAACCGGAATTGCAATCAGTGGTGTTGCTGGTAGCCGTAGCGTTATTGTCACACCTTCCGTCAATAAATTCGGGACTGTTACAATTTCTCTTGTGGTTTCAGATGGCGACGGTGGTACTGCAACCGAGGCATTCGACGTAACCATAACGTCAATAAACGATCTGCCATTGATCAGCGCCATTGGAAATCAGACGGTCAATGAAGACGAGGCTACAGCTTCAATAAACTTCACAATAAGTGACATCGAGACGGCGCCAGCGTCTTTAGCGGTCACAGCAACGTCGTCAAATACTGCAATTATACCTGTCGCAAACATAGTCATCGGTGGCTCGGCTGGTAGCCGCAGCGTTGTGGTAACGCCGGCAGCGAACCTGTCGGGTCTCGTGGATATCACGCTGACTGTCGTAGACGCAGACGGAGGAACGGCGCCTGCAACATTCCAGGTGACCGTGAATGCCGTTAATGACGCACCCACAATGACAGCCATTGCTGATCAGAATATTAATGAGGACGGACAAACCGCAGCTTTAAACTTTACTGTTGGGGACGTTGAAACACCCGGCGCACTCACCGTGACGGCTTCATCCTCTAATACAGTTTTGGTGAACGGTGCTGGAATTACGCTCACTGGTACAGGAAGTTCCAGGACAGTACGCGTAACGCCTTTAGCCAATGCGTTTGGTTCCACAACGATCACGCTACGGGTAGGTGATGGCACCGACTTTACAGAAAAAACATTTCAGGTAGTCGTCAATTCGGTTGACGACGCACCTTCCATTACCGGTATTTCACCACAGTCAATCAATGAGAATTCTCAGACTGGGCCGCTTGCGTTTACAATTGGAGATGTTGAGACCCTGCCATCCCTGCTGACCCTCATCCCCGCATCTTCGAATTTAGCACTGGTTGATAATACTGATGTCGTATTTGGCGGCTCAGGATCTCTGCGCAGTGTAAATGTGAAACCGAAGTTGAATCAGTTCGGAACAGCAACAATAACCTTAACCGTAAGTGATGGAGCACAGTCTGCCGAAACAAATTTTCTTTTGACGGTAGCCTCTGTTGACGCGCCGCCGACCATCACGGCGATCGGTGATTTTACGATCAATGAAGACGTGGCCAGCAGCGCGATGCCATTTACTGTTGGGGATCCTGATACTCCGTTAGCCAATCTTAGTGTTGCTGGAGTCTCGGATAATACGGCGCTGATATCCAACGCCAATATATCACTGGTACCGGGAGCACCCGGTGATTATACTGTTCAGGTTACGCCATCAGTGAATGCTTCAGGGGTCGCGAACATTACGCTTACTGTAACTGATGATGCGGCCGAAACTATCACGACTACCTTTCAAGTGACGGTTACGGCAGTGAACGATCTGCCGACTATGTCGACGATTGCAAACAAGATAACGAATGAGGATACGCCTGCAGCCGCCTTCAACGTCACAGTAGGTGATGTAGAGACGGCCGCCGCCGCCCTTGTAGTCACTGGCGCTTCAAGCAATTCCACGCTTATCCCAGACGCTAATATTGTAGTGTCAGGTACTGGCGCAACGCGATCAATAATCGTTACGCCGGCGGCAGATCAGCATGGCGTATCCACGATTACCTTAACAGTTAACGATGGAACTGGCGGTACATTCAGCAGGGCGTTCAGTGTCACTGTCGATCCTGTAAATGATGCTCCAACAATTACAGCAATCAGCAATCAAACCATTACTGAAGATCAGGCCGGTGGTACTGGGCTGATTGATTTTACTGTAGATGATGTAGACGGCAACGCACTTACTGTAACTGCAAATTCAGACGATCTTACACTTGTTCCTTTGATCAATATTGTACTTGCCGGCAGTGGGAGCGCAAGAACCGTCAGAGTTTCACCAACAGCGAATCAATTTGGCACCGCTAACGTCACGCTGACTGTGAGTGATGGAACTTTGAACGGCACCACGAGCTTTACAGTGACAGTGACGTCAGTCAACGATGCGCCGACCATTAGCGCGGTAGCAAATCAGAACATTGATGAGGGAACTTCTACTGGCGCGTTATCATTTACAGTAGGTGACATTGAAACAGCACCGGGTTCATTAATCGTGAACAGCACATCCAGCAACACTACATTGGTTCCGAATGCAAATGTAGTTTTAGCAGGAAGTGGAGCGGCAAGAACTGTAACCGTTACTCCTGCACCCGGAGAAAATGGTGCGAGTACCATTACACTGACTGTAAACGATGGGACAACGACAGGTCAGACCACATTTGTAGTCACCGTTGCCAGCGTAGACGATCCTCCGACAATCACGGCAATTGGCTCTCAATCAACGAATGAAGATACGCCCTCTGGTGCCATAGCATTTACAATTGGAGATCCTGATACCGCATTGGGATCATTAACGCTGGCCGGAAGTTCAGCAAATACCATTCTGATACCCAACGGAAACATTGTCTTTGGCGGGACCGGAGCGTCGAGAACAGTCACCATAACACCGGATGCGAATCAAAATGGTTCGAGTACGATTACCATTACGGTAAGCGATGCATCGACTAATGTGGCAACGTCGTTTAGCCTTACCGTTGTGTCGGTGAATGATACGCCAACCATCACCGTTATTGGTGATCAGGTAACCAATGAAGATACCCCATCAAGCGATATATCTTTCACTGTGGGTGATCAGGAAACTGCCGCAGGCTCGTTGACTATTACTACTGTTTCGGATAATACTGCCCTTATACCGAATGCAAACATTGATCTTGGCGGGGCAGGGGCTGCACGAACTGTTAAAATGACGCCGGCCGCGAACGCGAGTGGCGTCGCCAACATAACCGTGACTGTGAGTGACGGCGTTGCCTCGGCTAGCAGGACCTTTAAACTTACAGTGAGTGATGTCAACGACGCGCCGACAATCTCTGCCATAGCTGACCAAAATATAGCAGAAGATACAAACACAGGTGCGATTTCTTTTACAATCGGTGATGTCGAGACTCCTCCTGCTTCATTGATTCTTTCCCAGAGCTCAAGTAATACAACACTATTTCCATTGGCCAACATCGTGCTAGGGGGAAGTGGTGCTTCACGCACCGTTACAGTAACACCAGCTGCCAATCAGAATGGAACGGCTACTATTTCGATTATTGTTGATGATGGAACAACGACAACAACAAGAGATTTTCAAGTTGTTGTGACCCCGGTGAATGATCCCCCGGCAATATCAGGCATTTCAAACCGCACAATTAACGAAGATGAGGACACGGGAAACATTACATTTACAATCAGTGACCCTGATGATCTTGTATCCACCCTATCATTAAGCGGTTCTTCCAGTGACACGGACATTGTTCCTGATGCAAACATAACTTTCACGGGAACAACAGGAACAAGAACAATAAAGGTCGTACCTGCGCCGAACAAGAATGGCATAGTGACGATAACTGTCTCGTTAAGCGATGGCGTCAATACCAAAACCAGAACTTTTACGGTTACGATCACGCCTATCAATGATCTACCGGTAATTACAGCGCAACAGCCTTTAACCATAAATGAAGGTGAGCAATTGTTGCTTACACTTTCTCAACTGACCGTAGTAGATCCAGATAATACACCAGCGCAGTTGACGCTATACGTTACGGGAGGGCCTGATTATTCAATCAGTGGAGCGAACACCATTACTCCAAATCCGGCATTCCATGGAAATCTGTCAGTACCCGTTTTTGTAGGCGATGGGACGGGCTTCAGTACGCCGTACAATATGGTCATCGCTGTAAACTCAACAAACGATCCGCCGGTAATCGCTGCGCAATCGCCTTTGGTTACAGATGAAGACCAGACGATAACACTCCAACCCAGCAACTTTACAATTACAGACCTTGATGGCGATATGAGCTTTACGTTGATCCTGTCACCTGGGGCCAACTATACGTTTACAGGAACTACTGTAACACCTGCTGCCAATTACAATGGTGTGATTTTCGTAGGCGTAAGAGCAAATGATGGACAAGCGAGCAGTGTTGCAGTTTATAATACGCAGATCACAATCAATCCGGTAAATGATGCTCCGACAGTGACAGGTCAGGCAACACTCAATACTTCAGAGGAGACGCCTTTGACGTTACTCATTGGTAATTTTATAGTCTCAGATCCTGAACCAACGTCATATACGCTGAGTGTATTACCGCCGGCACCAGGGTCGAACTATACCTTAACTGGAAACACCATCACACCTGATCTAAATTACTTTGGAACATTGACAGTACCAATCACAGTATCCGATGGCTTTGCCAATAGCGCGGTATACAATACAACGGTTACGGTAACAGATGTCAACGATCCGCCTGTCATCAATAGTCAAAACTCATTGAGTACAGTGGAGGATATTCCGATCGCATTGGACTTAAGTAATTTCAATGTTACCGATGTTGATGATCCGAATTATCCTGCGAGCTTTTCTTTAACCGTGTTGGCGGGTACAGACTATACGTACGCTGGAACGACGATTACTCCGACATTGGACTTTAGTGGAACATTGAATATCAACGTGCAGATCCGTGATCCCCGCGGAGCGAATAGTGCGACCTTTGTGGCAAACCTTACGGTGACGAAAGCGGCAGATGCCCCAAACATTAGCGGGCAGAAAACAGTGAGTGTTTTAGAAGAAGACTCACGGATTATCATCCTGGATGATTTGATTTATACAGATACAGATACGCCTCCCGAGGATTTGCAGTTAATCGTATCTCCCGGAGCGAATTATACGGTAACAGGAAATACGATTACGCCTGACGCTAACTTTTTTGGAACATTAACCGTAGGCGTCAAACTTTTTGATGGTGAGGCCAACAGCAATGTGTGGCCGCTTCTGGTGACAGTTGACAATGTCAATGATCCTCCGTCGTTCAATGCCATTTCAAATTTGACAATTCTTGAGGATGCCGCGATTCAGACTGTTACCATCACGGGTATCAGCGCCGGGCCCAACGAAGGGACAGAATTGTTGAATTTCACTTATGTCTCAGATAATACGAATCTTATCAAGAGTTCGGGCATATTAGAGTCACCGACATATAATCACCTTGCACCGAACAACACCATTACCTTTAAACCGGAAGCCAATCAATTCGGAACGGCAAACATCACTGTAAATCTTATCGACGGAAGCGGAACGATTTTCCCCTACGTATTTGCAGTCACAGTCACTTCCGTCAACGATGCGCCAACACTTACAGCGATTCCGGCCACGATTATTCCTGAAGACGCCAATGAGCAGATCATCATATTAACTGGCCTTTCTCCTGGCGGCGGAACGCCAGAGGCAGACCAAAGTCTGACTTTCGTGGTCAGTGCCGACAACCAGATTTTTGAAACACTTTTGATAGAACCGACTAC
Organism: Chryseolinea sp.; assembly: GCA_039916665.1. GTDB lineage: Bacteria > Bacteroidota > Bacteroidia > Cytophagales > Cyclobacteriaceae > Chryseolinea. The sequence goes on along the minus strand of JBDSKX010000065.1, from coordinate 8,128 downwards.
AGTGACGGGCTCATCAACAGCTTCGTTGAAAATTAAACCAAAACCCAATGCCAATGGCCCTTCAAACATTACGATCAGGGTGGTAGACAACGGGGAATCTGCACCGCCGAATGTGAATTTTTTTATTAGGACATTTTCAATGTCGGTCACTCCAGTGAATGATGCACCAAATGTTACCTCTATTCCCTCAACTCAGGCGCAGCCAGGCGTGGCGTATGAATACCAGATCCAGGCGACTGATGCAGATGGCGATATTATTACGATTACCAGTCCTGGACTTCCTGCATGGCTGACGCTTACGCAGGTGTCTAATGGCAAAGCGACCATAACGGGCACTCCTCCACTGGGAACAACAGGTGATGTTAAAATAAATCTGGCGGTAACCGATCCTTCAGGGCCGGCCCAGGATCTTGGTTATACCATTACCGTCAATTCACCGCCCGTAGTCTCAAATATTTCTCTGACAACGGAGGAAGATATACCTTCTTTAGCATTGAGAACAGCAGATTTTCAAACAGGTTTTACAGACCCTGACGGAAATCAGCTGAATGAGATTACAATAATGATGTTGCCTAAACACGGCGATTTGTTTAAGGCCGGTAATGTGCCAGTTGCTATCGGGGAAACATTTAGTGGTACCGATATTTCAACGCTAACCTACAAGCCCCTTGCCGATTACGACAAGAGAGACACAATACAGTGGAATGGTGCTGACGGATATCATTTGTATAGTGTGTTACCGGCTTATGTTTTCATTATCATGACCCCAGTCAACGATGCTCCAAGAATCACATACATTGAGCCTGTTGCTGATACATTGAAGTATCGACTGGGTAGCGAAGAACTTGTGCTATTAACACCAAAATTCGATGCCATGGATCCGGAGGAAGACGATATAGTCAGCGCTGAGATTGCATTTAAGACGATCGACAATTTTGATTACACAACCCTTCACGACTACCTGGTGTTTGATAAGACCTCTAAAATTGATGGTACATTTTCCGCCGCATCAGGAACTTTGAAACTTACCGGCAAAGCAACGGCTGCGGAATATGTAGCCGCAATACGTAAAATTCGCTATCAATATATAGATGCAAAAGAACTCGAACTTGACCTCAGAAGCGTCACAATAACACTGAGCGATGGGAAATCAAGCGAACCTAAATCCAGAATCATTGAACCCATATACAATTTTGAGGATCTCCATATCCCTACGGCCTTTACACCGAATGAAGACACAGTGAATGAATCCTGGGAAATAACGTCACCCAGTGGAACGCTCTTTCTTTATGCTGATGCAGAGATAAAGGTCTACAACAAGCACGGTGTGCTGCTATGGCAAACAAAGGGTTTTGACGAACACTGGAATGGAGTGTATGATGGCTCACTATTACCATCAGATACTTATTTTTACACGATAGATCTTAATTTCAATAAGGTTCGGTATAAGGGCACGGTGACAATTTTAAGATAGACGGATGGCAAGATTTCTACTCACTATATGTATATTCCTGTTAGGCAATACGTTGTTTGCGCAATATATCCCAAACAGTAATCAATCGTTTCAGTTTGCACCTTTGCTTAATCCTGCTTTTAGCGGTATTGAAGGATATCGTGATCTTAAATTAAGTTATCGCTACCAATGGTCGGGGTTTGGTGGCAATGCCCCTAAATACCTCAACCTTGCGTATAATTTCCGCATTAAAGAGCCATTGGATCTTACCCTTCATGCGCTAAGAACCAATAGCAGTAATACCGCGAAGAAAAAAAACGATAATGTACCAATATTAAAAAAGGTCATTCACGGATTCGGCGTGAACGTTTTCAATGAATCCATTGGGGCCATTAAGCGTTCGGGAGGTGGCATCAATTATGCTTTCCATTACCCTCTAACCAATACCCTAAAACTTTCAGTGGGTGCTGGAGCGATGATTGACAACACAAAGATCAACCTTGCCAAATTGGATTTCCAAACTAATCCTGATCCATTTGTTCAGAATCTCATTACCAAAGGTTCCAACCATACAGAACTCAACATCAGAGGTGGAGCACTTGTTTATTCTTCAAACTTTTATGTCGGCTTCTCGTATTTTCCAATCCTGTATACTTCGCTCAAGTCATCTGAAGTGACAGTGGGAGATCCTTTTTATAAAGGTTCTGTGATGGCCGGTATGGCCTTTCCATTGACTCCTTCGTTAAACTTCAAGCCGAGCATTCTTGCACTGTGGCAGATCAACAACAAGTTCGCGTTAGACTATAACGTTAAAATGTATATCGAACAAAAAATATGGTTTGGCGTCACTTATAGGGACACTAAAAACCTCGTGGGTTTGTTGGGTTTCAACCTCAACGATCTATTGGGTGCGTCTTATTCGTATGAAATATCCACTGGCGGTATGCAGCAATTTAGCGATGGCAGCCACGAACTCGTGTTGTCTGTTCGCTTAAATAATTTCAAACGTCTGAGCCCTCAAACATGGTAAGAGTTTTCTTATTCATTATATGTATTTATCCGGCATTGAGTTACGCACAAGAGTGGGACTTTGGCGTCGCCGAGAAGCTTTCAAACAACGTCAACTCCGAATGTGACGAAGTGCTTCCCTTGTTATCGTCGGATGGCAAGTACTTGTACTTCACGCGCTCTTTTTGTGATCTGAACAAAGGAGGAAGATTCACGGGAACTGATATTTGGATGAGTCAGTATTCCGCCTCAGCACGGGATTGGAGCAAGGCTACAGATGAGTCAGCATTGAACGATAAAGGTAACAGCGCTGCAGTTGGTGTCGGCGAGAAAAATGATTTGTTGTACTTGATGCGAACGACGTCGGCAAAAAGGCCGGCGGGTGTATATGCGACGACCAGGCAGCTCGACTCTTGGAGCAGATCAAAGCTCCTTCCGGTCGAGGGAATTGAACCCGATGAATACCTCGGAGCCTATGTTTCTCCGGACGAGATGGTCATGATTTTCTCCATGAATGGGCAAGATAGCCGTGGAAGGGAGGACCTTTATATCAGCTTAAAAGATGACCGTGGCGGTTGGACAAAGCCAAAAAACATGGGTTCGACGATTAACACTTCCGGATTTGAGCTTTCTCCCTTTCTTTCGAAGAATAAAAAGCGACTTTATTTCGCAAGTAGTGGTCACCCCGGCATGGGTAACGGGGATATATTTTACAGCGATCGACTTTACGATTCGTGGGAAATCTGGTCTGCACCAAAAAATCTTGGGGAACAGGTTAATTCAAAGTCGTTCGATGCATACTTTTCTATCTATGGCGATACGGTGGCTTACTTTTCAAGCAACCGATTCAAACAGATGGATCTTTTCAAGGTCTCGGTGAAAGAGAAAAAGTCACTGTTTGATGAAGACAGACGCAACTATTTGACCGATGAAGAGATGCAAAAGATCTCAGGCGTTGTGCTTCAGCCCTTATTGTATTTTGATGCCGGAACAAGTGAATTGAATGACTATCAAAAACAAAACCTGGTGAGGATCAAGAACAGCCTTGCCAGTCAGCGTGATGTCAAATTTAACATCATTGCAATGAAGCCGGCAGATAAACCGTTGGACACTTATCAGACACGACTTCTTAACATACTTGACTTCCTAAGGCAGGCAGGTATCGAGGGAAATCGAATAATTTTCAGTACTGAACAATCGGAAAGCACGATTCAAAGCAAAGAAATGGTGCGTATCCGGTTTTACAGATAAAAACTTTTGTGGCAGGATGCTGGCGCGCAAACGATGTAATCGTCTGAGCCAATATTCAAGCCGCGCAGGTCCTTTAATTTTGATTAAATTAGTATTAAAGTTGCAATGGCTTTTTTGTCTAGGTTGAAGTTCTTTAGTCTAAAATGGGTGTTCCTCATCGGAATCCCGCTGATCTCAGTGGGGGTTGCTTACTATGTCATCTCCACTATGGATATGAAGTACAGGTCCGTGGCGCAATTGGCCACAGGATTTACAACAGATGATGCGGTCAAGCTTAGCGATACACCAACAAATCCGTTCGACGTCAATACAAATTTCAATAACACCATACAATCGATGAACTCGGTTTCGGTGGTCACACTGGTTTCTTACCGACTGATCCTTCACGATCTCGATTCAGATAAAAGCTTCCGGAATTTTGATAAGAAAAAAGGTGAAGGACGTTTGGACGATGAGGAAATCCTCAAGTCCAAAGCGATGTTTCAGGAGAAGCTTGAGAAATTCAAGACACTGAATCTTTTCGATCCCAATGATCAATTATTATTTCGCATTCTCAAAGGGTATGGATATGATCATTTAACGATTGCCAAAGGATTGAAGATCCATCGCCTCGGCGCTTCCGATTTCATTGCCGTTGAGTACTCTTCCGAAGATCCCTTCCTGTCTGCTCTGGCCGTCAACTCAGCTTGCCAGGAATTCATCCGTTACAACAAGACCTTGAAGACCGATCGTTCATCAGAATCATTGGAGTTTCTTGAGAACATCGTCAAGGAAAAGAAACAGGTTCTGACAGACAGGACTAAGGCGCTAAATGATTACAAGGTCAACAACAATGTGAATGGGCGTGATATGGATTACAAATCCAAAACTGCGCTCATTACCGAATATGAGGTAAAGCAAAACAACGCGGAAGAAAAACACCGTTCATTAAAACTTGAATTAAGTTCGCTTGAAAACAGAATTAAAGACAAGAAAACTAACCTGGGAAGAATCAGCCAGGATGAAATTCAGGCGATCAATCAACACATTATAGATCTGAAAAAACAAATCAACGACCTTAATGTAGATCCTGACGGAAACAAGGCACGTATAAAGGCGGCGAGGGATGCCTTGCAAATGGAAAATAGCAGGGTCGCTTCGGTCGAAGAGACAACGACCAATGAGCAAGAGCTTAAGAAACTTGAGAGAGATCGCGACGAAATCAAGATGCGTGCTGAGATAGCGCAGAATGAATTCGTCAACTTCCAGGCGTCGCTGAGAAAATTGAAGTCTGAAGTTACTTCCAGTTCGACACAACAGTTTAATACCGGCGACTTCGAACGCGAAGTTGATATGGCGTCCAGGGAATTAATTGGTGCCGAAGAAAAATATAATGCTGCAAAGAATAAGTCGCTGATAATCGGCAGCTCGATGCGTCAAATCCTGGAAGGACAGCCAAGTTATTCTCCTGAGAACATGGATGCGCCCCTCTACCTCGGCGTTGTTGGCGCGGGAAGTTTCTTCCTTACCCTGATGGTCATAATGCTGATCAACGTCATTGATCCTAATATCAGAGTCTCTGGTCGACTTGAAAAGAACACGGGTCTCAAAAATATTGGATCGGTGAACACGCTTAAGAGCAAAGACTTTAACATGCGGGAGATCTTTAATGATCGCTCAGCAAATCGCGAGTACGAAGTCTTCTCTCACTTTTTAAGAAAGATCCGTTATGAAATTCAAAGTGCGAATGGTAAAGTGTTTCTGATTACCAGCACGCAGGTGAAAGCCGGCAAGACATTCCTGATCATAAGCCTTTCCTATGCATTGAGTTTAGTGAGTAAAAAAGTACTTATAATCGATACGAATTTCAGACACAACTCTTTGACCAAATCATTATTGCCACGCGGTCGGGGAGGAGAGAAAAAGCTACTTCGTAAGGCTTTGCTATTTGAAGAGGAAGAGGATGATTTGTTGCTCGAGGAAGGTAAGGATGGTAGTGTGATACAGGACGAAGATGATGCCATAGCCCGTGTGCAAAAGGCCAGAGCCAACACCAGCATCATCAGCAAAACCCGATTCATCGGCGTTGACATTATCGGAAATGTGGGAGGTCGCGATTCCCCTTCAGAGATCATGGCAGGCCGTGATTTTAAAGAAATGATTTCAAACCTTTCTAAGCAATACGACTACGTATTGATGGAAGGACCTGCGTTGAATGACTATTCTGATTCTAAAGAGCTTATTGATTTTGCAGACCGCGTAATTCCAGTGTTCCGTGCTGATACTGCCTTAACCAATATGGATAGGGAATCACTCAAGTATCTGAAGTCAATCAACGGTAAGCTTATGGGCACGATTCTTAACAACGTGAACATGAAAAATCTCGCTTACTAAAGTTCACAACGTTTTAATACAAGTTTATTCAAGTCGGCTTTTACTTTTCACTATCATTGCGGTGTGTTTGCGAGTCGATCAATTCATCGATCATCTAATGCGATGAAGTTTGAACAGGATGGCACAACCGGCAGGTGCCCGTCATTCACATTCAGTATATGAAATCAAAAATATGGCTTTCGTCGCCACACATGGGCGACATGGAACTCAAGTTCATTCAACAGGCGTTCGATCAGAATTGGATATCGCCTGTAGGTCCGCATATCCCGGCTTTTGAAGAAGCGTTAGCAGCTTATAATAACGTACCATACTGCGCTGCACTCAGTTCCGGTACTGCCGCAATACACCTCGCATTAATCATACTCGGGGTTAAACGTGATGACGAGGTTATCTGCTCGACTTTCACTTTTTCAGGATCCTGTAACCCCATTGCTTATCAGGGTGCAATTCCTGTCTTTGTTGACTCTGAAGATGAAACCTGGAATATCGATCCGGTTCTCCTCGAAGAGGCAATCGTTGACCGCATTAAGAAAAAGAAAAAAAAACCTGCAGCAATTATAGTCGTGCATTTATACGGAATGCCCGCTAAAATGGATGTCATCATGTCGATTGCAAAGGCTTACGATATTCCGGTCATCGAGGACGCAGCCGAGGCCCTGGGTTCGACTTATCAGAACAGACGCCTCGGATCTTTCGGAGATTTTGGTGTTTATTCATTTAATGGCAACAAGATCATAACCACGTCCGGTGGAGGTGCATTGGTTTCAACAAACGAGAATTGGATCAACAAAGCAAAATTTCTCGCCACACAGGCACGTGACCCTGCCCCGCATTATCAGCATTCGGAGATTGGATATAACTATCGCCTTAGCAATGTGTGTGCAGGAATTGGACGAGGCCAACTTATGGTGCTTGATGAACGCGTGTCTCAAAGAAGAAAGAATTTTGAGAATTATCGTGACGCGTTGAAACACTTGCCTGGCATTGAATTCAAGTCGGAGCCACCCAATGGATTTTCAAACCGTTGGCTTACGACCATCTTACTTGACCCGGAGAAATCTAATGGAATCACAAGACAGCAGCTGTCCGCCATGTTAGAGACTGAGAATATAGAATCGCGGCCACTGTGGAAACCTATGCACACTCAGCCTGTATTTGCTGGTGTCCCTAAATACGTTACTGGTATTTCTGAACGGCTTTTCGAAACGGGATTGTGCCTGCCGTCAGGGTCTAACCTCAGCGAACCCGATCTGAAGAGGGTTATCGATTGCATTAAATATTCATTTAGTTAGGGATGATCAACCGATTGTTTTTCAATTGCATATCATGTACCCTCGCGGGCGCATGACGGTGAGCAGAGAATGATTCGCCTATCGTGGATCATTCATTGCTGTGGGTTGAGATTGCATCACAAACAAACTAGATTTTGCCCTTTTCCAATTTGGGAATTTGTAGGTTACATGCAATGCAAAAAAAGGATCAAACTCACAAGTCTCGAGGGAGATGATCAGGAAACTTTTGTTATTTTTGCTCATAACAGTAAAACCGTACGCATGATGAAGGGGATTTTTACTTTGCTTTTTTGTTTGGTGGCACATATTGCCCTCTCTCAGATACCCAGTTCGCCAGGTACGGTAGACGGACAATATGTAAGCTTTCAAAGTGGAGATTGGAATGTGACAACTACATGGTCTCGTTGGGACGGTACTGCGATGAATTGGGTTCATCCATCAACGTCTACTCCTACTAGTATTGATAATACGGTAGTGATAGCAAGCCCCCATGTTGTAACTGTGACAGCAGGAGTTACAGTCGATCAAGTGACTGTAAACTCAGGAAGTAGATTAGTCATTAATGGTCCATCTTCAGCCATTACGTTTCAGGTTAACAGAACTGCAGCGGCTCCCGCATCCGATCTTTTGGTAAACGGAACAGTTGATATACAAAATGGTACACTTAAAATCACTACTCTGCCGAGCGCCCTCGTTCGGGTTGGCTCCGGCGGGTCGATCATAAATACAAGTGGTGCGATTACAGGCAATA
>JBDSKX010000064.1:0-21501 GCA_039916665.1 Chryseolinea sp. | reverse complement strand
CCAATCCGGGTGAGACTTTAAAGTATGAATAGGCAACACGGAAATTGGTTATTTAAGATGCTGTTATCTTTTTGCCTTGAGGATTTATATGAAGCGATCCAAGGAGATCTGCTTCAAAAATATGACCGCGACCTAGCAAAGGCATTAAGTTCTCAACGATACCTACTTATTCCCCTTTGATTTTCTTATTTTTGCCTCATGACAATTCCAACGGCAAGCGATATCATTTCGCAATCGGCTGCTAACACGGCGCCGGAGCAGCAAGTCAGAGTTCATAAATCTGAAACCAATGGAAAAAAAGTCCTGCCTTACAGTCGTCGTGACTACTATAAAATATGGATTGTCAGGGATGAAGGGCACATTCACTACGCCACACACAGCGTTCATATCACGCAGCCTGCATTGATCTTTTCGAATCCACGGGTACCTTATTCGTTTGAAAGCGATGCCATCAATGGCTACATGTGCATTTTCACCGAAGCGTTTTTAAAGGCAAGTCGCACGGAATCAATACAGGAATTACCAGTTTTTAAAATCGGAAGCAAACCCGTATTTTTTCTTAACGATACGCAGTGGAATCTAATCACAGACATGTTCGAGAAAATGCTTTCTGAGCTCGATTCCAGCTACATTTATCGATTTGATGTGGTTAGGAACTACCTCAATCTGATCATACACGAAGCACTGAAGATGGAGCCCGCGTTGAATGCTGTAAAGTATCACAATGCATCAAGTCGGATTGCAAGCTTGTTCCTCGAACTGCTCGAGCGCCAGTTTCCGATCGATTCACCAGCGCATGCGTTGCGTCTCAAGAAAGCCAGTGACTACGCCGAAAATCTTTCTGTTCACGTTAACCATTTGAATCACGCGGTCCGCGAGATTACAGGCAAATCTACCTCCACCCATATTGCTGAGAGAATCACAAATGAAGCGCAGGCACTGCTTCGACACACAGACCTTAGCATTGCAGATATTGCTTACTGCCTTGGTTTTGATTATCCCAATTACTTCAACAATTTCTTCAAGAAAAACACAGGTATGACACCTCTGGCGCTTCGAAAGTAATTATTTGATTTTTATACTTTTTGCTTTGAAACTTGCTATCAGACCCCGCAAGCCTGCATTACTTTTGTGACTACTGAAAGTCAATCACAAATCAAAAGCAGTATAACATGAAGTACAATTTATTAGGAAAGACGGGGCTCAAAGTGTCAGAGCTTTGTTTAGGAACAATGACGTTTGGAGGCAAGGGAATGTTCAAAGTAATTGGAAGTCTTGGTCAGGAAGCCGCAGATAGTTTATTAAAACGTTCCGTTGATGCCGGAATCAACTTTATCGATACGGCGAATGTATACTCAGAAGGAATGTCGGAGGAAATTACAGGTCAGGCTATTCATAACCTGGGACTAAATCGTTATGACATTATTCTGGCAACGAAGGTTCGCGGAGCAATGGGACCAGGCTTGAACGACAAGGGGCTCACTCGTAAACACATTATGCATCAGGCCGATGCAAGTTTGAAGAGATTAAAGACCGACTACATCGACCTGTATCAGATCCATAGTTATGATCCAGTCACACCATTGGAGGAAACGCTTCGCGCCCTCGACGATCTCGTCCGCAGCGGAAAAGTAAGATATATCGGGGCGAGTAACCTTACGGCATGGCAACTCATGAAAGCAGTCGCACATTCGCAATACAGTCATCTGGAAAGATTCGAATCGCTTCAGGCTTACTATACGATTGCTGGTCGCGACCTCGAGCGTGAAGTGATACCATTGCTTAATGATCAAAAGCTAGGTCTACTGGTATGGAGTCCGCTGGCGGGTGGATTTTTGAGCGGTAAATACAAACGCAATGCTACGGGAGAAGAGGGGAGAAGAAATGAAAAATTCGATTTTCCACCTCTTAACAAAGACAGAGCCTTCGATGTGGTTGATCTGTTAACACCGATGGCAAAATCAAAAAATGCATCAGTGGCGCAACTGGCGCTCGCGTGGCTGCTTCAACAACAAGCTGTAACAAGCGTGATCATTGGCGCGAATAAAATCGAGCAACTTGATGATAATCTAAAGTCGATAGAAATCAAGTTTACAGATGATGAACTGAAGCAAATAGCCGACGTCAGTAAACTGCCAGCTGAATATCCTGGATGGATGCTCGAGTGGACGCGAGGCGATAGATAAGATCCAGCTATTGATGCTAATCGGAGCCACGAAATCAAAAAAGAGACAGGCGATTCCGAATTAATTAATTCCCGAAGATGCAATATGCAAGGTGACCGCGATGATCATAATTTGATTGGACAGTTTAAGCAACTCAAGTATTTCGATTTAAACGGAAATGATAAGCTAATTTAAAATGCGTAAGTTTCAGAATTAGGTTTGTTATAGAATTCAAAAACTAAAAACCAGATGACAGCAACAAAAGCATATGCTGCAACCGCAGCCAGCATTCCACTCGCACCCTGGAAATTCGAAAGACGTGAAGTCGGTGCAAACGATGTATTGTTTGATATCTTGTTCTGCGGTGTCTGCCATTCAGATATCCACCAGGTAAGAGACGAATGGCGGAACGGAATATTCCCTATGGTGCCAGGCCATGAGATTGTTGGCAAAGTAAGTAAGGTTGGTTCGGCTGTGAAGAAGTTCAAAGCTGGTGATCTTGTAGGGACAGGATGTATGGTTGACTCGTGCCGCGAATGCGAACATTGTAAAAAGGGTCTGGAGCAGTATTGCAGTAAAGGCAATTCACTAACCTACAATTCACTGGAGCAAGACAAAAAAACGCCTACCTATGGTGGCTATTCTGACAAGATCGTGGTACATGAGGATTTTGTTTTGAGTATTTCGGATAAGTTGGACCTCGCTGCGGCGGCGCCCCTGCTCTGCGCGGGAATAACAACATATTCACCTTTGAAGCACTGGAAAGTGAGTAAAGGACATAAGTTGGCAATAGTCGGACTCGGTGGATTGGGCCATATGGGCGTTAAATTTGGTGTTGCCTTAGGTGCAGAGGTGACAGTATTAAGTACATCACCGAAAAAAGAAAAAGATGCTAAGGCGCTCGGTGCTCACAAGTTTGTAGTAACAACAGACGACGCGCAGTTGAAGGGAGCCATGGGATCGTTCGACTTTATCCTGGACACGATATCAGCGGAACATGATATGAATACATATCTGGCCTTGCTAAAAACTGACGGTGTTTATATGTGTGTTGGTGCACCACCAAAGCCCTATGATGTTCATGCATTTTCACTGATCGTTCAACGTAAAAGTCTTGTTGGATCGATGATTGGTGGAATTGCCGAGACTCAGGAGATGCTGGACTTTTGTGCGGAAAAGAACATTGTTTGTGACATCGAAATGATCAATATACAGGACGTTGAACAATCATATACCAGAATGATGAAGGGCGATGTGCGGTATCGGTTTGTCATTGATATGAAGTCGTTGAAATAGCAAGAAATTTTCGCCGCAAAGGCGCAAAGAATCCAATGATGTATTTTTCTACTGGTCATTTCTTTGCGCCTCTGCGGTGAAATTGTACCAATGATTCTCTGCTCCTCTCCTTTGGTCAAGCTAGTTCTTCTTAACCAGTTCCAATTCTTTTTCGATGTCTGTTGTTGCGGGACTTGCGCGCATCAGTTTCTTTCTTTCCGCTGGATCTTTAATCCAGCGATAGACCCACGATACACCGTATTTTAATTCGTAGAAATCTTTTTGTCGATACACAGGATCACTCATGGCGTCATCTAATGTAATGAAGCTATAGCCCTTCTTCTTCAACGCAGCCACGAGTTTGTCCATATAATCGGCATTTAGAACGTTGTCATGCATGAGGTATATTTGCTTGACGTTTCTCTTCAGTTTTGCATCTGTTAACGTCTCGATGTAATCAAAATATTCGAGTGTGACTTTGATGAATGCATCCCCGATTCGCTTCGCATCGGCCATCATATTTTTCTGTTTATAGTATTCATACAGTTCCGTAACCAGCCAATCATCGCTATGGACTGTGTAAGGTGTTATGATGTACCCTTTGCTTGTCAAAAACGATTCGGCTTCCTGATGCTGTTTAGCATCTTCCCCAAGGTCGTTATAAGGAAATCTGAAATACTTTTCTTTTTTGTGATATCGACCGGACAACTGCTTCGACAATACTTCGCCTTTCAATATTTCAGATCGGAAAGAGTCGATTCCCGCGGTTGAATACATAGCATGATGGTATCCATGATGGCCCACGATAACATTCGGACTCTTTATCCAATCATTAAATAGTGACATACTTTTGTCGACGGCATCTGCTGAAAGAATACGATGTTCATTGATGAAAATTGCAACGGGAAGCTGCATGCTATCAATCTTGTAAAGAAGTCTGGCGCGGTATCCTTCAGCGGCGTAGAGCATGGAATTGGGTACGTCATCGATCGTGATTGATACTTGCTTTTGAGAGTAAGCAACGAATGAAACCAGAGAAATTATAAGCAGCGATAGTAATTTATGCATATGAATGATTGTTTACGTGAAACCGCCTGAAACAGCGTGAAGCGTCTATTTCCGCTTCGCTTTGAAAGTTCCGTTTGGCTGTATAAAAACCATTTCCGAAAAAACTCCATTACTCTCAATAAATTCACATTTAAACCCCTCCATGTTCTTCAGAATAAACTTATTCGGTCCGTTGGGGATGAGTTCATATTCGGGTTGCCCGGGAACAGTAAGGGCCAACGTTTTTTCATTTTTCACAAAAACGTGAGCAGTCATTCCTCCGACTTCGTAGTCACCTGCATATTTGCCGAGAAGCGATTTATCCACCGGTGTTAGGAGCGGCACGCGTTTGAATTCAAGCGCATCAACGGTTGGTTCGAGTTTCAACGTGATCATTGCAATCTCACCAAAGTCATTTGTTCGATAATTAAAATTTGTGTCCAATACGTTTGTCGTATCGATCCCTTGATCTGTAACCGGAATTGCGTCGAAAACATCATAGTGTTTATGACGGAGCCATATTTTCATCGTTTTAAATTGAATAAATAGAGAATCTTGTTTCGAAGTCACAGTTAATTCGCCATATCCCTGACAGCCAAATCTTCCGGCATAGTCCGTGATGGCATGAGACGTTTTTGTCCCTTTAACATTACTGGTGCTTTTAGCCTTTGACGCAGACGCGGCCTCCTTCTCGGCATTGTCTCGTCGGTCCTTGTCTTCTTTGTTCCAGTCAGTGCGAGATGTCTTGAGCATACGATCGGCAATAATATTTCTAACAAGTCCAGGTACTACGGAACTATTTTGATTTACTAACACAACGATGCCAACGCTATCTCTTGGAAAGAACGAAGTTGATGCCGAGAATCCATCAATATTCCCGCCGTGTTCAACGCGATAGTGACCTTTGTAGGACCCAAGAAACCAGCCATAACCATAAGTAGAAAATTGAATGTCGGGATGTTCCGGGTCAGGAAGCCCTTCACCCACTACCATCTGAGAACTGATTGCCTCACGTACGTACGACGCCGGGACAATCTCCTTGCCGTCGAGTTTACCTCCATACATCCACGCCCTCACCCAATTCGACATCTCGTTTACGCTGCTGTTGATACTTCCTGCCGGAGACATCGCGGCGATGTCATAATATTTCATCTTGTGAATCTTGCCCTTCTCGAGTCCATAACCGATAGCAGGTTCCATTGCTTTTTCGAGTTCACTGATAGACACGTTCGACGTTGTCATGTTCAATGGTTTCAGCAATTTCTCTCTGATGTTATTTTCCCAACTCATGTCGGTAAGGTGTTCGGTGATCACGCCTTGGACCAGAAACATAAAATTGTTGTAGTACCATGACTTTCTCACCCCAGTGAATGGTTTGAGATATGCGATACGTGCTACGAGGCTGTCTCGATTGGACGTTTGGAAGATGTACCACGAGTAGTCATGACGCGGTAGTCCCGTTCTGTGGGACATCAGATCCTTGATGATGATATTGTTATCCATTTCTGCGTTATAGAATTTCAGATTTGGCAGATATTTTCGTGGAGATTCATTCAGGTCGACTTTTCCTTGCTCTCTCAAAATCCCGAGCAACGAACTTGTAAAGGCTTTTGTGCATGAGCCAATGGCAAACAAAGTATTTGGGGTGACCGGCAATTTCTTTTCATAATCCCTGTAACCGAAACCTTTCGCATAGATTACCTTGTTCTTCTCCACTACCGCTACAGCAAAACCCGCCGCCTTCCAGGTGTCAAGAACTTTTTGCAAATCTGCATCAAGTCCGGCTAATCTTGGATCGGTAGATGATGATTTCTTTTGTCCAAATGATATTTGGAAAGTGATGGCAACGAGTACGGCGATCAGGAGTCTTTGCATAATATTAACTTTCGTAATAGGAGGGGAGTTTCGACGATTCTGTTGAGTGCTTAGAGATAGGACACAAAATACAACTTTTCGATTGACGATGACTCCGCTCACTAATTGAACTCCAAATTTCCGTTTGCATATTTAAGGGTGTATTTGAATTTGTCGATTCTCCAGCGATTTTCCGTATTCATCAGATGAAGGTCGTAAGTGCCAACAAACTCGCGGGTCGTTCCACTCTTTGCCGACTTTTTATAATGTGTTGCAGTGGCGTAAGCAAAAACAGTGGCATTGTCGCTATTGATATCGATGATGTAATTTCCTGCAAGATGATTGACAGAATCAATTCCAGCGAAACCAGTCCGCCAGATCTCGCATATATTTTTGGCTGTGGTAACTTCGTTTAGTCCGCCTAGTGACGACATATCGAAATGAACGTTGTTCGTGAAGACTTCTTTTTGAATCTTATCCCATTGGTGGGAGTCAGTGTAAACGAATAATTTGTTTACCACTTCTACAATTAAATCGCGCTGTGAATATTGTTCCATAAAATGTGTGAATATTGGCCTTTGAAAATTTCAATACCGCTAGTTTCCGATTAGTTTCTTATCGTTCTCGATCAGCGTCGTCATTTTGACGACAGCAATTCGCAGGCCTCCGAAAAAATCACCCGTTTTAAACCTGGGAGCGATGTCAAAGATGATGATCTTATTCGCCACCTCATCTTTGATGATTTTCTCCAGGCCACGACCTACCTCGATTCGCATTTGTTTATTCTTTACGGCAACCGTGATGAGTATGCCATCGTCGAATGTTTTCCGTCCAATTCTCATTTTCTCGGCAGTTCGTAAAGAATAGTCCTCCATTTTTTCACCCCGAAGGGTATCGATCGTTACAATGGCCACCTGTGGTCCGGTATGGTTACTCAATTCCTGAATAAGGAAGAATAGTGAGTCTTCCTCTCTTTCGGTTAAGATGTTTGCACTGTCAAGAATTGAACCTGTACCTGTAAGGCTTTTTTTCGACTCACAAGATACGAAGACGACGACTGCGATGATCAGCGTGAATAAGACCTGTTTCATTTCGAATGATTGTAAATACGGACTAATAATTCCATGTTAACTGCTCCCTGCTGAATTTTCTCATAACGATATTCTGATTTGATTATGGGCTGCGAGCGTGCCTTATGATCTGTTACTTAAGTGAAGAGTTTAGTCTTTTTAAATTAAGGAACCCGGACGTTCTTTTCATTATTTTTTAATTGGGTGATCAACTTATCAATATTTTTAATAAGCGCTGCTTCTGTTTTAATAAAGCTCAAATACTTGAGTACGTCTTTTTTTCGGGAGGGTGTTAAAGCATTGAATGCTTTATTGAGACGATGCATTCTGAGTTGGGAAGTTAGTATTTTCGACGGTGGGTACGCCTTTATTTCAGCCCGATCATCTTGTTCGATGATGAAAGCAGCTATTTTACCGAAGGAGGTCTTTCCTCCATCCATCATGATTTTGTTCACAAACAATCTATAAAGCGAATTTTTAACAGGCACCAGTGTTTGAATGAAATTGAAGTCGTTAATGATGCCTTTGATTTTGATGTAACCTTTTATGGATATCATCTGCTCTGAGATCTTAACAGGAACATCGACGGCCCAGTTTATTCCGGTAGGATAGATCTTTGCTTTGAACTGGTGTTTCATCTTTTCGAAGGTAATACAGTTACTTCAATGACGCAAAGGCGCAATAGTCATGGTAGATTTGAGAATTAGGGCAGCACTAAACCTTAGGGGGTGATGTATTCAGTTTCTTACTTCGCCTAAAACGGTTAAAAAGAAAATAGGCGATTGTTCCTAGTACCACGAAAGGCCAGATATTGACAATTGCTACAAAAAATTCAGTCAAATTATTCCAGCCGTTGCCAAAGCCGTCTTTGATTTTTTGGCCAAAGGCTGAAGGAGTATGGACGCTTTGATAAAATGTGATTGTTATTACTGAAAATGAAATTTGGTTCTCCAGATATTTTATTCTCCCTTCAAAGGACTCTATGTCTGCCCGAAGTTTCCCAATTTCTTTTTCGACCTCAAGAATTTCGGCAACGGATTTTGTCTCCTTGAGTATTTCATGATACCGGGATTCTAATTCTTTTTTGGTCTTTAGTCGTGCGTGTACATCGAGGAATTCTTCTGTTACGTCTTTTAATTGAATATCCTTCTGATCGAACTTGTCAACGCCTGCGGTAGAAGCCTTTAGGAAGTTATCGAAATCAACTGTTGGGATTCTGACCACCAACGTACTTGTATTCCGTCCGGGGTAGTTCGATTGTTGGTCTGATGAAATGTAACCATGGTATTGACTTACGGCTTGCTCAATTGTCTTTCTGGCTGACTCAATGGATTTTGTTTCAAACTCGAGGCTGCCTTCTTTTATTAATTTTCTTTCAACCTCTTCTGATTGACGCGGGGCAAATGATTTTAGTGCAACGGGTGCCGCGTTACCAGTTGAACTCGCGAGTTCAGCGCGACGATCACATGCGGAAAGGGCAACTAGCGTTAGAAGCCCGAGATAGCAAGCCTTTGTTCTCATATGTGCAGGATTTAGTTGTACTTAAATCCAATGACTTCATGAAGGTCACGAAAACCCGATAAAGTATTTTCAGATGTATCATTCAGCCTTTAACCCATTAACAGGATTAGACCGTGCCGCCCGAATGGTTTGCCCGGCAATGGTAACAATGGCTATGAGAATCATGAACATTGGTGTCGCAATAAAATACCAGAGCTTTAAGTCAATCTTGTAAGCAAATGTGCCGAGCCAATACGTAGAAAGGTAATAGCTCAAGGGTAAGGCAATGACAACTGCGATCAAAACGACCTTTGTGAAGTCTTTTGTCAGCAATAGTAAAATACCGGCTTCTGTTGATCCGAGTACTTTACGTATGCTTATTTCCTTTGTCCTTCGTTCCGTTGTAAATGCAGCTAATGCAAATAGCCCAAGGCACGAGATGATCACTGCAATGGAGGCTGCATACTTCGAAAGCGTTCCAATGCGTTTCTCAGATACATATCGTGCCTGATAAATCTGATCGAGGAAATTGTAAGTAAAGACAAATCCAGGATTGTAGTGATTGTAAAAGACCTGAAGATTTTCAATTGTCTGCTGATCAGTTCCGGACTTGATCTTAACCGTGATTGTCATGGCATCTTCCGGTTGCAGACCAAGTCGGAAAGCGAAGGGTTTCACTACTTCATGCAGCGTTTGAAAATGAAAATCCTCCACAACTCCAATAACCTCGCTGTTATCGATTTTAATTCCTACTGCGTTCTCAACGCCAATAGCCTTAAGCGCAGCCTCGTTGTAAATGACGGCATTGACGTCGGAGGGATGGTCTTTAGAGAACATTCGACCTTCTTTCATTTTGAACCCAAACAGTTCAAGAAGTCCGTAATTTACCAGTCCTACTTGTATAGTCACCGTCTTATCATTCCATTTGAGTGTGCCCGGAATTCCACCACCTTGACTAATCATACTCCCGAGACTACTGGAAGCTTCAAGAACACCATTAACTTTTTTTAACTCAGTAAGGAACGTTTCAACATTTTCAGCAACCTTTCCTTCTACATCAAACGAGACAATGTTGTCCTTTTCGAATCCGATATTTTTGTTCAGAATGAAATCGATTTGTTTATAGACAACCAACACAGCAACAATAAAAATTGTCGAAAGACAGAATTGAAATACCACCAATGTTTTTCGTCCGGACAACGCCACGGCTGAGCTCGTTGGGAGTCCTTTTAAAATCTTCGCCGGACTAAAGGCCGAGAGGTAAAGTGAAGGATATGCTCCGGCAAATATTGTCGTGACGGCAGTCAGTGCGCATAGGACGAGCACGGTCTTTGTATCAATGATCAACTCGATATGTTTTCCGGTCATCTCGTTGAACTTTGGCAGAAGCAGCGTTACGATCGTAAGCGCGAGCAATGTCGAAAGTCCAGTGATCACTAATGCCTCCGTCAGAAACTGAATGATGAGTGTTTTTCGTGATGCGCCGATGGCTTTTTTTATTCCAGTTTCTTTCGCTTTTGTAGCTGTCTTTGCTGTAGAGAGATTGATAAAATTAATGACGGCAATCAAAAGAATCATCATACCAACGACGGAGAAAAGCAGTACGTATTCAATTCGACCACCGGCCTCTTTTCCGTTTTTATAGTCGCCGTGTAAATAGTTCGCACTATATGGTTTCAGGAAGAGCTGACGACGTTGTACATTCTTACTTTTTGTTTGGAGCAGGTTTTTAATTTTGGATTGAAACGATCCGATGTCTGCATTTTGTTTTGTAAGAAGGTATGTTGTAAACGGTCCGTTGTTATCCCAGTTGACAGTTGGAATCTTGATTTCCATTAGTTCGAGGAACGCATCAAACGGCATAACAAAATCGAATTGTTGGGAAGAGTTGGCTGGCACATCTTTGAACACACCCGAAACAATCGCCTCTTTCTTGATATACATCACCTGCCATGAAATAGTTTTCCCCACGCAGTTTTCTGTTGAAGCAAAAAGTTTCCTGGCCAGTGATTCTGAGATAGCGATTCCGCTTTTATCGTTCAGTACGCAGCAGGTTTCCCCCTGTACTAAATCAAACGAGAATATTTTGAGAAAATCCTTTTCTGCAAACTTGCCATTGGCTTTGACCGCATGTTTCAATGCGCGCAACGTGAATGAAGGAAAAAACCCGTCCGGTGTTGTCGCGGCGGCATATTCAATCTCGGGCATCTCGGCCACCAATGCAGATGAAAGGAAATCGGCAGTATTAGTCGTAGTTTGAATGATCCCTTCCTGGTGGTTATGTTCCATCACTTGAAAAAGGCGCTCGTTATGAGAATGGAATTTATCAAACATAAGTTCGTCGTTCACCCAGAGATAAATGAGTATACTGGCCGCCAGGCCTGACGTAAGTCCGATAAGGTTAATGATGAAATTAGATTTAAATCTTCGGAAAGACCGAAGGGTGAGAAGGAGGTTGCGGGTGACCATAGCCTAAAATAGCAAGAATAATTATCAACTATGAATTGTGAATTGGCGCGACTAACTCAGTGAGCCTTCCTTTCTTCGCGCTTGCTACTTTATGCAGCGCTGCCAACCAGGGTTTCCTGGATCGATTTTCCGGAATGTGAAAGCGTTCCAATGAATGCTATCGAATTACGGAGGCGCCAGACGGCACCAGGTCTTTTATAAACTTTATAATTTATAATTCTGCGTGTTTGCCACTATAATAATCCTTTTTCCTCTAACGACTTCTTAATCTTGTCGTGGTCATTCCAGAATTTCGTATTAATCTCCTTCATGATAGTTTTGAATTCAGGTATGTCTCTAACTGCAGACATCACGGGTTCATCTGCCCCCATGGTCATCACATATTGAAAATTGTCCTGTTTAGCCAGTAAGCGCATGTGCTCCATGACTTTTTTAGTATCACCAAAATGTGCGTAGTACATCGCCAACAGAAGATGGTTATAAACGGATTGATCTGCATATTCCTTATAGCTCTTGAAATACTCCTGTGCCTCTTTCGTGAAACCTTTCTTTTCGTATACAATCCCTATCTTTAAATTCTCATGCTGGAAGATTTTAAGTTGCATAGCTCCAGTGACATCCAAATATTTTTTGTAGTAAAAATACGCGCTGTCGTAATCGCGCATCAAATAACAAATCTTACCCATTTCCTGAGCGATGAAGAATCCGCCAGTATCCTTTTTCAGCAATGCGGCTATATCCTTCTTTGTGGCGCTCAGGTCATTGTCTTTGATATGAATCAGGTAGGCCCGCAAAAGACCGGCAATAGCATCCTTTGGATTATACGAAACCGATTTTTTAGCATACTCTGTAGCTTCGTCGATGAATCCTGCATTGAAGAGCGCGTTGCTAAGCGTCAGATAATGATTCCCTGTGGTGACCGAGTCTTTTGAAGTCACATCGACTTTTGAAAGTCGTAACGAGTACTCAAGATACTTGGCGGTATTGGGGCTGTGGATGTAATAGAATTCCGAGAGAAAGTGCAACACCAATCCTGAATTTGGATTTAACTTCAACGCTTTGTTCAGATAGGGGACTGCTTCGTTAAAGTCTTTCTTGACTGCATAAAACAACGCCTTGGCTACCAGACTTTCCGGTAGATTGGGATCCAGCAACAGGGCCTTGTCGGAATAGTAGGCAAGGTCGTTAGCATGTTTCTTTTCGATCTGGAAGAGGTCCTTATAATAGTAGACAATCGCAGTCTCACCGTATGCCAGCGCGAAATTCGGATCCTGAGCAATTGCTTTCTTGAACAACACCACCGCGCTGTCCAGTTTAGTTTCCTGATAGAATAGATTATGGCCTTTCAAGTAAAGATCGTAAGCGATAACATCTTCCGTCGGATTCTTCTCAATGTTCTTTCTTTCGTCAGGTGTGATGATCGCCTGAATTTCATTCGCTATGTTTTCAGCGACTTCCTGTTGTAGTTCAAAGATGTCTTTCGATTCTCTCCGATATTGTTTGGCCCACAGATGACGATCCGTTGAAGCTTCTATCAATTGGATATTCAATAGAATCTTATCGCCGATTTTTTGACCACTCCCTTCGATAAAATAGTTTACGTTCAATTCTTTGCCGATTTCGGGAATAGCCTTTGCGCTGTTCCGGTACATTTCGGTAGATGTCCTGCTGGTAACTTTCAAGGCTTGGATATGTTGTAGATTGGTCAGGGTAGCCTCCATGAGCCCGTTGATCAGATAAACATTCGTTGAGTCGTTGCTCTCGTTTTTGAAAGGCAGTACGGCAATTGATTTCTCAAGAGCAACGGTGTAGGTGGAAGCTGATTTTAAATAGATCGCCAGCCCTACCGTTACGGCAAGGACTATTCCGATGATACCGAGGATAACATAATTCCGTGTTTGTGGAGGTGCTGCAATAGGGGCAGGTTCGATTCCGGATGCCTCACGTTTACCAACTTCACCGGGTGGAAATCCATAGTATTCGCGAAAACATTTTATAAAGTAGGACGTGCTACCGAATCCGACCTTATGTGACACTTCCGAAACATTCATCGAAGATTTCCGCAGTAATTCCATCGCCCGCTTCAATCGTTCCTGATTAATGAGCTGACTGACCGAAAGCTTCGTCAGCTTTTTTACCTTCCGCAACAGGTTAGAACGGCTCATGTTCATCTCCTCCGCCAGTTCCGAAACGCCAAAGTTCTCGTAAGGCAAATTACGATCGATCACCGCTGTGATCTGATCTAAAAATTCATTTTCCGATGGATTTGAATCCGCCATGCTAATTAAGTAGACACTAATTGAACGCGATTTTAGCGAAAAGAAACCACTTGATGATTCAGATCTTCTCAACCTGCCATTATTTGTGTAAAATCAAAAGTGCCATTTTCAATAGCATTTGGCGCCTTCTGCGTGTTTTTTTATACTGCTGCTTCATAATTTATACTTCGTTCCCGCAAAGTTGATGGTTTTGGCCGCAAGGTTATTCAGTCCTGGGCATGCGGTGCCCGTTCTTTACGTCATCAATAATTCGTAAACCATTTAACGACTAAAATCATGAAAACTCTAATGCTCGTATCATTTTTCAATGGTACCAAAATTCTCTTTTTGTCGACCATTCTAATAATGTCGGCCTGCGCTCCAAAGGACGCGACCAGCCCATCTTCCGCTGTCACTACTTCTCAGTCTGGTGTTAAACCACCTGACGTTGACATCCATACCGCGGTGGTTAGTGGAAATCTTAAGGCACTCCAACAGCACATCGCTGCAGGTAGTAACATTAACGAACGCGACCCATTCGGTGGCTCAAGTCCACTTATCAGCGCTGCCGTATTTGACAAACCTGAAATGGCTAAAGTCCTGCTTGACGCCGGAGCGGACATAAACTTTCAAAACAACGATGGGTCTACTGCCTTACACACTGCCGCGTTCTTCTGCAGACCTGAGATCGTGAAGATGCTTATAGATAAAGGTGCCGACAAGACGATCAAAAACAAGTACGGTGCAACACCTTATGGCAATGTTGCAGGTCCCTACTCAGAGGTAAAAGATGGTTACGAAATGATGGAGAAGGTACTCGGACCTATGGGACTTAAGCTTGACTACGCTTACATCCAAAAGACAAGACCCGAAATCGCTTTGATGTTAAAATAGTTTCATCACCATTAAAATACTTAGTTATGTCAAGTTCTGTCAGACGTTTCGAAATTGATTGGATCCGGGTGATCGCCATCGGCCTGCTCCTTATATATCACGTAGCCATTGGCTTTCAACCCTGGGGCATAATGATTGGGTTTATATCCAATACCAAATCGTGGCCGCCGTTGTGGGCACCGATGATGATGCTGAACGTCTGGCGGATCCCGTTGCTTTTCTTTGTCTCGGGCATGGGTGTTTATTTTGCCATTCAAAACAGAAGTTGGAAACAGTTGCTGCTGGAGCGCTTTCTCAGAATCGGTGTCCCCTTGATATTTGGAGCTTTGGTGATTGTTCCGATCCACGTTATTATTTGGCAACACTACTATAATCTAACGCTAGGCTATACGCCGAACGTGGGTCACCTCTGGTTTCTGGCAAACATTCTTATTTATGTTCTCGTATTGTCACCGGTTTTCTTCTTTTTGAAGAAACATGAGAAAGGACGTGTAGTAACAACGTTGAAGAGAGTTCTGAGCAATCCTTTGGGACTCATTTTGATCTGGGGACTATTTGTCATAGAAGCAGTTATTGTTAATCCGAGGCCTTACGAATTGTACGCGTTAACAGCACACGGATTCTTTCTCGGTCTGATCGGATTTTTAGTTGGCTTTTGTTTCGTCCTGAGCGGTGATGGATTCTGGAAAATGATTCTCCAATGGCGATTGATGTTTGTCGGCATTGCAGTAGCACTCTTCGTTCTTCGATTAGTCTACTTTAAGCAAGGGGTCCCCAATTATCTTTTGGCAATCGAATCAAATGCATGGATTACATCCGTGTTTGCATTTGGACATCGGTATCTGAATCGTTCGAATAAAGCGCTTGAGTACCTTAGCCAGGCAGCTTATCCGGTATATATTCTTCACATGGTATTTCTTTATCTGGGATCAATGCTAATATTTCCGTTGGATATTCCGGTTTCAATACAATTTGTTCTGGTGTTATTGTTTACGATGGCTGGCTGTTTCGGCGTGTATGAGTTTATTATTCGAAGAGTAAATATTTTGAGAGTACTTTTTGGATTGAAGATTAAAAAGGCATTGATCATGCAAACGGCGTAGAGATTACTCCAAGAGAAAAATTCACAGAGGTCACAAGGAATTAAAGACATCTTGTGACTTCTGCCTTGCAGCTCGAAGGTGCGCTATGCCATGAAGCCTTTTTTCAAAGGCGGGAAGTATTTTATTTCGTATTTTATTTTCCAATTCTTCCACTTGTGATCAAGCTTTGGTCAGAAATTCTTGGGAATAAAGTTTTCGATGACACGTTATCAGCTTGGTAGTTGATCAGAATTCTTCTGTCAATGGTTCCGCCGATGGCGGGGATTTTCATGGTAAAACTTTATAGTGCCATGTTGAATTATATTGACGTCTCTAAATAAAATCCAAAGAAGCGTGGCGACAGGTGGGTTAATACATGGAGATCCTCGAAGGAACCTATCATTCATAGCGGGTCCTGTAAAACTTTTCTAAGCACTCTTCTCCCTCGGCCAATTCAGGGCCTGCCACACAATCAACATCGTGAGTCCAATTTCAACCGTGCCGAGGAATATATAGAAAAGCATCCATTCGCCGATCGATGTGGCGACCACTATAATCATGATCGCAGTAAAAAATGTGCCGGTCACGATGTTGGCCCAGCGATTAATATCCGGCTTAAGTATTAGGCACAGGAATATCATAATAGACGGTACCATCATCATCATCGAGAACAGGAGCAATAAATTTGGTGTAGTCTTTCCAACACCCGAATTACCCTGCATCAGACTCTCAATATGACCGGGTACAAATAGTGTGAAGAAGTCCCCGTACACATAGCAAAACATAACGGAGATCCAAAGCGCTGAAAGTTTTAGTCTGGGATTTACTTTAAAGTCTTCGAGCTTATTCATGGCTGCCGGCCGGATGGGCGAAGTTCTTTTGTAAAGGTAACGTGTCTTAGGCTAATAGATTGGGTATTGCTCAAGATTCATTTGGATAGCGGCTTGAATTCCTGAGCGATTTCCAAAAATGCGGTTGATTAGTCGGGACTTGTCAAATTCATTATTTACAATCATTTTTGTCTGAAGTCTACACCCGTGAAACGCCTATACAGTCTTTTCTTTCTCCTGCTGATGCTTTTGAATACCGTAGGGTATTATGAAGTCTTGCTGTTGATGCAAAAGCAGAATTTTGATAGCGCTATCAGGAAGATTAACGAAAATCAGGACGAAATAAGCGGTAACCTTCTCCTTCGAATCCCCTTGACACTTCCTTACGGCCACGACGACAACGAATATCGGAGGGCATTGGGTGACATCGTCGTCGACGGGCAGGTGTATCATTTCGTCAAACAAAAACTGTATCGGGATACGCTGTATGTTGTCTGTTTAAAGGATATTGAATCCACCAGGGTGCGGGATGCAATTTCTGATTATACTAAAGCCTTTGGCGATCACCATCCGAAGTCGGATGGACCGCATAAACTTTTGGTAACTTCGGTGGCTAAATTCTACATGCTTTGGACCGATGCATCTGAAAATGGCAAACCCGGATGGATCAGAACACTTCGACATTTACGTGTTCAGGATCTATACAGATTTTCTTCCTTAGCCAATATCTTTCATCCTCCCTGTTAAAAGAAAATTCACGCCATTGCCTGTATAAAACCAGGTTACTGGTATTCTGTATTTAAAACAAATGCAGTTCATTTTCATATGCAGTTCAGAGTAGCAATATTCTGAAATGTATCTCATGTTTTCTTTTAACCAGATTCTTATGAACTATAGAAGTCTACCACTACTTATAATTTTGCCGTGCCTTTTTATAACGTTGAACGCACAAGTTGCAGATTCAACCAAATCAACGTTGCTTGGACCTGTAACCATTCAAGATTCTCAGGATAGGCATCATTATTTGCCGGACTTGGTTGGTGTATATGTTTTCGCCGGAAAGAAGACAGCGTCGTTGGAGTTGAAAAACGGCGACGCGAACCTTCCTCAAAATCTTAGCAGAACAATTTTTGCAAAAATTCCTGGCATCAACATGTGGGACATGGATGGAGCAGGAACGCAAATGAATATTGGCACACGCGGAACAGATGCGCACAGGTCAATCGAAATGAACATGCGGCAGAATGGGTATAACACGAATTCTGATATGTTCGGCTACCCGGAGAATCACTATGCTGCTCCTATGCAAGGCGTGAAGCGGATACAATTGCTAAGAGGATCGGCGGCGCTTCAATTCGGTAGTCAGTTCGGCGGAATGATGAACTATGTGATGAAGGAGGGAGACACCTCCAAAGTGTTCTCACTAGAAAGTGAACAGACACTTGGCTCATACAATTTCTTTAACTCCTACAATGCCATTGGCGGCAAAAAAGGAAAGGTGAGTTATTATACCTACTATGACAATAGGCATGGTGATGGCTGGCGTCCAAATTCAGCATTTAATTATCAAGCAATCTATGCCAATATCAAATACCAATTTTCAGATAACGGCAACATTGCATTTCAGTTTTCACGAATGGATTACCGTCAACAAATCGCTGGCGGACTTACCGATGCCCAGTTTAATGAGAATGCAAGACAATCAGATCGTTCGAGGAATTATTTTGCTCCGAAGATCAATATACCAGCGATCATTCTTAACTATGCTTTGGCACCTTCAACCAGTCTTCAAATTACGTCCAATGCAATTTGGGGTGAGCGTAGCAGTGTTCAATTTATCAATACACCTGACATAAAAGATACGATTAACACGGCAATCGGATCTTATAACGCCAGACAAGTAGACAGAGATTTCTATAGCGGGTTCACTACGGAAGCCAGGTTGCTGCACCGGTATGAGATGGGAAAAGTAAAGGGCGTGCTTGCCGGAGGTTTTCGCGTTTTTAATGAGCACACAAAAAGAAAACAAAAAGGTAAAGGAACAACAGGAAGCGACTTTGACATGAGTCTGGTCGGTGGTTACGGGATCGATTTGAAATTCAGCACGATCAATTATGCTGCGTTTGTCGAGAACATTTTCTACTTGAACAAAAAATTCTCATTCACTCCGGGATTCAGATATGAATTAATAAAATCTAACTTGACAGGTGTGATTAACAACGCCACATTTCCAGTGGCTTACGATGGAAACAGAAGCTTTCCACTGTTTGGTGCAGGACTACAATACCAGCTTACGAACAGTACGCAATTGTATGCAAATATCTCTCAGGCATACCGTCCTTTTCTATATGCGAGTATTACTCCGGCGGATCAGGTCGGTATTATTGATCCCAACTTAAAGGATAGTAAAGGTTATGATGTCGACGCAGGATACCGTGGACAACTTTCAGACTTCCTGACGTTTGACATAAATGCTTTCTATCTGTTCTACGGTAATAAAATTGGAAAGGTCACTGCACATGCAGATGGTAATTCAACCTATCTTCTTACTACGAACATTGGCAATTCAGTTGCAAAAGGATTTGAAATGTATGTAAATATTTCTCTGCTCGGAGCATTAGATCAAACCAGGAAAAATACTGACGTGAAATTATTTAGTTCACTTGCATACACACATGCGCGTTACTCCAGTGGATCGATCAATAACGGGAGTAGTGATGTTTCGTTGGTAGGCAACCATGTAGAGGGCGTGCCTGATTGGATTGAAAGAGGTGGCATTGAAGTGTTGAACAAAGGATTCTCTACTAACTTTCAGATTAGTTATGTAAGCAATCAGTTTAATGATGCCAATAATACAAAAGTTATCAGTAGCGGCATCGTTGGTAGTTGTCCCGCTTACACGGTTTATGATTGGTCTTTTAATTTTTCATTTCTTAAACAGTATCACCTTTCGGGAGGCATAAACAACCTGTTGGATGCGCGTTATTTCAGTCGAAGGATCAACATGTACCCCGGCCCTGGTATTTTACCTGCCGATGGAAGAACGTTTTATCTTACAGTGGGCATTAAGCTGTGAGGCTTGAGAATTGTGAATTATTGATTCATAATTATTTCTCCTTTATCTTAGTCATACCCGCTCCCTGCTTGTCGTTAGGTCTTTCATTAAATCCAAATTGTTTGTAAAACGCCTCGCGTCCTTTGCTACTCATTAGGCCTATGTAGGTATTCTTGCCGCCCAGACCATCGATATGTTCAAGCAAAGTGTTCATGATGGTTTTTCCTATTCCGCGGTTTCGATAGTCGGGACTGACAATAATATCCTGAATGTGCAGATAAATAGCGCCGTCGCCTACAAGTCGACCCATGCCCACAAGTGTACCTTGATCGTCTTCAACTACTATCGAGAAAATCGAATTGGAGATACCTTTTGTGGTAATGGCTGGATCCAACAATGGCCACCCTGCCATTTGACGAAGTTCATTGTATTCGGAAAGCGTTGGATTTCGGTGTGTTATTTTCATCTTGTTTCTTGTCTTGATGTTGCGGATAAAAGTTACAAAAAGGTTTCAACAGTTGTGTTATGGTAGTCATTGCAGTTCTAAAAGTGTAACGTTTGCGCTAACAGCCTGCCGGTTGTTTTTTAGATACGTGTTCTGATATCAATTCGAGTGTTCATGTACATGCAGTTCCATAGAGACGTCCTATTGGTGGCATAACTCTGAAACGGCGGATAACATCCCTGCTGGATTCGCGTTCAAAATCCTAATCGGGCTACCAACTCGTGATCCTCAATCCAATTCATTGCACCTTTACCCATTGTCATTGAATGATGCAATGATGTGCTACCAACAGGTGATCCCTACGGACCAATTCGTCTATAGGTTAGGTTGTCGCGCCATTCGTCGATTCAATGTTACAATCATTATTTGCGTGTTATGACGTTCAACGAGGTTCATATACACATTTGGCCGCAACAGAATAAACTTTACTTATGTCGAAGCGTCTTTGCCACATTCTTAAACAGTAGCAGGTTGCTTTCAAACTCTTCCTGCGCCGTCCCGATGATAAGATAGTATACATTATTATTATAAAGCATGATTTGATAAATCAATTCCCTTACACCCTTTTTGTTTGAACCTTCTGCAGTTATTTCGTATCCGTCTACCCCATCGATTTGAATTTCGTTCACTTGATTCTCGTCAAGCGCCAAGTCGGTATAGGGTAGCCGCTTGATACGGTTGATCGTGGCGAGCCTTTTATCAAGGGTTTGAACATTCGCCATCGACATCCCAACAAGAAATGATGTTTTATCGACTGATTCTGTGGGTACTTTCCCGTCTACGGTGTAAAGCAATGTTCCCGATATGTTTTTCGCGAACTTCAGCTTGGTATCGTCGGTTTTAACAGAGAAGGTCATGTTACTCAACGGATCGACCAATAAACTGGTGTCGTAAACTACAGAACGTATGGATGCCAGAATTTCTTCGCGCAAGGAGTAGACATCTTTGGGAAACATACCATTTACCATAAAAGTCGATCTGTTATTTCCGAATGCGAGTATATATTTTGAAAAGTTTGATCCATGTACCACTTGTTCAGTTGAGAGTAGTATGCCATCATTTCCATTTACTTTGATGTTTTCTTTGGTCTTTAGCATTACGCCCTGCGTTTTTAGAGTCTGATTGCTAAAGGCTTTCAACGTTTCCGAGAACGGTTCTGGTATTTCAATGACGAGAATTGACGCGTTGTTATCCAATTGCTGAAAGCCCTGGAAATTTACGGCCTCAACGAATACGTTTGGAGGAATTAAAAGAAACCTCGTGCCTTTGATTTGTTTGTGTTTGTCGGTGACTTCGTTGTTG
Source organism: Chryseolinea sp. (assembly GCA_039916665.1). Classification (GTDB taxonomy): domain Bacteria; phylum Bacteroidota; class Bacteroidia; order Cytophagales; family Cyclobacteriaceae; genus Chryseolinea. The sequence goes on along the minus strand of JBDSKX010000064.1, from coordinate 195 downwards.
ATGTCGGTTTGAGCGAAGGCAGAAACGGCGAATAGAATTATAAGAATGGGAAGAAACGAATTTCGCATTAGTGATAAAGAATGTTCATGGGTTCGAATTAAAATATGGTCCAGTTTTCAGCCTCTTAATTTCTTCAAAATACGCTAGCGTTTTTCCTTCCACCTTTGAATTAATGACAACGCTATCCGGATACAA
>JBDSKX010000063.1:0-119108 GCA_039916665.1 Chryseolinea sp. | reverse complement strand
GAACTCTACTGGTGTTAGCGCGTGAGAAGTGCGGCAACTTTTTGTTGATAACCTACCGCTCCCAGTTGCGTCAACATTTCAGCAGACTGCTTTACGAGATAAAGGTCAAGTCGTTCCGGTGTTTTGTTAACGCTTTGGTCGGCCAATATTTTATCGTGGTAAAAATCGAAAAGCGGAGTAGTGATCTTTATGGCAGAATCTTTTTCATTCAGCGATATCAGTATATCCGCGGCTTGAAGATTTGTGTAAGCTGGTTCAATGTGTTCCTGGTATAAATTGTCAATTGCATACATCATTACTTTCGAAGACATTTCGATATCACCATCTTTCAAGTAGGCGACAGCCAAAGTATTGAAAGACTGGCGCACCGGGTTTATTGTTCTCGCCAGATAATCTTCATAGTTAAAATAGACGTGTTTGTCTTTAAGATTCGAATAATCTGCATTCTGCACGAGATTTTTATACATCAATTCCTTATCAATCGGGATGCTCTCAAAATTTTCAGCGTGAACATCCGGCAATAATCGGTATAGATTTCCCTCTTGGACGACGTGCGTCTCGACGTCCAGCCCTGCCGTGTTAAGTGAAGTGTAATTAAAATAGATTGGCCTTTTCCAACCGTTGCTGGCTATCAGATCAAGAATTGCCAGACCGTTCTTTGCAAGGAAGTTCCCCTTTACCCGTACCTCGAAAGTATCTGATAATGGTTGGCCGGAATGCTTATACGATATCTTTTTGTGGAGATTTTGATCCGAAGTATCCAGATGGTAATCTGCTAAACTCAACCTTAGAACTTTTGAAGGAAGTATGGAGTAAGGATCTCCCGTTGAGGACTGCGCGCGCAACGGACTATTTTTCTGCTGCAAGACCGACAGGAATTTTTTGAGGTCAATGCCGTTCTTGAGAGTTTCCTGTATGTAAAGTACATCGTTCGGTCCGTATTGAAGATAGTCTTCACTGCTCAGTGTAAGGTTGAAGGGATTTGATTCATAGTATTTGTTCCGAAGCTGATTGATATACCAGTCAGTATTCAGGTAGCTCAATACCACTACGCGTACATCTGTCCGAAAACCTTCAACCTCTTGTATGTACCACAAAGGAAAGGTGTCATTATCTCCACCAGTAAACAGCATCGCGTCTGGTGCGCAGCCTGCAAGGAGGTTACGCGCATTATCGATTTGAAATGTTCTGCCCGACCTATCATGATCATTAAAGTTTTCTGATAGCATCATCAACGGAACGGCCACCGTTAGCGAGGCAACCAGGTAATAACACCACTTTTTCGTTTGAAAGAACTGATAAATACCATTGGCTCCAAGGCCAATCCAGATACAAAAGGCAATGAAGGATCCAATGTATATGTAGTCACGTTCTCTGGGTTCTAACGGTGGCGAGTTGAGATAGAGCGCAAGGATAAGTCCCGTGATAAGGAATAGTGTCATCACCATGATGAACGCCTTTAAGTCTTTCGTAGCCTGAAAGTACATGCCAATCACGCCAATGATCAATGGAATCATCCAATATTGATTTCGCGCTTTGTTTTCGAATTTTTTATCCCCGCTATATCGAATACTGTCCAGTGGATGTAGCCAGTTATCGTTTTGATGGTCACTCTCTCTTCCCGAAAAATTGAACATGATATAGCGGAAGTACATATGCCATATCTGATAGCTGAACATGAAATATAAATTGTCACTGAATCGTGGTAAATCATTTTCTCCAAGGCCGTTCCATTGTCGGTACGCCTCCACGTGATCAGCATCATTGCTGTACATGCGTGGTAGAATCGTGCTACGTGATTGTTGGTAATGGTATTCTGGCATAGTGCCTGAGAATTCATAACCACTATTTGTCTTATGATAGATATTTTTCTTTACGGCCACCTCATCTATTTGTGCGTCAAAGTATGGGCCGAACAGTAACGGGCTACTGGGATATGATTCACGATTCATGTAAGCTTTGATCATTGCGAGATCTTCAGGGTTGTTTTCATCTAAAGGTGGGTTATGTGCTGAACGGATGAAGATAATTCCATAGGGGGTGAAGCCAAACGATAAAAAGATTATAGCAAGTGTTATCAGTTTTGCTTTTGGGAAACGCTTCATGATATAGAATGCGATTACGCTTAGCAGAAGCACTAAAAATATTGCACCTGAGTAGAAGGGAAAGCCCAGTGTGTTTACAAAGTATCGATCGAATCCGAAAGCGGCTTCAAACGAACCAATTCCGATCACCCGATTTATGGCAAAGACCATGATCATTCCAAATGATACTGTTCCCGTTGCGTTCCAAAAAGTTAATTTTGTGTCTCTGACTAGCCATGCAAACGGAAGTAACGGCAAGGCTAGTACACACATAGGATGAATACAATATGATAGTCCGCCGACATAGAAGATGAGAATCAGCCATCTTGATTTTAGCGGTTCGGAAAGATCTATTCCCCGGATAATCAGGGTGACCAATAGCATTAAAAAGAAACAGGCTGCGCCGTAAGTTTCAGCTTCAACAGCAGAGAACCAGAATGTGTCCGAGAAAGTCAAAGTAAGACTTCCTAGCAGTGAGGCAATGATCAGAATTCCCTGATTGCTGTGCCTGGGATCTGCCATTCTGTTTGCGAAGAAGTAAATAGTGTGATATACCAAATACACTGTTGAAGCTGAAAATAATGCACTCATGGCATTGATCGTCCAGGCTACTTGCTTTACGTTAGGGGCAGTCATGGTAAAGATCCGCGCAATGAGAATTGACAGCGGCGTTCCGGGTGTATGTGAGACCTGTAACTTGTAAGCGGATGCTATAAATTCCGAGCAATCCCACAGGCTGGCGGTAGGTTCAAGTGTAACGAGGTATGTGATCAGCGCCACGATGAACACGCCAAACCCGAAGATGTGTTTGAGCGTAAATAGTTTGAACCGGATTCCAAGCGCCTGAGTCAGTCCGATTATCCCGATAACAGGAAGGAAAAATCCTGCAAGGAGAACGAATGGAGCTATCCACAAAGTTAGAACGCCAAATCCGTTATCAACCGGGTCAATTGCCATGCAAATGAATCCAATCAGAATCAGTATTGACGCGGCCGCAAAAAAGTAGTAATCCTTCTTGTTGAAAATCATGATGAGATCAAATAGAGTGGATACAATTATACTTTCACAGGATAAGGAGGTGGGTTAAGATGTGTAAAGAAGTGTTAATGGAGTGTTAAAAACGGGCCGATGGTATCGACATCCGTTCAAAAGCGCTAACTTCGACTATGAGCAATAAGCATTTGGGTAAGATCATTCTCTTTGGCACATTGGTATTGGCATGCCTGCTGATCCTGCAGGTATATTATTTCAGAAAAGCATTCGATGTAGCTGAGAAACAATTCGACCACAGCGTTCAGATTGCGCTTCGAAAAGTGGCTGATTCCATATCAATTGATTCCGAAGTGAAAAGGCTAAGCTCCAATTTCTTTTATGTTACAACAGAAAGTGAACTTAACGACCGCAAGCTTGATGAACTGATTGGAAAAGAGTTTTTGTTACGAAGTTTGAATGTAGACTATGAGTTGGGTGTTTACAATGCAGACGACGATACACTCGTTTATGGCAACTACGTGAAGGCTACACGGAAGAATCTTGAACCTATTTCGATATACCATACGGAAGCTAATGCAGATAAAAACTTTGCAGTATACTTTCCCGGCAAGAATTCGTATGTGGTCGGACGTCTTGATGTCTGGATGTTTTCTACTGTTGTTTTACTGATGATGACGGGATTCTTTGCTTATGCAATCTATTCACTACTTCGGGAGAGGAAGTTCTCATCTCTAAAAACTGATTTCGTGAATAACATGACACACGAATTCAGAACACCAGTAACCAATATCGGAATCGCTGGAGAAATCATTAAGAAAAGACTCGGAGAAATAGACGGAAACAATGTCTATGTGGACATTCTTTTACGTGAGAATGAAAAACTTCGCGTCAAAATTGATCAGATTCTTTTGGGGGCTTCGGCTGAAGCTATGAAGAAGCCAGTGCTTAATGCTTTTAACGTTCACCAGGCCATTAGTGATTGTGCTGAAGCTTTTCGATTAAAAATAGAAGAGCGGAGGGGTAGTTTGGTCCTTGAATTCAAAGCCGCTAATACAACCATTCAGGGCGACAGGGACCTTCTCGCGCAGGCCATTAGCAATGTAATCGATAATGCAGAAAAGTATTCAGTGAATCATCCACAGATTTTTGTTCGTACCAGAAATCTTAGAGAAGGAATCGAAATAGAAATCGCAGACAAAGGCGTTGGTATCGCAAAAGAGATGAAATCTAAAGTATTTCAGAAATTCTTTCGTGTGGGATCTGGCAACGTGTATAATGTGAAAGGCTTCGGGCTCGGACTAAGTTTTGTTAAGGGTGTGGTTCAGTCGCATCGTGGGAAAGTGACACTCATCAGCGAACTGCATCAGGGAACTGAAGTCCGGATATTCCTTCCCAATGCTTAGTGACCGTCATCGCATTTTGTTGGTTGAGGATGACGAGAGTCTGGGCTTTCTAATCAAGGATTCACTCAATGCCGCAGGTTGGGATGTTTCATTATATGCTGACGGTGAAAAAGGATTGACGGCTTTTCATTCTCACTTTTTTGACCTCTGTGTGCTTGACATTATGTTGCCGGAAAAGGATGGTTTTGAACTGGCTCGGCAGATCAGAAAATACAATCAATCTATACCAATAATTTTTCTGACTGCGAAGGGCCAGACAGAAGACAGAATCCAGGGCTTTCAACTTGGTGCCGACGATTATGTCTGCAAGCCGTTTAGCATTGAGGAATTTAAGTATCGTATCGAAGCGGTCTTCAAAAGATCTGTCGTAACCGCGCGAAGCGACCGATCACAATACCTGAATGCTGGGAGATCGAGTCTTGATGTTTCTAACCTCATGCTGGACGCCAACGGGGTAAGTACACGCCTTACTTATAAGGAGTGCAAGGTCCTTCAATTATTTTTTCGTCACGCAGGTAAGCTTATCGAACGGGAAGTATTTCTGAAGTCGATTTGGGAAGATGATGGATTCTTTGTTGCCAGAAGCATGGATGTGTTTGTCTCGAAGCTCCGAAAATATCTGGCGTCAGATGAGTTGTTGAAGATCGAGAATATTCGCGGCGTCGGATACGTTATGAAGGACTTCGGTCAACCCAGCTGAGTGTGCAAAAGCGTTCACCTGATTGTACGATTTGTCAGAATCCGGTAGCAAAATCCCCAGATACTGCCTGGAAAGGCCATCATGTTTTTGGTAAATGCTTTGCATGACTGTGTTGAAAAATAATTTCGTTATGAGAACATTTCTGGGTTTAATCCTTTGGTGTATCCTTTTTGTAATGTGCTGGCCGATAGCGTTGGTCGTGCTGTTGTTATTTCCACTGATCTGGCTTATCCTGTTGCCATTCAGAATTGTTGGATTTACGCTCGAACTTGTTTTCAGGATCGTTGGCGGCATACTGCTTTTCCCATTCAAAATGATGCGAGCGATATAGGGTCCAAGTGCGAGATGATTTTGTAATTTGGCATTGTACATCCATCAAAAAGTTTCTTACGATATCGCTGTCGTCTTATATGCTTTTACTCGGAGCAGTCTGGATATTTCGTCCTGATTTTTCAGCGTGCTCGATCAATAGTTTGTGGTGTTCAACCATGTATTGGGTGACAGAATCCGCAGGTCGGCTAGGTTCGTTTATTATCATCGTGATCGCGAGTTTCATTTTTGCGCTTACAGCAGGAACGATCTCTGGAAAGTTCCTGACTGGCACCAAATCTTTGCTCGTACTGATTGTTCTGCTTGCGGGGTTTTCGTTGCTGAACGAAAATTTGATTAAGGGCACGTTACGAATTGCCAGGCCAAGTCATACTTATATCTTAAAGCAGTTAGAGTCGACTATTCCAATAGATTCAATTTACTCACTTGCGCCAGGGGAACGCAGATCGCTTTTTAAGAATCTGATTGACCATGATACAATACACTTCAAAAATATTGATCCGCGTATATTGAATCATTGGATGGAAGAGGTTGGGTACTCTTTCCCGTCTGGACACTCTTTAACTGCTTTTCTTCTGGCGTCGATTCTTTCCTTCGCGATCTATTTATACCAAGGCCAGCGGGTGACCATTTTGAGTTTCATCCCGCTGATGTGGGCCGCAACAGTTGCTTTTTCTCGTGTTGCCATTGGGGCACATACTTCGTTAGATGTATCCGCAGGTGCCGCTTTGGGATTGATTATTTCTCATGTGTTATTGGCGATACCATTGACTCGTAAGATTATTTTGCCACAGACAGCGCCATTTTTTGAGCGGCATAATCAGAAGTAACTTGATATCCCAAATTGAATTCCTCCGGTCTTTGTTGCGGGATTTCCCAGGATATCCTTTTGCCATTGACGTCGGTAGTTGAGGCGTATGACAGTTTGAGGTGTGGGCCTGAAACTCAGGGCAGGTACAAGTCCAAAAAGATTATCGCCGATATTTCCGTCAGTTTCAACAAACTTTCCAACGTTCCAGTCCACGTATTCAAATCGGCATGCAACATTCACGACCGCGTTTCGAAAGCCAAGCAAAGGTCTTTTGACTATGGGTTGAACGATATCAACAAAGCCGCCTTTTTGGTGATCGCCGTATTGTTGACCAAGTCCTTCTGCGATGTTAAGTATGACCATCGCTACTTCGCCAACGATATAGGTATGCGTCAACGGGATGACGGAGTTAAAATCGACGGCTATTACATGCAACCGACGTTTGCTGTCAATCATTAAACCATCATCCTGAAACTTATTATAGATACCCCCCATATATGAAAAGCCAATCTCACCGATCTTCGTTCTTCTGACGGCGATCTTTGCGGTGATCATTGGTCGACCATTACTGCTTTCTTCAAATCTTTCGGTGGTCTCTTTTGTGGCACCGAGAAATGTTCTGTTGTGAGCGTTATTGATAATAGATTCATCAAATCCGTTTGTGAGGTAGAATTCATATCCAAAAGCCCAGTTGTCTTTGAATTGTTTGCCGTAGAGCCCGAAGCCTACATTGCTCCAGGTGGCCGGCAACATTTGTGTCATCGCGATAGGCCTGTCAACGAATTCCCACTTGGGTCCATCATGATTTTGATTGAAGGCGCCGATGGGATTCATGATCACGCCACCTCTAAAATTTAATAATGGATGAAAAGAAAAATCGATCGAGGCAAATTCGATGTTTACTTCCCTGCCACCTTCTTCAAATTCAATCTCGGAGAGAAATTTGATTTTTCGATGTATAGTCGATGCAACGAATAAAGTGAGTCGTGGAATTCTGAACGAATGACCTTCAGTGATCCCTTCCGTGCCTATATAACTATAATCAGCCTCAACATAACCACCAATAGCCACAGGTAGTTTTCCGACGGAAAGGAAAGGACGATTATAGACGGCATCCATGTTCATCGCTTTCTGAAAAGAAGTATCGCGCGGCGTTCGCTTAAACAACGTACTGTCTACCTGTGCCAGCGAAACCATGGCGCTACCTAAAAAGAAAATCAATAAATGTAATTTTTTCATCTCAGTGAAATTCTGATCTGACCATCGTTGAGCGCGACTGGAAATGTTTTTAGCGGGTCTGCTGCTGGGCCATTTTGCACAGCGCCTGATGTAGTGAATTCACTACCGTGTGCCGGACATTGAAGACGATCTCCAAAGACGTGAAGCTCTGTTCCCTGGTGGGTACACTTCATCCACAGTGCATGATATTCGGATTCAGACATCCTGTAAACACATATCGGAAATTGTAATGAGTCATTCTCTACAATGACATATTTTAAATAAGTAGTTCTGTTGTTTTTAATGGATTCGAAGGAATTCAGGGGAACAACCATTTGGTCTCCTTCAATTGGAGCTGTTAGAAATTTCGGACCTGAACATCCCTGAAGAAGGACTGGTACCGGAAGCATTGTAGCACATGCAAAGGAACATTTAAGTACAAATTCTTTACGATTCATAGTTCATAGCGATTTAAGAAACGTGATCAATAGATCTTTTTCGGATCTACTCATGGCCTCGTAGTTTTTGCTGCTGGCTGTTGCTTCGCCACCGTGCTGCAGAATTGCGTCTTCAATTGATCTGGCCCTTCCGTCGTGAAGCAGATAGAATTGTCCTCCTTGTGAAGACTGCGATAGGCCGAGACCCCAGAGCGGAGCAGTTCGCCATTCAAAGGTCTTAGCGCTTCCTTCTGTATAGCCGTCGTCTAATTTTGGGCCCATATCATGAAGCAGAAGATCCGTATAAGGAGAGAAAGATCTTTGCGAGATCGCCGATATAGATGAAGACTGAGTTTTCAAACTTGCTTTGTGGCATTTTTCACAACCGGCTTGAACGAATAATACTTTCCCTCCCATTATAGATTCACTTTCCTGGTTTCGTTGAATAGGTGCTTTCAATGTTCTCAGGTAAAAAACCACATTGTTGATTGTAGCATTTGAGATTTCGGCGTCAGTCTCTACGCCGGAATGATTATCGTAAGGTTCGTAACTTGAAGTTATGCCGATGTCCTGCTGATATGCATTCACCGTCTGCTGCAGTAAGTTGTGAACGGCGGCTTTCTTACCGAATCTTCCGATGTATTTTCCATTTTGTTCAATAGCCCCGGCGTTGCGGGTAACGTAGTCTTTCAGGGTTATCCAATTCACAATGCCGGAGATACCGTCACCGTCAGCGTCTTCTGGATCGGCGAGCGCGATAATGTCAGCATCACTAACAAACTCAATAAATCCAAGTCCTGTGTTAGCAGGCGGTGTGAACTTCGAAGATGGAACTCCTTCGGGTAATTCCTCTGGCAGGTAGCCACTGATCGAGCGATGTTGAAGTTGGGGTCCACCTGATGCCAAATACTGGTTCCCTGTTTCGTCTATCTGACCAAAGCGCGTGAGGGTGGTAGAGGGATGTCCTTTGCCATCGCCGGCGTGACAACTACCACAGCTGGATGCTACGAACAGGGGGCCAAGTCCGTTTGTCGATGTGAATATCTGGTCATTGAAAGCTATATCGCCTTGCTGAAATCTCCTGTTCTCTTCGAAAGAAAGGCCATCTACTGGTCCGTCAAGTAATTGATCTTTGGGTCTGGATGCGGGAACAAGGTCGTCGCAGCACATTAGTAAGGCAAACAAAAATATGAGCGGAACGGGACTTCGGGAAACCATAAGGCAAATGTAAAAAGTTTATTAGGATAATAAAACAATATTTTTAGGGACACCTAATTTTGCATTTTTGCCCATTTTTACGATAATTTTGGTGTTCCATGCATACACACACGGAGGAAAACTACATTAAAGCCATTTACAGGATTTTTGAATCCACAGGGGATAGTGTGTCAACTACTGCGATAGCGGAAAAGCTCCAGATCAACGCCGCTTCGGTGACGGACATGTTTAAGAAGTTGGGCCAGCAAAAGCTTGTTGTCTATGAAAAATCACGGGGCGTTAAGCCCACTGATCGGGGCAAGAAAGTGGCGTTACAGATTCTAAGAAAACATCGGCTTTGGGAGACATTCATGGTTGAGAAACTGAAATTCAGTTGGGACGAAGTACACGAAGTAGCAGAACAGCTTGAGCACATTCATTCTGAAATATTAATCGAACGTCTTGATCAGCTTTTGGGTTTTCCGAAATTTGACCCTCACGGCGATCCCATTCCAGACAAGAATGGTAAGGTGCCAGTGGTTACTTCTATATTACTGTCTCAGGCTAAGACTGATGTCTGGTACAAAGTTTCAGGCGTGGAAGAAAATTCAGATTCTTTTCTTAAGTATCTGAATAAGATTGGCCTCGCACCTGGCGCAACGCTAAAGGTTAAAGAAGTCGAAGAGTTTGACGGTTCGATGAAGGTTCAGCTGAATGATAAGTCGGAGATAGTGCTTAGTGGTGTAGCTGCATCCAATTTGTATGTATTACAATAGCCTTGAACAACGTGAAAAATATTAATCATTCTGATTAACGCTCAGCCGGTCCATCAATCGCAATTGCTTTTTTCATTTCCAGTTCCAAATCCTCGAACGCCTAAACACTGTTGTTGGATCAACATTGCTAACAACGATCTGTGATTTTCATCCTCTAATTTCAATTCGTAAAATAGGTGATTTTAATCTGCAGGATAGGTTATTGAATTGATAGATCGTGAACTTGGACATGCCACTGCCGGGCTACGCGCGGAAATTGTGATAAAGTTTAAAAACCTTGAAGATCGCGTACTGATCTCCAGGCTCTATGATGCTTCCCGGTCTGGTCTGAAAATATCGTTGATCGTAAGGGGAATCTGTTGTTTGATTCCAGACATGCGCATCCAAAGTGAGAACATCAGTGTAATTAGAATAGTTGATCGTTAACCCGAGCATGGGAGGATTTTTAAGTTTGGCACAACGACAACCCAGAGGTGTTTTTGGGATCGGCGCATTGGATGAACAGAGATGAGTACCGACGAATCGAAGTCTGCTTTGCAACTGCACACGCCGAACTTAAGGTAGAAATATTGAACTTGCTGAAATGGCAGCTGTCCGACAACTGCCAGGGAAGTCTATAATGAGAAGTGCGAAGCGCATCGTCGTCTCGACAGCGCATGCGGAACAGAGTCCAGTTGGTGATCTCCAACCTGATCTACAGCAAGGCCAAAATTATAAGTATTTAATAATCAATATTTTATGATCGATCAATGTTAAGTTTGTGTTAAACGTATTAACAAATCGCCAACGTGGTGCTAATTTGGACACCAATAAAAAATTACCTTTCCATGGAAAAAATGTCAAAGAAGGATATTAAAACTGTTGTTGATTCTGTCCTTAGTCAGGCGCTGAACAAGCTTCAAATTGGTGAACCATCAAAGAAGACGAGGAAACTTGTCGATTCAGTGTCACGTAAGTTCGTCGTCCAATTAAAGCATGACGTAAAAAGAAAATTCAAAAAAGAGCGGAAGGCTGAGAACCGTTCGAAAAAGAAGATTGCAAAGGAAGTTAAGGATATTGTTAAGATAGCTTCGTAGTTATTTCTCAAACCTTATTTACTGGTTTGCTTTGGTTGCGATCAGGATATATCGCTGATTGGGACCAACGTTATTACGTGGTTCATTGATCGTAATACAGAAATGCGCACCCTTTCCAGCCATTAAAGTTCAGGTATCGTGCCGGTATGGCTACGCATCTTGCAAAACTTTCATAATCTCCTCCTGATTTAAAGGAACCGGATTATTTTTGTTTTCTGCGCGGGCAGCAAAACGGACGATGTCATCATGTGTTACGCCGAAGGACATGAGTGTTGGAATCTTCATGTCGGTATTCCATCTATAGATAGTGTCGATCAGCAAATCTGCGTAGTAATTATCAGTCTTTCCTTTCGTATTCGTAAATAGCTTCCCTGCTTCGGTATATTTTTTCAGCGCGGGATGCCAAATTGCCTTTTGCCTGAGAATGCTCAATGTTAATTTATTTGCGGCGGGCATGAGCGCACTGCAAATAATCCCATGAGGAATGTTCTTGTAGCCACCTATCATTCCGGCTAGCGCATGAACTAGTCCGAGCCCTACATTGGTCAAAGTAATACCCGACAAATAGGCTGCCAACGCCATGCCTGCACGCGCGTTTAGATTGCCGGGATCCTTGAATGCTACAGGCAACGTTTCGGCTACGTATGACAGGCCCTTTAACGCGATGCTATCAGTCAACGGTGTTGCAACTGTCGACAGCAATGATTCGAGAAGTTGGGTGAAAGCGTCCATCCCGCTTGAGGCAGTAATGGCGGGGGGACAATTAATCATGAGTTGGGGATCGAGAATCGTCACGTTGGAAACAAAATTCATGTGTCGCAATGAACGCTTATACCCTTGTTCTCCAACTTCTGACAAGACCGCGTTGCGGGTTGTTTCACTTCCTGTTCCGCTCGTGGTGGGTACTGCAATAAATGGAACCTTAAAACCCGGATGTGAAGATTTTGTACCGACACCTTCGAGGTAGGTTTTTACGGGTTCATTCAAGGGCAGCATTGCAGAAATTGCTTTAGCCGCATCCAATACACTTCCTCCGCCAATTCCAATGATAACGTCAGGTCTATGCAAATAAGTTTTCCCAACAATATTATCAACAATAGAAGGCGAAGGTTCGCTATCAACTTTGAATTCATGGAATATTATTCGTTCGGATGAGAATTTATCAAGCAGCTCACTGTACGCCTTCGTCGATTGAAATGATTTTCCTCCAGTGATGAGTAAGGCAGTTTGTCCATAAGATTTTACCATGTCAGCCAGTAAGGAAATCTTTCCATTCCCCATCTGAAGCTGTGGCATTGGTGCCAGTGCGAGTGAATCGAAAATCATTTCTTTATTTCTAAAGGAAAGAGTAGTTCGTAACGGGCGCCATCCCGTGGTTTGTCCATCCAGGGAGCAACGGTATCTCGCCATCTGAAGTAGTGGGCTGTCTCACGGTGGAATTCAATGTCCGCTTGAGATTCAAATGCTTCATATAAAATAAAGTGCGTCGGATCCTTTTCATCCTGGAGGACGTCAAACCGAAAGTTGCCTGGCTCCTGAATAGAATTCGTATGGTTGTCTTGGGTGATTCTTTTAAAATCTTCGACGAATTCCTGTTTTACATAAACGTTCACAATGCTTACGATCATAATCAATAGTGTTTTACCAACTTCTAACGTACAAAAAATTCCAATGCAGGTGCGGTATTTACGAATCCTTTGATACGATGATTTCTTGTGTCCACTATTTGGGACATCTGGGGAACTCGTTCCGTGTGGAATTATACCACAACCCTGTTTAAAACATCGTTTTCGGAGATTCTTTGATGGTATGGGTTTTGGCCATCCATTCAAAATGAATGTGAAGTTTGATCAAGTAACCATTAAACCAATATTGTATGAAAGCGAGTAAAAATAGTAGCAAAGAAAATAGTGACATAATAGACGTACTGAATGACCTGATTCGTATCAATCGTGATCGAATTGTTGGTTATGAAAAGGCGTCTGAAAATCTCGAAGAAGGAGATGCAATACTGAGGACACTCTTCAATCAACTATCTGAAGAAAGTGAGAATTTGAAGGAAGAGTTAAGCGGTCAAGTAGTTGTTCTGGGCGGAGAACCAGCTGAGGACACTACAACATCGGGGAAAATTTACCGCGCTTGGATGGAGGTAAAAGATACTTTTGCTTCTGATGATGCCAAGTCTGCTCTTGAAGCTTGCGAGTATGGTGAAGACGCCGCGCAGAAAGCTTATGCTGAAGCTTTGGAGGACAGCACTAATTTCCCAAAGAATATTAGGGAAATGATTAAGGATCAAAAGGGGTTATTGAAAATATCACATGACCTTGTTCGCAATAAGCGAGATGACTATGAGGCTGCAACCCAAAGGGCCCATTATTAGTTAGATAAGATTCTGCACTTGTCGAGATAAGAAATGTCTATGGATCATTTGATTTATAGACATTTTTTTTGCACCGCGCGGGAATTAGGCAGCTATTTAGCCTTGCACAGGTTGTTAATAAACTGGAGTTTATTAACAACTTTATCTCCAATGATGAAAGGATAAAAATCCTGGTGACCCATAGACCTGTTGAGGCTATTTACAGCAAAAGTTAAAGGCAACCACATCTTGAATACCTTTTCGAAATCTTTTACTGTGTATGGATCTCTTTCCATTTCAAGTTCGAGTGATTTCACGCCTGTCTGTCTATTTGGATGAACGCCAATTCCAAAGTAGTAGGCAGTCTCCAAAGTATCCATTAAATGCAGGTAATGTGACCAGCTTTCGGCCCAATCCTCCCAGGGGTGAGCAGTTGCATACGGACTGATAAATTCCTCTGCCCAGTTGGGTTTAGCTCCGTTTGCGTAATAGGTCTTTAAAGACTCCTCATAGTTTTGATTCTCATCGCCAAACAATTCACGAAACTGGTTAAGGATTGCGTGACTCTTGATGCGCATGTCCCAATAGTAATGGCCGATCTCATGTCGGAAATGCCCAAGTAATGTTCTGTAGCGTTCTCCAAGGTCGAGTTTGTTCCTTACCCTAAGCGCTTCATCGGCCTCCTCTATATTCAGCGTGATCACGCCGTCATTGTGACCTGTGAGCACCTTGATATCGGGCGAGCTATTCGCCAGGAAATCGAATGCAATTCCCTCATCACTTTCTTCTGTCTTTGCTTTCAAGGGTAAACCAAGTCTGAGCAATGAATAAACAAGGCGGTGTTTTGCTACCTCGATCCGTTTCCATCGTTCCAAATTCACCTCTGAAAGGACGGGGATAGTTCTGTTCAACTGGCACGCAAGGCAAAAGGGACTATCATTTGTTTCGGGGATCACCCAATTACAAGTTCCATATTGAGCGTTCTCACAAAATCGATATCGAAATTTATGATTGGCGATGTCGCGGTAAACGCCTTGTACTTTTTCCGCTGCAAGCGTGATAATATCCAACTTCTCGGGGTCGAAACCGAGTGGCTGTTTACACTTCAAACAGATACTGTTTTCGAAGTATAGCAGGTTATTGCAGTTTGAGCAGGTGTAGAGTTTCATGATAATTTGTTGAGAAGGGGCTACTCAATTTTGAGGCCAGCAAGATTATGATTGCGCATACTGGATTTATATCGAATTATTTTTTTAACCAATCATTGAGTTCTTTTAAATGATCTGTTTGAAGGCCATCCATGCCTTTGGCGACAGCCGATTCCCACGATTTTGGACCTTCATCCATGCTCTGTACGTCTACCCAGATTTTTCGTCCCATGTTTTTCGCGAGTTGCACCATCTCAATACTGTATTGATCTGCGTCTCCGTCAAGTATTTCAGCGTCGACTGTGTTGAGGAATTGCCGCAGTGTGGATTCATCAGTAACATCGTCCGGCAGGCTAACCATCAACGGAAAGGTTGGTGAATTTTTCCTCCACGAAGTATAATGTTCGGCTTTGTTGATATAAACGATAACATGCTTTTCCATCCCATTTCTTTTGATCAATTCGACTGTGGCGGGAATATCAGCATCTTTAAAATCTAGGTATATGTTGATCTTTGCTTTTGCAAGTTTTAGAACCTCGTCGAATGTTGGAATTTTATGCTGGCCATGTCCGGGATTGCTGCGGTCACTTACAATGAGTTTTCTCACCTCGGAGAATTTCATGGATTTAATTTCACCATGTCCATTCGTGACACGATCTACTGTTTGATCGTGTAACACAACGAGTTTATTATCAGAGGTGGTTCTAAGATCAACTTCTATATAATCGGCGCCATTCATGATCGCATTTTCAAATGCCTTTAGCGTATTTTCCGGTGCGGCACTGTGATCTCCACGATGTGCAATCACGACAATTCCTTTTTCAGCATTGCTTTGAGCGTACGCCGTTAGGACATGAACAAACAACAAGAGTAAAAATACTGACCGCATAGCTTTGTTGACCTAAGACAGAGACGCAGTTGTCAATGTATGGACAATCTTTGACTATTTGATCCGGAGAATTAATTTATTAACCCTCTAACCGGATCAACTCATTACTGAAATGACAGTAAGCTCGTTCTTCCTTACAAACATCGATGATACGTTGTTGATAGTATTTTTTCTCTCCAGTTAAGAAGCTGGGACCACAAAGAGATCTGGTGGGCGATTCTGCTTAAAGTTAAATGATGACGGTGGCTGGATGAAGGAATGTTCACTTCATTACACCCTGATGCTCCTTCGGATCATTTTAAGAAACAAAAAAAGACCGGTGGTATCCGGCCTTTTTTATGAAATCTGAAATCAGCTTATTCTTTAACAAATTCCGCGTTCGTATTCAATGCAACTTCGTCGCTTACAATGCCGTTCGGTGTTCCTTTGCCAAGATCAAAATCAGAGCGTTTCAGAGTGCCGGCTACCTTAAAACCAGCGATAGTTTTTTTTGTGTAGGGGTGAACAGCAGTGCCATTTAAGGTTACTTCAAGTTCAACAGGTTTCGTGATACCATGTAGCGTAAGATCTCCTATTGCCTTATATTTTTTGTCAGCTACTTTCTTGAAGGAAGTGCTTTTGAAAGACAGTGTGGGATACTTTGTTACGTCAAAAAAATCAACGCTCCGCAGATGCTCATCGCGTTTTTCGTTGTCAGTGTAAACCGAGCTTGCGTCAGCAGTTAATTCAACTATAGCATCAGAAAAATCATCTTTTGATGATGTGATTTTTGCATCGAAAGTTTTGAAGCTTCCTTCTACAGAGGAAACCAGTAAGTGTGTTACACCAAAGCCTAATTTGGCGTGAGCCTTGTCGAGAGACCAGGTTTGGCCAAAGCCAACAACCGCGGTAGACAAAATTAACACAAGGGCAATCAGAATTCGTTTCATAGTAATTTTCAGTTATTTAGTTACTTTTAATAACTCAAAGCTATTTCTTAACTTGACTCCGATCAACTAGTATAAAAATTATGACCAGGCACAGAGAGGTAACTATTGTTGACAGTCAGACTGTTGCAAAGCGAAAAAAAATTGGTGAAATTCTTGAAGAGAAGGCGAGCCTGAGGGGACTATGTCCGATCCATGATTTTCTCATTCATTTTGCCAATAAATGGTCTATGCTGGTTGTTCTCAATCTGGGTTATGCGGGTAGATCACGTTTCAATGCACTTAAGGGCAGTACGACTGGCATTTCGCAGCGTATGCTAACAGTTACGCTGCGTTCACTTGAGTATGACGGGCTTGTATCCCGCCAACTTTATCCAGAGATACCGCCGCGTGTTGAATATGAGCTGACACCTCTGGGTAAAAGCCTGCTGGAGGTTATGATGTTGATGGGCCAATGGGCGTCGAAGCATGAGACTGAGATCAAGAAAGCGAGAAAGGCGTTTGGAGATAAACGCCTGTAATGCCGTTGTACTTATAGCCAGAACATTCAAAGCCTCAGATTCAAATTTTATTTATCTTAGTGTTAAATGTGTGCCATGAAACCTAAATACTATTTGCCAATCCTTGCTATTGCAGCTGTGGTTGTCTCGTGTAAGACGAAAGAAACGCCGGTCGAAAAGCCAAAGCAATATTCGATCTCGCAGTTTATGGACATCGTTCAAATTACTGGCGGAGCGTTTTCTCCTGACGAAAGCAAGATATTAATTAGCAGTAAACAGACGGGTATCTTCAACGCAGTCGAAGTAGATGTCAAAACTGGTGAACAAAAACCGCTTACCATGTCGACAGACAACGCCATCTTTGGTTATAGTTATTTTCCCAACGATACGCGCGTAGTTTATGGAAGCGATAAAGGGGGTAATGAGATTACTCACATTTACGTCAGGAACGAAGATGGAAGTTCTTTGGATCTTATTTCTGACAGTACAGCAAAAGCCAATTTTTATGATTGGAGTTACGACAAGAAATCGATGTATTACACAGCCAACGCGAGAGATAAACGCTATTTCGATTTGTTCAAGATAAACATCGATGCAAAGAAGGAGGGTAACATTTATCCTTCAATCTTGACTTATAAGAATGAAAAAGGGCTTGATGCCAGTTCGATTTCACCGAATGATCAGTACCTGGCGTTAACCGAATCCATAACCAACAATAACACTAACATATATCTACTGGATACTCATACTGGAAAATCCAAACTTATTACGGAGCACAAAGGCGAAATTGACTATACACCACTTTATTTCAGTCTTGACAATACGAAACTCATTTATTTAACTGACGAAGGAAGCGAATTTAAGTATCTGGCGTCGTATGACATAGCGACGGGTGAAAAGAAGAAAATTGAAGAGGCACCGTGGGATATCATGTATGCATACATTTCAAGAGGCGGAAAGTATCGTGTTGTTGCCATCAATAATGACGCGCGAACCGAAATCAAGATTTATGACGAAAGTAATGGTGGTAAACTACTTGATATTGCCGGACTTCCTGAGGGTGATATTACCGGCGTAAATATTTCAGACAGCGAAAAGCTCATGTCATTTTATGTCAGCAGTTCAAAAGATCCCAGTAATCTCTTTGTTTACAATTTCGACACAAAAGAGGTAAAGCAACTTACGAATACAATGACCAAAGAAATTGCGTCGAATGATCTTGTTGCTGGCGAAGTGGTGAGGTTTAAATCTTTTGACGGGATGGAGATTCCATGTCTTTTATATAAGCCGAAAGGTTTGAAAGAAGGCGAAAAGGTGCCAGCGTTGTTATGGATACACGGCGGCCCTGGTGGTCAGACACGTTTGAATTATTCAGCAGCGTTGCAACATCTGGTTAATCATGGCTATGCAATTCTCGCGGTTAACAATCGAGGAAGTTCAGGTTACGGAAAAACATTCTTTTCTGCAGATGATCGCAAACATGGCAACGAAGACCTTAAGGATTGTGTCGAATCAAAGAAGTACCTGGAATCTCTGGGATACATCGACATGGACAAAATCGGGATATACGGTGGAAGTTATGGGGGATATATGGTAATGGCTGCACTGGCATTTACGCCTGAGGATTTCAAAGTAGGCGTCAATCTGTTTGGTGTTACAAACTGGCTTCGTACACTGAAAAGTATTCCGCCATGGTGGTCATCCTTTCGTGATGCACTTTATACAGAAATGGGTGACCCGGTTAAAGACTCTGTTGCGCTGTACAATAAGTCACCGTTATTTCATGCTGACAAAATCACGAAACCATTCATCGTGCTGCAGGGAACAAATGATCCGCGTGTACTTCAGGTTGAATCCGACGAAATTGTCGCCGCTGCCAGGAAGAATGGTATCCCTGTCGAGTATGTTATCTTTCCTGACGAAGGCCATGGATTCGTCAAAAAAGAAAATAACATCAAGGCTTCGGAGGAGGTATTGAAATTTCTGGATAAGTATCTAAAAGGGAGTTGATCATTTTTGCCCCCTTTCCGAATCGTATTCGTTGAGAATTTGACCAAGATCGGCAATGGGTTTGATCAGATTCTTTTCATTTTCTTTTCTGATCGCGACATAGCAACTCAATAAACTCAGCGCAAATGTAAAGATGGCGCCCTGTGGAAATGCGTAGGCTCCGCCGGGAACATAAAGCTTAAATGTCAGAAATACTCCAATCGCGCAGCTTATCGGTATCAGAAAGAGCTCGTATCTTTTCTTAAAAGAAAGAAAGCTTTCCAATAGCCTGCGTTGACTGTGAACATACCCTTGTATGGTCGACTCTTTCCCAATGGTTGGCATGAACGCCATTAGTTTGAACTTCTTCATGAGCATGTGCGTAAATGGGATATATAATATGATTCCAACCAATGCCGGCAGTATTGTAAGCAAATCATTATAGTACCGAATGATGACATGACTGAGCAAAGCGTAAACTACGATTTGCAATGTAAGCGACGCCCAAAAGAATTGCATCGCCATTTTCATCTGTTTGTTGACGTGGGATTTAACCAACTTGTTCATAGTTGTAGCATTATATTTTTGTTCACTTGATGGAGCGCTTCTCCATTTTGCTTTAAGAGCTTCTATTTTTTCCATGACTATTGATTTGATTTTTCTTTTATATATATCTCCAGAGATCTTTTTAACCGGACCAGCCTCACGCTTACGTTGGTTTTCGAAAGTCCTGTTATGTTCGCAATGTCGTCGTAGGATAAGTCTTCCATGTACAACAGGATGATGGCTTTGTTCAGAGGCGATAGCGTTGAGATGCCTTCATATAGTAACTGCATGTCTTCGTTGCCGGGGTTATAGTCTGTATCGGGGATTGCTTCGTAGCCCGGTCCCAATGGTTCCTTAAATTCCCTCGTGGTTTTACGCCGATACGTTAGCGCAGTATTTAAGCACACGCTGTACATCCAGGTTGAAAACTTCGAACGTCCATCAAATGTCTTGAAGGATTTCCAAAGCTGATACATCATTTCCTGGCGGACGTCTTCACGGCTTTCTGGATCGTCAAAGTAGATCCTTGAAATCTTATGAGCGATCCCAAGATTTTCATTGATGAGCTGAAGAAATTCGTCTGTGACGGAAGTCGCCATTGCGTGATCTGTTTGAAGTATAAGTAACAGATCGATAGAATAAACTACAACGCGAGGAGATAAATTTTGGGAAGGATGGGAAAAACGC
This sequence comes from Chryseolinea sp., assembly GCA_039916665.1. GTDB lineage: Bacteria > Bacteroidota > Bacteroidia > Cytophagales > Cyclobacteriaceae > Chryseolinea. Next base: position 99,039 of record JBDSKX010000063.1, on the reverse strand, counting down.
TGAATTGGAGCTAACGACTGCGTTTTTGGCTTGGAAAGGTTTAGAGTAATGGATCTGCCGTAATTAAATTGCGGCAGATCCATTGCGCCCGGGAGCTATTCGACTTAGACGCTTAGTCTCCGGAGTGCTTCATCAAGAGAGTCAACAAATACAATGTTGTTAGTCTTGTTGGTTTCGTATATGAATGCTTTGAGGCTTTTGCTGGCGTATCGGGTGTAGTCGCCAACAATGCCAAGGCTTCTTGAGTAGTTCACAGCTTTTTGCAGAATCTCACCTGCAAGTCCGGTGCGAAGGTCAAAAAACGACTCGTCGATGTTTTCCTTGTAAAGGATAATCCTTTCAGAAGGCAGGTTCATAATAAGATCGAGAAATTGTTGCGCGCTGTTAATCAGAACGCCGTTTTCATTCAAGGCGACGATGTCTTTTCCATTAAAAGTGTGATGTACATGCTTTGTTTTCATATTACCTGAGTGTTAAATAATCTTAGTCTTTCAATCACAGTGGATTCGGTGTCAATTTTATCTGCTTTGTAACCCATGGGCATCAGATTTATTTCATCGTCGCGCACCCCGGAGTCATCCATCTTACATTCTGGTGAACTTTGCACCCCAATATCCGGGGTGCATGTTAATTTTTCATTTTATTACTTAGTCCAGCCGCCCTTTACTACGTGTAAAGGTACCCGAACCAACGGGGCGGCTGGATCTATATATTTTATGATTCTCCCCTGCTGAATTTGGTAATGCAGTGGGGGAGAATCGCGGACAGGCGCGTTTGAAAAAATGTCTCCAAAGCCATGATGCTGTTCGCACAAATAAAGAGCCCCGGATATCTTATCCGGGGCTCTGTATCGTGTTGGTATTCGTTACCTATTTACAACGCGACGCATACCCCCCGGCATGAAAACACTTCTGGATCGACCACTGGTGTTTACAGGAATCTTCGAATATGTTGCGATAATTTCTCATAGCTTTCACCTGTTTCTTGAACGCAGGATTTTCATCAATGTTACATTACAATCAAAATATTTAAACTGAAATACGAATCTCCGCCGGTTCAATGTGGATCATTACGTCTGCAAACAATGGATACTTCTTCTGTATCAGATCTTTAACTTCATGTGAGATTCTATGACCCTCTTCAACGGTAAGATTTTTGTCTACCCAGATATGCAGGTCGGCGATCTTGAATGATCCCATCTTTCGGATCCGGCACTTTTCGACCCGGATTACTTTATTTACATCTTTCGCAATTTTTCTGACTTCCTTGTTCAACTCAGGGTCGAGTTCTTCGTCCAAAAGTTCACCAATTGCAGGTCGAGCGATCAATACCGCATTTACAATAATGATACACGATGCAAATAAAGCTGCGTAATCATCTGCAACTTCATATCCAGGACCACCAATAAGTCCTATCGAAATACCAATGAAAGCAGCGACCGATGTAATGGCATCACTCCGGTGATGAAATGCATCTGCCTTAACGGCCTCGCTATTGATCTGGCGCCCCGTTTTTAGCACGAAACGATAGAGGATTTCCTTTGTGGCAATTACCACGATAAGAATGATGAGCGTATAAGCCGCGGGGATCTTATGAGGTGTGATAATGTTCTGCACGCTTTTTACACCGATGATAACTGCTGCGATCACCAGCACAAGACTTATTCCCAGTGCAATCAATGCCTCGCCTTTGCCGTGTCCGTACGGATGATCCTTGTCGGCGGGCCGATGCGACCAACGCAAGCCCAGCCACATCATTGCTGAAGTAAAAATATCGGCCGTCGATTCAATGGCATCAGCAATTAACGCGTAGGAATTCCCAAGGACTCCGCCAACTCCTTTGATAATTGCGAGCAACGCGCTGACCAAGATTCCAATCGCGGTCGAACGCAAGCCACTCTTAATTCTGTCGTAATTGGAGTCTTGATGCATGAAGATCCAAAAGTAATCACAAGCATGATAGTTTAATGATCCGGGCCATGGTTTGTTCGAGAAGTTTCACTTAAAAGACTGTTGGCTACTGCGTATTTGTTGGCACCCTAATAATCGTGCGTCGGCAATGCTAGTCATTCCAATTCAGCCCAATGATTTCAGCTTGCCGGCCACCTCTTTTGGATAAGTCCTGCCAAATGGAATGACAATTTCTTTCGTGAGATTAAACTCAAGGTGTGTATAGGAAACACCTTGCGCAAAGAGACGATGAAACTTTTGTGCACGCGCAGAAACTGATCACCCGGAAGTTCATCGAGCACTGTTTTTAATGAATTTAGTGTGACATAGGTTCTATCGATGCAATGTATTATAACGTGTTCACTCCATCCTTCAAGAAACACGATCGAATCGTAGTCTGGTTTGATAATCTTGTGATCAGCACGAATCACATTTTATAGATCTGCCAAAGCTACTTTTATAGAAAAATTAGCTGCTTAAACCCGCATCACTTATGCAGGATCTGTTGGTACATGCCACAACACTGCATAAATCCAAATTGTCTATAGAAATTGGCAAGGTGATCCCCTGTGAATAGGCCTACAGTTGCTCCGTCGGCTGCATTCGAGGTAAGCCATTTCATTAGCGACTTCATCAACCCCGTGGCTATTCTTTTTCCCTGCCATTTTGGATCTACAATCAGATTTTTAATATAGTAGAATCCGACACCGTCCCCGAAAAGAAGCACACACCCCGCTGCCTGCCCGGTTACTGTATTGATGGCAGTCATACCCGTAACGCAACGGTGGAGCAGTGGGTCGCGCTCACCTGTTCCCCAACCGACAGCGACAACAAGTTGGCGAAGTTCGTCTTGAGATGGTATTCTCGGGACAATGCGTATTGCATCAGGCATTTCAATGGACTTGAATCCGCCATCTAATGCGGGTTCGGAGAAATGGATCAGATATCCATTCAGATCTATCACCGTGTATTCTAAAAATCCCCACGGCTTACTTTTTAAAGGAGAAGCAAACTCTGCCTTGTTCGTTTTATGTAAATGATGCAGCGCTTGAATATTCTTGGCTCGAACCCAAACAGAATGTCCAGATGATCTTGTGGCTAGTTCGGGATTCAATCCGAACTGTATGAAGCCGGCACCGTCCCAACTAACGCCGCCATGATTAGGCGGATTACCATAGGTCCAACCCTTTGGAAATCCGAGTACTTCCTTCCAATAGGCCACGGTTGCAAGAATGTCGCCCACGGCTAAAACCGGCTCTGCATGTGCAATGGAGGGTGTATTGTCGCCGATGATTTCAGAGTTTGCTATGTTCATGCTCAGTTGCGAAATTGAACATGAAGTTAGAAGGAGGCGCACTACTTTCAAGAACAATTTGGCGTCTACAGAAGCTGTTGACAAAAATCTACAAGATTTTGGAATTGCCGTCTTATACCGGTGAATTCGATGGCACAGAATTTATTAAAAACTCGATATGTCTCTTCAAACCCAACTGATTTGGCTCTTTATTTTAGCCATTCCCATTGCTTGCATCGCCTGGACTGTTACGCACGAGGAAGTATTCCGTGAGCCGCGCGAGTTTTGCCTTAAGCGTAGTAAAGAAGGTCGTACTTTAGTTCGTCGGAAGTTCTTTTACCTTTTTACCTGTGAATACTGCTTCAGTCACTATGTTACCGCAGTATTCGTCGCGCTCACAGATTTTAAACTGTTGATGAACGATTGGAGGGGCTATCTTATAGCCGGATTTGCTTTGGTCTGGATTGCCAATGTATATATGGGTCTTTTTGCCTTGATCAGGATTGACCTGAAAAAAGAGCGCACAGAAGTGGAAGCCCTGGAGGAGATCAAAGACAAAGTAACGACGGCCGATGAAAATTCATTGACGAAGTCGTCAATCCTGCGCGGCGCTGATCTACTTCGGCGACAGCCATAATTCTTCAATACTCTCTTCTAGCATTTCAATTGCTGTAGACCAAAGCCGTGAAGTTTCAACGATTCCGAATTCTTTGTTTGGACCAAATTCTCAATTGAACAGATTTCTTTTCTTGTAAGTGCTCGTCTTGCAGGAAACTGATATCAAGCAAAAGCGTGAAGTCCGGTTTGCTTAAGCCTTCACGAACCGGACTTGTAGAACAGTTTTATGGTATTGATGATCGTGCTTGCAGACTTTAGTGTTGGCTTCCTTAATTTGATTCAACGTGTTTTCTGAAATTCTCAAGAATTGCCTGCCAGCCACTACGTTGCATTTCGACGGGATTTGTGCCCTCTGCGTCAAATGTTTCAGTTACAATTGTTTCGTTGCCTATGGTTTCAAATATAACTTTAGCGCTTCTTCCGTCGCCAATTGTAAACTCAATGAGCTCGTTGGTTTTCACAATGTCATAAACTCCACCAAAGTCAAAACTAAAGCTTCCATCTCTTGCAGCCATTGTAGTTTTAAATGCGCCTCCTACGCGAAGATCATTTTCCGCATTCTTAGCTTCCCATTCATCTGAAGCGAAAGCCCATTGATTAATATGAGCAGGTTCATTAAAATGTTTCCATACTTTGTCTACACCAGCTTTTATTTTTGTTTCTACTGTGATCTGTGTTTTCTCTGCAGTTTCCATTTTCTTTTTTGTTTTGTTGTTGTTTACATAACAAACATAGCAGGTAGGATTTAAATTAATGTAGGCTGAAAACGACATTTTGGTAGGCCGTTCGCGACAACCCAAATCCTGAGCGAAGCGAAGAACCCCAACTTCAAGCAAATCCCTTATTCAAATTATTTTCTTAACCCGCGGCCACACCCCCGTTGACCACAGCGCCCATACTATCAATACAGGTTGAAACAATAGCCGAATAAACCGGGAAGTATCTGAATTAAGTCCGAAGCCATCTCTGTGATTTGCAAATTGCGCGATATTTCCGGGAAACACGAGCAAGAAGAAAATCGCAGCAACCCAACCAACCTTTATGCGATATCTTTTTAACATCAAAAGTGATCCGCCGAGTAGAATCTCTACGATGCCGGAAAGAATGACGACAAGATCTGTATTCATCGGAACCCATGGCGGAACCTGTGCCTGAAATTCTTGCCTGGCCCATGTCAGATGGCCTATTCCCGCACCAACGAGAAACGTACCGAGAAGTAATCGTGCAATATTCTGCGTTAGGCTAGTCTTGACTATATTTTCCATTCGATTCCAAGGGTACAGAAGTCATACCAGAATTTGTATCTGGATTGCCTTACATACAAAACAATTTAGCACTTTAGATCCATCCACTGGAGTGAATGGCTAATTCAAACCAAATACAATGTTATGATTGCAAGAATGTGGCATGGAAAAGTACACAAGGAAAGAGCAAAGGACTATCATCAATACCTCATAAAAACTGGGCTTAAGGATTATGGTGCGGTGTCGGGCAACGAAGGCGTGTTCCTATTGAAGAAGGATGATGCAGACGCGACACATTTTTACACGCTAACATTCTGGCGCGATTATGAAAGTATAAAGATTTTCGCAGGAGAAGAATATGAAAAGGCGAGATACTATCCTGAAGACGCTGACTTTTTGTTGGAGTTTGAGCCATTTGTTTCTCACTTCGAGGTATTGGAAGGAAGTATGAGCATGACCAGGAATTTTAAAAGCATCTGATGCTCCCTGCTTTAAAGCTACTATAAAGGGAGCATCAGAATTGATCACCGCACACTGGCTACGGTTATAACAACTTCTTAAGATTGGTTATGCTTGTTGTGATATTCTCTATTGGACTCGGTGCAGCGTCTTGTTCTACGAAATAATATTTAAGACCTGCAATTTGCGCATGGGCAAAGATGTTTTTGAAGTCCACCTTTCCTGTTCCAACTTCAGCGGGCTTTTCATCTTTAATGTCTTTGGCATGCCAAAGCGGAAAACGTCCTGGATTTGCTTTGAACAATGCAACGGGGTCGGCACCCGCTTTTACAGCCCATCCTAAATCGAGTTCTATTTTCATAATATCCGCAGGTATCTCTGACAAAAAGATGTCCATTGGTTTTTGCCCATCGACGAGCTCAAACTCCTTCGTATGATTGTGGAAAGCAAAAATTATCCCTGCCTTTTTGCATGCTTCACCGGTACTTACCAATGTTTCCGAGGACTCTTTTATTTCATCCATGGTTTCAATCGGGGTAAATGGACAAACTAGATAGGGTATACCTCCTGCTGCAACGTCATCAACGATCTCCTGCATGTTCTCGCGAAGATTCTTCATGGGAGGAAGCTCTATCATTTTGCCATCTTGTCCTTTGAAGGGCTTGAATGGTGCGCCAATGACGTGATGCGAGCGCCATTTCATACCCAGACTGCTGATCTTCGATGCGAACTCCTTTGGTTTAAGACCATAGAAACCGCCCTTCTTGCTAAACGCAGACTCGATATTCTTATATCCAATTGTTGAAACCTTTTTCAAGGTTCCGTCGAGATCCTCGTCCATAAGGCCTCCAAGGGTATACAATTGAAGTCCTGGCGCGGGAATCGGATACTTGATAAAAGACAAGCCACGTGCCGGAAGGCCCATCATCATGCCGCCAAGCATAATTCCTGTTGAATTCTTTATAAATGTTCTACGGTTCGTCATACGTCCTCTATTTTGTTGGTTGAGTTACTTGATTCTGAAACGAGATCTCTACCATTTGAACAAGGATCTGTCCGTCTTTAGCCTGTGGATTGACGACGACAAAATAAACGTCGTGCTCGCCAGTAACGTTTTCGATAGGCGCAAGCGCAGGTATAGACATAATCCTTCTCAAAGCATTAAAATCAATGCCACTTGCACCCGCTGGTGCAGCAGGTTTCTTCTTTGCTTTTGGATCCGGTGGTGGCATCAGTTTGGCCATAGCAGTTCTGTAGTCCATATCTTTTGGAATGATCTGCTCTGTTTTACCAATGAGCTTTCCATCTGGAGAATCAAGGTGAACTTCGATTATTCCGCCCGTTGCACCGATTCTTGGCGCAGCAGTAACAAGAAGTTCGATTTGTCTGATGTCAGTGAGATCGAGCGATTTGAAACCGATATATGAACCGCTATTCACAATATTAAATGAACGGCTAGGCGTTGTCATCAATTGTGTTCCTTTTTGGAATTCAGCCTTCTCAGGATCAACAGCGGCGTTGCGCAGCGCAACAATTTTTTCAGAAGTCAGTGCAGCGGATTTTGCGTTACCCTTGTCTTTGTAAGAGACCCGCAAAAGATATCCGCCCCTTCCATTGTCGCCTGCTGGGATCTTCTCAACAACATTGCCCGATGGCGCAATTTCTTTTGACGCCTTCTGGATATCGGCAAGCGTTACAATGTACTTCACCATAAGCATTGCATCTTTTTGTGAAATCTGTGGATGAGCGCTCATAGCATGATCTCCCCAAACGCCGGCTCCACCGGTGATAATCTTTTTCGAGATACGTTCTTGCTCAGCAGCACTGCTCTTATATTTTTTAGCTACGTCCTGATAACTCGGACCGACTGATTTTTTGTCAAGCATGTGACAGGATTTGCAATCGCTTTTAGCAATCAGATTTTGCCCTTTGGAGAATGAAGTCCACTCATCAGTACTACGATGATTTTGAGCTATCTCGATAGGATCGAATCCTTCAGGAGCGTAATCAAAGTTAATGGCTACTTCATTTGCCTTGATGGTTCCTTTTGCCAATGAACCATCTTCCTTGTCAGTTACATCTATCGCGTAAGTGAGACTGCTATTTGGGAAGAAGAAGGTTTTGTTGCCCTTTGTGATGTTGATATCAATTGCCGGAGGATCGTTACCTGCTTTGAGTTCAAACGACTGGCTATTTTTTTCATTGTGCGAGTCGGTGGCGACAAGCGTGACGTTATAGACACCTTCTTTGTCCAGTTCAAGGTCAGGGTTGATATCGGTGAACGTTTTATTATAACCGTTGTCTGATTTTACTGTCCACTCATAAGTCAATGCGTCGTTATCGTAGTCCATCGTACCTTCAGATGACAATTTGACTTTGAAAGGTAACGCGCCTGCAACACGATCTGCTCCCGCTTTGACAATTGGCTTGCGATTTCCGCCGTTATATTCAATTCGTTTAATCTGTGCATTTTCGTTTCCGCGGAACCAGGCAGAGCCATACTCAAGAACATACAGGTCACCATCAGGACTAAACTTCATGTCAATGGCGCTACTGAAATTTTCCTTTGGCAGGAATCGTTCCATTGATTTATAATTACCCTCTTCGTCCATTGTAACGCTCATGATCCATCCCCGCATGAACTCTACAATGAGTAATTTATTTTCATAGTATCCAGGGAAACGTTTTGTGGATTTGGCGAAATCATCTTTGTGAAACACCGGCCCTCCAGTTGCACTACGACCAGAACTTCCTACCAATGGGAATTCATCAGAATTGCTATATGGATACCAAATGAAAGCCTTCTCTGGTTTTGGTAATTCAGTAACGCCGGTATTGTTTGGAGAATTATTAACTACGTGTGCCGTGTCGAAGTTTTCGCCTATGGCATTCGTTGCGTAGTCGTAGTGAGCATACGCTTTATTATTGCCGATAAAATACGGCCACCCAAAGAATCCTGGCTTTCGTGCCTGATTAAACTCGTCGTAGCCGCGGGGCCCGATAGTTGAATCTTTAGAAGCGTCAGGGCCGACTTCTCCCCAATAGATAAAGCCGTTTTTGCTGTCGACTGAAACGCGCCATGGATTTCTATGTCCCATGGTGTAGATTTCTGGTTTTGTTTTCGCTGTACCTTCTGCGAACAGGTTTCCTTTTGGAACTGAGTACGTGCCATTGTCTTCGGGATGTATTCTCAGGATTTTACCACGAAGGTCATTTGAGTTTCCACCTGTACGCTGATCGTCCCAGCTCGAACGGTCAGGTCGTTCGTCCAGAGCCGACGTCCCCTGAACAGGATTCGCTGTGTTGTTACCTGTTGTCAGATATAGATTACCTTCTTTGTCGAACACCATACCGCCACCCGTGTGACAACAGACCTCCCGTTGTGTTGGGATTTCGAGCAGGATTTTCTTTGTCGAAGTGTATAAGGAGTCTTCGTGAAGTTCCCATCTTGCCAGCACGTGTTTCTTATCATCAGGATCAGCGTAGTACATGTAGATCCAATGATTTTTTTCGAAGTTCGGATGGGCAACAATTCCCATCAAACCCTCTTCCGCCTCGCGGACGTCGCCCTCCTTACTGGTATACTTGGTATTGACAGGGATCGTGGCGATAGTTTTCATTTGTCGGGTGGCAAGGTTGAGTGTTTTGACCCCTCCCTTACGTTCAACAAATACTAATTGATCCTTCCCGGTGAAGGTAAAAACCATCGGCTCATCGAGCGCCCCCGGCTGGGTAATGACTGTTGTTGTAAACCGATTCTCTTCCGGTGGCGTGCTATCTGCCTGATTGGCCGGACTATCGGACTGCTTGCACGAAATCGCAATTACAATCATAGCCGCCGGGAAAAACACTGCCCGAATCGGGCTAAACACTTTCTTTGCAAACTTATTCATTGATTTCAATTTGAGTTAGTATCCTACACACTAAGGATTTGGTCAATGTGTATTTAGCACACAATATAAGTTATTTGGGCATTTCGCTATTTGGTTATTTGATTATTGGCGGAATTTCTCTCCCTTTAAATGTACCGCTGTTGGAATTTGCCAGGAAATTCCATGCCGATAGACAGTCAATTAAACGAGAAGTTATACAGCTTTTCTGGAGGAAGGGTTTTAAAACTTTCGAGCGTGATTGTTTTATCGATTGTCCACAATTGACACAACGGTTTATTGCCGTAAAACGCTGCCCACTGCGAATATGTGCTTGGCGCGGCAATGATGAAATCACATTTGGCGAGGGTGTAAAGATCTTCAATTGGCGATCCTGGCCCCTTTACTGCCTTGACTGATGCATAAACATTCAGATCCACTTCATCATTTGAACAGATAATGAAGCGTACGCTTTTATCCGGAAAGAGATGCTTGATTTCGGTAAGTTTATTGTGATACTGCTCCTGCGTGAAGTAATACTTACCATCTACAAATTCACGATAGTCTTCACCTCTCCGGTGAACACCAATTACTATGTCGGCGTCTTTAACATGAGAAGAGAAGTGTTCGTTGATTTTCGTTTGAATTGATTCAACAGGAGTGAAAAATTCGCGAACGGCATCCTGGTGAACCTCAAGATGCTTGTAGTCTCTGAAGAAACGGCCGATCAGAAAGGTCAATGGACCCGATCGCACGAGGTTAACGAACGCGGCATCATTCATGTCGAATGATCGCGTTTCAGTAAAAGAGAACTCGGGGGTATCGGCATAAACGACTTTATGAAATGGGCTCGAATGAAATTTTGTCATCCGCAATGGTTTAACGAAAAGCTTATTTAGCACATAGAAGAGGAATCGAAGTTTTTTGTGGGTGAATGAATTTTTTTTTTCGGGGTATTGGCATACAAGATTTTCAGCTGTCCCCTTAAAGTATTTTGCGTATTCGTCAAATGCGGGGTATCTGACTTTTATATTAAATGATCGCGAGAAAGCGATGATATGTGAAAAAGCAAACAAGCGATTGCCCAATCGACCTCCGTACTTGTAGATGAGAATTAGCATAATCTTGTTAAATTATGCTTTTTATTTCTCCGGATCATAGAATTTCAAATTCCGCGAGAGTCGATAGATGGCCTTCGACAAACGTTCAACTTTTGTTTCTATTTTTTTCGCGGATGTTACCCAGTCAATATAATACTTGCGTTGGCTCTCCGTGAGTTTGTTGAAAAACAATAGTGCCGTCCGCTCTTCCTGCAGGCACTCCAGCATTTCCGCTGGAATTTCAAGATCATCATTATCGGGATAGAGGACAATGACCACGAAATCGCCATGTTCTTTCCCTATCTTCTTTCTTATTTCAGACCTTATCGGGAAGAAGAAATGATTGCTGCCCATAGGCAACAGGTGAACTTTCCGGATTTCAAAACAGTCTACGGAGCCTTTCACTTTTGAACCACTTATTTCTTGCAATTTAAATTTAGGAATGCGAGCGTATGTCCACCCGCCTTTGCCTGGATACTTTTCAAGTTTAAAACGCTTATTTACCAACGGCTTCATTACTGGTATCTCTTTTAGCTAAAGCCTCCAGGTTCTTTTTTAAGATCGTTCCATCGTGATAGACGCCACGTAAAACAATCCCGTCAACCAATTTAGTATTAGTAATTTCATCGAGTGGATTGGCAGACAACAAAACAAGGTCAGCGGACTTACCTTCTTCCACCACGCCTCCCCTGGAACGAAGAAATATTGCCGGATTGATGGTTGCAGTTTGCAACGACTGAAGTGGCGTAAAGCCGGCATCCCTTACGTATATCTCAAGTTCGTCATGAAGACTGAAGCCAGGGAATACATAAGGATTGCCAAAGTCTGTACCGGCGAGAAACTTTACATTACCGTTCACCATGCGCTTCATGATAGACAATCCAAGCTTATACCATTTTCGTTCTACGTCAAAATCCTCCTTAGATCGCTTTGAACGTGTCCACATTTCTGTAATAAATGCTGGCATGTAGATAATTCTCTTATCGTTTGTAAAAGTTGAATCATTTAGAAATGCTGCAGAGCGATTTACAACCGAAGTTGGAGTCATCCACATGTTGTTATTCTGTAAAAGCTCGACGAGAGGTTTTACACGTGATGAGTCGAAGGTATCAGTGATGAATTTGAGTCGGCTTGTAAATTTGTCCATTTCAAATCCTTTAAATTTCTCGTTCTGAAGGCTCGTGTAGAAGCTGTCTCTTTTCGAAGAACAGTATTCAAGAATGCCGAAGAAATGCTCAGCTGATTGGTGTCCGGAGCTAATTGCTTCTTCGAGTTTTACTTTTATCGGAATATGTCCGCTCATCGATACATTGAGCTTCTTGCATTCACCGGCGATCGACTGGTAAACATCTTTATTTAAGAGAGAATATACCTTAATAAAATCGGCGCCTTCTGCCAATTGCTTTCGTACCAAAACCCTTCCTTGTTCACCGGAGGTTACTTCGACAGATCCCTGCCACGCTGCTGGCGATCCGTCGATAATCTGACCGGAACTAATGATGCGCGGACCATCTAGTTTTCCGGTTGCGAGAGAGTCCTTTATTTCCTTCACACGATCCAGCTCACCAAACATCTCCCGCACACCAGTCACACCGTTAGCGAGAAGCATCGGTGTAAATTCCTTATATGCGAACCAGTCATGCGCGTGCATATCCCACAATCCGGGAATAAGATATTTATCTGTACCGTCGATTACTTTGGAGTTGTGAGTGAAGGTGCCACCATGCTTTACGATTTGAGTGATCGTGTCTCCATTAATGATCACATCCATTGCCTGGATTATTCCACCCTTTCTTACGTCGATAATGTTAACATTGGAAATAATCAGATCACCCTTGTACTCTTTTTCAGTGGGTGTACAACTTATAACAATGAATAGCAATACCAACTGAACGGGTATTTTGAAACAGACGTGAAACATGATATGCTTTAAAGTTGGAAAGCCAAGTTATGATTTTTTGCAACAGCAACGCCTGGAGCAATTATGAATTATTGATCTCTTTCCTACCCCGTAGGAAAGAGACTGCCTAATTTCGAAAAGTTCATTTAACTTATGCCATCCGATAAACACTAGTCCGTAGTGTTGTAATGGGATAATTCATAAAATTTAATCAACGTCTTTGAATTAACCCTGTAGTGTAGTGCATAACAGAAAATCGAAATGCAGTGCGCCCTGATTCATAAATTTTACTTCACAACTATTTCAGGTATTTCGTTGCCTTCTTAAAGCTCATGATGTTGGAAGTAATTCCAAGGCTAAGTTGCGTTAAAGATTTATTGAGAAAATAGATATTGTAGTAGTCCTGACCCTGATAGAATCGCAGGAAGAAAGCGAAGTCGTCGAACCAAACCGGATAGTATTTGTATGATACGTCCAATACGAATCGTTTCTGCAGATCAAGAGAGCTGGCATTGTTCATGTCTCCGAAAATCCAGCCGCTTTTAATTTCCAAGCTGGATCGTTGCAGCCATTGGTTTACAGCATCGTTTTTTCTTTGTCGCATCGGCCCGAATACACCCATCTTTCCATAAATGCGATAGTATCCATATACATTATCCAACTCGTGAATAGACCAATTTGGCGGGTGAATTTCAGCCCAGGCCTTTACTTCACGTATTGAAAAATAATCCTTGCTGAGTTCTTCAAGCTGATATGCAGACACTCCAAATTCCAAGAAGTTTGTCGCAAAGTTTCCGTTTTCAAGATTTGGAATTCGTGTTGAGTCGGGATTATAGAAGGATCCATCCTGTCCGTTTGAATGATGGACAAGAGACACAAAGGTTACAGCGTTGTTATAAAAAAGTTTATGCAAAAAGCTCTTTTTCCAAAACTCGATTTCTTTATAAAATGTGATATAGACTTTATAACTCGGATTGCGTACTGGTAGAGACCTCTGGTTCAGCATGCGCATGGTTACCTGGGGATTCAACATAACTGCCCACTTCCTTTGCTTGCCAGTGAAAAAATAACTTGGTGAAAGCCGTGCTTCGAAGACCAGCGGTTCGAGGTTACCGAGGCCATTTCCGAAGGTGCCATAACTTTGCTCGCGATTACCGTTTACAAGTGTCAGGAATTTTTGTACCTCCATCGATATCGTTGCCGTATCTTTTTTCTGTCCGCAGACGGACACACTCACGCCAGTCATAAACATACAAATCCACAAACTCAATACTTTCATTGCATAAAGAAATATAGGAGTTCGATGGGATCAAAGGCAGATGATAAAACAATATTTGATTTGATAAACATGGGGCTCACGCTGCAGTTATTTTAAATCCCGTAGATGCTAAAGCGTCTTAAAGTTTTTGACCGACAAGGACTTTGTTTAACCTATGATATCAAAAGAACCACGCGCACCTCAGAATTAAAAACAAAAGCAACTCAGATTCCTATGGCAAGGTTTATCGACGAAGTTTCGAACGAAGCCATTGCGACGACTGCTATAAAATTGTTGAGATGATTGAGGATGGAACGGGTTATTCAGCAACGATGTTGTGGTCCGGCATTGTTGCTTTTGGGAGGTATCATTATGAATGCGAAAGCGAAGGGAGGACGAAATGTGCGTCGTAGGATTCTCACAACGGAAAGCTAGTATTACTTCATTTGTAAGACCAAACGCCTAACTATTGGGTAAACTTTATAAAGCCTATTAAATGTATATGTGTGAAGAGCTTGATGTGCCGATCGAAAGGCCTACGAGCACTGATATCAGATTCTGTAAAAGGCGTTAAGATAAAGTACACAGTAGCTAAACAGATGCAAGCCTCAACCAACTCGACATGAGTTGAAGCTTGCAGCTTGTTTCAATACTCAGATCCAACATTCGATCCCATAAAGCTTCCCCATCCAGCAGTTCCGGTAGACCCAGTGTGAGCGTTGGTTTCAGGCCAATGGTCTTTATCGAATCCAGGTTCTTTTTCCAGTTCTTCCTTACTTCTATTTAAAACGAATGAATGATTATCAGTGTCGACTGAGAAATCTTTCATTTTGAACGCAAATAGTTTCTCGCCAAGGCCAAGGAATCCACCAAACTCAACAATGATGTATTCAATTTTTTCAGTTTCGAGATTGAGCATAATTTCTTTGATGCTGCCAAGATGCTCACCAGCCTTATTCACTATTTTATCACCAATAACTGAGGATGCAGTTAAGAGTTTTACAGGTGTATTGGCTCGTGAGCCAGTATGATTCTCACCGGTTTTGTTGTCTATATCGAGATCTTTCATAATTGAAAATTGGTTTAAACTACTGTCTATATCACACTTTGAATGCCAGAAAATTCCAGCGGATAAATATTTAAAGATCTCGCGATGAGTTAGTCAATTAATGATTACCGTCGGATACTGTTTTTGCCTTTCTGGCTTTCTCAGCCTGTTTTTCTGCACTTCTTCTGGCCTTTTGAGCCTTCTTTTCCGATTTGTATGCTTGCTTGGCTTCCTTTTGAGCATTGTTCGCATCGTGTTGCACGCTTCTTGCCTCTTTAGATTTTTTCTTTGCGGCTTTGTGTGCCTTTTTAAGATCCTTAAGATCCCCTGTAGTCTGGTCAACCTTTAGAGCATCATTCTTATTTTTTTCTTCGGCAAGTTGAGACTCCAGTTGTTCAACTTTTTTATCAGAGGCGTCTGCATCCTGTGCCCGTGCAGATATATTTGCAAGCAATAGAGGACCGCCTAATCCAAGGGTGAGAATAAGTACCTTAAGTTTCATATGTATAGTTTTTTTTCAAAATGGGGAACATGATGTAGCATAACAACCTGTAATCATTATTGTTTCAAAAACCGTGCTTCAACTTCAAAGTTGATCCATGCGTGGCGGTAATGGCCTACGATTCTGAGAACTGTCCTCGTTAGTCAAGCAAAAATTGTGATAAAATTAATTGCGTGGCGTAAATTAAGGGAATAAAAATTAAAACATTTGGGGTCAAATATCCACGGTTGTCAAAGAATTGCCTCAGCTGGGTTATACTATAAAACTTGCCAGTTGATTCGTAACGTCCACCCAACAAGCGGAATCGCTATGTTCAAAGAATTGTAACTATGAGTATAAATGCATTGCCCGCGCTGTTCGATCACGTTGTATTTGGAATCTATGACCTGCAAACTGGTATCGACATGATTAAGGAAAGAACTGGTGTAGAACCAGTTCGTGGAGGATGTCATCCCAACGCAGGCACATGCAATGCACTTTTCTCGATTGGTGATCATAAATACTTCGAAATACTGGCACCAAATCCAGAAGTCGCGGTCACATCAAAAGGACAATTGCTATCAAATCTTAAAAACGGTGCAATTGTAAACTGGGCCGCACGAACGCGGGATATTGATACTGTATTTGCAATAATGATGCGACACGAAATTGAAACGCGAGGAATAATCCCCGGATCAAGACAGACCCTTGGGGGAGATGTTTTGTCATGGAAAGTATTGCCTGCCAATATCCCAGACGTTAAAATTTTTCCATTCTTTATTCAATGGGAGACGACCAATCATCCTGCGATTACGTCACCGCAGGGTTGTGAACTAAAATCGTTCAAGGTTGTGCATGAAGAACCTTTAAAGGTTAACGCGCTGTTTGATCTGTTTGAATTACAGTTCCCCACTACCAAAGCTGCTGACCAAGGGTATTCATGTATTTTGCATACACCAAACGGTGAAGTCGAATTCAATTAATAACTGGTATTGATTTGTATTCAATTCGATCGTCTGGGGCAGACCATTATTTATAATTTTGAGTATTGTTCTTAACATTTGGGACAGAACGGTATATTGAATTCAATCCACCCGGCTTCGATGAAAAATCAAACTACGTTCGTACTACTGTCAGTCATTATTTTCTCATGCGTGAAGAATCCCGAATTCGGGAATCACAATAGTTATATCAAGGTTGGGAGGATTGATAGCATTTTCTCAAACGATCTGAACGAGGAAAGAAAATTCTGGGTCTATCTGCCTTACGGCGTTGATAATGCACCTGAACAAGGCAAAAAATATCCGGTCCTGTATCTTCTGGACGGGGACGCGCATTTTCAATCCGTGACTGGTATGATCCAGCAAATGAGCGCTGTTAATGGAAATATGCTTTGTCCTGAAATGATTGTTGTGGCAATTCCGAATACAGATCGTACCCGTGATTTGACCACGAGTCATGTTTCAGAAGATTCTTACAAAACTTCTGGGGGAGCTGAAAACTTTACACGTTTTCTGCAGCAGTTAATTACACATGTAGAAGCAAAATACCCTGTCACTTCGTATAGAACATTGATTGGTCATTCATTTGGCGGTTTGTTTGTCATCAACACATTGATGCGCCACAAAGCTATGTTTGCGAACTATCTGGCGATCGATCCAAGTCTTTGGTGGGATGATCAGAAGCTATTGAAAGAATCCAAGCATCTGCTCGATACAGGTCGGTTTGATAAAAAGCTTCTCTACATAGCGATGGCCCATACAGTTAAAAAGGGGATGTCGCTTAAGGATCTCGCAAAAGACACAACGGAAAATACGCGTCACATGCGTTCTATTATTGAGTTTTGTGATGACGCAGTGAGTAAGACAAGTAACGGAATGACCTTCGAATCGAAATACTATCCCGACGATGGACATGGAACTGTTGTTTTGATCTCAGAACATGATGGTCTCAGGTCTATGTTCAAATGGTATGGGTTGAATGAGCTTGCGGACTATTATGTGTCAGATTCAAAGCAAAGCGCTGAGCAAATGGTCGGTGTTATCAAGGCGCACTATAAAATCGTAAGCGATCATTTTGGTTATGAGGTAGCACCCGATCGTCAAATGGTAAACGATCTTGGCAACTACTTTCTGGAGGAGAAAAGAGCAGATCGCGCCCTCGCATTGTTCACACTCAATGTTGAAAATTATCCAAAGGTTGTTTGGGCTTTTGATGCACTTGGTGATTACTATTTACATGAGAAAGATACAGCCAGCGCAATAGAGAGTTTCGACAAAGCGCTGGCGATCGTGCAAGAGAAAGGTATAGCCGAAAAGCTGGACAAATTGAAAAAGTAAAGGGTAATATCCGATCACCTTCGACGGATCTTTATAGGTTTACAGGAGTGGTGGTGGATTTGATCGCTTGCAGTTTCTATCTTTCAGCAATGAATAAAAATATTAGTCAACTCGCGAGGATTGCCAACAAGAAAAAAAGAAGAATTATCGGTCTCATGTCCGGAACCTCAATGGATGGTCTGGACATTGCCCTGTGTGAATTTTCGGGAAAAGGTCTGAAGACGACGTTTGAACTTCTCGAGTTCGAAACGGTTCCTTATAACGAAGACACAAAGGAAATGATCATAGAAGTTTTTGCAAAGAAAGAGGTTGACTTTGAAAAGTTATGCATTCTGAATCCGTGGATCGGGTTATTGCATGCAAAGCTCGTCACCCAATGCCTCAAGAAGTGGAAATATAAACCAGAGGATATTGATATTATTGCGTCTCATGGTCAAACCGTACTTCACTCTCCTTCATTTCTTCATCCCGATCAGGATATTAATGCAACGTTCCAAATCGGCGATGGTGATCACGTTGCAGTCTCAACCGGAATTATTACGATCAGTGACTTTCGCCAGAAACATATAGCGAAGGGCGGCGAGGGTGCGCCGCTTGCAGTGTATGGCGATTTTCTGCTGCTGTCCGACAAGAAAGAAAGCAGAATCTTATTGAATATCGGTGGCATCGCGAACTTTACATATCTCCCTGCAGGACAAGATGCCAAAAAAGTTTTCGTCACTGATACTGGTCCAGGAAATACGCTTATCGATCAGGCTATACGACAATATTGTCCAGGTGAATATTTTGACAAGGATGCCAGGCGTGCTTTAGCCGGCAGAGTTAACGGCGAGCTACTCTCGGAATTGTTGTCCGACCCGTTCTTTAAACTTCCGTTTCCAAAAACGACTGGCCCCGAGTTGTTTAACATGGATTATATTATTCGAGCACAGAAAAAGTCAAACGTGACAGAAATTGACTTAGAAGATCTTCTCGCGACATTGACTCGGTTTAGTGCTGAAAGTATTGTGATGTCTGTGAAAAAAGCTGTAAGGAAAGACAAGTTCGATATCTATCTCAGCGGTGGAGGAGCGCATAACCCTCTGCTTACACGTTGGATTCAGGAAATGCTTGGACTCGCGAAACTTAGGACTACTGAAGAGTTGGGTGTGCCGGGCGATGCAAAGGAGGCGATTCTTTTTGCTGTTCTCGGCAATGAATCACTTGTTGGTGGAGACATAGACTTTGGCAAACGTGCAAGGATTCCTTCCGTATGCATGGGGAAGTATTCTTTTCCGCGATAATGTTAAAATACTTTATGGCAGTTGATCTACAGTGTATCCTAATTTCTCATTACAAGTTGTAATTTCAGGCGCAAGAATTTATCAGGTGCACAGGGATCGATAAGCCTTTAGGACTATATCTTAAAACTTTTATGAATCAACTTTATTCAAATCTAACGTCATTATTTGCTGTCGCTTTGGTTTTCACTCTGGGATCATTGCAGGCCCAGACTGTTACTATCCCGATTGAGACCAATACTCACGCAATCGTTCTTCAAACCGACAAAAATAATTTACTGCGCACAGTCTATTTTGGAAAGCGGCTTCAGGTCGGCGCAGAATACAATGCAGCAGGCCAGGTCAATCGGCTCGATGATGAAAATACCGGCATCTACAACGCAGCGTATACTTCAGCAGGTACATCGAATTTAACGGAACCGGCAATTCAAGTAAATCACTCGGACGGAAATCCATCCCTTGACCTTAAATATGTCAGCCACCAGCGGAATGAAATTGATGGCAATACTTCTATTACTCAAATCTTATTGAAAGACCTTGTCTATCCATTTAAGGTGACACTATTTTTCAAGGCTTGGAAAAAGGAGAATGTTATTGAACAATGGACTGAAATCAGTCATTCTGAAAAGAAGTCTGTTGTAATGCATAAATACGCGTCGGCCAACCTGTACTTTGCAAACAGTGATTATTATCTGACCACATTTCACAATCTGTGGGCGAAAGAGATGCAGCCTGCAGAAACAAAACTTGAGCGTGGGATGCGTTCGATTGATTCGAAGCTTGGAACAAGAGCCATGTTACTTCAGTCATCGAGCTTTATTCTTGGAATCGGCAGTCCTGCCTCTGAGAATAGTGGAGATGTGATGTTAGGACAAATTGCATGGAGCGGTAATTTCAAAGTTGAGTTTGAGGTAGATGCATATCATAATCTGCGCCTGCTCGCCGGCATTAATCCATTTGCTTCGGAATATACACTCCCACCCAATCAAACTTTCAAGACACCCTCTTTCATATATGCGCTGTCAGCCAATGGAACCGGCGAAGCCAGTCGCAATCTTCACAGCTGGGCGAGAAAATTTAGAGTACTGGATGGCGAAGGTGAAAGGTTGACACTGCTAAACAACTGGGAGGCTACCTACTTTGACTTTGACGAAAACAAGATAACGTCATTATACAAAGACGCTAAAAACCTCGGTGTTGATTTGTTCCTGCTGGATGATGGCTGGTTTGGTAACAAGTATCCAAGGAATGCTGACACTTCATCGCTTGGTGATTGGCAGGAAAATAAAGCAAAGCTGCCGCATGGCTTGGGGTATCTTGTGTCTGAAGCAAAAAGAGAAGGAATAAAATTTGGAATATGGATTGAACCTGAAATGGTGAGTCCGAAGAGTGAGTTGTATGAGAAACACCTTGACTGGGTAATTCGTCAGCCCGAACGTCCGGAAGTTTATTACAGAAATCAACTGGTACTGGATCTTTCGAATCCGGAGGTCCAGGATTTTGTATTTGGCATCGTTGATAACCTTTTCACGAAGAATCCTGAGTTGGCGTTTATCAAGTGGGATTGTAACGCAGTAATTTACAATGCCTATTCCGCTTATCTTAACAAACATAAAGTACCTCAAACGCATTTGTATGTAGAATATGTGAAAGGTCTCTATAAGATTCTTGAAAAATTGAGGGCAAAGTATCCCAAGGTTCCAATGATGTTATGTTCTGGTGGCGGAGCGCGTGCCGACTATGAGCTACTAAAATATTTCACAGAATTCTGGCCCAGTGATGACACTGATCCCCTGGAGAGAATTTTCATGCAGTGGGACTACTCCTACTTCTTTCCAGCCATTGTAACCGACAACCACGTTACAGACTGGGGAAAGCAACCTTTGAAGTATAGGGTAGACGTTGCAAGTATGGGCAAACTCGGATTTGACATTGTCGCTGGGACCCTTGGCGCGACAGATTTACAGTTTGCAAAAGAGGCCGTCACAAATTATCACGCATTTAAAGACGTGGTATGGCATGGTGACTTGTATAGACTTGTAAATCCGCATGAACATGACTTCGCGTCGTTGATGTATGTTGATGAAAAAAAATCGAAGGCGATAGTATTCAACTACCTCGTGAGCAACAGACAGCGGTTAACAGGGATTTTACAACCTGTAAAGCTCTCCGGATTAGACCCTGAAAAGAAGTACACGGTTAAAGAGATCAATCTGTACCCGGGATCAAACCCGAGGATAAATGGTGAAGTATTGTATACTGGAGATTTTCTGATGAACGTAGGCGTTAATCCTGAATTGTCCGGACAGCGTTCAAGTGTGGTGCTTGAAGTTAGAGTAGTTAAGTAGTTTCGTCCTATTCGTTCCGGAGAGAATTCACCGGATTAGTTGCCGCACCTTTGAATGCACGTGTACCAACCGTTGCCAGTGCTATTGCCATTGTTGTCGCTCCGGCAATCAAATAAACCCACCACGCGATGTCAATCCTGTAGGCGAAGCTTTGCAGCCACTTGTTCATCATCCACCATGACACTGGTGCTGCGATAACAAATGCTATACATACCAGCACGATAAAGTCTTTCGACAACAAAGAAACGATCTGTCGTGCATTTGATCCCAACACTTTGCGTATTCCGATTTCTTTCGTGCGTTGTTCAACGCTGTAAGTTGCTAATCCAAACAACCCCAGACATGCGATAAGTATGGCTAGACACGAAGAAGTAGTAAAGATCAGGCTATACTGTTTTTCAATTTGATATTTGGCAGCGAACGATTGATCCAGAAATTGATATTCGAATGGGTTGCCCGGAAAGCTTTTCAAGTAAAAGTCCTGCAGTTGTTTGATCATATCCGGGTAATTTTTCCCAGACAACTTAACGCTATAATATGAACCGTTATTTCTTGGCACATATATTACGGAACCTATCGCATTCTGAACGGACATGTGGTGATAGTCTTTGATCACGCCACGAACGATTAATTCCCGGCTATCATTTTTGATTTTTTGGCCGACAGCGTTTTCAGGAGAAGTAAAGCCTAGCGATTTTGCAGCGCGCTCATTGATCATGACATATTCAATTGCATTCCAATCTTTCTCGCACATTTCGGGTGTAAAATTTGATCCGGCAGCCAACTTGATTTGATAGGTGTCAAGATATTGGTAGTCAATCATCAAAACTTCGTAGCTCGTTTTTTCATTTTCCGGCGATGGATTCAATCTGGTAAAACCTTCGGTAGAAAAATTAAAACCATCGGTCGGGACATTGCCCGACCTTGAGAAGCCCTGGACGAAACTTGCACTTCGAATATTGTTTTGAAACCCGGTGGTACGATCCTTAAACGTTTCATCGCGATTTACTTCCGCACCTTTGATGACCACAATCTGATCAGGATTAAGACCCAGGTCCTTGTGTTTCATAAATTGCCATTGTTGATATAGAATAATTGTCGCCGATATTAACAGTGTTGAGATTGAGAATTGAACAACAACCAACGATTTTCTTACG
This sequence comes from Chryseolinea sp., assembly GCA_039916665.1. GTDB lineage: Bacteria > Bacteroidota > Bacteroidia > Cytophagales > Cyclobacteriaceae > Chryseolinea. The sequence goes on along the minus strand of JBDSKX010000063.1, from coordinate 76,695 downwards.
AGTACGCCTTTGATAGATTTGCTAAACACGCCTTTCAGTACTTGTGATGGATTAAATGATGACAGTATAAACGCCGTATACGCGCCAGAAGCCAGGGTACCAATGATCAGAAAACCGGTTGCAGCAAACCAGAAATCCATTTCGTTGAGCGAGTCAAGCGACAGCTTCTTTTCAATCAAATCATTGAATGGAATTTGAAGAATATTCACAAGTCCGACCGATAACAACAATGAGAATAGGTTTAGTAACAACGACTCACCCAGGAATTGCCTGATCAATTGTGCCTTGCTTGCACCGACCACTTTTCGTATACCTACTTCTTTAGCCCTGCCGAGGGCGCTTGCAGTCGATAAGTTGACATAGTTAAACCACGCGATGACTATAATAAGAATTGCGATACCAGATAAGAGATAGTTGAAGCGTAAACTTCCAAAAGTTGGAAACGATTCGCTCATTGATCTTCCGAGGTGCATCGAATTCAATGGCTGGAGTTCAACGTTAATTTTCTCTTCCGGGAGTATCTTCTTCACCATTGCAGTGAATTGGTCTGCGATAGTTGAAGCAGTGACATTCTTGTTTAATTGAACGAATGTAAAAAGCCATTGACTACTTATTCCATCAAGTTTTGCCCAGTCTTCGTTCCCTCCTAGGTTTGCTTTGTTGGCGAGTGTCTCCAGAGAAAACACAACGTTGAATTGGATGTCGGAGTTCTCAGGCATGTCATGAAATACAGCTTCCACTGTGTAGGGGATCTTTCCAAACTGATTGTTAAGGATAATTACCTTCCCAAGTGGATTTTCTTTACCGAAGTATTTTACGCTGGCGCTTTCTGAGATAGCCACAACGTTGGGCTTCTTCAATGCCGCGCCATCACCCTTTAGAATTTCAAAAGAGAAAACTTTGAAGAAATTCCCGTCAGCGTAAGCAAAGCTGGTTTCCCGAAATGATTTGTCTTTGATCTTTGGATCATCAAAACTAACTACTCCCGCACCGATGCCACTACCATCTGCCACTCTGCAATACTCTTCAATGCCCTGAAGCTGCTGTGTTGCCAATGCTGCAAAGCCAGGCGGAGTGTAAGGCTCATAGCCACCTTTCTCTGTATGATTCAAGATGCGATAGATGCCCGGAAGATTGGTGTGAAAGTTATTGTAACTCTTCTCGTAGGTTACATACTCAGCGATCAATATAAACGCCGTCATTCCGAGACATAAGCCCAGCACATTGATGATTGTAAACGAAATCTTCTTTTGTAAATTTCTTAACGCAAGGGTCAGGTAGTTGGCGAGCATTTGTGAGACTTTGATCCTTAATTTACAACATCCGTGCCTGGCGTCGCAAAGTGCATCCTGAACTGATTCTGCCGTAATTTGGAGGAGAAGATGCGCGGAACCGGGAAGAGTTGTGCGGTTATGAACGTGATCGGAATGGTAATGTTGAAGTCCGACCTTCAACATTTTCACCATCAGTGTAAATTCGGATGGCGGTTAGGGGCGTCAGTAACTTGAAATGAAAGAAATCCATTTAAACCCTCCTGCGCTAAAACTCTTCGGCGGGCAAGCGCGGAGAAATCCGCGGAAGAAGGAGTTACTTGGAGGTGAATACAGGAGTTCATTGAATTTATGGCTAGGCGCATTGAACTTCGATTCTTCGTTATCCCACGATCCTGAAATCCTCAAGTCAACGACATCGATTCACCATTCGTAATTGTCAATGACGATTTTGTCCAATTACGGTAGCAACCTGAGGCTTAAATTTCAACTTAACTCAGTTTAACCTATTCTTCTTATGATGTCATCTGATCTCCGGATTGTCATGTCTCGAACGTTCTATGCGATTGCCATGATTGCGTTTGGTGTTCAACATATTCTTATGGATGATTTTATTGCAGGGCGCGCGCCAGTGTGGCCTCAAAATCTCCCGGGACAAATGGTATGGGCGTATGCGACCGGGTTGATTCTTATCATGACAGGCGTAGCAGTAATTGTCGACAAGAAGGCACGGGTCGCTTTGTTAACCACCGGAGTACTCATTTTGTTGTGGGCAGCATTGAGGAATATATACATGCTGATTTTGAATCCTGAATACGGAGCATTACTCACAAACCTTTTCAAATCCCTCGGCATAGGAGGTGGAGCATTTATAGTGGCCAATACATTTCAGAGTGTAGAGTTCAGTTCTACTTCGGATGCCTTCGTAAAAAAGATGTCGACAATCGCCTTTTACTTCGTTGGTACTTTCCTGCTGGTGGGCGGAGTTCAACATTTTATTTTTGTCGACTTTGTGAAGTTCCTTATTCCGACATGGATCCCGGGAAGCACGTTCTGGACTTACTTCGCAGGCATAGCACTCGTCGCGGGTGGACTTGGAATTATTACTGGCATCAAGCGTTCATTGGCGGCCTTGTTATCGGGGATTATGATTTTCATTTGGGTGTTGGTGCTGCATCTTCCACGGGCAATTCAAAATCAGAATCAAAACGAATGGACGGCGGTTTTCGAAGCGCTTGCTGTAAGTGGGATATTGATATTAATATCAGAGGCAAGTCGAAGAAAAGTAGTTGGCCGTTAGCCTTTTCTTTTGAGTTTGGCTCTTGATACTCACAGTTCTTAGCAATTAGTTCCAGGCGGAATTATGGACTGAACGCATCGCTGTAACTAACAAACAGCAGCCGGTTGCGGAGATCTCTGATAACAATACAATACAATACGAATTACTATTACATAGGCTTTATATAGGCTATGCATAGGAGATCCCGATTGGGAGATGCTGGGCCTACTAGAAAATCGCAAAACTTTTTTGATAATTGAAAGGTGTTCTTTTAAAAAAGAGCGACTTACTAATCCTACTGTCAAGGTAGCTTGAATTTGAGGGATATGTCCCAAACAGGTCTACGAGAAGTGACTACTGATACAGTCTCACTATGTCATTTAGTTCACCAATATCTGTCGAACTTTCATCAAGGATTGTATTGGTTAAGTTGACCGAAAGGAGAACACATGTGAGGATGAGTACTGTAAACTTGTTCAAGCTCGTTCGTTGTTGTTCAGTACTGAACATTCATTTACCCTCCAATCCCTAAAACAAGTCGTTTTAATTGGATTTAGGGATTGGCATAATTATTATTCCTACAAATAGGAAAATATTATGGCGGCGCCTCCAAAACTCTTTCTTCGTTTCTTCAGATGGTACTGTGATCCAGGGCTAAAGGATCATATCGAAGGCGATCTGATGGAGCTTTACAACGATCGGGTGAGTGAGTCGGGAAAACGAAAAGCGGACCTATGGTTCAGCATCGACGTGATCCAACTCTTTCGTCGCGATATTATCAGAAGGATGGATATCAGTTTCAGTATAAATCAACTCAGCATGTTTAGAAATTATTTAAAAGTCGGGATCAGAAACATCCTCAAATACAAGATGTTTTCCTTTATCAATGTATTTGGATTGGCAGTAGCCATGTCGATATGCATGCTGATCATACTCATGCTGATGGATAGGTTCCGGTACGATAAGTTTAATGAAAAAGGTGATCGTGTATATCGGATATTGTCTTCGACGGAAAATGGAAGACAGCCTTACGCGACTTCTCCGCAGCCGTTGGCGGATGTGATAAAGTCGGAGTACGCAGTGGCGGAACAGGTAACATACATCGTCCCCAATGTCGGTGGTGATGCAACTTACCAAGAACGCGTAGCCGAAATGCGTGGATATTTTGCGAGCCCGTCATTCTTTGATGTATTCAGCTTTGAACTGGAAGAAGGAGATAAAAGAACGGCGCTATCGCAGCCAAATACTATTATTGTCTCGAAAGCTTTGGCTGAGAAGTTATTTCGAAAGGACAGTCCACTTGGAAAAGTGATTGATTTTTCAGATCGCCAACTCCCGTTTCCTGGAGATTATGCAGGTGTTGGATCACCGCCTGTTAGCTGGGGGACTTTTACTGTGACCGGGGTAATTGATGGATCAAAGTATCTATCTCATTTAAAGTTTGATGTATTAATGTCTGCTACTTCCAAGCCAGCGCTTGACTATGAAAAAGGAAATGAAAAATGGGAATGGTACTGGCGAACTTACACATACATCCTAACCAAAGAAGATAAGGGTAGAAATGATCTGGCCACAGCGTTGAATGATCTAGTCAAACGGAAGTATGCCAATCTCAAATCTGAGGAGGTAAAAGGATTTAAGTTAGAACCACAGGCCCTTGGAGAAATACAACTCGGATTATCAGGTAATGACACTGATAATCGTTTGCCAATGGTAGGTTACTATTTTTTGATCATTCTCGCGGGTGTTGTAATGATTACCGCTTGCTTGAACTATACTAATCTTTCAATAGCCAGAGCGTTGACGAGAGCAAAAGAGATTGGCGTTCGCAAAGTGACCGGCGCCGGAAAAGGCGCTCTGGTTTTTCAGTTTCTTAGCGAATCAATGATTACATCGGTGCTTGCCCTTGTCATGGGAATCTTGATTCTGCTTTTTGTAAGGCCAGCGTTTAAAAGTCTTTGGATAAATCAATATCTGAATTTCGAACTTCCTACAACGGTCACAGTCTACATCATATTTTTTGCATTCGCTTTAATGATTGGATTGATTGCCGGTTTATATCCTGCATTTCAACTTTCAAAATATCAACCGATCAAGGCTATCAGAAATCTGAACGATGTGCAACCTGGTAAACTTGGATTGCGAAAGGTGTTGAGTGCATCTCAGTTCGTTATCTCGTTGTTGTTCATTACCACATCGCTGTTAGTCTATAATCAATTCGAACACTTCTTAGCGTTTGACTATGGCTTCACAACAAAGAATATTATGAACATTGAGTTGCAGGGAATGGACTACAAGAAGTTGTCGAATGAATTGCAGGGTATAAAGGAAATATCTACAATTTCCGCCAGTGACATTGTGCCCGCCACGAACAGGAATAACGGAATACAATTTAAGAAGCCGCAGGCTACAAACGAATCGATTAACATGGGTATTCTGGTTGTGGATGAGCATTTTATTGATAATCTGGACCTCAAACTCATTGCAGGTTCGAACCTTTCTCCCGGAGGCCTTGACTCAGGCAGGTACATCGTCATCAACGAAGCTGCGGTGAAAGTGCTCGGCTATGCTCAACCAGAACAAGCCATAGGACAAATCCTTGAAACAACCTGGGAAAAGCCAGAGCCGATGCAAATTGTTGGTGTCGTTCGGGACTTCAGATATCATTTGTTGATTAACCGCGACAAGATAGAACCGTTGGTGATGCGCAACATGCCTAAGGAGTTTCAATATCTTGAAGTTAAAGTCGAATCCTCAGACATGGCGAAGACCATCGCCGAGGTTGAGAGCAGGTGGAAAAAAGTTGACCCAATCCACGTGTTCAAGTTCGAATTTTATGACAAGCAACTTGCTGAAACACATCGGGCAATACTTGATCTTGTATCGGTACTTGGAACGATCGCTTTTCTCGCCATTGTAATTGCCTGCCTCGGGTTGTTGGGGATGGCGATTTATACAGCAGAGCGAAAAACAAAGGAAGTTGGTATTCGTAAAATATTGGGTGCCGATGAGTGGAGTATAGCCCTACTGTTGTCCAATGAATTTGTTAAGATGCTCGGCGCTTCTATTCTCATTGGCGCGCCTTTGAGTTATTTCCTGAATAATTTCTGGCTACAGTTGATTCCCAACCGTGTAGAGTTTGGATTGGGGACGGTATTACTTGGGGTATTAATGCTTTTGATCTTGGGTTTCCTTACGATTGGTTCTCAAACTTTTAAAGCAGCGAGAAATAATCCGGTTGAAGCACTGAGATCAGAATAGGATTTAATCAGGTCTTTGATGATTCCTTGGTGGACAGCATCTCAAAAAACCAGTAGATTTTTTCTACCTTTTAAAGTATAACGATCTACCCCAAGAAGCAGGTCATGGCATTAGTACCTCATGAATTTTGACTGAGCTCTTCGTTTACGCCTCATGCTTATCAAAAAAGCTGTGGTGAAAACCAATGCAGGTGTCATCCACAAGTATGCTTCGATGATGAGGTGATCATCGAAAGCCTCCTTGGACATCCTGAAGGTCAGAATGTATGTAAGGGGATACAGAATGGCAAAAAGAAGACGAGGATTTATAAGTTTTCTAACGCCAAACTTTAGCCTTTGGCGTGGTCTGTCATTACGTGTCGTGGCCGACATCATCGCTGATAAAAATATTCCGGGATAATAAATAAACCCAGCTCCACAAGCGATCCAAAAAATGCCTATTGCTAATTGACTCACTATTCAAATTGATTGTTGGTCCAAAGGTGCACACAAAATGATAATGAACGCAATTCCGCCGCCCCGTTAAAAAGCCGTCTTGTCGAGAAAAGAAGTGTGTAAAATAATTCACAATTTTCTTTGTCTGTCGTCGATTGCCCGGGTTGCAATGATGCAAAAGACATGGAGAAGGGAATTAATTAAGGATATAATGCATTGAAGTAGATGTTAGATATGGGGTTGGACGAGTGCCACTACAACTTATGCGAGGCAAATTCTACGCTACTTGAAGCGCAGCGTTCCAAACGTAATTACGCATCTGATTTCATTCGACTTGTTTCTGGCGGTGAATTCCCGATCATCAAAGCAATACCGACGAATATCAACGCTGAAAAAGCACTTGTGACTTGATTCCCGTGATCCAACAACGGCGTCGATACTGCACGGGGTATGTGTAGGATCAAAAGCCAGATAAAGATCATCAAAGCAAGCAGATTCGATACAAGACGGAGTTTTATTTTGGCGACAATGCAAAGACCAGATCCAATGAGCGCGATTCCGGCTAATGCAGTCCAAAATACTGGAAATGGAATCCACGCGGGAACAAGTTTCGAAACGTGTTCAAGATAGAGCAGATGCATCAGACCGAAGGAGATCATTGTGATGCAAAAGAAGGCATGACCATAAGGGATAAACTTTTCGAGCCCTTTCAAGATAGTAGAATTGGTCTCGCTTGCTGGCGCTCGCGACGTGCCCGCTAGAACAAACGCGCCGCCAGCAAATGCAAGTTCCTTGAGGGCATTAGTCCATAATGGAAGATGATGGCTGTACGGATCAAGAATGAGTTCGTATAGCGCGTAGCTTAGCAAGCATAAAAACAGAAATGTAGCGCCGAGAATCAGCGCCGTTATTCTTGCTTTCGTTGTTGAAAACATTTTTATACCAGCGAGTATCAACGCGAGATTGCCAGCGTAGGCCAGAACTGTATATCCCGTATTGTCGATCGGCCAGGGCGGCATCATCATGTTATTGAACTCAGCATAAAATAGCTGATGTAAACCTATGCCTGCCATGGATGAGGAATAGAACGCTTTGCCCAGCTTAACGAGATTGCTCATTTTTTAGATAGTAATCGGACGAACTACCTCATCAGAATCCAAACATCCAATTAAATCATACCGAATGCCTGATAGCGAAGACCCGATGCGCTTTTAATGACGCCGGATGATTTAAGGTTGATCTCCAGAAAAATTAACACTTGTCATACTGTTAATCACTGTGAGCAATTCCCGTATTTTGTAGTGATACAAGTCTTTCAATATGTCTTATAGGTTAAGCAGGAAACAAAAGTGGCAGCTCGCATTGACCTTGCTGATACTTTATTACCCTGTCTTACTTTACATTGACGTCCCCGTCTACGAGGTTAATGGAAAGATTCCTATTGCCATGATCTGGCACGAGTCTTTATCGATATCGGTCGTTTGCGTTATTTTCTTCTTATGGGTTAGCGTATCAGAGTGGATTCTTAATTTGTTATTTATCCGAGTGGGGGAGGAATTCCTCTTGGAGTTGAAGTGGCGTTCGCAGTTGCTGGTATTTTTCATGGCAATAGTTCTCAGTTTCGCTTTCGTGGTAGCGTCTCGAGAAGCCCTTTGGCTTGTTGAGTCTGTCGTGCAAAGCGTATTTAATTTGAACTTGCTTATGACATTCCCTGATTCGCATAATCTTGAATTCTGGAATTTGTATAAACGGACGAATATTGGATTTATTTTGATCATCATGCTGTCGGCATTTTATCTGATCGCTAACCGAAGAGCAAATTTGAGAATGAAAGAAGTTCAACTGAAGACTGAACGCCTTGAGAAGGAGAACACCTTAGCCCAGCTTCACGCGCTTAGGAATCAAGTTAATCCTCATTTTCTATTTAATAGCCTGAGCATTTTGTCTTCACTTGTTCACGAAAAATCCGAATTGTCAGGGGGATTTATCAATGAACTTTCAAAATTCTATCGATACACGCTAGACCAATCGAAAGAAAATACTGTCACATTAAGGACGGAGATGAATTTCGTTAAGTCATATTTGTATTTGCTTGACTTGAGATTCAATACCAAACTGAAGATTATTACGTCGATACACGACGATGCGTTGGATCACTACGGTGTTGCGCCACTGACGCTTCAACTTCTGATAGAGAACGCAGTAAAACATAATCAGATGTCATTGGAGGCTCCATTGACCATACGCATCTTTATTAAGGATGGCTACATCATGATTCGTAATAACCTTCAGTCACGTGATGACAATCCGGAAACGACCCAAATCGGATTGAGAAACATCCTCGATCGTTATAAAATTTTGACGGAGCGGCCGGTGGTGATAGATGAATCGAATGGAGAATTCTGCGTCGGTATTCCACTGTTAACGTAATTTAAAGGTGATGAAGATTCTTATTCTGGAAGACGAAGAGCGATCAGGAAAGTACCTGGCGGATCTTGTTGTTAACTATGATGCAGCGTTGGCTGTAGTGGCAATTTTGCCATCTGCAAAATCTGCGGTGCATTGGTTGAAGAAGAATGTCGCTCCTGATCTAATCCTTATGGACATTCACCTTGAGGATGCTTTAGTATTTCAAATCTTTGATGAAGTAAAGATTACCGTCCCTGTGATTTTTACCACTGCGTATGATCAATATGCGATACGTGCATTCAAGGTAAATAGTATTGACTATCTGCTCAAGCCAATCCAACCCGATGAACTAGGGGTCGCTTTGGATAAGTACAAATCGATGGTGAATCACTTTAAGGAGATTAACTACCGCGACATATTGGAGCGTATCGGACAAAGATCACCGATGTATAAGGAACGATTTATGATTACTGCCGGCACCAAGATTACATCGATTGAGTCCAAACAAGTTGCCTATTTTATTTTAGAATCGAAAGTCACTCATTTGATAACACACGCTGGTCAGAAAATGGTCGTGAATTTTAATCTTGATGAGTTAGTTGACGTGCTCGAACCTTCCAAATTTTTCAGGATTAATCGACAATTTATTGTATCACTCGAGGCAGTAGTCAGCGCTCAGGTGCATTCTTCCGGACGAGTAAAATTGCAACTTGCACCGCCTTCTAAAACCGAAGTACTTGTAAGCGGAGATAGGATTGTCACGTTTAAAGAGTGGATGGGTAAGTAGTCAGTTTATCTCGGCGAGAAAAAGATCTGATTAAGAATCAATTTTTAGTCATTCAGTGATATAGTTTTTGAATGGGCGAATACCGTAGTCATCTTGATTAAGTTAATCTTAGTTGAGATGGAGAATCTTGAAATACGCCCACGAATTCAAGCCGTTGATATGCTTCGCGGCTTGGTGATGATCATCATGGCATTGGACCACGTACGCGAGTTTTGGAGTGCATCGCCATTCAGACCTGAAGACCTGACCCAAACATCGACTGCCCTGTTCTTCACGCGGTTTGTTACGCATTTCTGTGCACCGGTATTTGTATTTCTATCCGGCGTCAGCATCTACTTCACTGAGCAAAGGTTGAAGGATAAGCGTTCAGTTGCCGAGCTACTTTTGAAGCGAGGTGTATGGCTTGTGCTGGTTCAAGTGACTGCACTGTCATTTTTAATGAAATTCGCTTACAACATGATCATTCTTGAAGTCATCTGGGCTATAGGATGGTCGATGGTAATTATGGGCGTGATGATTTGGTTACCCCGAAAAGTGTTGGCTGCAATCGCCATCGTGATGATTGGAGGACACAATCTTTTACCCAGTTTTGCGCCAGTGACGGCAAGCAATTTGCTTCTGGCTGTATTGCACAATAGCCCGGGCGTTATGGTCGTTCCGGGATTTCCCGTGGTCATCATTGCATATTCCATCGTTCCCTGGGTGGGCGTTATGGCTGCCGGATATCTGATGGGAATTATATTTAGTTTCTCTGCGGAAAAGCAAACTAAGTACTGGAGAACTACGGGTCTTTTTCTGATCGCGCTGTTCGTTGGCTTGAGGCTACTCAACATCTATGGCGATTCAGTTCAATGGTCGTTTCAGGAACGCGGAGGATGGTATACGTTTTTATCATTTCTCAATGTGACAAAGTATCCGCCGTCGTTGTTATTTCTATCATTGACGCTTGGCATAGCCATGATCGTGCTGACATTCATCGGCAAGTTACCGGAACAGATTGCCTCTGTGCTGAATACGTTCGGACGCGTACCATTTTTCTATTATCTTATTCATGTTCCTCTTATAGTACTGGGCGCCTATCTGTGGGGTTATTTTCAATTCGGCACTATAGTGAGTTTCGCTTTCCAGTCACCGGACCAATGGCCCGAAGGGTATACGCCGAGTATTTTCAGAACTTATTTGGTGTGGATTATCTATATAATGATACTCTATTTTCCCTGTCGCTGGTATGGTTCGTACAAGGGGAGGAGTGATCAGGCGTGGTTGAGCTATGTTTAGCAAAGTTAGGCCGGACGTAACTTTGCTCCGGCAGTTCCATTGCGACTATCGAGCCATTGCGGTAATTTTACACTAGCATATTCCTACTCTTCACAGTAATAACCTGTCCGTTCCGTATCCTTTTTTCATTAAGTAAGTACAGATTAGACTAGGAAATATCTTGAACTCTCCCACACGGCCGACAGGAAAGACATCGTTTATTGATTTATACATATTATCGCGGACATGGCTGTGGGGCGACGACCACAAGTCACTGACAATATCTGGAGAGAACTTTTTAGACAATGGAAATTTTCTGAAAGACTGGAGTCAGGATACGAGTTTGTTCACCAATGATAAGCAGATGTTGTCTTTCTATTAAGTGATCTGAACCTTCTTTCCGGACACCGCCGCCGCGTATATCGCTTTGATCACTTTCATATCTTTCAATCCCTCTTGACCATTGATGTGAACAGGCAACGATTTGTTCGCGAGGATTACTTTGGCAATTTCATCACATTGTGTTGCCTGTTGATTTATCTCTGGGAAATTGAAATCTCCTTCGCTCGTTCTACCTTTGAACGGTCCATAACTTATCGCGGGACTTAATTCAAAAAATCCGTTGTCTGCTGCTGCGAATACTCTGTCAATGCCACAATCATAAGTTGTTGAGGAAGTACCGACAGCGCCGCCGGGAAATTGAAGTTGCCATGTTATAGATTCTTCAACCTCGGTGAATAATTCCTTTCTGAGCACCGGTCCGAATTGAGCCGTTACGGAAATGGGTTCTTCTCCAATAACATAACGGGTTGCCTGTACGCAGTAAACGCCAAGATTCATCAACGGACCACCGCCAGCCATTTCTTTTTTCAGCCTCCATTCTCCAGCAGTGCCTGCGTTGTAACCAAGAGAGGCTTCCACAAGACGCACGGGACCAAAGACCTTCTCCTGGCCAAGTCTCTTCATCTCCATGTTATAGGGTTCAAAGTGCAGCCGGTAGCCGACGGCCAGTTGTACGCCAGCCTTTTTACAGACATCGATCATCTCCTGACAGTCTTCAGGATTCAAGGCGATTGGTTTTTCAACAATAACATGCTTGCCCGCTTTAGCAGCACGAATCGTATATTCTTTATGCATCGAGTTTGGAAGGATGACATAAACAAGATCGATGTCTTTGTTCTTGGCGATCCTGTCAAAGTTTTGATAGTCGTACATGTTGGCGCCGGGAATATTATACTTTTTTTTCCATTCGACCGCCTTAGAGGGTGTGCCCGTCACAATGCCAGCCAGCCTGCAGAATTGTGCTGTTTGTAAACCTTCAGCAACGTAACTTGCATACCGGCCAAGTCCGACTAGCGCGATGTTTAATTTCTTGCCTGTTTGAATTTTTTCCGGAACCATCGCGTAACTTTGACTGGTTGGAAGAATTGAAGTCATAAGCGCAGAGGTTGCTGCTACGCTCACATTATTGATGAATGAACGGCGTGATTGTTTATTCATGATTGAGGTATTCTAATTCATGATTGAGGTATTCTAATTGTTTATTCATGATTGAGGTATTCTAATTCATGATTGAGGTATTCTAATTCATGATTGAGGTATTCTAAATGATCAGTCGACCGCTGATCAATAGAATTACAGTCATCCTGAAGAATGATCTCACGCCAGAAGCGGTAAATATTATGGATTCCTTAAGCGCAAAATCACCTACTTATTGTAAGTCGAGAACATATACGGAAAACGACTTAGGTTGTAGTTCAAAACCCATTCTATTTGACTTGAGTGCCAGAGAATTATCTTTTGGTGCTATAAACCGTGGCGTTTCAAATGAATTGACGTCATCTCCATTATCACTGCTCAGCGTGATTACTTTCCCTGTAGGCTTGAATTTTTTCTTACCGTCAAGTTTTAGTTCGCCAGTTTGTTTCGTGGCGTTGTTGTTTACAATTTTCATAATCACTTTGTTGCTACTCTTGTCCAGTACTGCCGATGCGTAGATTCCCTTTTGCCCACTGACATTCTCATTGTTGTCAAGAACTGAAAGTAGGTTTGTCCCTTTGAAGTTGGAAAAGAGCTTTTGCACATAATAGTTTGGTGTGCCGTAAGAATTGAGATTGTCAAACCAGATGAGATCGGGTGTCCATTGCCAGCCTTCTGCGTGAGCAAACAGCGGCGCATAAGACGCCATATAAACAACATCGGCATTGCGTTCGAGTCCTGTCATGAATGCAGCTTCCGACAAAGCACAGTCCCAATTATTCTTATTCGCGGGATTAACGGTACCAACACTTTGCGCAGCATATTCGCCTGCAAATATTTTGGGACCGTTGCGATCATAGTTATCATATCGACTTGAATTCTTGAAAAACCATTCAGGCTTGTTATAATAGTGTTCATCAACAATGTCTGTATGAAGCTGTGCCAATTCTGATGAGGCATAATCGAATAATTCACCCTCGGGAAAAGGTCCTGCACTGGAGACGATTTTTATGGATGGATCTTTCGCTTTAATCGCACTCGAGAAAACTTTGTAACGTTCGATATACTGCGGTCCCCATTGTTCGTTTCCAACACCGATGTACTTTAGATTGAAAGGCGCTTCATGCCCCATCTCCTTTCTGACTTTTCCCCATGCTGAAGTCACTGGTCCATTTGCAAACTCTATAAGGTCAAGAGCATCCTGAATGTATGGATCGAGTTCATCAATGGGAGCGAGCTCACCAGTGTTAAACTGACAAGCCATTCCACAACTTAGGATCGGAAGTGGTTCTGCGCCGATATCTTCTGATAATTGAAAGTATTCAAAAAATCCAAGTCCGAAGCTTTGAAAATAATCTGGTGCAGGACGATGCGTAAATTCAGTATTCCAGCGATTAATGGATAGTTTTCTTTTTTCAACGGTTCCAACTGTTTTCTTCCATTGATAGCGAGTAGCCAATTCTCTTCCCTCAACAATACAACCTCCCGGGAAGCGCATAAATCCAGGCTTCATATCTGCGAGAAGTTGTACGAGATCAGCTCTCATTCCGTTTGGCCTCTTTTTCCAGGTGTCCGATGGAAATAGGGAGACCAAATCAATGTCCACCACACCTATTCCTTCGAATAAAAGTTTCAGTGAAGCTTTTGCTTCTGTATGGGTTGCTCTTATTATTGCTTTGTATGGTTTCCAGGTATCACCAGAAGGGTCGATTGTAGTTTCGCCAATAACGGCCTCGTTCGAATCAACTAATTGGATTTTGAATTTCGGATGACTTTGCTGCGGGCATTTTGCAAGGACAGAGAAGTTGTATTCCATATCCTTCTTGACGCCGATGCCCCGAAACCCTTCATTGGATAAAGCATATCCATCCGTGCGATTTGTAATGATCTCCGCGTATCGTGGATTTGAATCGTCGCCACCGCTGATGATGTTTGTGGTTCCTGCTTTTGATGTCGTCGCATATGGATCTGCACCGAACTCTTTCCAGCCCATCAAAGGCTTGCTGAATTCGAATGAACGGTTCTTTATCAATTCTGCGTATAGACCTCCGTCTGCAGCAAAATTTATATCCTCAAAAAATATTCCCCACATCGTTGGTTGCACGTCAGACTTTATCTGATCCGTGTTTATGGTGAGCGTCATCGGCTGAGCGAAAATCCCGATGGTGGCGGTACATATCACGAAGGCAATCAATATTCTGGGTAGCATAGTGTTGGAATTTGTACAGAAATGTAAGTAATCGTTTTAATGTCTTTACATCAGACTTCAACTTAAATACCGGAAATTGATCGTGAGTTTCGGAATCATTCATACGCCAACGCTTCCCAGGTTGTGATTCGGTTTGCCTTTTTTGCAGGGTATAGACTTGCCAGTGTTGATCCGATAAGGATGACTACCACCCAAATGGCAATCGCAACGATCGAAATGGTTAGTGACAATGGCGTTCGAAAAGAGATCGCTCCTATAAATTCACCCATATAATATGATAGCGGAAGCGACATACCAAAGGCCGCGAGAATACTTAAGATGCCTACAGTTAAAGCTTCCCAAACAATGATATTCCTTATCGTTTTTGGTGTTGCGCCGATTGCTCTCATGACTCCTATCTCCCGGGTTCGTTCCAATACATTCATACTGGTTGTGGATAAAAGTCCGATTGATCCAACGATTCCCATCAGCAACGCCATGGCTAACAGTGAATTGATAAGCACGCGCATATGTCCGGCGACGGCATTTCGAAGGAGCCAAACTGGAATGCTGGTGCTAACATCGATATTCTCTACTTCAAAGAGTTGTTCCAGCGTCTGATTTTTGTGGATTGCATTTTCACGGGAGCGATCAGTATAGGCTACACGCAATTCCCTTATCTTGCCAACCGTGCCCACTACCTTCGAGAAATCGACAATAGAAACGTAAGCTGTCGCATGTGTTCCAACGTCTTCAGTAAACCCAATGATTTTCCATGATGTGGGCAAGCCATCAATGGAAAGAGAAATGGTATCGCCGATCTTTTTATCATCAGGTCTTGCGCCTTGGTTCAATACAACTTCATTAGAACCATCCCTGCTAAGCCATCTACCTTCGAGAATGGTGGGATTTAAAAGACGACTTGATACCGGAAGTGCAAGCATCGTAAAGCTGCCGTGACCCTTATCAGGATAAGTTTTGGTTATCTCGTATCCACCGCTTGTCACGAATGACGTTGGTGCAAAGTCCCAACCCTCGACAGATTTTACCCCTTCGACATGAGAAATTTTACTAATAATTGAGTCAGGAGCAATCCGGCCGCTAAATCTGATCTCCAGATCATATAAACGTTGGATATAGATACGCCCCAGATTCTTGTCCCATGCGTCTGAGAGATTGAGCGCCATCATAAACATTGCACCGCCTGCGGCCAGTAGACCAACAGTGAGAGCAAGTCTCGTTCGCTGACGCAATACATTGCGCAATGAGATACGAAAAGTATCGCTGACCCATCCCGCTCCGGTGAGTCGTGTACTCCAGGCGTTCGCTGAGATATTATTTGCAACGCCATGGCTATCGAGTGCTGACCTGATGGACATTCGACTTCCTTTTATAACTGGAAACAAGGCAGCAATGAGTGGTGTCAAAATACCGGCGGCAGTTTGTATTAGAGGAATCCAATACGGAATTGAGCTGTCTATGATCTCGAGGTTTAGTAGCGTGGCGAGCTGCGAGTTGAAGCCATATGCAGCGAGTCGGCTTAACGGAATGCTGATAATTAAAGCAACCAGAGATATGACAAGTATCATAAAAATATAGAGCTGAGCAATCTGAAAGGAAGTGCCACCGATGGTTTTCATCACACCGATCTGTCTGATGTGTCTCAACATAATGGTGGCCATCGACGTTCCCACTAAAATGGATCCAAGCAACAAGGTCATGAAACTGAATATTGTAAAGATGGATAGCACAGCATTCATCTGACTTTGGTGGGGATGTTTTCCTGGTGGGGGAATCTGAATCTCATGAACCTTGTGACCATTGCTTGTGAGCCAATCGGAAAGTAGCTCAGCATTTGACGTTATCCCCTGCGTTGAATTTTCGTCAACGAGAATTCGAAGCAAGTCGAAGCCTTGTGTTTCTCCAAGCATTTTCAAAGTCGGTAATGAGATGTACGCATATCCCGCTTGTTCTTGCCATGCCGGTGCAAGGCCGGGGTCATGAACAGCGCCAGCGATCGTTATCATTTTATCGTCGCCGTTCGAAGGACGAATTTTAATCTGTTTTCCCAGTTCTAAGTTCATCAAGTCTAAAGCAGTTCGTTCGACAAGCATCGATCCATCGGCTGGTATCGAATCGCCGGACAGATAATGAAACTTGGAGATGTTGAAGTCTTGAAAATCATCCACGACAAATAAAAGGATTGGATACCATCGCTCGTTCACAAACATTCGCGCAACAACGGTGGCCCTACGCTCTGCGTGCTTTATCCCCGGGAAAGTGCGAACGCTGTCTAGCAGGCCGGCCGATATGCTTTTCTCACATTCAATTGTCGCTGACGCCGGAACGGTACTCATGTAGTTGCGTGCCATCTCGCGATTGATTACGGCATGACTTCCAAGGATAGTCCCTATGCCAAATATTCCAATCCCAATCGCCAAAGCAAGCATGGCGTTCTTACCGTAGTCAGTCGAGAGGTCGCGAATGACCTTGATAAATCTTGTATTCATAGTTAAATGATTAAGCAGTTACGACAGAATTAATCTCAATCGACCCGTCAACAATATTTACTGTCTTTTCAAAATAGGAAGAGAATTCTCTCTCGTGCGTGACAACAATAACCGTTTTACCAGATTGAGTGAGTGTTGCAAAAAGCTGAAAGATGCCATTCGCAGTTTTTGTATCGAGGTTGCCCGTTGGTTCGTCTGCGACAATCAAAGGAGGATCATTTGCAAGAGCTCGTGCAATGGCAGCGCGTTGTTGTTCTCCGCCCGATAATGCCGAAGGTAACTTGTTTGCCTGTTCTTCGATGTTTACGAGTTTGAGTAAATTCAATGCACGCGTCTTTCTATCCTTCTTTGGATAACTGTTACAGAAGTCCATGGGCAGCATGATATTTTCTAAAACTGTAAGTGTTGGAAGCAGTTGAAAAAACTGGAATACTACGCCGACGTTCTTTCCACGCCATGTGGCCAGTTCTGTTTCGGAAAGCTTGTCAACCCTAACGCCGTTGATAGAAACCGTCCCATCAGATGGTCGATCGATGCCAGTGATGATGTTAAGGAGCGTTGACTTGCCGCTACCGGACTTGCCTGTGACGGCGACAAGCTGGTTGTTGCCTATCTGTAACGTTACATTTTTTAGCGCCAGAAATTGGCCAGATGCAACCTGGTATGATTTCGATATCTGGCTGAGTTCGATAAGCGGTTTGTCTTGAGGGTTCATGTTGTTTTTAATGCAACAATCGACAACACTCAAGTGTCAATCGCCCAATACAATCCCTGCGGACGTCCGGATGCGAATGATTTTTGTGGATGTTGTATCTAGATCCTTTTTTGCAACAGCCACTGATGTCCATAGGGATCAGTAATGACACCTTGGCGATAGCCATAGTCAAAATCCTGCATCGGACTTGTTACTCGTCCTCCGGCTTTTTCTGCCTGCACCATAAATCGATCTGGGTCATCGCAAAATACTCCAATGAGAAGTGTCGTGGCGTGTAGCGTCTCCGGGCTCAGTTGTTTGGATTTAACAACTTCCTCATGGAGATGGAAAATACATCCGTCGATCTCCATTTCAGCAACATGGATGCTTCCATCATCGTTGTCAAACTGCCTGATAGTTTTAGCATCAAAAGCAGTTTGATAAAACTCCACAGCCGGCCGAAGAACTTTTATAGCAAGATGCGGTGCAAAGAAAGTTGCAGATGGTTTATTCAGCTGTGCCATAGAGTTTGAATTTATGATGGAAAAATGTTTTTACGATACTCGCTTGGCGTTAGGCCTGTGAAGCGTTTGAAAATAAGATTAAACGTTGATTTTGACTTGAACCCTGCCTCCAGCGCAATCCCGAGTAAATTAAAGTTACTCATTCTGGGATCAGTCATTAATCGCTTTACTTCTTCGACGCGATATTTGTTCACAAAATCGTAGAAGTTATCACCGATACCGTTATTTATCACTTGAGATAGAAGACTTCGGTTGATGCCCAACTCCCGGGCTAGTGAACTCAATGAGAGTTCGGAATCGAGATACGGGCGTCGGTCAGCCATATAAAAGACGAGCTTTTCTATCAATTGCTGATCCGGTTTGGGGGATTCAATTTGCGATGGTTGAGTATTTTCTGAGGCTTCGTCTAGGGCTGGATGGAAGACTTCGCGTTGTAAAATTCCCTTGTAACCCAAAGCAAACACTGAAAATGAAAAGATGACACCCACCGCCCTCCAGATCCAGAAAGTGTATTGCATATGAATCACAACGGCGAGACTAATCAAGAAGAAAACGTTAATGATGAGAAATACGCCAACAAAAAACCGAATCCATGATACGTTCACGTTTTCAGTATTTGATTTCTCTTGTTTAATGAGTTGTTGATAAGCCTGCCATTTCCGGTGGATAAAAATGTGATAGCATAAGAACTGCGTTACAACTAAAAGCCAGAAAAAAATGATTGGAAGTTTTGGGTTTCTGCCCAGGAAAAAGAGAACCGGACTAGCGGAAGGAAGTCCTTGAAGGTATAGTGAGCTGAAACAGACGAACAGGAACGGCACGAAATGTAATAACAGAACAGCACTGATTTTTACTTTTCCGCCTGTTAACTCTATCAAATAAAACCACAGCAGCGGCGTAATCAGAAGAAATGTCGGATCACCAACCAGAAATGTTCTGACGGCAAAATGACTAAGTACATCACCGGCGTACCTTGTGTGAAAAATGCTAAAGGTGAACGCGATTAGAAGTATCGACAAGAAGATGTTCGCCCTGCTTTTGCGCACGTCTTTACTATTAAGGAGTAACACGACAAAGATGCCCAGCACGATGCCACCGTTGATTATGATCTTAAAAAACTGGTCCAACGCCTGATGCAAGCAACTGAAGGGTTAAGCGCCAAATTTAACTCAAATCCGTGGGCGATGTGACAAAAGACGTCCAATAGAAACTGTTGGACGCTCTTTCTACGGCAATTTCATAACTTGATCTGAATATTTCGATCTAACAACAACGCATATGAGCGAGAAGCAACCGACTTACGCGAACGGAAAAATCTGCTACCTTGAGATCCCGGCCAGCGATCTTCAAATTTCCGCTTCATTCTATAGCAAGTCATTCGGATGGAATATCCGATATCATGGTGATGGCTCGCCTGCCTTCGACGATGGAGTAGGAGAAGTGAGCGGGATGTGGGTTCTTGGCAAGAAGCCAATGACTGAGGCAGGCATTATCATTTCGATCATGGTAGACGACACTGAAGTAACTAAGAAATTGTTGACGGCCAATGGCGGCCAGGTTGTGTTCGAGACGACAATGGACTCCGGTGAAGTGATCGTTCATTTTACAGATCCGGCCGGAAATATTATGGGGCTGTACCAGCAAAAACAAGGGTAGGGGTTTCAGTGGGACTTAGCTTTTCGTTGGGGTTTACTTCAGCAAGGGAGAATTATTAATTATGAAGGGTCTCCATTATTATGATTCGTGCTTCGCCTGCATAGTATAAAGAACTTGAGTCTGGCACAAGTATCATCAAAACGCTTTCAGAAAATTTAGAGGAAATCAGCGCGATACTTGGGTCTTACCCAGGGCATAAATCTGCAAATCTTTCTTCAACAAACTTTTCAACTCATACAACATCCCCTATTTTAGTTCCGGCGTTCAATCCTTTAATCCCATGAGTTCCGTTCAGACCAATGTGCGGATCCGGCATTTTATTTTATCCATTCGAGCGTGGCCCATTAATCCGTGCAAGCGTAAATGCGCCAATAGCCATCACGATATCCCGGACTGCCACATCCAGAAATTTCATTGAAGCGATTAAAGTTAGCGCAATGCATACTAGCCAGGCTGCAACAATATATGCTCCGATTTCTGTGCGAGTCAATACAAGGATTCCTGCTACGATCTCAATCACACCAACGATCATCATAAATGTAGATGCGCTGAAGGGTAGCACTTGAACGAGCTGCGGACTAAGGTATTGGCTCCAGTCTGTAAGGATATTGGTAAACTTATCGAGGCCGGCCACAATAGGAACAAATCCATAGGTGTATTTAAGGAGTACGGCCGATTTGCTAACCTGGTTAGTGCGTGTCAGAATGTTACTTGTTGCTGTTGTCATATTATTGATGGTTTATCTGACATTGGATTAGCGATGTATCTGGTCGTTACAAAAACGGAGAATATTTATGTTTGTGGCTGTCAGGGTCGTACAGTCGGGTCGTTTATATCGGCGCTGCGATCAACAGCGCTCTTACGATTTTCGTCGAATTTTGTAACTTATCTGGCTGGTCGTAATCAAACGAGAAAGTTAACTATATGGAAGCACTCAGGATTAATGACTATTTGTCAAGTCAGCTTGATGATGTTACCGTTGTGAGGCGGGTAATTGGTGGGGAAAAGGAACTGTTTGAGATTTTATTGCGCAGGCACAATCAAACGCTTTATCGCGTTCTCAGAAGTTATCTGAAAGATGAGGACGATATTCGGGACGCGATGCAGAACACTTATTTAAAGTCGTTTAACAAGCTCTTTCAGTTTCAGGGCAATGCTTCTTTTTCTACATGGTTGATACGAATTGGTATGAATGAGGCATTGCTTCGACTGAAAATTATAAAGAGAGAACAGGCTAATTTTTTGGGTTCTAATGATGAGCAACTCAATCTGATCCCAGACAACCAAATGAATGCCGAAACGAAGATTATAAGACGGGAAGCTGAGCAAATGCTGGAGCAGGCTATCGATAATCTTCCGGAGATGTATCGGGTAGTCTATATGTTGAAGGAAATTGAAGGTATGTCAAACAGTGAGGTTTGTGAGAGTTTAAGCCTGACAGACTCGAATGTCAAAGTCAGACTACACCGAGCAAAGGCAATGTTGAAAGATAGCCTGTACACGTTGTCGATATCGAGTGACGTGTTTGAATTTGGAAAAGGTAAATGCGACGACATTGTGAATGCTGTGATGAAAGCTATTTGAAATAAACTCGACGAGACCGAAATTTATAATTTATAATTCTTCGAGCTTACTGCTTCCCCCTTGAATTAACCCTAATTTTTTCCGAGGTTAGCCTATGTAACAATATGGCTACACGCGTTTCAATTTGTTGTAGGGAATTGAGGCTGATAAATTCCTGTGGCGCATGTGCTCCACCGCCCATGGCGCCTAATCCATCGAGGCAATCCAGATATTGCGCTACGAATGAAATATCTCCTGCGCCGCGTTTGCCCGGATCCCATGGTTTTACTTCACCTTGTCCAAGATCGATACTAACCTGACTGAGTTTCTTAAGCACTTCCATGTTGCCATCAGTTGGAGGCATTGACGGATAGCCATCATCAAATGTGATCTCCGAAGTTGTTTGTGGAAGACTCTCCGCCACGATGGCCTTCATCTTATTGCGAGTCTTGCTTTTTTGTTCTTCTGAAATAAAACGAAGATCTCCTCTCACGATAACATTGCTCGATACAATGTTCGTCTTACCTGAAACCTGACCTTCTGTCCCAGTGGAATCTGTGCTCAATTGTGTTCCGCCCATGAAGATGCCCGGATTGTAAGTGAGAAACTCTTCCTGCAACTCCGTATAAAAACGATTGAGTATTCTGGATGCTTCATAGATTGCGCCGGCACCAGTTCCGGGTGTGAAAATTCCGGATGAGTGTGCTTGCTTACCAGTGACCGTTAGTTTCCAACTGCTGCTACCTCTCCTCGCGACTGTTGCATAATCGAATCCTGTTCCTGTTTCAAAACAAAGTGCAATGTCACTACGCTTGGCTGCTTCTATGATATCCTTCCTACTAACATCCAACGGTCGGCCTGCACTTTCTTCATCACCATGAAGTATTACGATGATCTGTCGGTCTTTCAGAAGGCCAGCGTCACGCATACCTTTAAGAGCGTACAGCATGACCATGTTTCCACCTTTCATGTCGTTGACTCCAGGACCACTGGCAAGGGAATCTTTCCGCGACCATT
The DNA here is from genome assembly GCA_039916665.1 of Chryseolinea sp. Lineage (GTDB taxonomy): Bacteria > Bacteroidota > Bacteroidia > Cytophagales > Cyclobacteriaceae > Chryseolinea. Next base: position 54,366 of record JBDSKX010000063.1, on the reverse strand, counting down.
GTTGAAACGGACTTTCAGGCTCAAACACAGTGTCGATATGACCGATCAGAAGGATGCGTTTGCCTTTCTTGCCTTTGATCTCACCAATGAGATGGCCCGCCCGTTTTATTTCATCCGGCATGTCTACCCACCGCGTTGTGAAACCAAGATCATTGAGAAATTGCTGATAGATGGAACCAACCTTTTTAACTCCCGAAATGTTGTAAGTTCCACTGTTGACGTTCACGGTCTTCTCCAGGAATGCAATAGACTCCTTCTGATAAGAGGCCATGATCTTTTCGATCTGCTTTTCTTCTTTTGAAAGTTTTTGTGCGGATAGACTGAAGCATAGTAGGAATAACATGCCTGCGAGGACTGCGCGAATCATGGAATGCGGTTTAGGTTAATGAAGGGTAATATATCTTTTTTCCGTAAATGAATGGAAGCCGATTGTGGAATAGATAGGGACATGAAATATTGTTGATCACCACACGCAATCGAAGTAGATTGAAATATTTACCTTAGCGCCTCAAGCATGGAATTCATTTCAAATACATTTCAGTTAGCAGCCACAGATCTGTCCAATCACCTTAGCTGCTTCCACCTCACGCAATTGAATCGTAAGGTGGCTTTGGGCGAATTGAAGAAACCGTATAGAAAAGATCCTTCGTTGGAAATATTGGCACAGCGTGGCCGTGAGCATGAGACGGCATTTGTTGAATATCTGAAAGCAAAAGGACTGACGGTTTCCAAATTACAAAGCCGGTCTGTTGACGCGACGATAGAAGCAATGAATAAGGGAGTTGATGTTATTGTCCAGGCGAGACTTGAGAACGGACAATGGATGGGCTATGCGGACGTATTATTGAAAGTAGATGGCAAAAGTAAATTCGGAGACTGGTCATACGAAGTTTACGACACGAAACTTTCACAGACGACCCGCGCGGAAGCAGTGCTTCAACTGTGTCTTTATAGCGACCTACTTTCTGCTATGCAGGAGTGTGTACCTGAAAGAATGTATGTTGTAAGGCCTGTTACAGATTTTATTCCAGATGCATTTCGATTTGCAGAATTTCAGTCGTACTATAGGTTGGTAAAGAAGAATCTGACGACGATCATGGATGGCCCCGCGTTAGCGAGTTATCCGGATCCGGTTCAACATTGTGATGTGTGCAACTGGTGGCCTGTATGCGATAGGAAACGTCATGACGATGATTACCTTTCTCTTGTCGCCGGAATCCGAAAGCTTCAAATCGAAGAGTTGCAAAAACAAAACATCTTAACGCTTGAATCATTTGCAAAAGCCCTAGAGATAAAAACTCCTGACCGTGGTAACAAAGATTCCTTCCTCAGACGTCAGGCGCAAGCACGTGTGCAATGGGAAGGCAGATCGATGAACCAGTTGTTGAACGAAACTTTGCCTATTGAGAAAGATCGTGGTCTGAATCGATTACCTGAACCCAATGCCGGGGACATCTACTTTGACATAGAAGGTGATCCATTTTATCCAGACGGTGGGTTGGAATATATGCTGGGATATGCATACCGGGAGAACAATGGTATACTGGTATATCGAAAGCAATGGGCAACGAACAGGGTTGAAGAGAAAAGAGCTTTTCAATTGTTTATGGATTTTGTTGTAAGTCGATGGAAACAATTTCCTGATCTGCATATCTATCATTTTGCACCTTACGAGCCATCTGCAGTAAAACGATTGGCAAGCGTCCATGCGATATTTGAACAGGAAGTAGATGAGCTCCTTCGTGCTGAACGATTTGTCGATTTGCATATGGTATTTAAAGAGGCATTCCTGGCGAGCGTTGAGCGATATTCACTAAAGACACTCGAGAAGTTTACGACCTACACACGTAAGATTGAACTTGAAGATGCCAGCGTGGCTCGTAAACATGTAGAGTGCGCACTTGAGTTAAACGATTTTAATTCACTGGCAAAAGAGACCATTGAAAATGTTGAGTTGTATAACGAAGATGATTGTCTCGCCACGGAAGCGCTGCACGCATGGCTGGAAGATGCGAGAACAAAACTTATTGTGGAAGGAAAAGTATTTGAGCGGCCTACTGCCAAATCACAGGAAACGAACGACAATCTTAAACTTCAGGAGAGCCGATCACAAAAACTCTTCGAAGGACTGACACATAATTTGCCTGACGACAGATCCGTCTGGTCGAATGAAGATCAAGCCAGGTGGTTGCTGGCACATCAGATCGACTATTTCAGACGAGAAGACAAGACAGTGTGGTGGGAACATTTCAGGGTTCACAAGATGGAGTATGAAGACTTGTTGGATGAACGTAAAGGAATAGCGGGACTGCAATTCGTAGAAGTTCTTCCGTTGAAACTAAGGAAAAAGACTCCCACACATAGATATAAGTATCCACCACAGGAAATTGGACTCAGTGTTGGAGACGGTTTGATTGAGATCAATAGTCAAAGTGAAGAAGACAAGATCGGAAGAGAGATTGGTAGCATTGAAACGATATCGTTAGAGAATTACACGATAGACATTAAGAAGAAAGGCAGTACGGTCGAGATACACCCGTCATCAATACATGTTTATGACAGGATTGATCCTGGCGCACTTTGGACATCGTTGATGAATCTTGCAGCGACAATTGATGAAGAAGGATTGAGCCATCAGTTTTCATTTCGCGCATCGAAAGATCTTTTGATGAACAGGAAACCGAAATTAATTGATGGTAACGAAGGCGTAGAGTTGTTGGCAGGCGAAGATGTCCTCGATGGGGCAATACGAATTGCTTTGAATCTTGATCGGAGTATACTTCCAATTCAAGGTCCGCCGGGAACAGGGAAAACGCATGCGGGTGCAAAAATGATCATTGAGCTCGTGAAGGCAAAAAAGAAGATCGGTGTTACAGCCATCAGTCACCGTGTAGTGACTACGTTATTGGAAAAAGTTAAGGAGTTAGCAGATCAGGAGAGTTTTTCGATATCATTCGCGCACAAAGTTTCCAGCAAGATGGATCATATGCCTGCGTGGATCAATCAAATTGATAAGTCGAAAAAAATAGCAGAAGTGATTGAACAGGGAATGGTGGTTGGTGGAACAGCTTGGCTATGGTCGGATGATGATTTCGCAGAATCCCTCGACTATCTGTTTATCGATGAAGCGGGGCAGATGTCTTTGTCACAAGCTTTGGCAGCGTCGCGCGCGTCGAAAAACATAATATTGCTTGGTGATCCGCAGCAATTGGAACAACCTCAACGTGGTGCTCATCCAGAAGGAAGCGATGTTGCAGCATTAACCTATTTGCTGGAAGGTCATCCGACGATGCCAGAAGGAAAGGGATTATTTCTTGGTGTGACGCGACGGATGCATCCAAAGATATCTCAGTTTACATCGGAAGTTTTTTACGAAGGAAAGTTAACGTCATCGGCTGGACTGGAGAAACAGTTGATAAGTGGAGGAACGCCTTTTGATGGCGCGGGACTTTTTTATGTTCCGGTGGTTCATAGCGGAAATCAAAATAACTCACCTGATGAAGTTGATTCGATAAAGAACATTGTGGAACTTTTGCTCACATCAGGCAAATGGACGGATGCCAAAGGTAATGCACGAGCGTTAACGAAAGACGACATCCTCATTGTTGCACCGTATAACGCGCAGGTTGCAGCATTGTCGGAGAAAATTCACGGCGTGCAAATCGGTACTGTAGATAAATTTCAAGGGAAGGAAGCACCCGTAGTAATCTATTCGATGACGAGTTCAACAGTTCAAGATGCTCCAAGGGGAATGACGTTTCTATTTAGTCCAAACAGGTTGAATGTCGCTACCAGCAGGGCCAGAAGTGTTTGTGTTCTGGTAGCGTCACCGTTGTTGATGGAGCCGGAATGCCATACCATTGATCAAATGAAGTGGGCGAACGGTTTGTGTCGGTATTTAGAATTGGCTAGAAAGATTTAAGTGATGAGCATTTGACGTGCATTGCGGTCCTGATGGTGCTTGATGTTGATTACAAATCCAGAAATCTCGGAGACAGAAGAGTTTAAGTGGAGGAGACTCGCAGAAGATAGGGCTCCACGATTTCTCCCGATCACCGCGTTAATGGATTTTAGAAAATTGCCGCTTAAGATGGATGTATAGATTAATACTGTGCTCTTGCTTACCTTAATGGATTACTTGACTCAAGGAACTATTTTCAGAATAACGATGACTATGACCAGAACACTGATAAACCTATTCATTTTCTCAATCTGCCTTCTTCAGGGCAAATCTTACGGTCAGCAAATAACTGATGTTGATGTTTGTGTCTATGGTGGTTCATCTGCTGGTGTCATTGCAGCATACACAGCGAAGATGCATGGCAAAAGCGTGATCCTGATTGAGCCCGGTAAACACCTTGGCGGACTCACAACGGGTGGATTAGGCTACACCGATATTGGCAACAAATACGCCGTGTCCGGCATATCGCGTGATTTCTATCGTAAGATAGGCAAACACTACGGCCGATTCGAACAGTGGATATTTGAGCCACATGTTGCGGAAGACATTTTTAAAGAGTACGTAAAGAAATCCTCGTTAGACGTTCTCTATGACTATCGATTGACGATTGTGAAGAAAGAGGGACTGAACATCCGCGAGATTACAATTGAACAATCATCCGATCCCCAATCGACTTCAAACAAAACCATTCGCGCCAAAATATTTATGGATTGCACATACGAAGGAGATCTCATGGCGAAAGCCGGCGTAAGTTATAAAGTAGGTCGTGAAGCAAACGCCGACTACCACGAAACGTACAATGGAGTTCAACTCCGCGACAAGCATCAGTTTCTAGACGGCATTGATCCGTACAAAATACCAGGTAATCCGTCGAGCGGTCTATTATGGGGAATTAGTCCTGAAGTACTTTCTGTCCAGGGTTCTGGCGACAGTAAGGTGCAAACTTATAATTTCAGGGTCTGCCTTACCAGTGATCCAGCCAACGCCATTCCGATAACACAACCCGATGGCTATGACTCTACCCGATACGAATTGTTGATACGTATGCTACAGAAAGAGCCAAACCGACCTTTCAACATGATTATGAAACCGGATATGATGCCTAACAACAAAACTGACATTAACAACAACGGGCCTTTCTCAACCGATATGATCGGAATGAATTACAATTATCCTGAAGCTGGCTACGCAGAACGCGCACGTATTACCAAAGAGCATGAAAACTATGTGAAAGGTTTTCTGTATTTTATAGGTCATAGCAGGCGGATGCCCGAACGCTTTCGGAGCGAGATGCTACGGTTGGGCTACCCTAGAGATGAGTATCAGGACAATCACAATTGGTCACCCCAGATGTATGTTCGTGAAGCTCGCCGAATGATTGGCGCATACGTGATGACACAAGCCAATTGCGAGGGAAAAGAACGCGTTGAAGATGCTGTTGGTATGGCTGCATACACGATGGATTCGCACAACACCTCTCGTATAGTCATCAATGGCATGGTTAAGAATGAAGGTGATGTTCAGATTGGCGGTTTCCCACCTTATCCGATTGCTTATCGTTCGCTGATACCAAAGGCGAGTGAGTGTACGAATCTATATGTTCCGATTTGTCTGTCAGCAACCCACATTGCTTACGGATCGATACGGATGGAACCTGTGTTTATGGTGTTGGCGCAGTCAAGTGCAGTTGCTGCTGTTCAGGCCATCGATCGAATGATAAGTGTTCAGGATGTTGATGTGAAGGCTGTTCAGGCTGCCATACAAAAGGATCCTCTCGCAGATCATAGCATTGCAGAAATTCTGATCGATAATGATGATGCATCGGTTACTAAGACGGGTAACTGGCAGAAGGAAGGCAAGGGTAGTTACGGTCCGTCACTATTTAAATCCGCTGACGCCAGCAGTGTTGTTTCATTCAAACCAAAAATTGTGACAATGTCAGACTATGACGTCTATTTTTATCTTCCAAAGATCGACGGACTTGCGAAAGAAATTCCCGTCACGGTAAGGCTAGGGGACACTAAGAAACATATCACAATCAAAACACAGGAGCTACGCGTCGAAGGACAGACTTCAGGTGAATGGGTTCATCTCGGAAAGTTTCCTTTCCAAACTGGTGATCGACAAAGTGTCGAAGTCTCTGGCTCGAAAGGCGGCGGATTTGTTGTTGGAGATGCTGTGTTGCTTGTGCCATCGAAATAGTGGACTTGCCCCCTCGCGTCGTCGTGACGAACTTCATCGGGAAGGAACTTTTTGTGTCCGGATATTACGGCAATGTTTTGTACGATGTATCGGAAAAGTTCCTTCGCGATATCGATCACCTACTGCCTCCGTCTTCGTAGCAAAAACCGAAGCTTCTCACGCAATAACAGCGCTCTGGATGCCAGAGAAACTATTAACAGGTTAACTCATGGTTCATCCCAGATCGAAACATTTTCTTAAGACTTAAGAAAACTCATCTTGTAATCGAGTCTATAAACTCCATGAAGTCACATTCGAGTCCGCTTCTGGTAAGATAATTCGGATGATATATGCGATAAGAATGGGCTGGCAAACTTGGGTGGCTAAGTCTGCAGAATTGTCGCAGACGCCAGATACCAACTTCATTGAACTTCACCCCTTTAAAAATTTCTGCAATGCGGTCGTCAAATGCAGGACCAGTAAAGAATAAGCAAATCTCCGGGTTAATGATATCGACTTCTTTAAAAAGAAGCTGATCGAAGGCTTTGACTGCTTTTTCGTGATCGTTGGGCCTCCCTGAAACATTCCCATCAAATTTACTGATCGTCGTCCAGGCGCATGAATACAACTCATTGCCTAGACTACTTTCAACTTTTCGGGTTAACGTCCAGAAAGGTGATGGATCATGATATTGTCCTACATTAAAGCGACGATAAGTGTCCATCTGCTTGTCCAGATGATTCACTTCGCGGTCCCATCCATCGGCCTCCCGACCGACTACCAATAATTTATACTTTTGGCGCTCATACAATGTATTGGGAGACATTAACAAAGGACCATTTAAGATCGCATTGGGATAGTCTTCAATAAGTTTTTTAAATGACGGCTGAACACTAAGGTATAGCCGCCGTAAATTTTCGTGCATGAATGTCTGATCGTAAGTTTTAAAAAAATGATGGCCGAATCGGGCCAGCGCTTCGACTGGCTCTTTATTAAGATTACAAGAACATTGCCATCGCGATTTTTTCTGGTTGAGGCCATTTCTCTCAGCATTGAGCCACTTTTGCTCAAGCAAGCGTCTTTGGACTATTCTTGAATCTGGACATTCGATCATTCTTTTTCCCAGAAATTGTTGGGCACTACGCTGTGTTTACTCCAGTTCAACTTTTTGAAAAAATGTTTAGATATCACATCTCAGAGGGGAACAGAATGGCACCAGTTTAATGCTGATAATTTGTGGTAATACGGTCGCCATAGTTGCTGTAATTGTAATGTCGGATTCATATATTCAAACTTTTAAATTCTACCATGTCAACCTCTCAGACCGATGCAGACGTCGTACTTATAGGCGCTGGCATCATGAGCGCAACGCTCGGTGTAATGCTTAGGAAGTTGGATCCCTCACTGAGGATCCAGGTATTTGAAAGGCTGGACAATGCTGCAACGGAGAGCTCAGATGCCTGGAATAATGCTGGAACGGGTCACTCAGCTTTTTGTGAACTGAACTACACTCCTTTAAGAGGGGATGGCTCGGTGGACATCTCAAAGGCGTTGAAGATTGCTTCGTCTTTTGAAGAGTCAAGGCAGTTCTGGTCATACTTGGTTCAACGCAACGTGCTTCCTTCGCCTTTGACTTTTATTAACTCAATTCCACACATGAGTTTTGTGTGGGGACAGGAAAACGTCTCTTATCTGCAGAAACGCCATCAGGCGTTAACAAAAAATGCGTTGTTTGAAGGAATGGAGTTCTCTCAGGATCTAAAGCAACTTAAGGATTGGATGCCTTTGATCATGGAAGGACGTGATCCAAAACAAAAACTTGCGGCGACGTACATGCCACTAGGCACGGATGTAAACTTCGGCACATTAACACGCGCGCTTTTTAATGGTTTGGCGGATGAAAAGGACGTTGACGTCTTTTTCGATCACGAGGTAAAAAAATTACGTCAGGAGTCTGACAAACATTGGGTTATTAAAGTGAAGGACCTTACAACAGGAGAAAAGCGTAAGGTGAGTAGTAAATTTGTTTTCATCGGCGCCGGAGGAGGTTCATTGCAGCTGTTGGAAAAATCGGATATCCCTGAAGGAAAGGGTTACGGTGGTTTTCCAGTCGGAGGGCAATGGCTCAAATGCACTAACCCAACCGTTGTCGAACGGCATGCAGCAAAAGTATATGGCAAGGCGGCAGTAGGTTCTCCGCCGATGTCAGTACCTCATCTCGATACACGTGTGATCGCCGGAAAGAAAGCTTTGCTCTTCGGACCTTATGCAGGTTTCTCAACAAAGTTTTTGAAGGAAGGCTCTTACCTCGATCTTTTTAAATCCATCAAACTAGATAACATTATGCCGATGATCGCCGCAGGCATGGACAACATTCCATTGACAAAATATCTTGTTGATCAGATTCGGCAATCACCGGAAGAACGCCTTGAGGCATTGAAAGAATACGTTCCCACTGCGTGTCGTGAAGACTGGGAGCTGGCGATAGCCGGACAACGCGTTCAAGTCATCAAGCGCGATGAGAAAGAGATCGGCGTACTTGAATTTGGAACCGAAGTAATCACCTCTCATGATGGTTCGATTGCCGCTCTGCTGGGTGCATCACCCGGAGCTTCGACTGCAGTTTCTATCATGCTGGATTTGATTAACAGATGTTTTAAGGATAAGGTTGATCAATGGAATCCAAAGTTGAGGGAAATGATTCCTTCGTATGGTGTGGAGCTGTGGACGGATGGGGAGATGGTGAGGAGGGTGAGGCGTGATACGAGTAGGGTGTTGGGATTGAAGGTGTAGTATGTTAACGGCACAAGTCTCGCAAAGCGGGCTTTGAACTTTTGATTGGTGTGTGCCTGGGGAATTGCACCACTGCGAGTGCAAAGACTTATGCCAATTCGGGTGACAGTTTATTAGAGTTGGTGGATGAATCAGCAATTATGTTGCGTGACCGGATCGGGTAATTCAAAATTACCACTTCTTGCAACGAACGTATTAATAAAAGAAGCAGTAGTTCAAATACTTTTGTTCCACACAAAAGTTGTGTAGGAGGGGATGGCCTCTTTATTACTCACAAAACAAAAACTCCAGGGCATGACAAATAGACTATGGTTGGCTTTAACTATTGGAATTGCGGCATGCTCAAATGGTTCTGGTGACGCGAAAGTGCCAAACGATCCGCTAATCACAAGTGCAAAGCATGATCTGTTTATGGAGGTGCATAATGCAAAAACAGGCTCGCTTAAGTTCGATGACGTTGTGAGTGCACCCGAGAAAGACCTTGCTATGGAAGAAATGTTCAACGACCATTTCATCAAGTATTGGTTGACTTCAAAAGGAAAACATTTTTTTGATGTCTATCGTCTTGGAGCAGGTAGTGTTCCTCCGAAAGAAGTTGCCGAAGCGCACAGTAAAGATCTGCCAACTCAAAACAAGCATGGTGTTAATTTCGTCCACTATTGGATTGATGTAAAGGATGGTATCGTAATGTGTATTGCTGAAGCCCCTGATTCATATGCGATGGTCAAGACGCACAAGGATGCACACCGATTAATTCCGGACGAAGCGTATTTCGTTCTACAACGCAATTAGGGTTTCAGATGGCATTTGGCATGCAGAACGAAAACACCTATGGAATGACCAAACTAGCAGAGCACGCTGCTGTCAGTTTTGGTCATAAGCCAATCGCGGCTGATGTTACAAAACCGGTTCCCGGTCGCGTTGAATCGATCGACTTGCTGAGAGGATTTGTCATGATCATTATGGCGATCGATCATATACGTGAATTTTTTCATGCGGACGCGTTTGTGTTTAGTCCTACAGATCTTCAACATACAACGGTACCGATATTCCTTACGCGTTGGATCACGCACCTTTGTGCGCCTGCTTTTATTTTCCTTTCAGGCACATCGATATATTTCATCGCGCAAAGAAAATCGAAGACCGAAAAAGTATCCTTTTTATTGAGCCGTGGTCTTTGGCTGATTGTTCTGCAAATGACAGTGGTTAGATTCGCCTGGAACTTCGATATCTATTTTCGATATAACGCGCACACGATTTTGTCGGTGATCGGAGTTTGTATGATACTGATGTCGGTGTTCATCTATTTTTCCACCAGGACCTTGGTTGTGATCGGGGTTATTGTTGTTGCAGCACATAATTTGTTTGACAGTGTGTCTTTTGCTCCTGACACGGTGCAACAGGTTCTTTGGGCTTTCCTTCATAAGCCTGGCACTTACCAGCTTGTTAATGGTTACGTCTTCAATTTTATGTATCCATTGATACCATGGATCGGTGTGATGATGCTGGGGTATTGCGCGGGTCGTCTATATCAATCCGATTATTCTTCCGAGGGAAGACGAGAATTGCTATTTCTCATTGGTGGATTTTGTATTCTTGGGTTTGTTGTGATTCGCGCGGTAAACATTTACGGTGATCCGTCCGAATGGTCAATCGAACGCAATGGCGTTACTACGTTTCTATCGTTTATTAATTTGACAAAATATCCGCCGTCACTACTCTATCTTTGCGCAACGTTAGGGATTTCATTGATAGCGTTGGCGGCGCTTGAGTCGCGGCAATATGCATGGCTAAGGCCGGTTTCTGTTTTCGGTAAGGTTGCACTTTTCTATTATGTAGCGCATTTGTTTCTCATTCATACTTTGGCACTGATCGTCGTGGCAACTCAAGGTCTTCCGCTCGAAGCCATGATTTATCCGGACTCGGTGAAATTTCTTTCACCATTATTGGTCGGCAAGTTTGGATTTTCCCTTGCTGAAGTTTACATCATTTGGGTTTGTGTAATTCTCATTTTGTATCCGTGCTGCGTGGCATGGAATAAAATGAAAACCAGAATGAAAGCGAAGTGGTGGGTGAGTTATGTGTAGCGTCGTGCGACTCTGACAACGTAACGATGATACAAATTGCTGATGAACTCACTATTTTGCATGATGTTCAATCGTCAGGAAGCTTCTCGTGTTCGCCAGGAATTTTGGACGGCCTTTGGCAAGTATATGAGTCCGATTTTATCGTCCGAAGGGAGTAAAGTGAATTGGATAAACTATCACACGGGTGTGAAGGATGTTTACTTTCGGATGGACGCCTCCAACGGTCTTACTTCAATTTCAATTTCTATTGAGCACAACGATCCCGGTATACGTGAATTATATTTCGAGCAGTTCCTTGAATTTAAAACGATTCTCCACGCAACGCTTGAAGAGGAATGGGAGTGGCAGCAACAGGTATCAATCAATGGGAGGGATATTTGTAGAATATATAAAGAGATCCGGGGAGTATCAGTGTTAAACAAAGATCAATGGCCTGATCTGATATCTTTTTTCAAGCCACGGATAATTGGGTTGGATGATTTTTGGGAGAATGCGAGGTTTAGCTTCGAAGGGTTGAGGTAGTTGAGGTAGGGAGGAGTTTTTCACCGCGGAGGCGCAAAATACCCGGAGGACCGCAGAGTTTTTTTGCGCGTTTCCGCGGGACTTGTTCAAAGCGTTGGTGCCTACTCGGTGGGTGCCCGAGTTCCTCTGGCAAGCAAGTCTTAGCAAGGTGCTCTTTGAAGTTCAGATTTAGTAGCGCGAGACTTGTGCCCCGCACTCTTAAATTCTACTTTGCAGTAATGCCCGTCTTCGAATCTCTTCACCTCAACCCCAATTCCACCGACACCGAATTCGATTCAATCTATCCATTGAAATTTCGCAGGCTTGCTGAAAATCATTTTACTCCAATAGAGGTTGCAAGAATAGCAGCTGAGTTTCTGGTAACGAAAGCCGGAGTAAAGGTGCTCGACATCGGCTCCGGTGCTGGCAAGTTTTGCATGATCGGCACTGCACTTACGACTGGACACTTTACGGGTGTCGAACAAAGGGCTGAACTTGTCGAACTTTCAAAAAGACTTGCAATTAAACTTGGGCTAGCGAATGTTGAATTTATTAACGCCAACGTTACGGCTATTGATTTCAGCGAGTACGATGCTTTCTATTTGTATAACTCATTCCAGGAAAATATTGACAACAATAACAGAATTGACAACGCAATATTATTAAACCCAACACTCTATAACGCTTACACGACTCACACACTCGCGCAGCTGGCTGCACTCCCATCAGGAACTCGCCTCGTCACTTACTATACCACTACGAACATCATCCCACAAACCTTCACGCAAATCGATTCACAATTCGAAGGCCATTTAACTCTTTGGCAAAAGCGCTGACATAGTGGTGAAGCACTGCGTCCAGCAATTTCAGACGCTGAACTGATAACTCCTAATTCCACTTTTTTGTTCTCCCAGCTGTCAGACAAGCAAGATGCCAGGGCGTTGACGCGATTCTTTTTAAACACCGTGAAGGGTATACGCGTGTCTGCGAAGTCAACGACGAACAAAAAGTTTTTCAACGATATTATTAAGACTAGTTTGTCGATATTGGATTGACCCGGTTCGACTCAATGGTTTCCGAATAGGCATAAGTCTCGCGCTGCGTGGGTCTGAACTTGCAATGCAGTGGTGCTAAGACTTGCGCCAGCTGTGTACCAGATAGCTCAGTGGGTCTGTCATCCAGAGCGCGCAGGATTTAGTCGGCGCCACAACTAGTTGCCCATACGCAGGGATTGAGCGGTGGTGGTGCTCGTTATCGCGAAGGATCTTTTTTTTACTCACTGTGTTACGACGTGAGGGGAAGATCCTTCGCGGGTGAGTGATTTTTCATCAAGTTGTAAGCAAGTATGGGTAATACCCGTTGCATACTAGTTAAAGGGAGGACGCTTTGGATGACAGACTAAAATTGCTACTTCGTCATCTTCGCTATCAACGCATCGAGACTTTCTAACGTCATTGTTAACCCTTCTTTCATTCCCATTTGTACAACGACTTCAAGGTCTGTAAGTGAATTATAAGTCACTACAGTTTGTACAACTGTAGTTTCACCGCGATCTTCAAATGTAGCATGCCAATTGGCGCGAGGGAGTTCGGTATTTAGTTCTCCCTTTTCATTGCAAAATCCATCAAGACCAGTATAACTTTCGATTGGCTTTATTTTTACATAGTCCATACGGCCCCAATGTTCTGGTCCGGCAGGATCGATCATGGCATAAAGCCAATGCCCACCTTCGGTGAAGCTCATCGATTTTGTTCTGGTTGTGAATGGCTTTGGCGCAAACCATTTATCAAGGAGTTCGCTTTTTGTATGGCAGTCCCAAACCAATTGGCGACCTGCAGCAAACTCTTTTTTAATTGTCATGGTGTTTTTTTCTTTGTCGACGATGAAGTCGAATTGCAAACTCTTTGTCATAACTCTGTTGTTTTAATAGTTGATAATAAATTGTCAAGTTGGTTGTAGCGGTCTTCCCAGATCTTCCTGAACTGAGCAAGCCATTTATCGATATCTTTCATTTTGTCGACTTTGATCTCATAGTATATCTCGCGGCCCTTTTGATTTGCTGTAATGAGTTCGCATTCACTTAATACCTGCATATGCTTGGAGATGGTAGGTCTGGCGACATCGAAGTTGTCGGCGATCGTTCCGGCAGTCATGGTCTGGCTCGCCAGCAGTACGAGGATGGCTCGCCGAGTTGGGTCTGCGATGGCTTGAAAGGGGTCTCTTCTTAGCTTCATTTTGAGTGCATTATTAATCGTGTAGCTATGTGGCTACAAATATAGTAATGCGAAGCTATTTGGCTACGGATACTTTGGTTTATTTTTTAAAAAACGTCAATGATATTGAAAAAGCCCATTTTGCAGTTGTAATGACGGTTTTAAATATCTGAGGCGCGAATTAAACTATGGGAAGAAATCCATTAGGACGTGGAGTTGCGCGGAGATTGGGAACGGCCGGAGAGTTTTCGATGCAAGTTGAAGCAAGACTTATTTTACTGGCAAAAGTAAACTTAATGTAGACTTACCCGTATATTACAGGCAAAGATCAAGATAATCCCATGGCCAGAATACATCTCGGAGAATTTGAAGAACTCATTCTTCTTACGGTCGGTATCCTGTATCAGGAAGCTTATGCTGTCTCAATCGCAAAGGAGATTGAAAAGCAATCAGGTCGTGCAGTCATTATCAGTGCCGTTCACAAATCGCTTTATCGTCTTGAAGACAAAGGTCTTCTTAGTTCAATGCTTGGTGATCCCGAAGCAAAGCGTGGAGGGAAGCGAAAGCGTTTGTTCACGATCACATCATATGGAAAAAAAGTGCTCGATGAATCACTCGATCTGCGCATAAGCTTACGAAATCAAATTCCTGCGATAGCCTTCAAATAAGACAAGCCATGAATAGCAAGTTCAAAGTACCGGGATGGCCACACGCATTTTTCAAATGGTATTGTGAACCTAAGCGATATGAAGAAATCCATGGAGATCTTGAGGAGGTCTTTTATGAAACGGCAGAGAAATCCGGGCATCGCGTTGCAACGATCTATTATTTACTCAACGTAATCCGCTGCTGCCAGCCTTACGCTTGGCGTCGTCGCCAGTCGAGAACGTCTTCAGGCTTCGTATTATATAAGAGTTATTTTACCGTAGCCCTACGCGGCCTGTTGAAAAACCCTGTCAATTCATTCATTAACGTTTTCGGACTTTCCATTGCTGTGGGCATTTGTATTCTTGTTTACGGCTACTATCAATGGGATCATGACATCGATCGTTTTCATAAAAATAAGGATGAGGTATTCCTTCTCACATGGTTTGGTAATCAGAACGGGACGCTTCATCAATACGGATCTTCGCCTCGTGCCGTCGGACCGATGTTAAAGAATGACTTTGCCCACATCAAAAAGGTTTGTAGAATAGAAGACGGTGGTGTCATAGTAAAATATGCCGACAATGTATTTCATGAACAGGTACGTTATGTCGATCCTGAATTTCTGGAGATGTTTACCTTTCCGATGAAATGGGGATCATCTGAATCACTTTATGATATTAATAGCATAGTCCTAAGTGAGGATATGTCCATTAAATATTTTGGAAGCGATAATCCTGTTGGTCGCGATATCCTTATTAAATTCAATGAGAAAGATGGAAAAGCATTTAAAGTCGCAGGTGTAGGGGCGCCGTTTCCGAAGGCACATGACATCGAGTTTAATATCTTAATCAATTTTGAAAATCTTCGAGTTGCCGATCCGGAGTATAAGTTCGACGATTGGAGCAAAACTGTAGGGGCTACTTTAATTCAGGTTGATGACGTCCATGCCATCAAACAAATTGAACAGGGACTAGGCAAATACCGGACGCTTCATAATGGTGCACTACAGGAACGTCCGGTTACAAACTTTGCATTTGAGCAGCTTACGACCCTTCATCAGAAAGCAGCAAATATCCGTGATGCAATCGCGAGTGATTACAACGTCGAGGGTAGAATCGGTTTACCGGTAATCGCCTGTTTAATGCTCGCCCTGGCATGCTTTAATTATATCAATATCGCTATCGTATCCGCTACACGCAGACTGAAAGAGATCGGCGTCAGGAAGGTGATTGGCGCAAGTCGGGGTCGCATGGTCGTTCAATTCCTGTCTGAGAATATGATCACCACGTTATTGGCTTTGGCACTCGGCTTAGTCTTAAGTGTAACGGTTTTTATTCCGGCCTTCGTTCAATTCAGTGGCGGCGAAATGCAGTTTGATGTACTCGATAGCAATTTATTGATCTTCCTTTTTGGACTTTTGATATTAACCGGAGTAACATCCGGCCTTTACCCTGCATTCTATATCTCAAGGTTTGACGCCGTTAAAATATTTAAGGGCTCGGTAGAGTTTGGGAAGAAAAATCCTTTGACGAAAATGTTCCTGGCGGTTCAACTGGTGCTTGCCTTCGTTCTCATTACGACCGGAGTTGTGTTCACGCAAAATAACGCGTACCAGTCAAATCTGAGCTGGGGCTACGACTACAAAGATGCGCTGTATGTTTCATTGCCAGACAGCACATCGTTCCAAAAACTGCAGGCTGTCGTATCGAGCGATCCTAACGTAGAGATGTTCTCGGGTTCCACTGATCATATAGGCAAAAGATCATCACCGATCGTGATCCATTTGCCATCATCAAAGCAATTTGACGCTGATCAGTTCGCAGTCGACGCAAATTACTTTCAGACCATGGGTCTTGAATTAAGTGACGGTCGTCTTTTTCGGGACAGGTCACAGACAGATAGACGTGCTGTTGTTGTCAATGAGCTTCTCGCTGAAAGCCTGGGTATTGCTAATGTCATCGGCACAACCGTTGAAATCGATAGCATGAGGTATGAGGTTGTTGGAATATTAAAGGACTTTCACGCCAGAAATCTGTTCAATAAAATAAGACCTACGATTTTCAAGCTCGCCGGTGAAAATGAGTATGAGTATCTTTCGATGCGTGTAAAGCCAGGCACGGAAAAACGTGTCTTAGCGTTTCTTCAAACACGGTGGGCTGAGCTCTTCCCTGAGATTCCCTTTCAGGGCGGTCTTCAGAAAGATGTCTGGGGAATTTACTTTGACCGCGTCGACCGTTCCCAAAATTTCAGCATTGTGATCGCAACAATCGCAGTCTTTCTTGCAAGTATGGGCCTATTTGGATTAGTGATGATGAACGTCTCCGGGAGAACAAAAGAATTCAGCATCAGAAAGACGCTCGGCGCCAGAGCAGCCGACATTATGCAACTGATCATGAATCAGTATGTGTTATTGATTGGCATCGCTTTGATTGTTGGTCTTCCTGCAAGCTATCTTTTTGCACGTGCATCTCTTGATATGCTGTTTGCCTATCCAATTCCGATGAGCTATTCAGGAATTATCACTGCTGCGGTAATTGTAATTGTTATTTTTCTAAGTGTGGTCGCTACTCAGATCAGAAAGGTTTTAAAAGCGAATCCGGTTGAGGGTTTGAGGATGGAGTAGGGCGGCGATGTCGGCGATGAGTAGAAGTAGGAGGTCCTTCGAGAGTTCGTTCGTCGGTGCTTACTGCTGTGTAGTTGAGGACATACACGATGGTACTTATTTAATAGGTGGATGCTCAGGATGACGGGTGAGGAAGGGCGGTGATGTTGGGGGTGAGTAGAAGTAGGAGGTCCTTCGAGAGTTCGTTCGTCGGTGCTTACTGCTGTGTAGTTGAGGACATAGTACGATGGTACTTATTCAATAGGTGGATACTCAGGATGACGGTGAGGAAGGACGTTAAATGTAAGAGATTCCTAATAAAAGAACTTCTCCAAAATAATCTTGCCATCTTTCACTTCAAACACACAGACCTCTTCCAACTGCATGCGCTGATTTGGTTTGAAAGTCACGTCTCTCTTTAAAGTAAGTGTAAAGAAATTCCCCGCTACCATCGGCTCACTGCAATGCTGACTGTGAATCGTTTCGATGCGTTCGCGATTTGAAATGCTCTTTGCTTTATTAGCTTCTTTTCCTTTTGTGGAGACAGGTACGCCTCTTTCAGCAACGTGTTCGGGTTCCTGACAAACGATCTGGTCATCATGAAACTTCTGCATGATTTCCAGCCACTGGCCTTTGCTTGCAAGTTCGTAGTATTGGTTAGCGATTTCCTGGGTTGTCATAAGTGTGTGATTTTGTTGAATAATTAGTTTATGTACCCAAAGGTGGAGGGGAGGAGTGACAACAGTATGTCAGGAGCGACTTGGGCGCGGTAATTTTAATGAAGATTCTGCTGAGGTGCTCTAATCCCCTCATCCTTGCTGCTGGATTCATTTTTATAATGACGATCATCGTTCAATTCATTCTGAATGAAAAGATAGATCACCATACTGGTTACAAGTCCCAACGCGAACCCGCCAATTTTGATCGAGCTGGACAGCTTCTGACGGCCCATCGTTCTCAGAACCATTTTCAAATAGTTCCTAAACATAGCGAGTTGATTATGTGGTGAACGTTGTGACTTTTCGCGAAAAGCGAATGGCTGTAGAAATAAGAAAACCTGACAAATAAATTGGAGATTGGCCTTACGTTTTCCATATTTTACAATGTTGTATTGATAGACTTCCTCGCCACTCCCAGCTAACTATCTGAATAAACAACCTCACGCCGATGGCGGTACCGTTGTTTCAATCGATAATGACTTACTTAAGTAAATTATAACTTCACGATATATGCGACTTCTACTTTTTCTGCCGTTCCTGCTAGGTACGTTTAATAGCTATTCACAACAAGTCGATTTCTATCTTACACCCTCTATTTCAAAAGAAATTGTCGAGAAGAATGGCGGGTATATAAAGGAGTTCCTTCAGAAGGAAACGGGTGTTCAGATTAATCTAGTTGTTCCTTCAGGGTACGACGCGGTGGTGGAAGCGTTTGGAAAGGCAAATCCTTGTTTCGCGATCATGGGTAGTCTGAGTTATGTAGACGCGAATAAGAAATATCAGGCGATGGTAAAATTGAGAACGGTGCGTTACGGTCGCGCTGTCTATCAGGGGATGATTGTGGTGAGCGCTAATAGTAATATAAAGGATTTGAAGGATCTTAACGGTAAGGCTATTGCGTATACGGACGAGTTGTCTACGTCGGGATATCTGTATCCAAAGAGTATGCTACAGAAAGCAAATGTCACTGCAGGGAAGGAAATATTTGCAAAGAAGCATGATGAAGTTATCAAGCTTGTTTACGAAGGCAAGGCGGATGCTGGTGCTGCGTTTTATTCTCCGCCTTCGACTAAGGGAGAGATTCATGATGCACGTGACCGCGTAAGAGCGAAATATCCTGACGTAGAAAAGAAGGTGATCATATTAGTGACAACGGATCCCATACCAAACGATCCTGTTGTTTTCTCAAAGCAATTCGATGCGGAGACGGCAAGAAAGCTTTATACAGCGTTGGTGAAGTTTTCTACGGATGCAAAGGGAAAGCAGGTGTTGCTTGATCTTTACGGTACGGAGGGTTTCACCAAAGCGTCGGATACGGATTATGATTCATTGAGAAAATTGCTGGCAAGTATTAAGTAGCGAACGGATCGTCCTTTAGTCTGCTGGTTAAAATTTTTCGGATCTGTTGTATTCTACTTCGGTGATGATGAATTTCGCATAACAGAAATCGCCCTTCTCGAGCCGCCACATTACATCAAAGGCTGTCGGTATCATTACATCGTTGAGTTGCTTATATGTCGACGCTTTGATTACCCAGGTTTCCAGATTCTTTTCGTCCATGTATCGTTTTGTTTCCATTTCTACAATTTCACCAATCTCGTTGAATGTAATTTTTAAAAATAATAGAAGCCCCTTGTAATTGTATGTTAGTTTTGCTGATCGAGAATCGATAGGTGACCAATGTAATCTCTCGCCGGGCAATAAATTTGTAGGATACAAAACACTTTCTCCCAGCCAGCGAAGGAGTTCACCCTGATTGTATTGCTCTCCTTTGGCATTAACCACATTGAACAATGATAAAAGCGACACGACCAACCTGCCTTTGTCGGATATATACATATCTCTTGCTACAAACGTAGATGTCGTTCCCTTCCAGATAAATCCTGGCTTTTCAGTGGTGGCGTATTGTTCTCCTTTTATATTGATCCAACTCTTGTCGATTCCTGTTTTGAATTGTCCCACGTGTTTGATGCGAGCGTAGCTTATGTAGGATTGTCCGTCTTTCAATACGAGTTGAAAGTATTTCTTCACTGGCTCCGGGAGATCAACAATCTTTTGTAATCTGAATGCATGGTCAGAAATGTTTCCAGATTGTGAAAATAGTTCTGTCACCTCTTTACTGAACTGGTAGTTTAGATTTAGTCTGCCCGCTAAAACAATCACGGTAATAAAAATTGGTACGAAGATTAAATAGATCATACTTTCAAATTTTACTTTTTGTAATAATCTCTCACTTGTGGAAGCAATGAAGTAAATATGATTGCTATCGCTAAAATCATGTAGAAAGTGTGTATCCAACTCACCGCGTTCAAAAACATCATTTGGATTTGCAGCCACATTATTAAAGTAAAGGACACGTAGATGCTGTACGTCCAGGTCCAGTGCATATCTTTGAAGAAATTAAAATATTCCGCAAATTTTGATTCGGGCTTTTTGATTAATCCGACTATTAATAGGGAGGGAAGTATTCCTATAACCAGAAAGAGGATAATCGCGGGCGTTAGAAAGTTATTGAATGGTGAATTGTCCAGCAATGACAAAGGCATACCCATTAACTTTCCATTTGGCGAGATCATTAGAACTAAGCCACCGCCGATCGCACCAAGGGCAAGAAATCCAATGAGAAAACGATGTACGTTGCAGAGAAATTTGGCGGATGCATTCATTACTTGTTTTCTCTTCCCAGCACTTCAACCTTTTGAAGCATCTTCTTTCTGAAGCTTTCGGTTGAATTTCTTAAGGGACCGATATAGGTAACTTTCACGGGTTTGATTCCACAAAATTCAAGGATAGTTTTTTTGAGCTGGTTTACGCTTGGTCTTCCAAAAACGAGCCGATAGTAGATCCGTGGCGTGTCTAGCGTTGTAATGATACGGGCTGTTTTGCCAGCCAATAATTTGTCCCACCAAACAGATTTTTCTCTATACTTAAACGCGAAACCTGGCAAAAAAACCCGATCAATAAAACCTTTGGCAGTAGCCGGTAGTCCGCCCCACCAGACAGGATGAATCCAAACGAGGTGGTCTGCCCATTTTATTTTCTCTTGTGCAATCAATAGGTCTGGTTCCAGTTCAGATATTTTTTGATATCCAAATTGTAAATTGGCATTGAAGTGTAAATTTCTAATGGTAATCACTTTTAATTCCGCCTTAGTCTCTTTTGCCCCGGTTAAATATGCTTGGGTAAGTCCGCAATTGAAACTGTCTTGGTTAGGATGGCCATCTATGATGAGTATCTTAGGTATATTATTCTTCATTTTTGCCATTAAAGTAGTTGTGTCAATAAGGTGTAATTATTTTTCCGTCTTCCATTGTGATTGTTCGTTGGGTTTTGTCAGCGAAATCCAGGTCATGCGTAACAATCAATAGTGCCTGGTGGTATTCTTCTGCAAGCTCTTTGAAGATATTGAAGACTATATCACTGTTCTTCTTGTCGAGGTTGCCAGTTGGCTCGTCTCCCATCACAATCAGTGGACTATTTATCAATGCCCTGGCAATCGCTACACGTTGCTTTTGACCGCCACTCAACTGGTTGGGGTATTTCAGCGCTTCCTTTTCTATCCCTAGAATTTTTAGCTTGTCATAAGCATTGTGTTCTATTTCTGCGCGCGTGAGCTTTCCGAATTTGAGTCCAGGGAGCATAACGTTCTGAATGTTGTTGAATTCATTAAGCAGGTAGTGAAACTGAAACACGAACCCGATTTTTTCATTTCGCACCTGTGCTAATTCTGCATCCTTTTTGTTCTTCATATCGATGCCATCCAAAAATAACTGTCCATCATACCTCGTGTCCATGGTAGACAATATGTAAAGCAATGTTGACTTGCCACATCCTGACTTTCCAACAATTGAAACGAATTCTCCTGTGTTGATAGAGAAACTCACATCGGTTAGCACCTTCACAGTGATTGGATCATGAAATGACTTGCCAATTCCCAAGGCTTCTATGACTTTCTTCCCCATGGCTATTTTCCCCTGATGATATCTACGGGATCGATTCGGCTTGCTTTTCTGGAAGGAAAGTACCCCGCGAGATAGGTGGTGATCAGGGAAAACACCGTTCCGATCAAATAGAATTTTGGGTTGTAATCGATCGGATAAGTTTTCACCGTTGGCAAGGAAACAGTGTTGAATGGGATTTCACCAATCAAAGCTGAGAGTCCTAATCCAAAGACAAGTCCTAGCGTACCACCAACAATTCCAATCGTCAGTGCAATGGTGATGAATATAGCGTTGACATCTCTTCCAGAAAATCCGGTCGCTTTAAGAATGGCAATCGAATCCATTTTTTCATAGATCATCATGTTCAGGATATTATAGATACCGAAACCGGCAACAATCAGCAGCGTAACTCCTACGGCATAAGAAATCAATGTTCGCACCGAGGTACCGGTTTCAAATTGAGCATTGGCTGTTTGAATATCAATTGCCTCCGCTTCGAAAAGTTTGCTGTACCTTTTCGCAAGTGCCGGGGCGATGATGATGTCGAATAGTTTGATCTGAATATCGGTGACATAGCTTGCTGGTTTTCCAAGTATTTTTTGAGTCGTGGCAAGTGTAGCATAGCTTTGAACTTTGTCCAACTCCTCAATACCGGCTTGAAAGAAACCTACTACTTTCAAAGGAAACCGTGCGCCATCGCTGGTCGTTATTTGAATGTTGTCGCCGATCTGAACGAGCATTTTTTGTGCAGCTCCTATACCCAATACGATGCTGTTTGGAGTATTTTTTAAATCAATAGCTTTACCCTGCACCACATAATCCTGAAACTTAAAAAGCCTGTTTTCTGCATCGACATCAATACCGTTGATAACGCCCGTTAAATTGATTGCGCCTACGTTATAAAAAATGGCGACCGTTGTTTTTGGCGCAATACCTCGAACATTCGGATCATTATTGAGGGCTTTGATAATAGCTTCACTATTCCGAATCTCAAGTAGTTCATTTTTGGGTTTAACGTGCTTGACAAAATGATAGGCGCCCAGGTATGCCGTTGCTCTGGCAACTGGTTGAATCCGTGAAGGCAGGATTTCATTGTATAGTCTTATATGTGGTGTGCGGTTTAAGATCAGGTTGTCGAGCATTTTATTCAAACCTCCCATAAAACTTAGTAACGTGATGAACATGGTAATACTAAAGGTGACTCCGAATGCAGCAACCATTGTTAGCTTTAGTCTTGCTTTGAGCAAAGCCAGTGAAATCTGTGTAATAAGTTTGATTTTCATGGCTCAGGGATAACGAGTTGTTCATTCACATTTATTCCCGAAAGAATTTCCACCATTTGATAGTCCTTCAAACCAGTTTTTACGATCAACCGTTTCCCGGATTTGTTCAATACGATGGAATCATTTAATAGGTAGTTTCTCGGTATCAGCAAGGCGTCTTTTTTTGTATGGATCAGCACATTGGCTTCGAACGAAATATTTGGATAAAGTACCCCAGGTGTTCGCACAAATTCAGCTTCTATCGTAAAGGTTTTACTTTGCACATTCATGATGGGATAAATCTTAGTGACCACGGCGCTGAACACAGAATCACGATAGCAATCCAGCACTACCAATACGGGCATAGCTAACTTGATGGCTACAATATCATATTCATCGATCTGCATTTCCAGGAGATATTTTTTATCATCACCGACGATTGCAATCGGAATTTGAGGTGTCACAATTTCTCCTTTAGCAAGGTTCATCTGGTATACCTTTCCATTTACTTTACTTTTCACCAGGTAATCGCCAGTATTTTTATTGCTGATCAGCAGATTGTTTTGGGCTTGCCTGGAAGCATAGTGTAATTGCCTTTCCAGTTCATCCAGCTTTTCCTTTGCAGAAGCATAGTTATTCGTTGAACTTTTGAAGGCAAGTTCTGATTGTTCCAATTCTACTTTGGATCCAATATTTTGTGACCATAGAATTTTTTGCCTTTCATGCAGTGATGCATCGTTATCCATCTTACTTTTCATCAGGTTGACCAACGACCTGGCATCATTTAATTTGCCGCGATTGAGATTCAAGGCATTGAATTCAGCCGTTAATTCCGCATTGTCGGCCATCAACTGCTGGGCATCATTTACAATTGACAGTATTGGAGAACCAATTTGCAATGGGTCTCCTTCGTCTGCGAATACTTCATCGACAATTCCGCTTACTGTTGCAAAGACCTGGTATTGATTTTTACTTACCATAACCCCCGACGCATAGACCGATTCCGTGATGTTTTGTATCACAGGACTGATGGTGTCCTTCTTAGATCCACACGCTCCTAACAAAATCAGTGGAAGCAGAAAGACACTTTTAAGATGCTTCTGCAGCATCCAAATATTTTTCATAATTATCAAATTTGGAATGAGCACAGTTGATGCTCCCGCACTGGAGGCAGAACACTCTTTTTTATCAGATTTTTCGCAGTTGCCGCTTTTAAACCCTCCGCAATTTTCACAAGGAGGTGGCCTTAATAGATTCTAATGTGTGATAGAAATTCAATGGGCAGGCCGGGTTGGATAAGTATTTCTACTAAGTATGGCGCAATTAGTAATATAACTGTACGCGTATGGTCTGCACCGGCTTCAAGCGCTGCTTACACTGCGATATAAGTGTCTCTATGCCTCTGGGCCGCTGATATGGATAAGCCAACTTAATGATCGTTGGCCTCGTCATGTGGCTTCGATTAAAATGGGTGTCACCTGAATAATTATTTCCATCGTGATTTTTGATTTAATGGAGTGCGCTATCAAACACGAATCTTCAGCTTTCTTTAAAATACGCATCGCTTTATTTCTATAAAGTTCGTTATGTATGACTACCGTGGGTTCGAGGTGGATTTCGCTCATCATCAATCTGCCTTCAACCGTCTCCATCTTTCCTTTTGCCTGACATCTGAAGCTTGTAAATTCTAGTGTTGAATTTTCGGCAATGGCTAAAAAAGTAGTCATTAAACAACCGCTCGCTGCAGCTACGAATAAATGTTCCGGCGACCAGATTCCAGGAATTCCTTTGGGGAATTCCGGTGGTGTGGCGACTTCAATACAGATACCATTTGCTTTGTTCAATTCAGGAGAACACATGATGCCCTTGCGACTGTTTTCCCAATTTATATCAACATTATAATAGTGTGATTCCATTGTTTTAATTTTTTAAGATGTGGTTTTATATGAGTCCGACTATTTATTGCCATGACGTTCAACCTGGTGTAATGGGTGCGTGAAATTCTGAGGCTTATCTCGGATTCCTGGGCACTGCTGGTTATTTTGTCTTTTTAACTGTTCCATTAGTCATCATATCCCACAAGTAACTGGTTGTCCACTTCCCATACGCCTGGTGCATTCCATGCTATACGGCTAGCTTCTTCTTTTTGTGATAACGAATAGGCAGTTCCCATGAGGGTCACTTTATTACCGGAGACACCTACTGTTATATCTTCGTCATCAATAGCACCGTTGCGCATAATCGCATTCTCCACATTCTCTTTTTCAAGGAGATCATTGCCATGGGATTTGACGATGATATCGTTGGTAATGCCTTTCACTCCGGCTACATTGTGAACTGCTTTTTTAGCCGCTTCCTTCGCGCAATTCCACTCCAGTTCTCCATGCAGAGAAACCCATCCGTTCTCTACCATTACCTTTATTTTGTCATTGGGAATTTCCCAGCTATAGCGGAATGCGTTGACGACGTCGGTGGCAATTTCACTATCTTCTTTCCTTCCCTTGGTACCAAACTGAATGTCAATTTTCTCCACCACGGCTTGTACGCCGACAACATTTTTTGCCGCATCTTCTGCTTCCGCTTTCTTGGCGTATGTGTCGACTGTTCCGCTTAGCGTGACGATGCCTCCTTTGGCGGTGACACCGATTTCCGCAGCATGTAACAATGGCTGCCACTTCAGTGCAGCCTGGACGTCATTTTGTAATTCTTCATTTGTTTTCATAGTTCATGAATTTAAAGCATAAATGTCTTCAATGGGTAAAGATGACGGAGCACGCAAGTCTATTCGTTGTAAATATCCCAGAATGATTTACATCCTTAACGTATTTTGTTAGTCATCTAATGCAGAGGCGAAGGAGTTGCAATTTGATAGAGCCATGTCTTCTCAGTTTAAGGATATTACGTGAAAACTAATCCGCCATTAGGAGATTAAGAGCAGTTTCTTCGCGAGTACAAGTCTAAGTATCTGATCATATCATGATTTCAGATAGAGCTTCCGTATCTGCAAGATTTAGCAAGCGCTCAGAATGACGGAACCCGAGGCGGTGAGAATTTCGTAACTCAAGAGGAGCACCTCCCAGTGACTACCTGCGTCCGTCGTTCTGAGCGTGTACTGCTCGTTGAAACGAAAACGACCCTTTGCCATGCCTTCTCAGTTTATGGATATTACGTGAAAACTATTCCGCCATTGGCAGAGTATGAGCAGTTTCTTCGCGAGTAAAGATCACCCGTGCTAAATGCTGCTGCTAGTGAAGCATGCGTCAAATCGGGTTTGAAATATTTTAAATTGGGTGCACATTGAGAAGCCAAACCTATTCAGGCTCGATAAAGTAAATCGTCCCGATGCAGAATAATTTCCTTCAAGAAGATTTATACGGACTCGTTCTTGCCGGGGGCAAGAGCAAGAGAATGGGCGTTGATAAAGGATCAATTCGCTATCATAAAGAATCGCAACGTGAAAATGTTTTTAATCTGCTATCCGCGTTATGTTCGCAAGTTTATACTTCGTGCAATGCGGATCAGTCGCTCAATGAATCATTACATCCTATGATAGACGCGTATGATGTAGATGGGCCCATGAACGGTATTCTGTCCGCCTTCAAGAAGCATTCAGACAAAGCCTGGTTAATCGTGGCTGTCGACCTGCCGAACATTACCCTGGAAACGCTGAAGCAATTGACGGACGCCAGAAATAAGCAACGGTTGTCTACCTGCTATTTTAACAGTGAAGCAGGTGCACCAGAACCGCTGTTGACGATCTGGGAGCCTGCAGCATTTCCATTGCTCGTGGAGTATGTTGAGCGCGGAAACAAAAGTCCAAGAGATTTTTTAAGCTCGAATGATGTGGAGATGATTACAACGATGAATTTCGCTATCTTCCTTAACATTAATAGTGCAACGGAACGTGACCAATGGCTCAGTCGAAATTAAATTCAACGAGTGCTTTAAGAAAGTTTTTGTGTTCATGCCCTCCACTGCTGAGTTTGAACAATGCAAATCTTTGAAGTATGGTCAAGCGCTGCCATTGACGCAGTGTAATTGACTTATTAAGTTCGTTGATTCTTTCCTTGATCGAATGTGGAATATCCGACAGAACGGACCATCCTGGTTTGTTCGTTGGTGGAAGTAAAGTGGCGGGCTGACCAGTACGGGAAAGAATCAATCCTTGAAGATAACTCCGGTAGCGTACAACTTCGTCGCCTGTGTCGCCAGTCATATTTGCCAACACCTCGCGTTCATACGAGTCCAACTTACTCCATTCCGAGAGTTTCAGTTTTATTCCGCAGGCATCAAGTTTGAAGCGGACGATCATCGGAATACATCGGATATTATCTTCAACGAAATCGGCCTCAAAGTCAAAGTACTGCGTTGCAACCAGTGTGGTCATCGGGATACGGTTATGGTTTCTTGAATATTATTAAGTACATCCTGAAAGATGTTTCGTTCTTCAATCACCTTTCCGGCGATGATGACCGCTGGCGTTCCTATCTGATGTTTTGTTGCTTCTTCGACAATCGTGCCAGCAGTGGCAAAGATTACTTTTTGATCGGGACAAGTGGCATTTTGAATGATGGCCATTGGCTCAAGGGAAGATCGATATTCGCTGATCAGTGCCGCGGTTGCAGTCAATTGCGTGTAGCCCATGAGTATGATGATGGTGGCGGTCGACTGAGCGGCGAGGGCAAGGTCGCTGGAGATGTCGCCTGATGAAGTAGTGCCGGTAACGACCCAAAAGCTTTCATTCACGCCGCGTATGGTCACCGAGATGCCAGCGGCGGATGGTGCTGCCAATGCGCTCGAGATTCCTGGAATGACTTCGGCGACAATACCACGCCTGACGATGTACTCTAATTCTTCATGTCCCCGGCCAAAGACAAATGGATCTCCACCTTTTAGTCGGACAACATATTTTCCTTTGATGGCATAGAATACGATAAGCTGATTGATCTCGTCTTGGGTGTGATTAGCAAAGCCTTTGCGTTTTCCTACTGCGACTAGTTTACAAACTGATCGTGCGTACTTCAGGATGTCAGTGTTGATTAATGCATCATAAAGAATAACATCCGCTTGAGAAAGTGCGCGCATCCCCTTTAATGTGATTAGCTCGGGATCACCGGGGCCTGCGCCTAAAATGACTACCTGTTTCTTTGGCTTCATACTTACTTTTTAGAACAATCACGTAATAATACGTAGTTTACGCGTGACATTCTTACATGAAATACGTATAATTACGTATTATTTGATTAAAACATACTTAAATCGATTGCATATGCTGCGTATCATTGTTGTCGGAAACGGAATGGTCGGATACAAATTTTGTGAGAAGCTCAGGAAGTCGTCCTGTCTCGCTGAAATTGTTGTCTACGGCGAGGAACCGAGACCTGCGTATGACCGTGTTCATCTGAGCAGCTATTTCTCCGGCAAGACTGAAGAAGATTTGTTGATGGCACCCGCGTGTTGGTACAGTGAGAATAATATTTCGCTTCACCTGGGCGAAATGGTGACGAAGATCAATCGAATTGAAAAACGAATTACAACACATACGGGGAGAGAGGACTATTATGACTATCTCGTTCTTGCGACAGGATCGAGTGCTTTCGTGCCCAATGTTCCTGGTGTAGAAAGACACGGCGTATTTGTGTATCGGACAATAGATGATCTTAATCAGATCATTCAATACAGCCGGAATAAGAAGCACGGTGTAGTGCTTGGGGGAGGGTTGCTGGGACTTGAGGCCGCGAAAGCATTGATTGATCTTGGACTTGAAACGCATGTTGTCGAGTTCGCGCCACAGTTAATGCCCAGACAACTTGACGCGACGGCATCGTTGATATTACAACAAAGAATAACACAGCTCGGGATAACGGTTCATCTTAATAAGGTAACAAAAGAGGTCAAAGGTAATGGCAAGATAGAAGCCCTGAATTTCGGTGATGGCTCTGAACTTTCTACAGATATGCTCGTCATTTCAGCGGGTATCCGGCCTCGCGACGAAGTTGCCAAGTTGTGCGGGCTTGAGTTGCACCCCCGCGGCGGTGTACTGGTTAATGATCAACTGGAGACGAGCGACACCGACATTTTCGCCATAGGTGAAGTTGCCGTTCACAGCAATATGGTATATGGACTCATTGCTCCAGGTTACGATATGGCTGAAGTTGTGGTGCAGAAGCTTTGCGGAAAGCAAGAAAGAATTTTTTCCGGCTTCGATATGTCTACGAAACTCAAACTTCTTGGTGTCGACGTAGCAAGCTTTGGTGATTCAACGGGTCAGACACCGGGCTGCGCTACGATATCGATCATCGATCAACACAACGGTGTCTATAAGCGCATCAATCTTTCTGAAGATCGGAAGATGTTGTTGGGCGGTATCCTGGTGGGAGACGCATCGCAATATGGCATGCTGCACCAGATGGTGATCAATAAGATTCCGTTGCCGGCAAAGCCCGAGACACTCATTGTTGGTACAGCTGACAAAGGCGATGCAGGAAATGGTATTAAGGGTCTGCCCGACACAGCACAGATTTGTGCCTGTGAAAATGTAAGCAAAGGCGATATCTCTGATGTCATTAAAGAGGGTGGAACAACACTCAATGATATCAAAAAGGTAACAAAAGCCTGTACCGGATGCGGGGGTTGTACGCCTATGGTAAACGATGTCATCAAGCTCACACTGGAGTCGCTGGGACATAAAATCAAAACATCTCTTTGTCAACACTTTGATTTTTCGCGTCAGGAATTATACGACATCATCAAAATCAAACAGATAAAGACTTTTGAGTTATTGCTTAAAGATCATGGTGCAGGTGATGGTTGTGAAGTTTGTCAACCAGCAATAGCTTCTTTGTTGGCGAGTATCTGGAATGATTCAATTGTTACACAGTCGACTATACAGGATACTAACGACAGATTTCTGGCGAACATTCAGCGCGGCGGAACTTATTCTGTTGTGCCAAGGATTGCCGGCGGAGAAATCACACCTACAAAGCTGATGGCTATTGGCCGCATTGCGGAAAAATATAAACTATATACAAAAATCACGGGCGGACAAAGGATCGATATGTTTGGTGCAAGAGTCGATCAACTCCCAATGATCTGGGAAGAATTAATCGCAGAAGGTTTCGAAAGTGGTCATGCCTATGGCAAAGCACTCAGGACAATAAAGAGTTGTGTTGGTTCAACATGGTGTAGGTTTGGTGTACAGGATTCAGTGTCGTTCGCGATATATGTGGAGGAGCGGTACAAAGGACTTCGAGCTCCACACAAACTGAAGGGTGCTGTGTCAGGATGTATTCGTGAATGCGCCGAAGCTCAATCAAAAGATTTTGGAATTATTGCCACTGAAAAGGGATGGAATCTTTATGTATGTGGCAATGGCGGATCAAGACCTCAGCATGCAAAACTTCTGATCACCGACGTTGATACTGAAACGTGCATAAAGCTTATCGATCGCTTCCTGATGTTCTACATCAAAACAGCTGATCCGCTGACACGCACTGCGACGTGGCTCAATAAAATGGAGGGCGGTCTGGAATATCTGCGCGATGTAATTGTTAACGACTCCCTCGGCATCGCTGATGATCTCGAAAAAGAGATGTCTGATTTGCTAAAGAACTATGAATGCGAATGGAAAAAAGTTGTAGAGGATCCGATGCTTAGATCTCAATACAACCATTTCATCAATGATGATGGACCTGATCCTACGTTAACATTCGTTGAAATGAGAGAACAAAAGTCACCCATCGATTGGAATAAAAAGTAATGATATGGAATTGCTCAATACTATAAGATCACACGCATCTGCCGATATAACACATGTTAATGTTTGGTTCAAAGCCGCGCGTATCACGGACTTCCCTGAAAATGGCGGAGCGTGCGTGAAGTATAAAGATCTTCAGATCGCCGTGTTCAACTTTTCAAGACGGAATGAATGGTATGCGTGTCAGAATCTTTGTCCTCATAAAATGCAAATGATTTTGTCGCGGGGTATGATAGGTTCATCCGATGGAGAACCGAAAGTTGCTTGTCCATTTCATAAAAAAA
Source organism: Chryseolinea sp. (assembly GCA_039916665.1). Classification (GTDB taxonomy): domain Bacteria; phylum Bacteroidota; class Bacteroidia; order Cytophagales; family Cyclobacteriaceae; genus Chryseolinea. Next base: position 23,418 of record JBDSKX010000063.1, on the reverse strand, counting down.
CTTTCTCATTGAAAAGTGGCCAATGTCTTAACGCGGATGAAGAGCGACTGGCAGTATTCCCGGTTAAAGTGGAGGATGGATTCGTTTTTATAGGCTTTACGCAATAAAAATTGCGAAGTGGCAATTTTCTAAGTATTCTGCGCCGTCATTTGCGTAGATTGCTACGTATATGCGCATGAAATTCGAATCATCCGTAAAACAAAAGCTCAAATTCAGTCAACTGGGAACATGGTATATGCTCGCGCTGAGCGCCATTGCCATTATTTCAATTGTTGGACAGGTGTTAATTCAGCATCATTTGTCTAACCAGATGAGCGATTCGCAGGTCGTTAACATCGCGGGACGGCAAAGGATGTTGAGTCAGAAAATCAGTAAGCTATCCTTAATGCTTCACGATGGACAAGCACCTTCCGAAAGAGATTCAATCGCCAAAAAACTTCAAAATACTTTTCAACTTTGGCGTGCTTCCCAGACAGCACTGCAGCGTGGAAATGATACGCTGCATCTACCGGGAGCACCCAGCATCAGGATAGCTTCACTCTTTGAAGGAATTTCAATACCCTTTCATGAAATTCAGAAAGGCGCTACGGACATTCTTCATCAACTTCGATCCAACCGACTTACGGATATGAAGGCACTGTCACCGTCGATCACCCGCGTGCTTCAGAATGAGGAAATATTTCTGTCGGGCATGGATGTTATCGTCAGCGAGTACGCAGCGGAAGCTAATGAGAAGATCAATTCGCTTCGAAGAATGGAATACCTTCTTCTCGCCATTTCACTTTCCGTCATTGTCGCGGAGATTCTTTTTATTTTCAGACCAACGGCAGTCCAGGTTTCACGCACGGTGAAGAAACTCAGAACATCTGAGAAAAATTCTAAAAAGCTTTTGAAAGAAATTGGTGCGCTTTACGCATCACTGGAAAAGTCATATGAACGACTTTCTGTTATAAACCAGCCGATTGAAAATCCGAAGCTGTATGCAAAGGCTGATCTTGGAGGGAATGTTCTTTCGCTGTCGGACAATTACATTGAAGCAACCGGGTTTGCACCCTCTGATCATCAGCAAAGACTTTGCGACCTCTTTCCCGGAATTGCAAATCCTTCCGATTGGATGGATGAAGTTGTTGATACCGTCACCGAAGAAAAAGCATGGCAGGGTGAGATCCGTTTTTATAATTCGGATGGAAAAGAGTGTTGGTTAATGGCAATGATTCAACCTGTACAGATTGAAAATGGAGAAACTGAGTTGCTGCTTATTGCGTCGAACATGACTGACCGAAAGCGTGCTGAACGCTCTATGAACAAGAAGAATCGTGCAGAGATAGAGAAACTGGTGAACCAACAGAAGTTCCGGTCAGTGCTGATTCTTGAAGGCCAGGAAGAAGAACGTAAGCGTATCGCGATGGACATCCACGATGGCATTGGTCAGATGTTAACGTCGCTCAAGTATCATATTGAGTCAATAAATCCCGATGATGCTGCCTCAAAACAAAAGATTGCTGAAGTTGATCAGCTCATCAAAAATGTTATCAAAGAGATTCGCCGTGTAACATTCAATCTGAAGCCTACTGTACTTGGTGACTACGGTCTTCAGGCAGCGCTGAATGTTTTCATTACCGAAATCGCTAAACTCACAGACATCAGGTTGTCGTTTACAGCGGATGGAGATACAGGCCGCGCGCCACAGAACATTGAGAACAACGTATTTCGCATCATTCAGGAAGCGATAAACAATGCGATCAAGTATTCTGGTGCTGGTCAGATCGACATTAAATTAAAGCAGACCGAAACTGAGCTGGTCATCACGGTCGATGACAAGGGTAAGGGATTCGATGCCAAACTTGTCGAAGCCCGAAGTGTTAACATAGAATCAGGTCGTGGATTTTTTAATATGTACGAAAGAACAGAGTATGTTAATGGGACACTTGACATCCAGTCGTCCCCGGGAAAAGGAACTACGGTATCGCTACACGTTCCTATGATGGCGACAAAGGGTGTTGAAGGAGTTGCTGAAGAGAAATTTATTGCTTCAGAATAAAATCAGATAAAAATTAAAATGTCATGAATAAAATCAACGTCGTACTTGCTGATGATCATGTTTTGGTGAGAAACGGAATCAAAGCAATGCTTGAATCTGAAGCCGACATTGCCGTCGTTGGTGAAGCCGGTGATGGAAGGGAAGCGTTGGAAGCTGCGAAAAATTTTAAACCTGATATTCTCATTCTTGATATCAGAATGCCGAACATGACAGGTCTGGAGGCGGCGGCAAAGCTGCGCGACTATGCACCCGATACAAAAGCAGTGATTCTCTCTATGCATGACTCCGATGAGTACGTTATCGAAGCATTGGATGCTGGCGCATATGGTTATTTGTTAAAGGATACCGATAAGCATGAGTTCATTAAAGCGCTCAAACAAATTAATTCCGGAAGTAAGTATTTCAGTGGCGGGGTCTCTAATGTGTTGGCCAATCGACTGCTGTACGGCAAGACGCAGAGTGCCTCACAACCGACAAAGCATGATCCATATCATTTAACACGCCGCGAAAAAGAAATTCTTCGTATGGTCGTTGATGGCAAGCCTAACAAGATCATCGCCGAGTCTCTTAACAAAAGCGTGAGGACGGTAGAGACACATCGTTTTAACATCATGAAGAAACTGGATGTGAATAATGCCGTGGATATGGTGAACAAAATTGTCCGCGAAAGTCTTCTATAAACACTAAGTACAAATGCGACTTTTTTGAGTCATTCACACGTTTTAGGAAATTAATTAAGTAATATTACGTAATTAAACTACGTAATATGATACATTTAGTACGTAAATAAATACGTATTAAATGTTTCCTAACCTACCTGCTTCAAAGATCAACCTGCTTGACTTCAAAAGTGTGCCCATGCGCACTTTCCACCTCACGTGGATTACTTTCTTTCTCTGTTTCTTCGGATGGTTCGGTGTTGCACCGTTGATGCCCGTGATCAGAGAGGATCTCCAGTTAACTAAATCGCAGATCGGCAACATCATCATCGCGTCGGTGTCGATCACCATTTTTGCCCGCTTGCTATTCGGTTGGCTTTGTGACAAAATTGGCCCGCGCATTTCCTATACTATTCTGTTGCTCGTTGGTTCGCTACCGGTAATGTTTATTGGATTCAGCCACAGCTATGAATCATTTTTACTTTTCAGACTCGCTATCGGCGTTATAGGTGCTTCGTTTGTAATCACGCAGTACCACACGTCGGTTATGTTTGCGCCCAACGTGGTGGGTACTGCAAATGCTACAGCTGCGGGTTGGGGAAATATGGGTGGCGGCGTAACCCTAATAGTCATGCCCCTGATCTTTGCGGGCTTTACCTCGATTGGATTTATTTCAAGCACAGCCTGGCGATATAGTATGGTGATTCCGGGCGTCGCCCTTTTTATCATGGGTATCGTCTATTATTTTTTTACACAGGATACGCCTTCCGGCAGCCTTGCACAAGGGCGTAAAGAACAAGATCCGTCAGAATCAAAAAAAACAGCCGGTGAATCATTTCGAACCGTCATCAAAGACTATCGGGTATGGCTTTTATTCCTTGCCTATGGCGCATGTTTTGGGATTGAAATTACGATCGACAATATCGCGACGCTTTACTTCGTCGATAACTTTGAGTTGGGATTAAGAGAAGCGGGACTTATCGCCGGCTTGTTTGGTATGATGAACTTGTTCGCCCGCGCGCTGGGTGGAATATTTGGAGATAAGGCAGGGAAAAAATTCGGACTGAAAGGAAGAATCATCATTCTCAGTGCATTCCTTCTATTGGAAGGTTTAGGACTTATGCTCTTCTCGTCAGTAACGTTACTTCCCTGGGCTATTGCGCTTATGCTGGTCTTTGCATTGTTCCTTAAAATGTCGAATGGCGCAACATACTCCGTGGTGCCATTTATAAACAAACGCGCGATCGGATTAGTATCCGGTATTGTTGGCGCCGGTGGAAACGTGGGTGCAGTGATTGCCGGTTTCCTTTTCAAATCAGAATCATTGTCGTACCGCGAAAGTCTTTTCATCATCGGCGTGGCCGTCGTTGTCGTCTCTGCAATTGCGTTTACACTGAGCTTTCAAAAAGCGACTGAAGGAGAATCCAACAGTGTATTGCAACCTGCCTTTGAAAACATCAAAGCATGAGAACTCTATACTGTATTCTTACAACCTGCATTTGTCTTGCTCTGTCAGATGCAAAGGGACAGCTTATTATATCCGGCCAACTCAGAACGAGGTCGGAACTTCGCGCGGGACAAGGCAGTCCGTCGGTAACGGACACGGTACCCGCAATCTTCACGTCTCAGCGTACGCGTCTCAATATCGCTTATACCGGGTATAGATTTAGATTGTTCACTTCGCTTCAGGATGTTCGAGTATGGGGGCAGGATGCGTCAACTATTAATCGGGTAACGACTGACGCATTCGATGGTTTCATGTTACATGAAGCATGGGGGGAAATAAGTCTGCTCGATACAGGAAGTGTGATCAAGAAATTTACACTGAAGATCGGCCGGCAGGAACTCGTCTACGATGACGTTCGCCTCCTGGGAAACCTCGACTGGTTGCAACAGGCCAGGCGCCACGATGCTGCAGTGTTAAAATTTGAACACCAGGGTTATACACTACACTTCGGTGCAGCCTTTAATCAGAATTCTGAAAGAAAATCAAGCACGATTTACAACGGTATCCCTGGCGGATACGTGGCGGGCACGAACGGCATCGGTGCAATGTACAAGTCGATGCAATTCCTCTATGCAGCAAAAAAGATAGATCATGCCACCGTTTCTTTTCTCGCATTTAAAGATGACTTCAGCAAGTTTCATTTTGCAGCAGCCGACGTCGAGAAGAAAACACCAATCTTCGAGACCAAAGTTTGGAGCCGATTTACTGTTGGTTCACATTTTTCAGCAACTGTACTGAAAAGATTGTCGTTATCTGGTGATGCATTTTACCAGGGTGGTCGTTATCGCGAGGGCACGACACTGCATGAGTACCTTTTGTCCTTCAGTGCACTATATGCCTCAACCGAAAAGTTAAGTGTAGGTCCGGGAATAGATATTACGTCCGGTAACAATGGATCTGATCCGTCTAAAAAATATCAACGCTTCGATCCGTTGTATGGCACACCACATAAATTCTGGGGATATATGGATTACTTCTATGTCGCCGATGGTTTTGGTGCCAATGGACTTATCGATGTTTATCTAAAATCCAGATACAAGCCACGAGAAAATTTGATGGTAACGATGGATGCACACCAGTTTTCGCTGCCACACGCAGTAATCGACGAAACGGGTACAGTGCTCAACAAGCGTCTGGGAATTGAAATGGATATCACAGCCTCATACGCATTGACAAAATTGATAACAATCGAGGGCGGATACTCTTTGATGAGCTCGACATCAACCATGATCAGTCAGAAAGTGAAGAACATAAAAGACGCTGACCGTTTCTCGCAATGGGCGTACCTGATGATTTCGATCCGGCCCGAAGTAGTGATTGGTAAAAAAGGATAAGCCGTTTGATTTTGGAACTATGAATATCTCGTCGTGAACGCAAAGCAACCTCATCAGGAAGTTTATAAGACCACCTGCTCATATTGTGGTGTTGGATGCGGAATCGTCATTCGAAAAGACAGAAAGCACAACCTCATTCTGGAAGGCGATAAGGATCATCCGGTAAACAAAGGCATGTTGTGTTCAAAAGGTATGAACCTGCAGTATGCAATGCAGGATCAAACGGACAGACTCTTATATCCGGAAGTGCGCGCAAGCAGAGCGCATCCATTTCAGCGCGTTACGTGGGACGCTGCCCTTCAGCGAACCGCGGCCGTGTTTAAGTCGATCATTAATAAATATGGTCCGGACGCCGTTGGTTTTTATGTCTCGGGACAATGTCTTACAGAAGAATATTATGTTGCCAATAAGTTGGTAAAAGGATTTATCGGCACCAATAATATCGATACAAATTCGAGGTTGTGTATGAGCAGTGCGGTCGCTGCATACACTAACATGCTCGGGGAGGATGCCGTACCCATTTCATACGACGACATAGAACTGGCTGATTGCTTTCTGATTTCCGGTGCAAATCCAGCGTGGTGTCATCCCATTCTGTTCCGCCGGATTGAAATGCATAAGCAGAAAAACCCAGATGTCAAGATCATTCTCGTTGATCCAAGAAAAACGCAATCTGCCAGTATCGCTGATCTCCATCTTCAGATCAATCCGGGTACAGACGTTTGCCTGACAAACGCCATTGCCCGCGTGTTGATTGAAAATGGTGATGTTGACCACCATTTTATCACGAACCACACAGAAAACTATGATACATATTGTGCTTCAGTGTTTAAATATACTTTGGAAGAATCGGCAAAGATATGCGACGTGCCTGACCATCAGATAAAACTTGCTGCTTCATACGTTGCATCCTCGCGTGGATTTCTTACGCTTTGGGCTATGGGCCTGAATCAAAGTGTAACCGGTGTCACAAAAAATTACTCATTAATGAGTCTCAACCTTATCACCGGACATATTGGCAAGCCCGGTTCTGGTCCGTTCTCGTTAACCGGCCAACCCAATGCGATGGGCGGAAGAGAAGTTGGTGGTCTGGCAACGATGCTCGCAGCACACCGCAGTATCAGTAATCCGGCGCATAGAGCAGAGGTTGGTGAATTCTGGGGCGGAGGGAAGATCTCGGATAAGCCGGGATATACGGCTACACAAATGATAGAAGCACTGGAACGTGATGAACTGAAAGCCATCTGGATCATTTGCACTAACCCGATGGTCAGTCTTCCTGACGTGAAACGTGCAGAGGCAGCATTTAGAAAGGCGAGGTTCGTTGTCGTGCAGGACATTTCCAGGAGGTCTGATACGGTTTCATTTGCCGATGTAGTGCTCCCGTCAGCAGGGCATTTCGAGAAAGAGGGGACGATGACCAATTCAGAGAGAAGGATCAGTCACCTGAGCAAAATCACAGACGCGCCCGGTGAAGCATTGCCTGACGCCGAGATACTTTGTCGTTTCGCGCAACGGATGGGATATGCTGGATTCGACTATAAACATCCTTCTGAAATATTCGCTGAACACACAAGGCTCACTAAAAAGACCAACATTGACATTGGTGCACTTACCTATGAGCGACTACTGGAAGAGGGAACATTCCAATGGCCGGTTGATGAAAGCAATCCACAGGGAACGGATCGTCTGTTCAAAGACCATCAATTCTATACACCGTCGCGCAAGGCGAAATTTCAACCAGTTGACATTATTGAAAATCTTTCAGATCCGTTAACAAATGATTTTCCTTTGATATTGACGACTGGCAGAATCCGCGACCAGTGGCACACGATGACCAAGACGGGTAAGGTCAACAAACTGCGACAGCATATTGACAAACCATTTCTCGAAATGCATCCTGTTGACGCCTCTATTAGAGGAATTAATAGTGGCGATCCTGTGATCATCAGAAACCAGCGAGGCGAAGTGAGAGTGTGCGTCGTAATAACGGACACGATAAAGCGTGGTGTCGTATTTCTTCCGATGCATTGGGGAAAAATGATGTCGAACGACTTGGCGCGCGCGAACAATATTACAAGTCCTAAGGTAGATCCGATTTCGAAGGAGCCGGATTTCAAATATGCTGCAGTGGAAGTTTTAGCTTTTGAAAAGCCGGTTGAAAAAATTGTCATCGTTGGCGCGGGTGCTGCAGCGTATCGATTCCTCTGTTCTTACAGGGCACTGAATGAGCATGATGATATAACCATCATATCAAAAGAAATTCATCCATTTTATAACAGGGTACTTCTTCCCGAATACGTCAACGGGAATCTCGCCTGGAAAAACTTGCAGAAATTTCAACCTGGTGAATTTGAAGCGCTCGATGCGAAAATATATCTGAACAATGAAGTCAGATCAATTGATAGAAGAAGTAAAACGGTTACAGATAAGCAGGGAGATCAGCATCATTATGATAAACTTATTCTGGCAACGGGTACGCGTGCGCATATACCAAATGATGCGCCGGTCGGACTTCCAGGCATTTTTACGATGCGTACGCGTCATGATGCAGATCAACTCAAAGAATACGTCCGACCCAATGGTCACGTGCTCATCATTGGTGGCGGATTGTTGGGCCTTGAACTAGCCGTATCGTTGAGGGAAATTGATATATCGGTCTCGATCCTGCAGCTGGGGAGTCGTCTGATGGAACGCCAGATCGATGCCGTAGCGGGAGAACTACTGCTAGATTTTATTGAAGAAAAAGATGTTGCAGTTTACGTCAATGATCAGGTGCAGTCAGTGGTATATGACGAACCAATAAAGACACTTGTAGCAAAATTAAGAAGTGGTAAGAAGCTGAATGCTAACGCTATTGTCTACGCCGTAGGCACACGTCCGAATATAGAATTTGCTACAGACAGCGGACTTGAATCAGGCCGCGGTATTTTGGTAAACGACCAGCTTCAGACGAGCGATCCAAACATCTTCGCCATTGGTGAGATCGCCGAGCATCGCGGTATTACACTTGGCATTACTTCGGCAGCTGAGAAGCAGGCAGATGTTCTCGCCCGCTTCATACACGGTGACGCTCAAAGTCTTTACGATGGTGCTGTGGTGATGAACATACTCAAGCTCTCCGGTCTCGATCTTTGTTCGATCGGGATTGCACAAATACCGACGGATGGAAAAGGTTATGAAGAAATTCTTTTCATCGATAAATCACAACGGTACTATAAGAAGTGTATCATTAAAGACGATCGCCTGGTTGGAACGATCCTGATCGGCGATAAGGGAGAATTTGCCGAATTCAAGAACCTGATAGAAAATGGGCTTGAACTTTCTGATCGCCGGATGAAATTATTGAGATCAGGAAAGGCAAGTGAACCGGTACTGGGGAAGTTGATTTGTTCCTGCAATCAGGTCGGGCAAGGAAATCTTCAAAAAATTATCGATGGAGGTTGTCATACATTGAGTGATATTTGCCAACGGTCAGGTGCGGGACTGGGATGTGGAAGTTGCAAACCGGAAATTCAGGTAATACTAAAGGCATCCATCGTAAATGCCTGAACGGCACTTGTAATAGTATCATCAATAGTATGCAAACCGGAAAGAAAAGTGATCTCATACGCGCCTTTGTAAAGGGTGGATTTCTTTCGCCGGCGGCATTGTTGAAGATCGTGGAATTATCGAAAAGCCTCGGGAACAAATACATACTTTTCGGATCGCGTCAGGATATCATGTTCCCGCGTAATGATGCCACCGTAGAACGTCTTAATGCGGTCTTCGATACCATTAAGATTGAACACGAAATATCCGGAGACATTTCGATCCATCAGAACATTGTTACTTCCTACGTTGCAGTCAATGTTGTTGAAACGACCAGTTGGGTCAAGGAAGATACTTACAACGTAATCATTGATGCTTTTGAATTTACGCCACAACTTAAAATCAATATTGTCGATCCGCTCCAAAGCATCGTGCCGTTGTTTTCGGGGGAGCTGAATTTTATTGCATCACGCGAAGAGAACTATTGGTACCTGTACATCCGCGATCCACGGAAAGGAAATATACTCGAATGCTGGCCCCGGTTAATTCTCGGACAGGATATTCCCAAAATTGCAAAGGAGATTGAACTGATTGTTCTTGAATATTTACCGTTCACGGCAGAGGAGCTTTATCTCATACTTAAAAACAACTATGTCAGAATTGCTTACAAAAGCATTTCGAATAAACTCAAACTGCACAACACAGCATTTCCATATTATGAAGGATTGAATGCTATGCTCAACAATCAGTATTGGCTGGGATTGTATTGGCGCAATAACCAGTATGACATTGAATTTATGAGTGCAGCCTGCAAACTCTGTCAGGAAACGGGTGTCAGCAAAATCAATATCATTCCCTGGAAGGCTTTTATTCTAAAAGGAATCAAGTCAGTTGACCGGCTCCGATGGCAGAAGGTTATGGGTAAGTTTGGTATTAACGAGCGTCATTCATCACTCGAGCTGAATTGGCATCTGCCAGTAATAGACAAGGAAGCGCTTGAATTAAAAAGATTTCTTGTGAGAGAGTTAGATCAACAGGATATCAGTATCCACGGACTGACCTTCACGATCAAGATGAGTCGCGAAATGTTTTTGTTTACTTCAATTGTCATCGAAAGCAACTCTTCTGCGGGATCCGGATATTTCGACATTCTTTATGCGAAGGATTTTAATCCAAATACAATAACTTATCTCAACTATGCAAGGCAAGTGCGGCGGGAGCTTATACCGCCGCTGCTTGTTGAATTAAGCAAATTGTACTTCAGGCAACTGAACCCTGAGCAGGAGAATTTGAAGGAAGTTACGGAGCCCACGCAAGTCAATGCGTTTCGTGAGCGCGTTTATCAATGCACCAATTGTCTGACCGTTTATGATCCCAAATACGGCGACGCCCTTGCGAATATTCCAGCAGGAATAAGTTTCAAGGATCTTCCCGAGACGTATCGGTGTCATGTGTGTGATACTGATAAGCGGTATTATGTTGAGCTTAAGAACGGCGTGTGAGTATCGTTTTATATTTCTGATGAATTCGTAAAGCTCTGTCGCGAGGTATGGTGGTGACCCCCCTTGGACAGTTGGACTAGGATTGCAAGCAGGGTGCAGGTTTTTCATTAAAGTCTTCATTCCCCGAAACCAACCATTGACACCACCCTGACTATTGATTACCTTAACCAGGTTAGATGTCGTCTTTAAAGCGCCTCCGCTCATTATGCTGTCAAATTTCACACTCGTTCACGTTATCTAAACTCTTCCTATGAAATGGTCTCAGATCTCGGGTCGTATTTGGCTTGCGCTTGCCACGTTTCTAGTCGTAGGACTGCTGTTTGCCTACTACTTTCTCAGCTATGTGCCGCAGCATGAAAGAATTCTAATCGGGAAAAAGTATCGTACCATGCAACGCATCGCGAAAAATTTCTCGGAGATGCGGGCATTCTACGAAGGATCGATCGATCTGCTGTTGCGGAAACAACATGACAAATCCACAACAGATGACTCGGTCGAAATCTTTATAGCGAGAATTATTGAAGCTAAGAAAGCCAGGAACACTGATTTAGTAAAAAAATACCGCGGGAAAATGCGCTCGCTGTTAGGCAATGACCTTTCACAAATCGGAGTGGAATACTCACCACCGGGAGATACTGCAGAAGACAAACGCTACCTGCGTATCAAACAATGGTACCGCGTGAAAATCACTAACCTGATCACCAATGCGGAGATCATCGATCACCAATTCGACAGATTCCTCATCGTTCGGGTATTTAATGGAAAAACGACCGAAAGAAAAAACCATCCTCCAAGCGATTCGACGGCATCAGTTGTTGCTTATCAAGGCAGAAAATTTGAGGCGGCAAATGGCGCCGAAAGCAAAATCCTGTTGGCGGATATCAACCATCTTTTTGATACAGCCCAGGTATTTCGGACCATACCGCAGCATACGGTCAGGATTTCGGGAACACCTTATCGGGCATTGTCGTATGTGATTGAGATGCAGGCCGACGAAGACTGGATACTCTGCGGACTGGTGGATGAAAGCAGCATTCAGGCGGACATTAAAAAGATTGACCTGTTCGCTATCATCATTATGGTGTTACTCGCGCTGTTTCTTCTGCTGGCCATGCCTGTTTTGAAGCTGCTGATCATGAGTAGTATCGAGCGGCTGCAGATCATGAATGTTTGGTTCATCGGATTTTCAATTGTAACAGGTACAATGTTGGTCACGATCCTGCTGCTCGTCAGTCACCATTATGTCAATTACGAGGATGATTATAAGGCGAAGCTGGAAAAATTGTCGAAATCGGTATCGGACAAATTCAAGGGTGAGATCGATAACATACTCTCGCAAATGAACGACGTGCAGCAGACGTTTGTAAAGCGCAATCAACCCTCGGTGTACCTGCCCCAGTATGAATACATATTGGATACGCCTGACCCAATGTTTTGCAAAAACTTATTGGCATACAAATACTTCAACGAATTCCTGGTACTGAATGCCAAAGGTAAAGTGCCAGTAACCTTTGCCAATCATTTACTTCCGAACATTTCACAAGAACTTCCGGACCTCAGCAAACGGAAATATTTCAGTGAGACGAATGCAAATCAAACATTGTCGTTTTCCAATTCCTCACAAGGATTTTACGTGCAATCCATTCGCTCTTGGAATTCGGGTGTGCACGAGGCCGGGGTTTCGTTGCGCAAATCGTTTCAAATCATATCAAAAGTTGGGGGGGAATCAAATCACGTTGTTGGTCCTGACGATGACAGACCCAAAGCATATCGCATCGATACCATTGCCGTTGTGGCGACTGCAACAAGGCTGCGTTCTGTAATGAATACCTTATTGTCACCAGGGTTTCAGTTTTGCATTGTCGACGTCAACGGTGACGTATTGTTTCATTCCGACGAAAACAAAAACCTTCAAGAGAATTTCTTCGATGAAATAGCGCACGACTACATGGCGAAGGCGACAATCGAAGGACGTACAACCCAACACCTGGACGTAAACTATGGCGGCATTAAATGTTTAGCATACATCACACCGCTCGACACGCAGGCGATGTTTCTCATCACCCTGTTGGATCGCGACTACTATAACACGCCGGTGACACTCACTGTCGGCGTGGTATCGATATTATCGATCATCATGATGCTCACAATCGGGGTGCAGCTGTTCATTTTATTTTGCGTTACATACAGGTCGTCAAAACTTCACATCAGAAGATTTTCTCTCGGTTGGATCGGGCCACGTTCAGATACCGATGACCAACCCTTTGGGATCCATTACGCGCGCTGCGTCTCTACAATGCTAATGATTTTACCGATCCTGCTCATCATCTGCGTCTCAAGTTCTGCACGCTATTTCGCCTTGATATTTCTCACACTACCAGTGTTGCTATTGGCAGCACACTACGCAGTACTCTATGTCGCCGATCCGGAAAATAACTCAAAGCTTAAACGAGACGTATTTGTTGGCACAAGTGTGATCCTTATTGTGATCGTGAACATTGCGGCGTTTGTGAACCTTCCTTTGAAGTCGGGCATTTGGCTTGCCATATTGCAAATTGTCATCACTACGGTGGCAGCGACTAATATTTATACGGATATATTTTCATCGCTTTATCATTGGCTCGACGACAAATTGGAGACTGGTACGCTGTACACGTCTTTCCTTTGTTGTTGGTTATTTCTCGTCAGCGTGTTACCGGTTTTCTATTTTTACAAGACTTCTTTCCTGCATGAAAACTTTCTCTGGAAAAAGTTCATCCAGTGGGACGCGTATCAGCATACCCGCGAGCGGAATAGGTCTCTCCAAAATGAATTTAATGACCTCAAATTCACCAGGGCTTCCAATGATTCCACACGGTCGGCGATGAAAGCAGATTATCTGAAGATGGCGGATCATTACGGTAACTACCTCTCCTGTGACACGGATACAAACGATACGTCAAAGGTGGTGCCTGTCCGAGGCGGATTGCTCGAGAAGTGGGAATTTGAATACCGGCCTTCATTTTTTAGTGGGCCGCTTGAAAGTTCCAGACACGTATTGCTCGATGGCGACAATCCGGTAAAGTGGTTCGCCATGGCGTCGCGTGAAAATCTTGTGTTAAGGGAAAACAAAAGCGTCATCTACTCTTCGATGATACCATCATTCACGTTGATGAAAGGAAAATACGCACTCGCATTCGCAGTATTATTTATACTCTTTTGCTTGTCGATCTACGTGTTGATCCGAATCTGCGTTAAGTACATATATGGCTGGAGGTTATTGACGGGAAGCAAGGCCACGCTTCACCCCATTGACTTAGAGGCTTCGCTAAAAAATGGAAGTCATAAACTCTTTATCATCGGACTTCCATACTCTGGAAAATCAACATTACTAAAGGCATTCACGGAGGCGCACAGCGCTAAAGAAATATTTCTCCGTACAGATCTGGATACCCTTGGTGATATTTCGTCGATCGAGTATTTCGTTATTCACAACTTCGAGCATGGCCTGAATGATGAAGAGTGTAATAAAAAGCGCCTTCAGCTTTTTGTTAACATGCAGAAAAATGTTAACGCCAAGATCATTGTGAGTTCTACTGTGCAGCCCGAGGCGATCCTTGATGTTCTGGATGGAAAGATCAAACAATTGGTCGAGGCCAAGAAGACTGAAGAAAAAGACAAAGCCGGGATTCAAAAAGAGATCACCGCTCTGCGTAGTGCTGCCCGTTCCTGGAAAAATATTCTCGCCGGATTTGAGACGCAGTATAAAGCATTGACACAATCTGAGACCAATACTTTCCTTGATCAGGAACTGGACATCGGTACATATTTGCCAAAGCTTAAGAGTTATTTTAAAAGCACCAACGATGTCGGGGAGCGTGAAGAGATCGTGTTATCAATAGAAGAGCGCGCCAATGCATACTATCAAGGTTTGTGGAATTCATTCACACGCAAAGAGAAGAACTCCCTGTTCGACCTAGCGAAAGACCGCTTTGTAAACCTGCGCGACACAAGCAACATACGCGTACTGATCAGAAAGGGTATCGTCGTCATGCGTGATTCACCTCAAATCATGAATAGAAGTTTCAACGACTTCATCCTCTCCGTTGTAAAGGAGGACGAAGCCCTCGCGATGGACAACGAGCTAAGGCGTAAGGGATCATGGTCAGGTATACAACTGATACTGGTGATCACTTTGGTGAGTATTACAATCTTTATATCCGTGGTACAGCAAGAGGTGCTCTCGAGTGTGAATGCGTTGGTGGCGACGGTCACGGCTGCGATTGCTGTGTTGGTGAAATTTAGTGGGTTGTTTAGTGTGGGGAAGAAGGAGTAGGGATGTGTTGTTTGAACCAGTAGGTTGCGTCGAAGTGGTCACCTCATCCGCTGCCCTTCTCCTGGAGGAGAAGGGTGACGAACCTCAAACGGCGACTCGTTGATTGGAGTTTCGGTTCGTGTCAGTACAATAAGAACCGTAGGCAATTGTGGTGTCACTGCGATCCTAGACCACTTTCCATTTGCAGGTTGGCCTATCGTGCAAGTGAAGCGGTACGTAGCGGGTGTCGTATCTCCGCTACGCTGCCCTCTTCCTGAATAACCAAAATATAAGCAACGCAATGACTAAGATTGCAGCAATCCATATCCACCAATTTATGCCTTTTGAGTATTCGGACGTTGTATCATCTGAATATGAAACAGGGATCTCAAATAGTTTAAAAACATCAACGCCCCTGCCGGAATTAGATTGCAGTTGAAGCAGGGTGCGATTAAGTTGTGCTATGATTGTCTTCCCTGCGACGGTGCTTGCAATCGGGTTTAATTTCTTCACAGCTGCAGAAATGTTTTCAATGGCGATCGATGTCGCGTGTTTTTGGAATTCAAATGTTGAGACTTTAATACTATCGTCAAAGACTCGAATATTTTTTGTCGGTAACGTATCTCCCATTTTTAAAGTTCTTAGTTGTTGCTGGAAAACACCTTGTAATAGCCGCATCAGTTCAAGCTCGGTTTTTAGGCGAAGGGGTTCAATCAGTGCGAATGATGTTTGCTCATCGACTTTGTTTGAAGTGGTGTCAAGGGCAGCAGATTTAGCAATAGCCGTCTTATATTTTACTTCATGTTCTCGAATTGCTGCGGCACGATCGGTTACGTCGCGTTGCAGGCGTTCGGTCATGATCTTAAAGGGTATTCGCTTATATAATATTTCAGGCCTCGGAATGACAGCGCTAGTGGTTCGAATATTCTTAAACGGGGGGCAGGTACTAAGGTCAACCGAGAAAAGAGTTTGGAATGCTGCCCGATATTCTGCGTCGCTGTGAATGAAATCGGTACGTTGAGCCAGTACTTTTACCATGTCATTTCTGGACTTGTGAAAACAAGTCATCAGATTGTTAAGGTCGTTAGCGACATTGCCTTCTACATTAAAGTTTATACCGTCAGCTGTGCATGTGTTGAAAATATTGAATTCTTTAGACCAGAACTGAGCCCAGCCTTCACTGAAAGCGAATGCATCGTTGGTCGTTTGGCAAAATGTATGCTCATCGTAGTTAATATAATAGTTAATATAATCATTATCGAGATGTGTGAGATCACCATCTAAGCCTCCCCTTATCGTGTGACCAAATTCATGGAAATTAATTGGATAGTCGACAAAATCATCGAGACCTTTGGGCGAGCCATTTGTAAACATTGTTTGATGTCCATCTGGCCAGTCTGTCGAAGTAAGTTTGGTTGTAACGTTGTTATAGATCCCGTACCATATACGTATTTCATAGTCGCCGCCTACTGGCTTTTGGTTACCAGAGCCCTTAAGATATTCCTGGTATGCGTTGTGTGCACCCTGCCAGATCGAAGCCTTAGGTGTTCCACTTCCGTCGTCTTTCGTTAATAATGTAGTCCCAAGATCGATAACGGGATTTTTATTTGAGCCCCTGTTCACTGAATTAGCTTCCCAACTACCTGAGTTGTATCCTTCATGAAGGTATACTCCTTGTTCATCGTTCAATTGTAATTTTGCATAATAAGCGTCTTCATTGTTCGCCCATAGTCCGAGCTCGAAACTTCCGTCGGCCTTAAGTGTTGTACTTCCGACCTTATCGTCAAACCATGCTGTAACGTCGCGATAGATTTCAACCACGGCTCCTTCAATTGGTCGTACGAATCCTTTGTGATTACTGAGAAAGAAGCCTTTGATTGTAAAGTCTTTGTTCTCTCGTGAACAAATACCATGAAGGTCTGCAAAATGCGTTGTCTCATATTTTCCATTGGAAGCATGTATCTGTACGAGTACATCACCAACATCAATACCGGCGGCTGTCGTGATCGTAAGGGTCGATGTTTCACCCGTCACATTACCGGGAAATGTCAGGACTGCAGGATTAAAAATGGCTTTTACATCGGGAGGTAATCCTTCCATTGACAGTGTTACCGGGCCAGCAACGGTACCCGCACGCCGTACAGTTACAGGTACGGTCACGGTTCCCGTTGGCCCGCCAGGTTTGCATATCGATAAGTCCAGATTCTGAGTTGCAAAAATGGTGAACGCACGCGCGATTTTTAGTGTCAGAGTATAGGTTCGCGGACCGGGACCTGCTGAAGCTGTCAAAGGTTGACCTGTTATGATAAGTGGATAAATTCCAGGAGTTACATTGGTAGAGGGTGAGAACTCAAATCCGATGAGGGCGCCGTCAGCAATTGGATTCGGATTAAATCTGAAGACAACACCAGACGGAAGACCTGTTATGGTAAATTTTATTTGTCCGGTCGAACCGCCTAAACGTATAATCTCAAGAGGCTCTGGTTGATAATCTCCCGCAATCATATCTATTTCGGAGACTCCTTTCAAAAGAAAATCAGGCGCAGTTGAACCGGCAATCAGTTTAATATCTGAAAATGTGATTATGCCATTAGCTGCAAAATCATTTGTTGTTTGCACGATAATAGACGCAATATTTCCGGCCGCTGAACTAATGGTCATTTCATTGTTAAAACCTGATCCAGCGGTGATGTTCTGATCTGTGGAAGCGACGACATTTCCTGCGGCGTCAAATCCGTTAATTCTCACCATCAATTGCAACGGTGCGCCTATTGGAGCAAGCCCCAGGTGGATGGTTACGGATTGTTTCAAACCTGAAAACAAAGCATGCGCACCGGATGGGAAAAACTCACAACCACTGCATAGGTGAAACTGCGCTACATTTCCCAGGGGTGTCGACTCAATCGTTCCTTTTATTGAAGTCTCGTAAGGCACAAAGATGATGTCGGGAGCGAGTTGGTTTGCCAGAACATCCCCAGGTGTGAGACTTTTGAAATCGAATGTCTGTGCTTGCAAGGCTGCGCATATGGTAATGAAAATTAATGTTAGCGTCCTGGAAATTTTAGCAGCGAATGAGTTGCAAAAATTGCAATTGTTCTTTGTTGTGTAAGACATGATAATAGGCTTTTAGCCTTATTGAATTGTGATCGACGAGTATTGGAAGGTGTTGAAGTCGCGATGAAAAGGAGAAGTCGTACTATTAATGAAGTCCTTGAAACGGAGTAACAGAAAATCCATATCCCGCGAATGCTAATTTGTTTCTGTTATCTTCCTACGTTGTTCGTTCTGGCGTATTCAATATAGGTAGCATTTTTGAAGGAAGGGTGAGAAATACCGGTAAAAAGGTGCGTTAATTTTGAGGGAGTGGGCTTCGATTGAGGGTTTACGTCATCCCTTGCCTGTGCCGTTTCGTCAGACAGGCCGGTCCAGCTCCTGAAGAGAAGGGTATCCACTAAGTCATCATTAGATCGTAACCGCGTATATACTTACAGATCTTTATTGGTTCGGCCGTGAGATCATGACCATCGCTATCGAATAGCACTTCAATGTCTGCGTGCTTTGCATCGATGTCATTGTTGTTCGTGATTACCCATTTTATAATCAATCATTCTTTGTTGACCTCGTATCGCAGAATTTCACCGGTAAACATTGAGGTGGCGCCGCGGCATTCATTTGGACGTTGATGGTCGATCATGAAACCAACTTGGACATTATCTCCATTCCGGAGGTAAATGCCTGTTATCTCTGAAGAGATATCTTTGCATGGAATGAATTGATTGATTTGGCCATCAATGCCTCCTTTTTTATGAAGGGTCAATTTAACAACTAACCTCTTTCGGAATAGAAAGTCTTTGAGACCGGGTAAGGGCCTTAAATTCAGACAACATTTTAATAGAGGGTTAAAGAAAATTTAGCTTAAAAAATCAAATGACCATTAGAATGAGTCATTAAAATTTTATGTGTCTAAACCTTCAAGATTCACTTACCCCTGATAAACAAGGGGTGTAAACCGGCTTGATAACCTTTCATTATTACATTATGAACTTGGGTAAAATAAAATCTAAAAAAGTTCGACCTCTAATTTGTCTACCAACTTTTTAAGCGCTTTGATGGCTTTGGCATCTTTGTCGTTGATGGCTTTGTTAATAGCACTTAAAATCAAACCCTTGATGCGTTTCAATCTATCATCTTTGTTTAGAAAGGTGAGGGTTGCAGTTTCTTCTTCTTTCTTAGACGCCATCTTCATCACTTTCAAATCAGACGCGACAGCGTTAAGGATCTCGTTTCTAATTATTTTAGCTTTGTTGAAAAGATCTGCTTCATTCTTTATGGTGAGTCGATCCGCATTTTTCGCATCGGTTAGTAACTGCACATCGCCCTTCTTCACTTTTGCTTCGCCGATAAGGATCTTAGTCTTCAACTTCGGATTGCTTCTTCCGACAATGTCAAGTCCTTCAGCAAACTTTGCATCTCTCTTGATCGTACTCTCACTGACGTTGAAGTTTTTCGCTATCAATTCAGAAGTCGAAATTTCATTTTGACCCTTAGACTTTACATAGTCGTAACCGCCTTTTTTCTTTTTGAGGGAATTGTATTTCAGTCCGCGGTAGTAACTCATCTGATCAGGCGTAAGATTTCGTCTGCCGATCTGATTGTCTATCATCCACACTTTGGCTTCCTCGACATTATTAAACTTGGTTTTTTTGGTCTTGTAAGGAATATTGTTTTTTTGACAAAGTTTATAGCGGTTGTGGCCATCGACCAGCACCAGCTGGCCAGGGGATTTCTCCCAAACCATCAGCGGCTCCCGGCATCCCTCCGCGATAAGACTTCTCTCCAATTGACTCAACTCCATGTCTCCGAGCGGAATAATGTGCTCGCGAAGTTCTTTGAGGATGGTGATTGGTTGTTCGACACTTAGCATTTGCACTTTCTTTTCGGAAAGGTAGGAGATTTTTGTCGTACCCGCGAAAGCATCACGTGTTAAGAGGCGTAAGGTTATCCTGAAATTTCAAAGCTGGTATTTGAAAAGGTGGTCGATCTTTAAAATCACCGGTTTACAGTTATGACGGGTGTTTCATGTCAAACCGAGCAACGGCAAATAGCGGCACTCTTAACGATAACAAGTTCCATCCGGCCGCAAATTGCGACCGGATGGATCAATTTGTTTAGCGCAACCAACACCTCTATACCTTCACGCCTGTTCAATCATTGACCTCAACCGCTAGCAACCTGACAAACCTTGTTGCGCTATTGCCAGCAAATCCTTATGCTACACTTTGTACGAAGCTTCCGACGATAAGGGAAATGTCGGTGAAACTGAACATTCCCGGAAGTACAACAATGACACCCGAATGCTTGCTGACAAAACCTGGAAGGACCGCACGGCAAAGTTGCCGGTTCGTTACCTCGGTGACAAAGGAACTAGTCCACGACAGAAGGCGTGGTACAGGATATATTCCAACCCCGAGGAGTCCATTCAGGACTGGATCACCATGCTGATATCTAAACTTCCCCTCTGGCCAAATGCATTTCGATACAAAGAGACACTGTAACTTCAGGCCCGGGCATACCAGCGCACGGGTGTCTCAACAATCCGAGATTGCAAGCAAGATGAGGCGGATCGTCATGCAGAATAAGTTGTTCAGGTTGGATAGGCAATATCACATGGAGCGCATTGTCACTGAGTGATCTCGCTTATTTTGTGTTTTGCTTTCGAGCAGTTGTTACAAAATTGGATTCGTGAGTGCCGTGGAGGCAATGATCGTGGTAATTCTCTTTGCGTGCATTGAGTATGACGATGAGGGACCTGGCACCAATAAAAAGATTGGTGTTACCGCCGAAAAGGAGCATTGCTGAAGTTTTCCAAGGATTAACGGCAGTTGGTTTCAAACTATTCATGGACAAATTGCATCCACTCAGTAGTTAATTCCTGGAACTTGGTCTTTTCATATGTTAATTGAGTGACTCTAAAATCTTATGATTGTGAACTACCTAACGATCGGCTGGCGAAATTTAGCGAAGCGCAAGAGCTATTCCATAATTAGTATTTCTGGTTTTGCAATAGGGATCGCGGCTTGCATCATTATCTTTCTATATGTGCACAACGATCTAACGTTTGACGAATACAACTTGAAATCGGATCGAATTGTTCGGATTACAACCACAATGCATTCACCTGATGGCGATCTTAGGCTTGCCACAAGTCCCGCGCGGTTAGCGGATATCCTTAAAGAATATCCTGACGTTGAGTCAACATTACGGCTCGAAGCATCTCCGAAAATAATCAAGCTGGGTGACAATGTATTTAGCGAAAAGGATTTTTATAAGGCTGAACCATCGGTCTTTGAGGTTTTTACTTTTGACTTTCTGGAAGGTACTGCTGAAGGCGCTTTGGACAAACCAAATTCCATTGTAATTACAAGTTCTATCGCGAACAAGTATTTTGCAACGGCTTCTGCGTTGGGCAAGACGCTAGAATGTAACGGTCAAGATTTCACTGTAACTGCAGTGGTCCGGGACAGACCATTCAATTCTGATATCCATATCGATGGGATGTTGTCTTTTGATTTCTCAAAAATTGCAACGTGGTCGGAGGATATGTCTGCTTTTACTTTTATTCTATTCAACAGAAGTCCGAACCTTCCTGGTTTTAAGATAAAGACTGCCGCCATAGATGAGAGATACATTCAACCTGAGTTTAAGTCATTAGGAGCCAACTACAAGGTGGAATTCGAGTTGGAGCCTTTGCTTGATGTTCACTTCAGCAAAGGGAAAACGGGTGACACGTCAAAGGGTGACAAAGAAATGGATCTTATTTTTGCACTTCTGGCAACTTTTATTTTGATGATTGCTTTGTTAAACTACGTAACGTTGTCTACGGCCAGGGCAGTGGAACGGGCAAAAGAAGTGGGAATAAGGAAAGTAAGCGGAGCTATGCGGGTTCAAATTGTTTGGCAGTTTCTTGTGGAGTCATTCAACATTGTTATTTTATCATGTTTGGTCGCCGTTGTATTGGTACTTATATTTTTACCGTATGTAAATACATTGGTGCAAACCAAACTTTCGATCCTTGATATACCGATTTACGGTTTTCTTGGTTTACTTTTTCTTACGATGGTACTCTCAGGCTTATATCCATCTATTGTATTGTCAAGTTTCCGACCAATCGAAGTACTAAAAGGGAGCTTCAAAAATAGTGGTAGAGGTGTCTTTTTAAGAAAGGCGGTGACCGTACTGCAATTCGCTATTGCCGGTGGATTGATTATGTGTACTACTGTTATTTATACTCAGATGAGATATCTGCAGCAAAAAGATCTGGGATTCAATGAGGATCAATTGGTAACAATAAATCATCCAGACGATTCAGCTTCCATGAATTCAGTTGCCGCCTTTCAAAATGATCTCCAATCGCGGCCGGAAGTTCATGGCGTTACAGTAAGTTCCCGTTTGGACGGATTTGGTCTTGCGCCTGCTACCATTGAAGTCGATGGAAAAGAAAAGAAATTCCCAAGCAATTTTTATCAGGTTGACGAGCATTATCTGCCCGTTTTTCAGATCAAGCTGAGTGAAGGCAGGAATTTCTCCATGGACCTTTCGGCAGATAAACGCGAAGCAGTTATTGTAAATGAAGCATTTGTAAAAATGTCCGGCTGGAGTTCAGCCATTGGACAAGAGGTTCAGGGATTTGATCGCAAGGGTAAGGTGATCGGCGTGGTAAAGAATTATTATTACAAGTCACTGAATAATTTGGTGGAGCCATTGGTCCTGATTTACAACAATAACCCTCAGGTCAACGCGACAACAATTAGAGTAAGTGGCCATGATTTGAATGCGGTTGAGAAATCGTTCAGGAACTATTTCCCATCAGAGTTTTTTGATTATGCTTTTTTGGACGATGTGGTTAACGGGTTTTACAGGCACGAGCAAATAACGCTGAGTCTGTTCAATAGTTTCACCGTTCTCAGCATATTGATTTCTTGTTTGGGGCTCTACAGTTTGGTAAGCTTGATCATCGTCCAACGTGCAAAAGAAGTCAGTATGCGTAAGGTGCTTGGTGCGTCGCTGTCGGAACTTTTAATAATGTTGTCGATGGATTTTGCTCGCCCGGTTCTTTTTTCGTTGATTATATCATTACCTATTGCGGGGATCCTCATGAATAGATGGTTGTCAGCCTATGCGTACCACGTTCCATTAAGTTGGTGGATGTTCTTTGTTGTGTTTTCGTTAGTGCTGATTATTATTCTGGCTGTCGTCAGCAAGGAGGTGATTAAGATCGCGAGAATAAAACCTATTGATAGCCTTAGAGTGGATTAGATATTTTACTGGGAAGATTGTCTTATGATTGACCTTGAGGAGGACATTTTTACCTTCTTCTCAGTTGATGGTATATGTCTTTTATTACGATCGCACAAGCTCTTTTAGTTAATTTGTGCAATTGCGCGCATGAACGAGAGCAACTTTCAGGTGATATCGTGCTGGCGTGCGGTAATAACTACGTGCGTCTGGCTACCAACATGACATCCCTAATGGGACTTAGCGCTTGATGCG
>JBDSKX010000062.1:0-82449 GCA_039916665.1 Chryseolinea sp. | reverse complement strand
TTGGCGATTCCGACAATTTCCTTGCCGTCTCCGCTATGATAGAACAACGCTTCATCTCCTTTTTTCATCGCCTTAAGGTTGTTCCGTGCCTGGAAATTTCTTACGCCATCCCAGCCGGTCTTTTTGGCCCTCACCAAATCATCCCAGGAAAATGTATCTGGTTCACTTTTCATCAGCCAATAGTTCATAAACATTATGGGTTAAGCTGTACAAAATAGTAAATAGTCTTTGTATTTTCCTGAGACAGGATTTCAAAGTGATGGTATTGGTCATTTACGGAAAATCATTTGGCGATACGGTAGTCTCGGGACCTGATACCTGGGCACTCAAAGTACAGCTGGATAATCCCGAAATCCACTTCCTGACATACCGGACGACTGTATTTCTAATGCGCGACAATCTCTATATCACCAGAACGCGTTTGATCGAACGGCAATGATCGTTTTCTCCACAAACTTCATAAGTTTCAATTTGATCTTATTGTGAACCGTGTATTGTTGGGAGTCAAGTTTCTTATCAGCCTTAACGATCAGCAGTCACGCTATAAGGTGTAATTTACCCTTTGGAAGAAATGGTGATTGTGAATTTGGAAATCAACTACATTTCGAGCAAACATGCAGTCGATGGAATGGTGCACAACGTTGAAATTGGGTGGATATCGGAATCGTCGGCGCCGATTTGTTGTGTTTTATTTGAGTTCACCTGCTTGACGCGAAAGCCGTAGTTCGCTGTCGAAACAGTGAAGTCAGATTTATAAACCGATCATGATTATCGTTGTTTTTGGAAAGCCGGCACGTTGGGTAGTTCGCTGAGGCCTCCTCGTTCAGGTTCCTTGTAAAATTTCGTATTGCACCTTTGATGGGATTGACTTGCCAACGAGTCGGCCATATTTTATATTTGGGTTGAGGTTTTGTGCCTGGCAATATCATCACTGTTGCAGAGTCGTCTCTCACCTGAAAGGGGCACTCCTTGTAAAGACTATACAGAACCTTATACAACAGACCCTAAGGCCCTGCCTCAAGCGTCTTTCATCAGAGTAATCCTCTACTTGTTTTCTCTCGAAAGGTATTGGTGGACCTCCCTAAGTTTGTCGGTATTAATGAAATCGACACCAGCTTCTATCAATGATTTCCATGCAGTCTCGTTGTCAGGGCTGGCCCAGAGTCTGAGTTGCTTTTTTTCAGCGTGTACTTTTGCAACCAATGCCTTGATTTGATCCAATGCTTTTGGTGATGGCGTTGCTGAACGCTCTCCGGAGATTTTAAAGTATGCTTCGCTGATCACGGGCATCAAATCCACTGAATAACCTTTACCGATGTCTTCCGGGCGACCATCAATGCTGGTAAGATGCTGGGGATCGTTTTTGATCAATTCTAATGCACGGTTTCCCGAGATCACAACTTGAATCGCGCCTTTATGTCCGGGTCGCTGAAGGTCATCTTTAAAGGCTGACAATGTCTTCTGAAGCGCAGAGAAAGTCGCCTCCGCTTCAGTCTTGACATCAATCAACAGAATAATGGGCTGGCTATACTTTGGATAAAGTGTTCCATTGTTTTTTCGGATGATGCTATCCATGGGTTTAAGATACAGGGCCTGTAGTGTTTTGGCTTTTGGGTCTGGATTATCATGAGAAACAATCAATTGACCGTTGATGAGGTGTACATCAGCTTCAATACTTGTAAAACCATTTTTTAGGGCATCAACCAGAGGATGCTCGTGGACATAGTCATTATGGGCATGCGAACCAGGATGTGGAAACTGCTGACCGCTGGTTTGAATAGCAACCAGCACCTGGAGAATAGCAAAGATCTTCATGGCATGAAGTAACTTCTAATACGATTCAGTAGCAATCGGCAAAGATTAAAGATTTGTTAAGACTTTATTAGAGGGACGAAGTGGGTAGTTCAACAAACCAAAAAAATGGGTCTCGTCCATTATGATTTATTGATTTATTCCGAATACTGAGAAGGCTTCAAACTAATACGCTCTTACAAGCTTGCCTTCCATATAGTTTACATAGGAGCGGTTCACCACCTTCATTCCGCCTGGCGTTGGATAATTTCCCGTGAAATACCAGTCGCCAGAATGGTGTGGAATTGCCTTGTGAAGATTCTCAACGGTCTGAAACAATACTTCAAGGTCCGCTTTCATATCGGCTGGGCGCACGATCTCAGAAATCTTAGTCGACAACTCCTCGTCAGTAAACTGTTGGTAGAGTTGTTTTACATAGTTGATTTGAGTTTGATGATCACCTGCCCGTTGAGCTTTTTCATAAGCTTCGCCAAGCAGATAGTCTTTGCCTTGATCTTTAAGTAAAGCGATCATGGCCCGGAAAGCGACGAAATAATCCATCCGGCTCATGTCAATACCGTAGCAATCGGGGAATCTGATCTGAGGTGCTGAAGAAACGACAACAATCTTTTTAGGTTGAAGACGATCAAGCATCTTGAGTATACTTTTCTCAAGGGTTGTTCCTCTTACAATAGAGTCATCCACAACAACAAGGGTATCGATACCTTTGCGTATCACCTCATAGGTTGTATCGTAAACATGCGCGACCATTTCATCGCGATGTTGATCATCAGTAATGAATGTTCTCAGTTTTACATCTTTCAACACCAGCTTTTCAATGCGAGGCCTGAATGACAGTATATCTTCGAGAGAATCCACGGAAGGTTTCTGGTCGATGATGATATCTTTTTGTTTGTTGATGAGGTAATCTTCAATACCCGCCATCAACCCATAGAAGGCAATCTCTGCAGTATTTGGAATAAAAGAGAAAACTGTGTTTTTGATGTCGAAGTTTACGGCGCGAAGTACTTGAGGGACGAGTAGTCGACCGAGTTGCTTGCGTTCTTTATAAATATCCGGATCGTTACCACGAGAGAAATAAATGCGTTCAAAACTACACGACTTCTTCTCACCCGATTTGATGATTGAATGCTGCGCGAATTCGCCGTTCTTTTCGATCACCAGGGCATGACCAGGTTTTATTTCTTCGATCTGATTGTATTCAATGTTGAAGGCAGTCTTGATAGCCGGTTTTTCAGAAGCGACAACGACTACTTCGTCGTTGGCGTAGTAATACGCGGGGCGTATACCATGAGGATCACGTACGACGAAGGCCGAACCAGAACCTGTCATGCCAGCCATGGTATATCCTCCATCAAAATCTTTACAAGCTCTTCTTAGCAGGCGCGGAAGATTCAATTCATTTTCAATGATCTCCGATATCTCGCGATTGGAAAATTTGTCTTTATATTTTTGAAAAAGCGCCTGTACTTCTTCGTCAAGGAAGTGACCAATTTTTTCCATAACAGTCACGGTATCTACTTTTTCTTTCGGGTGCTGACCGAGATCAACAAGTAGCTCAAACAATTCATCAACATTGGTCATGTTGAAGTTGCCCGCCATAACGAGGTTACGACTTCTCCAATTGTTCTGACGCAGGAATGGATGCACATTCTCTATGCTGTTCACTCCATGCGTGCCGTATCTCAAATGACCGAGCCAGAGTTCACCCGAAAAGGCGACGTTCTCTTTGAGCCATTTTTCACTCTTGAACTTATCTTTTCCTGCTTTCTGAGCCTTTTGGTATTTCTTGCCGATCTTTTTAAAAAGATGTGCGACTGGTGAGGGTTTGATCGATCGGTATCGGCTGATGTACCTGTGCCCCGATTCTACATCTATTTTGATGTTTGCAATTCCAGCGCCATCCTGCCCTCGATTGTGCTGCTTCTCCATGAGGATGTACATTTTGTTGACAGCGTACATCGGACCATACTTTTCGATGTAATACGAAAGCGGTTTTCGCAAGCGGATCATTGCAATACCGCATTCATGAAGGATCTGGTCGCTCATGGGTTATTGTTTGAGTTAAGCATTCAACACTTCTGAAGACCTTTATGTTCCATTGGAACTTTCAGTCCTTTTCACGACTAAAGCACGAAGTTAATTTTATTAATCCATCCCATCAACAATCCGGGATTGAAGAATAGAATAAGTATCGCCAGAACCAAAAGCAGGCCTAAAAGATTTTCAAAACGAAGAAAATCTGTCTTGACCTGAAAGGTGCCATGCTTGATAAAAGCGAAGTATGGTATCCTTAAGTAGTAGAAAAGTGAGATTACGGTGTTCAGAAGCCCGAAAACCATCAGCCAGAGGAGGATTGATTTTCCGCTTGCTTGATAAGATTCCCATAGCGATGAAAAGACAAATAATTTGGAGGTAAATCCGGCAGTGGGAGGCAGCCCCGTTAGCGCGATCAGTCCGATCAGAATGAAAACAGATGGAATTAATGTGGTCTTACCAACTCCCGAAAACGATTCCAATGAATGAATTCCTTGTGATTCGAAATATTGGAGATAAATGAACACTAAAAAATTCACCAGCGCATACACGGATGCATAGAAGAGCATGAATTGAACACCCTGATCCATAAAACTCGAAAGTGCAGTTAATAGAAACCCGGTCTGCGCAATCGACGAGTATGCCATAAGTCGCTTTGGATTCTTTTGCCACAATGCTGAGAAATTTCCGACAGTAAGGCTTAGCATAGCCACTATTGAGATCAAAGTCTGCCAATCGTAGGATGAATGACCTGATACCCCCAGGACGAGGATGAATCTGGTGAGAATTCCGATGCCTGCGAGTTTAGGAACGACCGAAAAGAAAGCAACGACTGGCATGGGCGCAGCTTCGTAAACGTCAGGTGCCCATGGATGAAAGGGAGTAGCTGCCACTTTAAAGAAGAATCCTCCTAAGGTCATTAGCGCGGCGATAAATAAAAGGCTTGACCTCGTATTGATCAGCTGCATGGCGAAATCGATAGTCGAAAAATTCATCATGCCTGTTAATCCATAGATCATCGTCATGCCATAAAGCATGATTGCAGATGACACCGATCCAAACAGAAAATACTTCAGACTTCCTTCAGAGGCCTTTTTCGAAAACGCGAATCCGACCAGAACATAAGATCCGATTGAAATTAATTCGAGCGAGATGAAGACCATGGCAAAATTGACGCTCATCACGAGGAGGTGTGCACCCAGCACAACGGCCATCAAAATTGCAAAATATTCTGAGTGCCTTTGAGAAAGTTTGTGATTGCTCCACGACATCCAAACCGTTAACAACCCAGAGACATCGAATATGATTTTCAGATAGCTGGAAAAGCTGTCGGCTTTCAACATATCAAAAAACAGAAGACGCGGGACCTCATCCGTTGGCCAGTGGATCAATATCGTTGTCAATGATGCCGTGAAGACTATTGCAGACAGTATGGAGAAAAGGCTTTTGCCACGGCGCAATAATCCAACACAAATCAAAACCAGGATGCCGGAAGTCAGGATTAACTCAGGAACAAATTGAGCAGCGCTTTCAGTGATGACCTCTATCGTATCCGGTAAAGTGATCTCGCCGCTCACGGATTAATCGTTATAGACTGCCGGGCGTTCATGATGAATTGAGCGAGGTCGCTTGCAAACGGGTCGATGACGCTGATCATAGGTTGTGGATAGATTCCAAACACGATGGCGGCCGCGGCGAGTGGTAGCAGCATCAGATATTCGCGACGATCAAGATCGACCAACACTTCGCCCGTATGATTGCCCTTGATATGAAAAGGGCCGAAGAACATTCGTTGCAATGTCCACAGGTAATATGTCGCTGCAATGATCAGTCCTGATGTTGATATTATGGCAAGACTTTCATGGAGAATACCATTGATGCTTCCCGATTTAAATGCGCCGAGGAACACCATGATCTCGGCGATAAAACCGGAAAATCCCGGCAACCCCATTGATGCGAAGAAGGCAATGATGATCATTGATGTGTAGGATGGCATCTTCCTGTAAAGACCAGAATAGTTATCGATGTTTCTATCGTGCGTTCTGTCATAGAGAACTCCTGCAAGCAGGAAAAGCATACCGGAAAGTATGCCATGGCTGAAGAGCTGGTATACTCCACCGGCAATGCCTTCAGCTGTTACTGATGCAATTCCCAGCAGAACAAATCCCATGTGGGAAACTGATGAATAAGCAATCAGACGTTTCAGGTCGTGACTTGCCATCGCGTTTAGTCCGCCATAAATGATTGAGATCACGCCCATCAGTCCTACAAACCATCCAAAATAAAGGGCGGCCTCTGGAAATATCGGATAGGCTATACGAAGAAGGCCATACCCGCCTAATTTCAGCAACAACGCGGCGAGCACTACAGAAATTGGAGTGGGCGCTTCTACGTGTGCATCAGGCAACCAGGTATGAAACGGCACCATGGGTAACTTAATCGCGAAACCAATGAACAGCAAAAGAAACGCCCACTGCCTTGCGGCAAACGGTCCTATATTCCACACGTTGTGAGGGTCAAGAATGGTACCGGATATGAAGTTGGATTCGTCTTTCATGTGCAGCATGTTAAAGCTGTGCACCAGTCTTCCGGGCGATTCAGGACTATGAACAGAGATGTATAGCCCAATCATTACGATCAATATGAATATCGACCCAAGCAATGTGTAAAGGAAGAATTTGATTGATGCGTATTCGCGTCTCGGTCCACCCCATATAGCGATGAGAAAGAACATCGGCAAAAGCATGAACTCGAAACAGAGATAGAATAAAAGAAAATCAAGCGCAATGAAGCTTCCGATGATGGCGCTGTTGAGAATGAGCAGGAGTAAAAAATAACCTTTAACATTTTTGTCAATTGTCCAGGAAGAAATCGTAGTGATGAGCATGATCACAACAGAAAGAATGACCATCGGTAAACTGAGTCCGTCTACGCCGACAAAGTATTCAGCCTGCAAAACTCCCCACGGTCCAAGGTCGAGCGTTATCCAGGATTTTTTTTCAATAAATTGAATTCCATCTCGTGAATGGTAGCCGATGATCACCATTAATAATAGTGCGAGTTGAATAATGTTTGAAGTCAGCGTGATGTAACGAAATCCTTTAGCGGCACCAGGCGGAATGAATAACGCGATCGAGGCTGCGACCAGAGGCGTAAAAAGCAAAAATGATAACAAGAGGTTCTGCATTTAGCGCGTAATGGTTTGCCTTTTCGCTTTGGGGTTTAAAGCAGGGTCCAAATTATAAAAATAATGATTCCGAAAGCGGCCCAGAATATATAATGCTGAACATTTCCTTTCTGAAATGATCTGGTAAATCCTCCAACCTCTTTCACGAAGTCTGCTGTTACTTTAGTAATCCCATCGACCAGGGTGCGATCCACCCACCCCGTAAAGTGTGCGATGATCAACTGACAATAGGCCGCCGTATGCAATGTGCCATCGATCCATTTTTTATCGAACTGAATCATCATGGATGATAACTGGAATGATGGCCTTTCAATAATAAATTCAATAGCCTTATCAAGGTAAAATGCTTCGTGCAAAAGCTTTGAGGAGAATGACCTGTTACGTAATTGAAAAGCTGTGAAGACCGCCACCAGTACCCATATTGCAGATAACGCAGGGAGCAGATAACTATGTGATGGCGTCACGCGTTGCAAACCGTGTTGCAGCCAGCCTGCATAATGTAAAGGATCAAACGAGACGATGACCCAAACCGAAGCCGCCGCTAACAGGAACAAAGGTGCGCGCATAACGGGGGGTGCTTCAACGGTATGGGTGATGATATTTGATCTGGGATCTCCAAAAAATATCGACCATATCATCTTGAATGTGTACACCACGGTGATGAACGAGGTAATGAACGCAGCCGTCACAACCAACCATTTCCAGGATGGAGCAGACCCACTCCAGGTAATCAAACTTTCGAGTATAGCTTCTTTAGAGAGATATCCTGAAGAGAAAGGGATGCCGGAAAGGGAGGCGCCGCTAATTACGAAAGCAACGAAGGTTATAGGAAGTTTTTTTCTAAGACCTCCGAGATTCCGGATGTCTTGTACGTCAAGCTCCGAATGGGATTGGTGTCCTGCCTGATGTAGTGAATGTATAACAGCACCTGCACAAAGGAACAGACACGCTTTAAAGAATGCATGGGTTGTAAGGTGAAGCATGGCGGCGGAAGGAGATCCGGCACCTATGGCTGTGACCATTAATCCCAGCTGCGAGACTGTGGAATATGCTAGAATGCGCTTTATATCAAATTGAACGAGCGCTGCCAACGCTCCGGCTATTGCTGTAAGACATCCAATGATGGTAATGATGATCAGCATGAAAGGTGTTAATAGAAAAAATACTCTGGCAAGCAGAAATACACCAGCAGCGACCATAGTCGCGGCATGGATCAAGGCTGAAACTGGTGTTGGTCCTTGCATTGCGCTGGGAAGCCAGGCGTATAATGGGAATTGTGCAGATTTACCGATCACGCCACAAAAAATTCCAAATGCGGCCAGCGATGCCATTGGTAAGTCCGACGAATGCCTCGACAGTTCTGTGATGCTGAAGGTTCCATGCAAAGTCCAGATGGCCATTAATCCAACAATAAAACCGGCATCACCAACACGATTAAAAATAAATGCACGCTTCGCGGCATCTGCCGCTTCCGGTTTCTCATTCCAATGACCGATGAGCATGTACGATGAAAATCCTACAAGCTCCCAGAAAACAAATATCAGCAGCAGGTTGCCGGAGACGACGATACCCAACATTGAAAATGTAAAGAACCCAAGCATCGCGAAATAGCGTCTGATGTCGGTATCGCCTGCCATATATCCCGTTGAGTATAGATGAACCAGGAATGAAACAAGTGTTACGATCAGTAACATCAGTACCGTAAGATTATCAATGAGGAGCGATGCTTTTATAGTTTGACTGCCGATCGCGAACC
This sequence comes from Chryseolinea sp., assembly GCA_039916665.1. Taxonomy (GTDB): domain Bacteria; phylum Bacteroidota; class Bacteroidia; order Cytophagales; family Cyclobacteriaceae; genus Chryseolinea. The sequence continues at coordinate 73,657 of JBDSKX010000062.1, read as the reverse complement.
AATCCCATTCAAGCAAAATGGGTTGTCCATCCCAAACGCGAAAAAAAACGGTGGCGGCGGAAAAGGTACTAAGCATGACCAGAAAGGATGCTATAAACGAGACAACCCACGAGTATTTATCGGGGATCATGAATGAAAAAATAAAAGAGAGCAATGGAAATGCGATCGCAAGTGCTAGCGCCGTCAGCGTCAGACTATCTCCTGTCGTGTATGCGCTTGCTGCGTCCACCTTCTATTCAGTTAGTTCTTTTATTTCCCCCGGATCAGAAGTCTGATAATACCTGTGTACCTGAATGACAATGGCGAGTCCGACGGCTGACTCACACACTGCAATCACGATTACGAATAGTCCGAACATTTGTCCAGTGACTGATTCGGGATGAGCACTGTTAAAGGCGACAAGGTTGAGTACTGAAGCGTTCAGCATAAGTTCTATGCCAAGGAGCACCATGATCATATTCTTTTTTACGATCACGATAGCCAGGCCGATCGAAAATAATAATGCGCCGAGATAAAGAAAATGTGCTGTAGGGAACATCTCAGTCAGGTCGGGTTGGAGTTGTTGAAGCAAATACCGAAGCGCCTATTAATGAAACGAGCAAAACTATACCTGCGACTTCGAACGGCAGGGAGTATTCGGTCATCAGCGCAATACCAAGTTCATTGATCGTCGCCAGTCGCGATTGAGGAATTACTTTAAGACCTTCCTCACGCGATATCAGAAATACCAGTACCAGAAAAAAGCTTCCGCCGACGATCATACCGTTGATGACGTTGCCATGTTCAAGTTGTAATGGCTTACCCGATACCTTAGAAGTCAACATGATTGCGAAGATGATTACAACCAGTATGCCACCGGCATAGATCAGTATTTGTGCGACAGCGATAAATTCAGCAAGGGCGAGGACATAGATGCCTGCCAACGACAGTAAAGTTATAATCAAAAGGAATGCGCCATGCAAAACATTCTTTGTAAACAATAATAGAATGGCTGTGAGGGCTGCAGTGATAACAAAGAAGTAAAACATGAATGTTGCTATGTTCATGCAGGGGATGATCCTGGTGGTTTGATCTTCGGTCTGAATACCGGCTTCGCTGGTTTAGGTGCATCGACTACTGGTTTGCCGGCGTCAGAAACAATGTCTGTTGTTGTCGTCGTCTGGATCACCGGCTGAACTGCTGCCGCCTTGGCTTTTTGATGATCCTCGAATGCCTTTTTCTTTTCAGCAATTTCAGAGAGCGTCATTTCACCAAATTCGAAGTTATGTTCGCGAAGGTTGGTTACGCTGAAGTCATACACCTTGGTCATCGTCAGACACTCGGTAGGACATACCGTTGTACAAAGTCCGCAAAAGCAGCACTTCGACATATCAATATCAAACTTTGCTGCATAGATCCTTTTCGAGGTGCCATCAGAAGTTTTGCCGAACTCATCTACCGCGCGAACTGGTTCGATGTCGATACAATCGACGGGGCAAACCTTAGCACATTTATCACAAACAATACAGTCTTCGATTTCATTGTGTAGCCGATAGCGTCCAGTGTCAGGTACTGGCTGCATTTCATATGGATACTGAATCGTTGCGATGCCTGACCTATTGTCGAAGTAATGGTTGTTAGTAATAGACTCAATCGGCTGTGTCTTGCGTGCCTGCAATATATGCCTGAAAGTAATCTTCAGACCCTGCGACAGGGAGTGTACCGCTTCGCCGATGTTCGACCAATATGATGAAGAATTGAAAGCCATTGAATTGGCGTAAAGATATAATCTTGTCTCAATTAAATAGCTTAAATCTACTGGATTGGTATATTTAAAATCAGGCCTTAGGCAGCGTAAAATAGAAGGTACTTCCCTTGCCTTCTTCGCTCTCAACCCAAATCTTACCACCATTTTTTTCGACAAACTCTTTGCAAAGGATAAGGCCAAGGCCAGTACCTTTTTCGTTTGCCGTTCCGCGGGTTGTGTAGGGGGCAGTTTTGTCGAATAACATCTTCAATACTTCGTCGGGCATACCCACACCGTTGTCATTTACTGATACGAGCCACTCTGAGCCCTTTTCAATGGCAGCGACACGCACTACGCCACCGCCGTTCGTAAACTTGATTGAATTGGTCATCAGGTTACGGATCACTAGATTGATGGTATTGGAATCAGCAAAACCTATCGCGTTCTTAGGAACTTCGTTCACCAATGTGATGTCTTTGTTTTTCACTGAGCTCAGCAGCTGAATGTTTTCTTCAACAATGCTATAGACGTCGATCTTGGCGGCCTGGAGACTGAGTTTGTCCATTTGCAGAAGCGTCCAATCGAGGAGATTATTCAGAAGCGTTCGCGTATGGTTAAACCTTATCTTGAGTTCTTTGATGTGCTTTGGAAGTTCGGTTGCACTGATGGCCCCTTTATCAAGCAGGTCCAGTAGTCCGGACAACGCATTGATTGGCGATCTCAAGTCATGTGAAATGATTGAGAAGAATTTGTCCTTAACCTGGTTGAGGCGCTCCAGTTCTTCGCTTCGCTTCTCCATCTCCTCCTGATGTTGAAGGAGTAAAGTATTGATCTGGCGTCTGCGTCTTCCGCTTCTGTAAACGGAAAGCAGTAATATGACACTAAGCGCCATGACCACAGCAAGAATGTTTCTCACAAATTCCTGTTTCTTGAGTTCGCTGCGTTGCATTTTTTGTTGCTCGCTGAGAAATGCTATCCGGGAATCGCGCGATTCAGTTTCGAAATGCAATTGATCTCTGAGAAGTCTGCTTTGTATTTCCTGGCTAAACAAAGAATCCTCCATCAATTTGTATTGCTTGTAGTAAAGAAGCGACTTTCTAAAGTCAGCTTTCATTTCCCACAGCAAAGACAGTTGATTGTAGCATTTGATTTCAAGGACGCGAGCATGAAGTTGTTTTGCGAGGGCAAGGCCAGTCTCTATCTTCTTAAGGGCTTCGTCATAGCGTCCTTCTTTTGTAAACACAATACCGCGCCCGAGTTCAACTTCGGCCATTCCATATCTGTCTTTCGTGAGCTCATGCAGAGCATAGGCAGAATCGTAATAAATCAGCGCATTTGCGAATTTTTCTTTTCTGAATGAAACATTGGCAAGTTTCGCAAAGATCTTTGGTTGCAGAAGATTAACTTTTTGATCACGAGCAGATTGAAGCGCTGCGAACAAGGAAGCCTCAGAAGAATCGAATTGACGTTTTCGCAATTGGATATCTCCGATTTCATCGAGTGTGTACGCAATGCCTTCTTTGTCATCCTGACGACGACTCATTTCCATAGATTTGTTGAGGTATCGCATAGCCTCGTCGTATTGACCCATTTCCTTGAATACTCTTCCCACGTTGTGCGTGGCGATCAATATTCTCAGGGAATCACCAATCATAGCAGCAACGCGATGAGATTGTGTGAAATAAAAGAATGCATCATCGTACTCACCGAGATCATAATAGTCATTTCCAATAGCGCTATAATCGCGCGACATGTTCAGACTGTCTTTAATTGCAATGCTGTTTTCTAGACTGAGATTGTCGTATTTGAGTGACGTTGTATAGTCACCCGTACTGGTTGTATTAGCGCCTTTGTTGCGATAGGCTTTGACTTTAAGCGCGCGATTGTCGACAGTCTCAGCAAGTTTTACTGCGTCGTCTGCGTATTGTCGACTTCGTTCAAAATCAGTGTATTGATTTTGATGTGAAAGCGCAATGAGCACATCCAGTCTAACGGAATCAGGAAGATCGCCTTTGAGTTTGTTCTCTAAACTGTCTATCTGATTTTGTGCCTGAGAATAGCTGTTTGCTACCGTCATCCAGGTCAACAGAATCCAAAAAATATTTTTCACGAGATCAGCTAAAAATTAATTTCCAAAACCCGATAATAACAACAAGCACCAGCGACGCCGGTGTAAGATATTTCCAGGATAAATTCATCAATTGATCAACTCTAAGTCGGGGGAATGTCCATCGTACCCACATCTGCATCATCACAAACAACGACGCCTTACTAAACAACCAAAAGATCCCCCAAAGAGTAGACGCCAAAGTGCCGGGTTGTCCACTTGTCCATTCAGCCATCCTTAGCCCGGCAATATTGGGAAGCGGCGAATTCCAACTTCCAAAAAATAATACAGCGCCCAATATGCTCACTAAAAGCATCATTCCATATTCAGCAAGCATAATCACAGCCCACCTGAATCCCGTGTATTCTGTTTGAAATCCAGCTACCAATTCAGATTCTGCTTCAGGCAAATCAAATGGAGCACGGTTACACTCGGCCAGAGACGCGATAAAAAATATGACCCACGCGATGAATAAAGCCGGCATGCGGAAGATATTCCATAACAGGAAGCCTCCAACATGTTGTACTTCTATCCCAAAAGCCTTGATTCCAAAAAGATATTCTTTGTTTTCTGTAAAGACGCTCTGCTGATAAGATATGGTTTGAAGGTCCAGGGTTTGGCAAACCATGCATACTCCTATTACTGATAGTGCAAGCGGAACTTCATATGATATCATTTGGGCAGCAGACCGCAACGTACCCAACATACTATACTTATTGTTTGAACTCCAGCCAGCCATGATGATGCCTATGGAATCCAAAGAAATGATTGCCAATAGGAAGAATAATCCGGATGATATGTTTGCTCCGCGCCACGAAGCGCTCAGCGGTATCACTGCAAATCCTGCAAAGACTGCCGTGAAAATCACAAGGGGTGCAATTTTGAAGAGATGCTTGTCGGCCTGAGCCGGCACGATGTCTTCTTTCTGAATCAACTTAACGAGATCAGCCACTGATTGTGCAAGTCCATAGTAGCCTACTTCCATAGGTCCAAGCCTATCTTGTATGAACGCAGAGATCTTACGCTCAGCATAAATAGCGATGATCGCATAAGCTAGTAGAAAGGGCAATATTAAGATAAGTGTGCTCAATGTCTCGTGTCTATTGCAACCAAAAAGAACTCCAAATTGATGAATTTCCGGCAGGTTAATTTTAGATTCTTGCTGATAAACATACACGTGCATCAGTTGGACCACAGGGAGTGCTTCTCGAGATGCACTGATTCGTGAAAGAATATTTTTGCAGATGCTTCAAATGATTCGGTATAGTCTGATACGAGGAACAAATTATCGCGCTTTGGCGATTCGTTCATCAGTCCCTCTGCTTGGAGATGCTTTTTTAACGCAATCGCTATTATTTCTGAGGAATCGAGAATCTTCATTTTGCCACTATAATAAAAATCTATTTCCCGTTTGATCAGAGGATAATGGGTACAGGCGAGGATAAGTGACTCAATGGATGAGAGTGAATTGTCATTGAGATACTGCGCAATTATTTCGTGACTGATTTGATTGTTAAAGAATCCCTCCTCTATCATTGGCGCCAGCAACGGGGTCGCCAGTGCATGGACAGATATAGACTCGTTGACCTCGTGAATCTTACGGGTGTACACACCTGACTGTACGGTCCTTTTGGTGCCAATCAATCCGATATTTCCTGAAGTAAAATTATTGAGGACATACTCCACCATGGGATCAATAACGTTAATGATGTGAGTGTCCTTCCTGACATACTCTTTTAATAATTCATAAGCCGCAGAAGAGGCTGAATTGCAGGCAATGACAATAACCTTACAACCTTTCTTTAATAATATGTCTGCAATCTTAATTGAATATGCCTGGATAGCGGCTTCTGATTTGTCCCCATAAGGCAAATGGGCAGTGTCTCCGAAATAAATCATGCTTTCATTCGGAAGTAATTTCTGAATAGCGTGGGCAACCGTCAGGCCGCCGATTCCACTATCAAAAACGCCTATAGGTTGTGACGAAGAGAGCGCCATAATTCGCGCGAATATACGCTATCCGCGATGTACTTAAATGTACAACGGAATTATTTCATACCACGTTAGAGGATAGCTTAACCACAGTTAATTCACGTTTTTCGCGATGTCCACAATAACTGCAAATATAATGAGTGAGAAGTATACCCTGATCGTTGATCGTCGGGGCAACTTCTACTTCTTCACCGGCCATGCGTAAAGTGTAGTAACCACACTCCACACACTCCTCGGCATTTTGATAGGCTGGATATTTTTCTATTTTTTTGTATCCGGATTTATCATCGATCCATATGTCGTAATCTATCGAGTGCAGACCGCTCAACTGGCTGTTTTCAAGATGATGTTGTTCTTCGGCTTCGGGAACCTTACGCATCACGTTTCCCTCGGGTGATAATCTTGGCGCGTTCCTGAGCCTTGTTAGTCGTTTCTGCAGGAAACGGGGATAGTAAATCCGAATCATGCTGAAGCTTGAAAAATAAGAGACAACCCCCAGGCAAACCGTTATGAAAACTCTCACGTAGAACCATCGCATACCGTCGAGCTCAATCTTCGGTGTAGCGATCGTATTGCCAAACGAAACAATGGCTCCGATGAAGACTATGACCGAGTACCAGAAATACCGGATCTCGTTGTTGTTCACGAAATCATATCGCTCTTTTATATCCTTGAGCCGGAACACTTTCAGCTCATAGAAAACGAAGATCAGAAGACCAATGGCTACGAATCCAGTGGCGAGGTAGAGCATGGAATGATCCCACATGCTCAGAAATTCCGACGAAGCTCTGCTCATAACGTTTGTGTTTTGTTATAATGTAATTTAGCAAACTTCCTGACTTTTCAAAGTTAATATATCGATTTCATTACTGATTATCAGCTAGTTGCGCGAAATAAATCGCTGAAGTGACTTTTTTCTTCAAACGTTGCCGGAACGATCGTTGAGCGGCTGGCGATACCGAAGTAATAATCAAACCGGGCAGATAAGTCTGACCACCAACACGTTTAAGAAGACGCTTTCAACCCAGCGCCGCAAAGAAATTTTTGTATTATTGTACCCTTCATTATATACCAACTACGTGTCATGGCCAACAACCTATTGAAAGGAAAACGAGGAATAATCTTCGGAGCATTGGATGAAAACTCGATCGCATGGAAAGCAGCTTTGAAAGTAAAGGAAGAAGGAGGATCATTTACGCTGACGAATGCTCCGATAGCGATGCGATTGGGGAAAATCAATGAGCTGGCAAAAGCCTGCAGTTCTGAGATCGTTCCGGCTGATGCAACTTCTGAAGAGGACCTTAAGAATCTATTTATAAAGTCAGTCGAGATTCTGGGTGGCAAAATTGATTTTATCCTTCACTCCATTGGTATGAGTCCCAATATTCGCAAGGGAAAAGAATATGGAGACATGAATTACGACTGGTATCTCAAGACGTTGGATATTTCGGCTTTGTCGTTTCACAAGGTTATGCAGACGGCTGAAAAGCTTGATGCCATGAATGAATATGGGTCAATCATTGCGTTGAGTTACATCGCAGCGCAGAGGTCGTATCCGGATTACACAGATATGGCGCAGGCAAAGGCAATGCTTGAATCAATTGCCAGGAGCTATGGCGCACGCTTTGCAAAACTTAAGAAAGTAAGGGTTAATACAATTTCCCAATCACCTACGCGCACAACCGCTGGTTCGGGAATTTCCGGATTTGATGCCTTCTTTGATTTCGCTCAGATGATGTCACCACTTGGTAATGCTTCAGCTGAAGAGTGCGCTAACTATATAGTGGCAATGTTCTCAGACTTTACAAGGATGGTGACGATGCAAAACTTGATGCACGACGGAGGGTTTTCAAGTTCCGGTATTACCATGGATCTCATTGAACGACTTTCAAAGTAATGATTTTAACTTTCGCAGACTAGGCAGCATTCATGGTAGCATTTCCGCCATGCAAGATTAATCTTGGCCTCCATGTGGTTCGCAAAAGAACAGACGGCTATCATGAACTAGAAACTTGTTTTTATCCGATTCCGTGGACTGATGTGCTCGAGATTATTCCCGCGGCTGAAACAGCATTTGCGAGTAGCGGTATCGTTATCCCTGGAGATCCATCCAGCAATCTTTGCCTGAAAGCATATCGGTTACTGCGTGAAGATTTCGAAATTCCTCCTATAAAGATTCATTTGCATAAGGTTATCCCGACGGGCGCTGGACTCGGCGGCGGATCTTCGGATGGCGCATTCACGCTGAGAATGTTAAATGCAATTTTCTCACTTAATATTGCCGAGAAACGATTGATGGAATACGCATCAGTGTTGGGGAGCGATTGCGCTTTCTTTATTCAAGATCAGCCAATGCTGGGAACTGGCAGGGGCGAAGTTTTAATCCCATCGTTGTTCTCGTTAAACGGAAAATACATTGTGCTGATCAACCCGAATGTTCACGTTTCAACTGCAGACGCATTCGGTGGTATTGTTCCGGCAATACCGAAACATTCACTGGTGACGTTACTTGACAACGACATTTCGTCGTGGAAAGACGCTCTGAAAAATGATTTTGAATCGAACGTGTTTAGAAAACACCCCCGAATTGGTGAATTAAAAGATGTGCTATACAAGAGCGGCGCCTTATATGCATCCATGACAGGATCCGGTTCAACGGTATACGGAATCTTCGTAAGCGATCCGCTATTGAAACCAGAAGTAAAAAAGTTAGTAAACTGGAGCGGCCCGTTGTAGAGAATCAAATGGGTTCGTTCACTGTCAGCGTTGTATCATATCTCCGTTTCAGGATAGGATAGCATAATACAGCACATAATATGATCAGGGTTCCTACATAGAAATTTAATCCCATCTTTTCTTCGTGTGGAAAAAGAATAACGGCCATGATGATGCCATATATAGGCTCAAGATTCAGGCATAGCTGAATCATAAAGACACTTATTTTTTTCATGAGTTCCACCGCAGTTGAGTACGCGTAAACGGAACATACACCGGCAAGCAAGGCTATGTAGACCCAGTCAAGCGCAGTGGGGACAAGGTGAAGCTGTTGATCTGTAGCAAGGGTGATCTTATATAAAGGCAAACTTGCTCCTATGCCAATAAATATCCCGACCATTTCGTAAAACGTAATTGTATATGCTGGTATCCGTTTCACGAGACGTGAATTGAAGATCGAGAACAATGCAGAAGTAAGTCCCGCGACTACGCCGAGCAACAATCCCATTTTATAATAGAAGTCAAAAGAAAAGATGATGTAGAGTCCGAGCAGAACGATCAGGCCTAACAACAATTCAAACTTTTTAATTTTTGTTCTGTTGAACCACGGTTCAAGGATGGCGGTCCAAAGTGAGTTGGTGGCAAATCCCACCAGACTTACAGAGACGTTTGATATTCGCCCCGAGGCAAAAAAGGTGATCCAGTGTAATCCAACCAGAAAGCCGATCAGGATAAGTTTAATGAAATCATTGGTGTTCACTTTGAATGAACCTTTGGTAGCCATGATCACTATCCCCATTCCAATGGCGGCGAGGATTCCGCGGTAAAATATCATCTCAACGGATGGGATACTGATTAGTTTGCCAAGTATTGCTGTAAATCCCCACAAGAAAACAATGAAGTGAAGTTTAATGTATTCTGGTCGTAGGGCCATCTATCGGGGAACGTATTTGTACATCATGAGGGAAATTGCTCCAAAGATTATGTTGGGTATCCAAACGGAAATAGCGGGAGGCATTGATCCATTTTCAGCAAATGTCCGGAACAAAGTAAAGAACAGGATAAAAACAAATGACAATAAAAATCCGAGTGCAATCTGTGCGCCGGTACCGCCACGACTTTTTCGAGACGCCACGATTGCTCCCATAAAAACGAGAATAAAAATTGTAAAAGGCGAAGTGTATCGCGTATACTTTTCTACCTCGTAAGCTTCAATACCTGTGGAGCCTCGTGCCCGTAAAGTGTCAATGTAATCGTCAAGCTCATTCATGGTCAGACCATCATACTTCCTATAGTCGCTTTCGAATTCTTTTGGACGAATTACCAGCGCTGTGTCTAGAACCATGCCGTGCGCCAGACTATCTTTTTTTGAAAGTTTTGTCGGAACGATCACGGACCCGGGATGCTGAGGAATCTCGAAAAATTTATCAACGTGCTTGATCTCCCAGTTGTTTAGCGTCCACTTCTGCTTTGTCGAGTCCCATGTAATGCGCTCAGCATTCAGCTTTTCGATAAGCAGGTTCTTTTCGAATTTTTCCAAAGTAAAATGATAGCCCGTCCGGTTACTGTTATTGTAACTCTGCATGTATAGGATCACATCGGGAGCGACCTGAATGTGTACATTCCGTTGATCATAGTAGTATTTGCTTTTCAGGTACTGAAGCTGAAATTCAAGCCTCGATTTATTTGAGTTTGGTATCACCCAGCCGTTGAGGAGGAAGTTGATAATTCCGACAAGACCGGCGCCAATGAAGTAGGGCACAAGTATTCTTCGAAAACTTACACCGCTGCTGAGGATCGCGATAATTTCGGTATGTGCGGCCATCCTGGAGCACACGTAAACTGTGGCGATGAATATGGTGATGGGTGTGAGTAAACTGCCGATCCATGGAACAAAATCGAGATAGTATCCCGCGATGGTGGTCGCATTTAGACCTGCCTTGGCGAACTTGTCCATATTCTCGGTGAGATCAATGACCGTAATCACTGCCAGAAGGATCAACACGACGAAAAAGAAGGTCGTTAGGAATTGCTTGAGAATATATTTGTCGATCAGCTTCAATGGCAGAATTATTTAAAGTCGTTGTTTCACCTTTTCCACCATCACAGATTTCCAACCGGCAAAAGTTCCCTCGATAATTTGTTTTCGCGCCTCTCGTACGAGCCATAGGTAGAACGAAAGGTTATGCAATGATGCAATTTGCGCGCCCAAAATCTCCTTACTAACGATCAAATGCCTTAAATAGGCTTTGGAATGGCTCCCACTAGCGTATCCTCCGAGTTGAGCGTCGATCGGCGAAAGGTCGTTCTTCCATTTTTCATTCCGTATGTTAATAATGCCCTCGCTTGTAAAAAGCATGCCATTACGTGCATTCCTGGTGGGCATCACGCAATCAAACATGTCGATACCCAAAGCTATGCATTCAAGTATGTTCTCGGGTGTGCCTACACCCATCAGATATCTCGGACGATCTTTTGGAAGTATACTGCAGACCAGACTCGTCATGGAATACATATCATCATGAGGCTCGCCAACAGACAGGCCTCCGATAGCATTGCCGGGTTGGTTTTGAGAAGCGATATAAGTCGCCGACTGTTCTCTCAGATCCGGGTAAACACTTCCTTGCACAATAGGGAACAGCACTTGATCATATTGATATTTTGGCGATGTGTTGTTCACCTGGTTTATGCAGCGCGTAAGCCATCGGTGCGTTAACCCCATCGAGTTCTTCGCATAGGCGTACTCACAGGGATATGGCGTACACTCATCAAAGGCCATCATGATATCGGCACCAATCGAACGTTGGATATCCATAACGCTTTCCGGTGTAAAGCTATGGCTTGAACCGTCGATATGCGATTTAAAGACGACGCCTTGCTCGTTTATCTTTCGGTTTGCACCGAGAGAATAAACCTGGTATCCGCCGCTGTCTGTTAAAATTGGTCTAGACCAACCGTTGAAATGGTGAAGCCCACCAGCTTTTTCAAGCAACGAAGTTCCGGGTCTTAGATAGAGATGATAGGTGTTGCCAAGAATGATCTCAGCGCCGATGTCATTTTCCAGTTCGCGCTGATGTATGGCCTTAACAGTACCAGCAGTTCCAACCGGCATAAAAATGGGTGTATGAATCGTGCCGTGAGCTGTTGTTAGAACGCCGGCGCGAGCTGAGGATTTATTGTCCGAGTAAACCAGTTGAAAGGTCATAAAGCCCGCAAAAATACCTTTCTGTCGGGACAAATCCTCGGTTGGAAAATTATGGGTGAGGCGACGTTTTAGTGAATTCCTGAACCCAGATACGAATCAACGTTTTGTTGTGTGATGATTTCCAGTGGAAAAAGATCTGTTCCCGGGGTGTTCTTTTTGAACATAAGGTGATTCACCAGATGACTGATCCCGAGATGCGCCTGGCGTTTAGGGTTCTGATTGATAAGAAAGTCGATGACTCCTGAACGTAGGTACTTGAGATTCTCGGTCAGAATATCGTACCCGATAAGCCGAATTTCGCTTTTGCCATGCTGTTGAAGAAATGAAGCTGCTACGGCAGTACCCTTAGAAGTGCTGACGAAAATACCCTTCAGAGACTCTGTTTCCATCAATTTGGCCATCTGTTGGTTGAAAGTCGGTGAATTCGGGCTGATGCTGAACGTCACAATTTCGTACTGCGCTTTGGAATTCTCCTCGAGATGAGATCTGAAACCACGCTCTTTCTCTAGCAAGTGGACTGAATCCTGCACATCCTCGTCAATATGTAGCACGGCAAAAGTACCGGGGCCATGTTGGCCGAGAATGATTAGTTGGGCGCCGACCTTTCCGCTTTGCGATAGGTCCTGACCGATAAACGCGAGAGGTTTTGCTTCGCGAATATTTGTGTTGAACAAAACATAAGGGATGTTATGTGCCTGAAACAGTTCAAAGGCAGGTACTGATTCGTGATAGAATATTGGTGCGAGCACGATGCCGTCGGGTTGACTTTCGACAACCTTGCTCGCAATTTGCTGGAACGAATCCTTATTGTAAAGGTCAAATGGGAATTGGTCGACGATAACTCCGTATTGAGCCCATTCAGTTTGTGCCTGGATGATGCCAAGATTTGTTTGTGCCCAGTAAGGATCCAGGGTAGGGTCGGGAATGATCGCGGCGATGCGATAGTTTTTGTTGGAGCCCAGCGTTCGGGCAATCAGATTTGGTTTATAATCGATTTGATTCATTACTTCGGTCACTTTCCGAAGTGCATAGTCTGAGACGCGTCCACGGTTGTGAAGTACCCGGTCTACCGTGCCGACAGAGACGCCCGCCAGCTTGGCGATGTCTTTTATGCGTATATTTTTCCCGACCTGCATAGTGAACATGTTTTCGCACACAAATTAATTGTGTGCGTGCACATTTGAAAGATATTTTCGTCAAAGTTTTTCCAGAGCCTGTCGGAATGACAACCGGAGTCGGGTTTTCCAGTGAGATGGATCTTGCAAGATAGTATCAGATGTTAGATAACTTCAAACGTTTACGACTTCAATCGATTCAGATTAGCTTAGCGAAGAATTCGGCAAACAGTCTGAATGGTCTATGGCCAATGTCTTTGATGACTGATCTTTAGGTTTTTGATAGAATTCGACTAGAAAGTGAGGGCACTTTGCCTACCTACGAGTCGGGAAAATATCAGCAACCTGCGCAATGCCTTTTGAGTTTAACAGATTTGGATCAATGGACTTTCAGGTTAGCTCGCAGCTTTTAACTTTGTGCCTCTTTAATTTTTAACTTCCTTGTATCTCCTTCTAATAATTTTTTCCGTTACCGTAGCCGTTCAGATCATCTACTTCATTCTTTTCATCGCGGCATTTAACACGGCTGAAGCGGGGAAGGAAACTACACCGCTGCCGGTCTCCGTAATTGTCTGTGCCCATGATGAGGAACAAAATCTCAGGGAACTTATACCGATGCTGCTCAGTCAGCAGCACGCTGCGGCATTCGAAATTCTGGTGGTCAACGACCGATCGAATGATGCTACTTTCGATATGCTGTTGGAGGAGTCATCAAAGGATCACAGACTGAAAATGGTTCATGTTAATCGTACACCACCTCATGTCGATCCAAAGAAATATGCAATCACGCTTGGAATCAAAGCTGCGCGCTATGAGTGGATTCTTTTGACTGATGCAGATTGCCGGCCACAGGGCAATTCATGGATCGCGACCATGAGCAAACATTTTGCTGAGTCAACCAACTTTGTGTTGGGGTACTCCCCTTACCAGAAACTTCCTGGCTTCCTAAATACTTTTATTCGTTTTGAATCCTTGCTGACTGCCATCCAGTATATTTCGTTTTGCTTGCTTGGCACGCCTTATATGGGTGTCGGTAGAAACCTGGCTTACCGCCGTTCAAAGTTTCTGGAATCAAAAGGGTTCAACAATTTACTTCACATCACTGGCGGTGACGATGATCTTTATGTTAACCAATATGCTACCGGCCCGGCAACGCAGGTCTGTATTGAGCCAGACGCACAAATGTATTCTATTCCGAAAAAAACATGGGGTGAGTTTTACAAACAAAAGCTCAGGCATATCTCAGTCGGTAAAGGATACAAATTTTCACACAAACTGTTACTGGGTAGTTTTATATTTACGTGGGTGCTGTCATGGCTGCTGGTGATTAGTCTTGCCGCGATCAGCGGAAACTTGCAGCCGCCTTTTCTCGTATGGTTCCTTGGACTGACTTTCTTTCGCGTGCTAATACTTACACTTGTTTACGTTAAGGCCACCAAAACGCTTGGTCAAAAGTTTGAATGGTGGGCTATTGTCGCCTTAGATTTTATTTATGCCTTTTATTATCTTGTCGTCGGTCTGCGGGCGCTCGTAACTAAAAAAGTGAAATGGAAGAGTTAGAAAGTCGTTTTTCTTCTAAGGCGATAGAAGATTTTAAACTCATTGACATGGCAGTCGGTGGGGACGACAAGGCCTATGCAAGACTGCTTCAACGTTATAAAAGACCCGTTTACCACATGATTCTCAAGATGGTCCGCAACGTGGACGACGCTGAGGATCTGACCATCGAATCGTTTGCGAAATCATTCAGAAGTCTTCATCGTTTTAAAAAGGATTTTACTTTTAGTACCTGGCTTTTTAGGATCGCCACCAATAACACGATCGACTTTATCCGTAAGAAAAAACTCAACACGCTAAGTATTGAGAATACATTTACTGATGATGACGGCCAGTCGGTTTCAATTGATGTTGAAGACGAAAATCTCGATCCGCAGGAAGAAGCTATTCGTATGCAGAAGGCCGAGCTGATACAGCTATTCGTGGATAAACTACCGCCCAAGTATCAGAAGCTGGTGAGGCTTCGGTATTTTCATGAGTTATCGTACGAAGAAATTGCCGTCGAACTTGATGCTCCGTTAGGAACAGTAAAGGCACAACTACACCGCGCGCGCGAACTTATGTTTGAGATGGTGAAAAACAAGCGCGACCACATTTAAGGCGTTCAAAAGCCTGCTGTCAGATCAGTTTCTACTAACAATTTTCCTAATCTCCGCCATTATTTCTGCCTTCTTCGGATGCGCGTTGTTGTTAAGAAAGATGATCGTTTTATCGCGATCGATATAACGTACAATCTCTGTCTTGTAACCGGGATTGTCGCCGGTATGTGATACCACTTTGCCAAGCAACGAGTCGGTTGTGATGTTCCAGCCAAATCCATAATTTGAAATACTGTCGTTGTTTAACGTCATCGCTGTGTATGCGATATCAAGTGTTTTCTTTCTGATAAGATCTTCAGTGTAGAGCGCGCGGTCCCACAGTAAAAGATCGTTGCTCGTAGAACTAATCCTTCCGGGACCTTTTCGGTTTCCTAACCATATTGCATAATTAAACTCGGGAAATGAATCGGCTGTGACATACCGCTCTTTGCCACTTTCGTAGATATATCCTAACGCAAAGTTCTCGATGCTTTGCTTTTCAACGCGGGTTCGAATATCAGTGCTTTTCATTTTTAGCTTTGAGAAAATTCGCTTCCTGCATAATTCAATAAAATCGTTACCGGAAGTTTTTTCTGCTATACTGGCTAAAAGCATATAACCCGTATTGCTGTATTTGTATCTGTCGCCAGGCTTAAACAGTATCGACGGCTTATACTTTATCAGATAAGCGATGTTGTCTTCATTACCCGCGACTTTCGATTTGTCCCAATGTTCATCCATTACCGCCTGATAGTCTGGCAGACCGGAAGTATGGGTTAATAAATTTCGGATGGTGATACCGTTGTAAGGAAGTCCCTTGATGTAGGTTGATAGTGAGTCATCAAACTGAAGCCTGCCTGCTTCCTGTAGCATCATAATGATCATCGACGTAAACTGCTTTGAAACCGATGCCAGTTCAAATATGTCCAAGGTATCTAACGCCACCTGGCGTTCGCGGTTTCGAAATCCGAAAGCACGGTGATACTTTATTACACCATGATCAGCCAGCAGAATTACGCCGCTAAAATCAGGAACAGTTTGGATCAGCGAGTCGATCTTTAATGACACCGTACTTTTGGATTGTAAATCATGTTTTGGTGTGCAGGAATCGATCACTATACAGGCTACCAGGAGGAAGAGATAGGATGGTTTCATTATATTTCGCGAAGGATAAAAATAGATCCTAAAGACATCGTTTTGCAAACCGCTGAAATCATATTTAAATATTTTCCTGAGTTAACCGAACTACAGCGTTCGCAGATCTGCAAGCTGGATCCATTGTATCGGGAATGGAATGACAAAATCAATGTCATTTCCAGGAAAGACATAGATAACCTTTTTATCAATCACGTCCTCCACTCTTTGGGGATTGCAAAGGTAAATGCGTTCAAACCTGGTTCGAAAGTACTGGACGTCGGAACGGGTGGAGGGTTTCCGGGTATTCCCCTTGCTATACTTTTTCCAGAGACGTCGTTTCACCTTGTCGATTCCATAGGAAAAAAAATTACGGTTGTGAATCACGTTGCCAGTGGCCTGGGCTTGAAAAACGTAAAGGCTGAGCAAGTACGCGCGGAAGAATTAAAGGGCAGTTATGATTTTGTAGTCAGTCGCGCCGTGACCCGGATCAAGGAATTTTACTACTGGATCAACAAACGGGTGAGCAGTGAGTCGGTGAACCCCGTGTTCAATGGCATCCTATACCTCAAAGGCGGTGAACTCGAGGAGGAAATGGAGGAACTCAAAAGGCCCTATCAAATCTTCGAGCTCAAGGAATACTTCGAAGGCGAATTCTTTGAGACCAAAAAGGTCGTTTATGTGCCGTTGTGATATATTTCAATGGACACCCAAGATCCACTCATCACGTCTTGCGACCGCTGCTTATTGACTATTCCCTTTTTTTTTGATAACTATGTCGAAACTTTCCATTCCCAATTGAAAAGGTTTACGGCGATATTCTTTGCGTTCATTGTGCTATTCAATGCACTTGGATTTTATGGCCTGTTGGTGGGCCTGAAGTATAAGGCTGGGCTTGATTTGGTTGCCAGGCTAAATAAGGAGCAATACCGCACCGACGAGACAGTCACGTTGAAAGTGCCCATGGCTCTTCCGTACCATATAGACAAGGGAATTTTTGAAAGAGTGGATGGTCAAATAGCACATCAGGGAGAATTTTATCGTCTGGTGAAACAAAAGCTGGAAATGGACACGTTGTATATTGTGTGTATCAAGGACAATGACAGCAAAATGATCAATCAGGCGTTAACAGACTATGTTAAAACATTCACTGACAAACCGGTCAATAACAAGCATACCCCAAAGTACGCTGTGGATTTTCTGAAAGAATTTTTTCCGTCTTTTATTACGCTTTCTACCCAGTCTAACGGCTGGAATTATTCTGTATATGAAGATGCTGCCCCCGAATTTTTCACCAGCATTTCACTATCAATATTCAGTCCCCCACCTCAGGCCTGAGCGACAATTTTTTTTGAGATGATCAACTATCATTTCATTGTCCAGGCAACGTGCGGTATACGCGTTGTTGTCTGATTTGAATTTATACATCACATCTATAACATATGACTAGATCTTTACTCTTTAGAAAAGAGGCTACATACTTTGGGATAATCCTGTACGTATGTCTTGCCGCAACAGCTGGAAATGTCCGAGCGCAAAATTTGAACGACGGACTAATGATGCCAAAGAATAATTTTTGTACAGGCTTTATGTACACGCACGATCAATGGAAAAATTACTGGGAAGGTGAGTTAAAACGAGATAACGGAAATATCGGATCAATCACAACACAGAGTCTGATGTGGTACGCGAACTACGGCATTTTTAATCGACTGGATGTTATTGCTATGGTACCTTATGTCAAGACTACAGCGAGTCAGGGTACACTTCATGGCATGGAGGGTGTTCAGGATCTCACCGTCGGGTTTAAATACAACTTCGTCAGGATAAAGAAAGAGGCCATTCGCTTTGATGCCTTCGGCGTAATCAATGGTTCAGTACCGCTTACCAACTATACGCCGGATTTTTTCCCACTTTCGATCGGAACGCACACAAAGAATATCACTTATCGCCTTACAGCATATTCTCGTCTAAAACAAGGATGGTTCCTCAATGCATCTGCAGGTTATACGTGGAGGAGCAATACTAAACTTGACAGAACCTCTTACTACAACGGTAACGAGTTCATCGCAAGCGACCAGGTTAAGATGCCAAATGTATTCGATCTTTTTTTAAGCGCTGGTTATCATGTTGGGGCGCTTCAGGCACAACTGCAGTACACGCAGATGAATACCCTTGGAGGTGGAGACATTCGTCGTCAGGATATGCCTTTTGTTTCTAATAGAATGAACACCCAGAGGCTTGGCGCATTAGTAATGTATTATTTGCCACGTCCAAGAGGATTCGCAGTTCGTGGTTCTGTTGATTATACACTCGCAGGACGTAACATGGGTCAGGCTACTACATTGCTTGCCGGATTATTTTATACCATTCGTTTCAATCAAAAAGACGCTCAATAGTTAACGCTATGAAAATGAAATTTTACTTACCAATTGTGATCACGGCAGTTCTAAGCATTGTGACTGTAACAAGCTGTGATAAGTCTATCGATCTAAGTGAGCAACTACCAACACTGGAGCCTGCTAACATCGATGCGAATGCCGGAGACTGGAAGATGGTCTTCATGAATTCAAATGAACAGGTCGCGGTACCTGCGCCGGCAGACGTAACCTCAGATGCATATAAGGCCGAACTTGCTTCGATCAAGGATATTCAAAGTAAACTGACAAAACAACAACGCGCCGCTATTGAATATTGGAGTGGTGGTGGTGTTTTGCGCTGGAATCAAATCTTTCGTGGACTCGTAGCGCGTTACAATCTTCCGCCCGCGCCGAAAACTGATGGAACTTATCCTGCACCGGATGCCGAAAATGCATTTGCTGATCCTGGATTTCCATTTTCAAATCCCCCGTATGCTTCCCGTGCTTACGGTTATGTAAGTGCCGCGGTCTATGATGCATTAAAGGCTACATGGCACTACAAATATCTTTACAACAGGCCATCACCATCTCAGGTTGATGGAGACGTTCAGGCGCTTGTTCCGCAGACAACGCTTCCGGCATATCCTTCAGAAGATGCAGTAATTTCATCGACAACAGCCGAATTGCTCAAGTTTCTTTTCCCGGCCGCCCTTGAAGAAATAACATTAAAGGCAGCAGAGCAACGCAATGCAGCCTTGTGGTCTGGCAAAGCATCAAGTTCTGACATCACAGCAGGATTAAATTTTGGCAAATCGGTGGCCGCGCTTTTTGTAGCGCGCGGTCGCGGTGATGGCATGGGTGCTTCTGTTGGAAATCCTTCGTATTGGGCTGGGCTGCGTGCTAACGCTGAAAGCAGAGGTGATGAAGCATGGGTGAGTCTTGAAACACCGCCGCGTCCTCCAATGCTTCCTTTATTTACAAAAGTGACACCCTGGTTAATGACTACGGACCAGATCGTGGCAATTCGTTCCCCAGCCCCCCCGTTGAGAGGAACCGCTGAAATGGCGGAAGAAATAAAAGAAGTTAAATACTATAGCGACAACTTGACCCGCGAACGACTTGCAATCGTTCACAAATGGGCTGACGGAGTCGGTACCTACACGCCTCCCGGACACTGGAATGACATTGCAGCCGAGTATATCATTGATGCAAAGTATAGCGAAGTACGTACTGCCCGCGCTTTTGCCTTGCTGAATATGGTGATGCAAAATGCTGCTATCGCCTGCTGGGACACCAAGTTCTTTTACTTTAATGCGAGACCAACACAGCTCGACGCGTCGATCAAGACAGGAACCGGAATTCCAAACTTTCCTGCTTATGTTTCAGGACACTCGACATTCTCGGCTTCTGGAGCAAGAATGCTTACATATCTTTTTCCTGAGCACAAAGGTGAGTTTGATGATATGGCCATGGAGGCTGCAATGTCAAGGTTGTATGGCGGAATCCACTATCGCAAGGATTGCATGGTTGGTCTTGATCTTGGTCATGACGTAGCAGACCACCTGGTTGAAAATTTCGCTAAGACCGACGGCGCGGACTAAAATTGAAAAAATCTTACCTATGCTCATCATGCTGATTTTGTAAGGCGTCAGATCGAAGTTATAATTCCGGATATCGTCCTGATCTCTGAAGTCTACCTGAAATCGATGGAACTCGCCAACTGTTCTTGAAATAGAAATGAAGTGATCAGACTGCTCACTTTGGACGCGACATCGCGGAGAAAACAGCGCGCCGACGTCTCGTACAAAAGTAGTGCCTCTTTGAAGTGCGCTTACGCGATTTGTAACGATTTATAACAAATCGTTACAACTTAGCACGATTTGAAACGAATCACTACGATTTGTGACGTTTTACCCCCTCTACTCCGGTTCACCACTGGTTCACCACTGGTTCACGATGGGTCCTTAACAGCGCTTTTTGCGTCGACTTCTTGACCTGACGGCACAATCGCCAAAGTCCTGGAAGCCGGGTGAAACATTTGTATTAGTGATTGGGATGTTTGGAAATCGGATTGTAGGGCTTTAAGCCTGCGCCGGTCTATGCTCCAAAATCATCTTTGACATCGCGTCGTAAACGAGCTGTTTGAGTTTGCCCATATCCTGATATCCTAGTCCGGCTGTCGCAATTTCCGGACCCACGACCACTTTAACATATCCCGGATGCATCTCAATTGTACCGGGTGCCATTAATGGTCCTGCACCGACAACAACCATTGGGAGTATAGGCTGTTGCGTATCTATCGCGATGCGAAATGCTCCGTCTTTGAGAGGCTGAAGTATTTCTTTAGTTCGATTCTGTGTGCCTTCGGCGAATATCAGAATAGATAGACCTTCCTTCAAAAGCATTTTTAACTTATCCATGCTTTTCTTCCGACTCTCGCCACTTGAACGATCAACGATTACCGCAGCGGATTGAGCAATCCATCCAAAGACAGGAATCTTTAAAAGCTCTTTTTTTGCCAACGGCCTGAATTCTCCCGGAATCATCATCGTGAGTCCCGGGATGTCAAGGAACGAAGTGTGATTACTAACGTAGATGTATGACCTGCCTTTTTTGAAATTCTCTCTGCCGTAAAAACTGTAGTGTATAAAAGTGAGTTTACTGAATATCCAGGACCATATTTTAAGGAAGGTATAGCCTAGCCAGGTAAATTTCTTACCGAGAAAAAATGGGACGACGATTCCTGGAAGCAATAACACCATGAATACCGAGAACACCAGGAACACCCACAAGGCGTAAAATTTCAGGAGTACGGAGCGAATGATTTTCAAGGTTTTCTCTTATCTGGATTCCGATCGTTCGAAAGATCGCAATTTACAATAAGCATTAAAATCTCATAAACCTCAATGCTTGTAAAAAGAAGATGCCAGGTCCACGGAAAGGTGGCCTGGCATCTATCAATAAACTTGAAATACAATTACATAAAGTACTTGGTAACACCCGGTGTCGCGATCGGGTAGAATCCGTTGGCATCTGGCAATGTCGGAGGCATAGCATCAAATGCGTAGGTGGTAGGCATAATGCTAATGCCCGAAGTAATAGCTTGTTCCCATTCGATAACCTGTCCTGAATAGGTCGCCATTCTTCCAAGGATCGAAGTCATTGTTGACTTGGCACCACGTTCAGCATCCCAGAACTTATATTCGTTTTTCGCGATGGCTGCAAACAACTCATCGTGTTCTGTTTGATATGGATCAGGCTCATTTTCTGCCTTGTTGTATTGGTATAATGTATTTCCCTTATGAGAAATCAGACCATCATTGCAATAAATTGTTCCCTTCGTGCCAACAAGCATCTCATCGACTTTTGCGTAAGTGCCTTTTTGATGGCGACACTGACTGTTTAGTATCGTGCCATCTGCGTATTGAAATTCTACATAATGGTGATCATATATTTCACCGTATTCTTTACCGGTACGAACCTGGCGTCCACCCATACCCTGTGCTTTCACAGGATAGGATCCTTTAAACCAGTTCATGACGTCAATGTTGTGAATGTGTTGTTCGTTGATGTGATCCCCACAAAGCCAGTTGAAGTAATACCAGTTTCTCATTTGATATTCCATCTCTGTCTGACTTGGCTGGCGCGCATTAACCCATACGCCATCGTTGTTCCACCATACCTGACCGGAAGTAATTTCTCCGATCATGCCGTCCTGAACTTTTTTATAAAGTTCGCGATATGAATTCTGATAGTGACGTTGGAGACCAACCACGACATTTAATTTCTTTTGCTTCGCGATCTCAGCGGTTTCAAGAACTTTCGCGATTCCAGCAGGATCAGTTGCCACTGGTTTTTCCATGAAAATATGCTTGCCTTGCTTAACAGCTTCAGCGAAGTGAATGGGTCTGAATCCCGGAGGGGTTGTGAGGATAACGACATCCGCCAGCTTCATCGCTTTTTCGTAACCGTCAAATCCAACAAACTTGTTCGCTTCAGGTACTTTTACCCTAGCCTTCACATTGCCATCTTCATTCTGATCATTGTTAAGTAGCGCGTAGCAACTATCAAGTCTGTCGCGGAACGCATCGGCCATAGCGACTAACGTAACGTTCTCTTTAGTCTTCAGCGCCTGCATGGCTGCGCCAGTTCCGCGACCGCCACAACCAATGAGGGCTATTTTAATGCTGTTATCTTTTTTGGGAAAATATTCTGCGTTCGACAAGAATGGTGCTGCTACAAGTCCTCCGGCAAGCAAACCTGATTGCTTGACGAAAGTTCTGCGGTTCGTCTTACCTTTTTCTTCTGTTTTCATGGGGCATTCGTTAAAATTGAAGTATTGTTCCAGATTTCATTTCAAGTATTGATTATAGAATTTTTCGATCTCATCTTTTGATGGTGGTGTAATTGGCCGCACAACCCGGAACCCGATCGTCATTCCATCCGTAAGCCACCATCGGCTTTTGGGTATCTGCGGGTCACGCTTGTTCCACTCGGCCAATGAAGGAATGCGATTCGCACATCTCGACTCTTTAGCCTCGGTAAGATATGAACCGCCTCTCACTACCTTCGGATATCTTGAGCCAGGAGGAGTGATCGGGTCTTTGACATTGTCTTTAAGTTTTTCGTATGTCTTACGATCATATTGATCAAGCGTCCATTCACTCAAATTACCCAGCATGTCGTACAAACCCCAGTCATTCGGTTTCAACTGACTGGCCTTATGAAATTTAGCACCGCTATTGTCTTTAAAGTAGGCATATTCTTTTAGGGACGATGCATCAGTGCCAAACGGAAACATGGAGGTAGTTCCGGCGCGACATGCATATTCCCATTCTGCTTCTGTTGGCAGTCTGTAAAAAAAACCCGTCTGCGTGTAAAGCCATTTGCAGTACATTATGGCGGCGGGCTGACTCATGCTATTGGAAGGTTGCTTGTCGTCGCGACCCATTCCCCATGTGAGATCGATATATTGTGCTGTAGGTCTTGATATAGCATCCAAAGCAATGGCTTTGGTTTGTGGCACGTCCATATTTCTGAAAAAGGCGTCCCACTCTGAAAAAGTCACCTCATGTTCACCCATCCAGAACCCCGTGAGTGTCACTTTTTTTTCTGGTCCTTCATCTTCATCACGACCTGCTTCTGAATACGCGCTGCCCATGGTAAAACTTCCGGCAGGAATGGGAAGCATTTTAAATGTTACTGCTGTGTTTGGAATGTTCTGTTCATAGGGTGCGAAATCCTGCGCGGCTAATGTGCACCACCCCAACAGAGACAAGAACGTAAGACTGAATCTCAACCTCGAAAAATTTATAATGGACTGTCAATTTAGATAAATGCCGTAAGGGCTGCAACGGGTAGTGACCTGCTTATTTGATATGTGGGAGAATACATCCTTCGGCGCAACGGTTGCGGTAACTTACATTCTTTTGATCAGGGCCATATAAAAGCCATCAAATCCTTCCGACGGCCAGCAATGATCTTCCTGAATCAATTGAAATTTGCCCTGCGTACCGTCGAGAAAGTTTTTCACCTGTTGTTCATTCTCCGACGGCAGAATGCTGCACGTGCTGTAGACCATCATACCACCGGGCTTCAGAATACTTGAGTAATCGGTGAGAATATGACGCTGCAGTTCTTTTACATTATTTATAAATTCTATTGATAAT
Organism: Chryseolinea sp.; assembly: GCA_039916665.1. Lineage (GTDB taxonomy): Bacteria > Bacteroidota > Bacteroidia > Cytophagales > Cyclobacteriaceae > Chryseolinea. Next base: position 49,499 of record JBDSKX010000062.1, on the reverse strand, counting down.
TTCCATTTCGCGTCGGGGTTTCTTTTCAAGACCCCGAGGCCAGAGCAGGGTACGTCGAGTAGCAGTCTGTCAGCCGTGTTGTCCAGACGTTTCACTGTTTTCGAAGATTCGATCACTCTTGCTTCCAGATTGCTAACGCCAGCTCTACGCGCACGTTTCTGCAACTCGTCAAGTTTCCATTTTTCAACATCCATCGCAATGATGCGCCCCTTGTTCTTCATCAACGCAGCAATGTGAAGTGTCTTTCCTCCGGCGCCAGCACACGCATCCACTACACGCATACCAGGTTCGAGCCGCATGAATGGAGCTATGCGTTGAGATGACGCGTCCTGCACCTCAAAAAAACCTTCCTTGAATGCAGGATGACGAAAAACATTCTGACGTTGATCGAGGATCAAAGCGTCATCATAGGCAGGTAGTATGTCAGTTTCTATTTCAGAATCCCCAAGCTGTTTTCTCAGGCTGTCTCTTGAGACCTTAAGCGTGTTGGTTCGTAGCACAACGCTTGCCTCCTGATTGAGTGCATGAAGTTCTTTGTCCCAAGTTTCGCCAAGTTCCTCTTCTCCGATAGTGTCGAGCCAATCGGGAATGGATTCACGGAATCGGCGGATATTATTCATTTTATTAAGGCGCTCAAGAATTTTCTTCTCATTCAACGTTCTGAATTCTTCCCAGTCAGGAAGACCAATTTTGTTGACGACACACCATCCGCCAAGTAGTTTCCAGTAGTCATTTGGTTCAGCTTCTGTGATGTTTTCAATCAGCCGGTACCATCGAACAATGTCATAAGTTGTTTCAGCAATAAATCTTCTGTCGCGGGCTCCCCATTTGGGATTTTGTTTCAATACTTTCTCAATCACCTTGTCGGCGAATTTCCCCTCGGCAAAGATCATTTCCAGCGCCTGAATGACAGCACGCGTAATATTGATGTAAAGTTTCATGAATTCCGCTTAAGTAGGCTGACCGTAGCGCAGCAAGGCGCAAGATAGCAACTAGGCTGACAAAACTTATGTTGGAACATTTTTGAAGAATATTCTAACTTGGATGCCCATCAGTAAATCCACAACCAAATCGCAATCAAATGAAAAGAAGAAATTTTCTCCGCAATTCGATCACAGTTGCCGCAGCTACCGTAACAGCAACCAATACATTCGCTGGCAGTGCCAGGTCGCTTACAGCAGATTCGGCGATCGTTGCTGAGAAACCTTTTATCTTGAAGTTTGCACCACACGATGGAATGTTCAGCAACAGTGGTGGAAAAGACTTCGTTGAGCAAATAAAGTTTATGCATGCTCAGGGATTTCGCGCTGTCGAGGATAATGGATTGCTAAAGCGATCAAAAGAAGAACAAAACAATATTGGTGCGGCACTTTCGAAGCTCGGAATGACGCTCGGAGTGTTTGTCGTAGACGGCGGCGACAACTGGAAAGTCTCGTTGACCACAGGCAAACAGGAATTCAAGGATGTATTCATTAAAACGTGTAAGGATAGCGTTGAACTTGCAAAGCGTGTCAATGCCAAATGGATGACCGTAGTGCCAGGCTATTTCGAACGATCCATGCCGATGGGAATTCAGACAGCCAATGTTATTGACGCACTGAGACGGGGAGCAGAAATATTTGAGCCACACGGAATGGTTATGGTCCTCGAACCACTCAGCGATAACCCGGATTTATTCATGCGTCATTCCGATCAGACCTTCGAACTGTGTAAGGCGGTGAACAGTCCTTCTTGTAAGATATTGTTCGATATTTATCACATGCAACGCAACGAGGGAGATTTGATCAATAACATTGACAGATGCTGGGACGAGATCGCGTACTTCCAGATCGGCGATAATCCAGGCCGCAAAGAGCCAAGCACCGGGGAAGTAAATTACAAATCAATCTTTAAACACTGCCATCAAAAAGGATACAATGGTGTCTGGGGTATGGAGCATGGTAACTCAATGCCGGGTAAGGAAGGTGAACTTGCTGTGATCAAAGCATATCGCGATTCAGACTACACGATTTGATCGTGACGAAGTAGTCAATTCGATCGAAAGAAAAATTCAGATTAAAGCAGATTAAATGAAGGGAAGTGCAGGCATAACGGTCGTGCTATTGTTTTTTATTTCAATTTTTGACACTCGTGCCCAGATTCTTAAGGACCCTGAGAATGCTGCGGTCAAAAAAGCCAAGAGCTTTAATACAAAAGAGAACAGATCCAAACTTCTCAACAGTGTATTGAACGGTATGCAGAAGGCACGCGCAGAATTTGATTTGTCAGATTTTGATTACGCTATTTTACTCAGTGACAATTCAGGATTGTTTGATGTAAAAGAAAACGCGAGATTAACCTCCATGGTCACATTGGGTTCAGCCTACTATAAGAATTCACAACTCACCGATGCGGAACGCGCCAGATTTAATCTTGAAATGGGCGAAGTATTGTATGCCAGTCAGAAGTTTGCTGCTGCTGAGCGAAAGTTTTCTCTTGCGAAAAACGCTTATGAGAAAGCAAGTTTGACGAGCGACGTTGGATACCTCAAAACAATTTCAAACCAGGGATTGCTTTACGCGACGATGGGACGGTTTACGCAAGCAGAGGAATTTACCTCGGAGGCACTCAAACTTAGAAATGTAAGTACGGCGACAACAATATGGCTGTCGCCGTTTCTTTGAACAACTATGGAGTACTTCGTTATAATCTGGCGCAGTAAAATGAAGCTGAAAATGATCTTAACAGCGGGCCTTTCTTGTCGCGGGTGCAGATGCGTTAATCATGAGTCTTTGGAAAGTTGATGATGGAGCAACGCAACAACTCATGACATACTTCTATACAAAATGGAAATCAAACAAAAAGCATTTAAGCAAGCTCAGCTTCAACTCATGACAAAGTATAAAAATCCCTACTATTGGGGCGCATTTGTGATGGTGGGCATGTAATAAAAATGAACTTAAAAATGTGTTATGAAATTAAAGAGACTTGGTGATTCAAAAGTTAACGTTACCCCTATTGCATTCGGGGCTTGGGCAATTGGAGGATGGATGTGGGGTGGCGCGGAGGAAACGGATGCTATTAAAGCGATTCGCGCTTCTTTCCATGCGGGTATCACGACAATCGACACTGCGCCGGTCTATGGATTCGGAAAAAGTGAAGTCCTCGTCGGCCGTGCAATGGAAGGTATTGCACGCGACAAGTATCAGATATTAACAAAGTATGGCATGAACTGGAAGACTCACGAAGGTGAGTTTTCGTTCGACACCGTCGACAACGATGGTAAGCCTTTGAAAATCTATAAGAACTCGAAACGCGCAAGCGTGATCAAAGAATGCGAGGATAGCCTTCAAAGACTGAAGACCGACTATATCGATCTCTTTCAGATTCATTGGGCAGATAACACAACACCGATTGCTGAGACTATGGATGCTGTTAATACCCTCATGAAAGAGGGCAAAGTCAGGGCCGCAGGTGTTTGTAACTATTCATCCGCGCAGGTTGCTGAAGCTTTAAAGACAATCAAACTTGTCTCCAATCAGGTGCCTTATAGTTTGATTCACCGCGCAATTGAAAAAGACATTGTACCGCAGGCGTTACAGAAGTCGATGAGTATAGTGCCATACAGTCCACTTCAGCGCGGGCTGCTCACGGGAAAGATTAAGCCGGATCACAAGTTTAATGACGGAGATACACGCGCTAATAACCGCTTCTACAAGCCGGCGAATATTGAACGTGTAAACGCAATGCTTGAAACATTTAAGCCAATCGCGAAGGATCATGGCGCTACATTAACGCAACTTATGATAAACTGGACTACGCGACAGCCGGGAATGGACTGTGTTCTTGTCGGTGCGAGGGATGAAGCTCAGGTAAAAGACAACGTAAAAGCACTGGACTTTAAATTGTCTGAAACTGAATTGGAATTAATCAGAGATGCAGCAGAGAAACTCGTATTAACCGAATAATAAAATTAAACGGGTTGATTAACTGAAAGATAATCCTTGATCGACTTCATAGTTTCATCAACTGTCTTCGTTACGATGACATTGTAACTCCCAAGGTTTTTAAAAAAGCGTATTGTAATTTCGTCCTGGTTTAGAAGAAATACTTTCTTACGAGATTTTAATGCCAACGCAACTTCTGATGCAGTTCCTGCAGCCATACCCAAAACCACTATGACGTTACTTGTTAGTACGCTGATGTAGTTTCTTCCGCTTCCCATGCTAGTGATGATTTTGATCTCGGCATTGTCGGAGGAGTTTTTTTCACTATCGCCGGGAAGTATACCGATCGTTAGTCCACCTTCTTCACGCGCGCCTTTCATTGAAGCATCCATCACGCCGAAACTTCTTCCACCGGTCAACGTGATCCAACCAGCTTTGGCGATAGCGCGCCCAAGTTCATAAGCGAGTTCGTTTTCATCTGGCGTTGCATTTTCGCCAGGACCCATGACACCAACAATTACTTTCGACATATTTGATGATAATGGACGCAAGTTAATTCTGCATTCAATAGGAACAAAGTGGTCAATGCGGATCACGATTAAAATTCACATTCGCAATCAGCGCAACGACAGACTTTTTTTTCAGGATTGAAGATTCCAAAAAACAAGAATCGCAATTCGGAAAAGAAACTTGTGGTCAGTTTCTTCGGAAAATCTCTGTGGACGTTGTTTGACCGGCAGGCAGGACACTGCATGACGGTGTCATCCGATACGTCGAGATTCATTTCTGCCATGATGTGACGAGCGCTCTCTTCATCTTCCTGAAGAATATGAAGTCGAACGTTGAAATTCATCAAAGTGCTGGCGCCGGGATACAGATTGGCCATGTTTTCTTCCGTAAGAAAACACGGAATACCATAAGCATCGAGTTTACTCTTCGCAATGTTTGCGTCAATACTACTGTTGAACGTGTTCAAAACGATGATTAAGTTATGGTCTTGCATCATTTAACTTGATGAGTTTTACAACGTAACCACCACCCGCAGACATACTGATGTTCAGTTTTGAAGAAGCGTCCACCAATTGGTATCCCATTTTGTAATCACTTGCATTCTTTGAAGCATTGAGTCCGTCTTCACAAATAAATGCCCGGAATTTTCCAGGTGCTAAAAATGACAAGTCGATCTGAAATTCTCTTGGCGTCCAATCTGTCATCGCGGTGACGTACCAGTCGCTGTCTTTCTGTCTCGCCATGATAAGATAGTCTCCAATTTTCGCGTCGATAACTTTTGTGTTGTCCCACGACGTTGGCAGTGACGCGAGGTACGTTGTGAATTCTACTTCGAGATAGGCATCTGATGGGTTCCCTGAAAATATCTGCATCGGGCTATCATAAGCAACAAACATAGCCAGTTGATGTACACGCGTTCCCTGTGACATTACCATGTCAGGTAACGGTTTGAATGTTCGTTGATTGGCGTTGTTGTAGAATCCCGGCTCATAGTCCAACGGTCCGGCTAACATTCTGATAAATGGAATCAGGAGGTCATGTTCTGGAGTAGCCTTATCACTCCAGATATTATATTCCGATCCTAGAATCGCCTCGCGTGTAATCGCATTGGGATAGGTCCGCTCCAGGCCAGCATTTTTAAAAGCCCCGTGAAACATCACCATTAATTTACTTTGCGCGGCAGCTTTCGCGACGCGATGATAAAACCCCACCATCTTCTGATCATCGCGATCCATGAAATCTGTCAAAAACCCTTTAATCCCCAAACTGTTGAACATGTCTAGTGCTTCGTCGAGTTGCCTGTCGAGCGTCATCGATAAAGTCCATAACATCAAACCGATGTTCTTGGTTTTCGCATAAGCCGACAATTCTTTGAGGTCAAGTCCCGGGGTAGTTTTAAAGAGGTCGTCATAGTCTGACCAGCCGGCGTCGAGCATAACGTATTGCATCCCAAACCGGCTCGCAAAGTCGACGTAGTATTTGTATGTTTCAGTATTGATACCTGCTTTAAAGCCAACGTTGTGCAGGTTGATTCCACAAATCCATTCATCTGTGCTGATTCCTGGTTTTATCCACGACCAATCACTCGAAGCTGGAGGTTTGCCGAGTCGGTAGACCAGATCATTTATTAGAAGATCCCCATCGTGCTGGGCAATGCCGATGACTCTCCAGGGAAAGTTGCGTGTTCCGCAGGTTCTGGCAATATAATTCTTGCGCGCCGTCACTACCCACTGTTTGAACTCACCGCCTTGTACTTCTTCTTTGTCCGGAGCAGGTGCAAATACGCCATGCAGTCCGTTGGACGATGTGCCCCCGAGGAACATTCCAGGATAATCGATAAGGTCGGATTCTGTAATGAATGTCTTGATTGATTGATCATCAATCAATGTCGGGCTAAAGCAGATCTGCGTTTTATTTATTTGGTGAAGTGAGAAGATCTGATAAGGCTCTTCAAAACTTGTGTGATAGATATCCACATTTTCACGCTTCTTAACCTCGGGAAAATAGCAAGCCGCCTTTTGGGCAAATCTGAAAGACGCTATCTCGTTCTGGATCTCTAACGAGTCTTTCAATGCTGTCTCAAAACGATACGCAACGCCGTCATCATAGGCGCGGAAGATCAGTGCGAAATTTTCGCGGTACCGTATAGTCACTTCATTGAAGTGATCGGGTACCCTTTTTCTTTTGATTGGAACAGGGTTGACAATAACCTCGTTGACTGTCCTTTTTTCGTATTTTAATACTACCGGTCTTATCCCGAACTTGCCATGATTGGTGACGAGCGCTATGGCGGATGAAGCGATTACTGTTTTTCCATTGACTGCGAATGAGTAGTAAATCGAGTCTTTACTTTCTACGGTGACCTTGATTTGTCCGGAAGGAGAGACAACGGAAATACTTTTCTGGCCATATGAGGCAATCGCCGTTAGTACGAAGGCGATTGAAAATATTTGTCGTCCGTTCATAAAGTGACATCTTTGCACTCTTGAAATATAACAAATCGACTTGAATGAAAAGGATGATTATTGATATGGATGACGTAATAGTGGATGCTACGGGTCAGTTTATTGATTATTATGAAAAAGAATTTGGAGTACGGGTACTACGCGAGTCCCTTAACCATCATGAGGAAGGTGGAGGATTTCCGGGCAACTATGATATCATCAAGCAGTTTCCCTACCGGGAGGAGTTTTTCCTTAACATGAGGCCAAATGAAGGAAGCGAACTTGTGATAAAGGAACTGAACAAGAAGTATGAAGTGTTCATTGTTTCGGCCGCAATGGAATTTCCGCAGTCATTGGCGGAGAAACTTAAATGGCTCAATCAGTATTTACCATTTCTTAACTGGAAACAGATCGTATTTTGTGGAAGTAAAACCGTAGTCCACGGTCATTATATGATCGATGATCTTGATTATAACCTGGCGGGATTTAATGGTGAGAAGTTTTTATTCACAGCACCACACAATCTTCACATTTCCCAATTCAATAGATTGAATAACTGGAGTGAAGTGGGAGCGAAGTTTTTGTAAAATGTGTTTGCGAATGACGGCCAGAAAAGTCCAACAATCGGGGGAGAACATAGCCGTTAATAGTAACGTAAAGTAAAGAGCCGTTAAGCTTTGGGTTCGGTCTGCTGAGAAGAAATTTTGATCTATTTGATTATTACTGATGTCATCGAAATAGACCCCATAATGGTCTTATCATTAAAGATGCTTGCAGATTCCGATTTTTCCTGTAATCCTAACGTATAGAGTAAGGGTAGGTAATGTTCTGGTGTTGGAATTGACAGCTTCGCTGACTGTCCTAGCGTTTCATAGTGAATGAGTGCATTGTGATCGCCGTCCAGAATCAATGATTTAAACTTTTCATTCGTCTCATTGGCCCACTCAAATCCAGCCCGCGGAGAACTCCAGTTCACCATCCGCAGATTGTGAACCATATTGCCACTGCTTAAAATCAGAACACCTTTATTCCGCAAGGCTGCCAGTTCTTTGGCAAGCTCGTAGTGAAATTCGGGCCCTTTGGTATAGTCGATACTGAGCTGTAACACCGGAATGTTAGCTTCAGGATACATATGTTTTACAACGGTCCATGCTCCGTGGTCCAAACCCCAATCGTGATCAAGAACAACGTCAGTATTGTGAATAAGCTTTGCAGTTACTGCTGCCAGAACGGGGTCGCCAGGCGCCGGGTACTCAACATCGAACAATGCTTTAGGAAAGCCACCAAAGTCATGAATCGTTGGCGGATGATCCATAGCTGTAATCAATGTTCCACGGGTAAACCAGTGTGCAGATACGACCAGTACAGCCGTAGGGACTGGAATTTCCTGACCCAATTGTTTCCATCGAAGAGTAAAGTCATTGTCTTCTATGCCATTCATGGGACTTCCGTGCCCGATGAATAACACCGGCATTTTACTATCGCCGGTCGACAGATCATCAGTAAATTTCTTAAGATCTTTTAACGAATTCATTGAGAATAAACTTAATAAGCTTGCACGAACAAAATGATTGCGATTCATTCAGGTCTATGAAGATTGAAAGCACCAGCAAAGGAGTTAACTTAAAATTACTCCTTTGCCGATGATTGTTAGTTTAGCTTTTAATAAACTCAGTATGAATCTCGAGTTTCACGTCGTCTGCAACGACCACGCCACCTGTCTCGGTCAATCCGCTCCATTTTAAACCATAATCTTGACGATTGATTTTGCCAATGATTTCAAAGCCGGCAACGTCGAAACTTCCGCCGAAACCTTTCACAGTTCCATTGTATGTAACCGCCAACTTCACTTCTTTGGTTGTTTCTTTGATCGTTAAATTTCCAACCAATTCGTATTGGTCATCAGACTTCTTTTTAAAAGAGGTAGAATCAAAAGTCAGTTTTGGATACTTCGCGGCGTCAAAAAAGTCGGCTGACTTCAAATGACCATTGCGATTTTCATTCTTGGTGTTGATGCTGTTTACGTCAGCTTCGAAAATAATTTTTGCGTCAGAGAAATCGTCGTTGTTGCTTTCTGCGGTTCCGTTTACAACGTCAAAAGTTCCACTCACGGTAGATATCACAAGGTGCTTCACTTTGAAAGTCACTTCAGTGTGGTTGGGGTCCATTTTCCAGGTTGCCATAGTATTAAGATAAATAATGTTTTAATGATAATTGTATACACAACAAATCCATAGTCAAATGGTTCATTATATCCCGTTTTTTCCGGTAAATGCTCCATGGACTGTAATTAGGCTGTTTTTTGCCCGTCTATTTTTTATAATCCGCGTTATTGAAATACAGGTTTACCACACTTTTTCTTAAGTTTATTCGATGCGACCAACCCTAACGATCTTGTTGCTGCTGTGCAGCTTTACGGGATTTTGTCAAATCTCCGGCGGACAACAAAAGGCCTTGAATGCTTATGTTGATTATGCCAACCAATCTGCGGAAGAAGTTGCTGGGGTAGTCAAAAGTATAATGCCATACTATCCAGAGATCCATAGAAAGAATGCCTGGGGATCCCCTAGGTACACCTGCCCCATACAAATCGACGATTACTATTTTAACAATGCATTGAAAGAAGCAAAGATGTTGAGCGCCACCGTTACTACAGGCCTAAACGTAAAACTCAACGATCTTAGGACAGCCACCCAAAATATCGATTCCAAGTGTAAAGCACTTGACACGTATCACAAACTTGAAGACTACAAACAAGATAATTTTGCAAAGGCTGAGCTGATTGTTACAGAACTTCAGATTTTAATAAAAGAGTATCGGAAGAAGCAGTTCGCCATGCAAACCGAGCTCGAAGCGGTTTACAAAAAACTCGCTGGTGCGCAAGAGACTGCTTACACCAAGACAGACACTTTTATGAAATTACAGATTGCAAGAGAACGTGCCTTGCTTGATCTCATGAGTTTTAATCTGAAGGCGGAAGTTCCCACTGGATGGATTGTTGATAAGTTGAAGCAAAGCATAGACGAGACGGCCAGACAAGTTGATGCCATGAAGACGATGAAACCTGCGCTTAAGTATCCTGCAGAAAGTATGTGGGGAAATTTTGAAGAGTCGTTAGAGACAATTCTCGAAGAAAAGAGACGTGGTTTGGATGAATACAATTTCGAAGCAAAAAAATCTGATGAGCATAGCAACGATGTTTATATGGATCTGATCAATTATTTCAATGGCACATTGATTGCAAATCAAAATATGTTTATCCAGTATGCGGACCCTGATGGATACCATGGTTTGAAGTCGATCAAGTACTTTCCAATGTATGATGTCAAGTCTCAGCCGCAGACGGTTCAGGTTGATGTAACGCCATTTAAAGATATCCCTAGGGCGCCTCTAACGCTCAACTCGCAGAAGATCTCCATATCTCGATCTCAGTTCGAAGCGCTGTCTGATTATGTAACGTTCATCAATGAAACGTGGCGTCAAACGCGGTACCTGAAGATGGTGTTGGTAAGCTTTAACGCTTCGGCATCATATTTTAGGGGACTTGATTCATTTGAAAAACATGGAACTCTTTCGTTTGACTACGGCAATTTTCAACTTCCACAGTCTCAGTTTCAGAAAACAATTTCTGGGAGTAAGTCGCTTCCACCTGCGCTAGCAAAATCCCTGAATGAGCAGACCGAAGTAGTGTTTGGTATTCTTAAAGAAATGGATGGCTTATGCGCGTCGATTGAAATCGAAACGAGCGAGAAGCGTTATGAAAAGGATCATTTGAAAAAAGTATATGAGATTCTGGAGCGACAAAAAGTATTGATGGATGAATGGGACAATCGCAAGGAACTGCTTTATATGGATGTCAGGAAAGTGTATGATGCTTATCCCCAAATTCAGCCAACGAATTCGTGGTATGTTTCGGGAAAAGCCTTAAGGACGCTGACTGAGCTTGACCATGATGCATTGTTTCAGGCAAAGAGCCATTACGCCAGTAACGGTACCGGTATTGTACTAACCGACAAAATTGACGAAACCCTGAGGGACGTGATTGGACAAGAGTATGAAAATATGAAAGGCATCGAGAAGTATGGTAGAAGCAATGGTCTTTGTCCATACACGCCTTACGAAGATCTTCCCATGTCTTCTAAATCGTTGAGTGAGGAGATAAAAAAATTAAAGCCTTTAGGTGGTCGCAATACCGAGCATCCATACCATCGTATGGTTTACCAGTATAATGACATAGTGGACGACTACAATAAATTCTGCGAATTGTCCAAACAAATTCCACAGCTCCAAAACATTAAGCAGCCAGAATTATTCACGCTGCAATATCCGGAACCGACCAGAGAACGCCAGCAAGAAGTCTCAAATCCTCCTGCTATTGTTAAACTAGAGCAGACAACGCCTGTTCCCTCAACGGTGCCGCCAGTCAAAACCAAACTGGAGACCCCAGTTTCAGTAATTCGAAATGATGAAACCACTAAAGTTCAGCACGATACGGTCTATATTGAGAAGAGAGATACGGTTTATGTTCCTGCCCCTGGCGAAAACGTAAGGTCAATGGATGGTTATGCGAGTAATAATATGGTGCTTTTACTCGATGTCTCCGGATCAATGAATTCACCTGAAAAACTTCCGACGCTGAAGGCATCCGTTCTTAACTTATTGTCGATGATGCGCCTTGAAGATAAAATTTCGATTATCGCTTTTTCCGAGAAGCCGAAGGTATGGCTGACGTCGGCGTCTTTTAAAGAGGATGCGAAAATCAAAAAGGCAATCCATGATCTCAAGTCTTCGGGAAAAACTGATGGGAATGCCGGCGTTAAGCTTGCGTACAAAGTTGCCGACGACAACTACATCAGAGGAGGTAATAACAGGATCATCCTTGCAACAGATGGCGAGTTTTCATTAAACGACGAAACACGCCGACTGATTCAAAAATTTTCAGGTGAAGATATATTCTTGACGGTTTTCAATTTTGGAAAGGGAATGGGTGCCTCAAAAGTGTTGCAAGGGATTGCAACCTTGGGCAAGGGGAACTATCAGTATATATCACAAAAAAATATTGATCTACAACTGATCCGCGAAGTTAAGGCTAAACGGAAAAAATAGTAAAACTCTAACCTCAAATTAAGTCTTCATCAGAGCGTAAAAATATGAATGCCGCAATTAATGATCTCCGCCGGCAACAACTCTATTTTGCTCTGATGATTTTCGTGATGAATAAAATAATTATTGTTGGCGGCACTTTGAGAGACTAATTTTTCGAATGCCATTGATGGATAGGATTTCATTTCATCGCAGGCATAACCTTCTCTGAGTTTGCCATCGGAGATTGCCATCGGTTTTCTTGTCGGCTCGCTATGGTCATGCGTATAAATGAGAAATCCAAGTCCGTCAACAATCGGGAGTTGTTTGGTCTTGAGTCGGAATACCCGCCAGTGAGTCAGCACAAAGACCCAGAGAAGGCCTGCAAGAATAGTTCCTTTCTCGAATGCATTCCGTAAACAGTATCGATGCCCTTTGCCTTCCAAATGGTGATCGAGTTTAGCGTGCTTCCTCCACCGACGATTAACGTCAGCAGTTATGGTTAATGGAGTTATGAATTATGATCTCATAGTACTGAAGATCAGGTTGGTGTAATCATATGCTGATAAAAACTGCCGTATATTGAAAAATATTATAAACGTCTTGTAACAAACGAGCTCCGGGCGCCGTCTTGCCTTTGAATTTGACTCAATGAACCTCGAATCTTTCCAAAGCCGGGTTTTGCCAGTAAAGAATAAGCTCTTTCGCTTCGCCCTAAGATTTTTGGGAAATGAAGATGAGGCAAAAGACGTCGTACAGGAAGTTTTTGTAAGGGTATGGAATAGCCGGGAGCAAATGAATGAGGTACAAAACTGGGAAGCCTGGTGTATGCGGATCACAAAAAATCTGTCGCTGGATCGGATAAGGTCCATAACAAGAAGACAAACGCAACCTCTGGAGGATGGTTACGGCGTGCAGCACGAAGCATTAACACCTTATGAAGCAACGGAAATGCAGGAAAGTTTGAGCAGAATAGGTCAACTCATCACTTCACTACCGGAAAAGCAACGCCAGATCATTCATCTGCGCGACGTGGAGGGATACAGTTATGCAGAGATCTGTGATATCATGGATCTCGATATGAACCAGGTGAAGGTGAATTTGTTTCGTGCCCGAAATGCGGTACGTGAGAAAATAACGAAGATAAACGCGTATGGACTCTAACAGATTAAAGGAATTACTCGGCCGTTATTGGAACGGCGATTCCACGCTGGAGGAAGAACAGCAGCTTCGAGATCATTTCAGTTCATCGGATATTCCCGATGAACTCAAAGAGACTGGCGCGCTATTCAAGTATTTCGAGCAATCGAAAAAGAGATCACTCACGGATATTTCTTTCGACAGGACGATCGTCGAAAAAATTAATAGACCAGTGGCGCCCAAGGGTAGAGTTGCAACAATCGTATTCAATGCAATGAAGATTGCTGCAGGCGTTGCCGTTCTGATGGTAGCCATATGGTTCGTCAGAACAGAGGTACGCCAGAACACGCCGCAGGAAGTGGTAGATACTTATGATGATCCAAAGATGGCCTTTGAGGAAACTAAAAAAGCCTTGCTCATGATATCGAAGAGCTTCGGGTCAGCGGAAAAGCAGGCAAGAAAGATAAACATGTTTAACGAAGCGAAGGAGGAAATACAGAAACAGGATAAGGAAAGTTTGTAAGTAGGGGAGAAAAAAATTGAACATTAACAAAAGAATCAAAGCATTAACAATATGAAAAAGATAATCGCCATTGCGGCATTCCTGTGCATCATCAACGCGACATACGCTCAGGATGCCATTTCAAAATTCTTTAGCAAATATCAGTCTGATGAAACGTTCAGCCAGGTAACGATCTCCAGCAAGATGTTTGGCTTATTCACAAACATGGATGCTGATTCACCTGACGACAAGGAGATACTCGATGCCATTAGTAAATTAAAAGGATTAAGAATCCTGGCCAAAGACGACGCCCGTAACGCAAGAGCTTTATATAAGGAGGCATTCACACTAATCCCGTCGAAGGATTATGAAGAATTGATGACAGTTCGCAATAAGGATAAGGACATGAAATTTATGATCAAGGAAAGCGGTGGAAAAATCAATGAACTGATCATGGTCATGGGTGGCAATGAATCTTTCATGGTCATGAGTCTCTTTGGCGAAATCGACCTGAAACAAGTATCGAGAATCGGCAAGAAAATGAACGTGGAAGGATTAGAGCACTTACAGAACATGGATGGCAAGAAAAAGCCAGCCGAGGAAAAGAAGAATTAATCTGGTAACAGAGCAACCTACTCCTGGATCAGCGCATATTGGTGTTATATTAACCTCGAAACATGAAACACTTTGCTATTACACTCGCATTTGTTGTCACCGCCACGCTGGTATCCGCCCAAAGTGAAAGCTTCCAAGATTTTCGCGACAAATTTGGATATGCCGACGACGTTCATCTTTCAGGACAAACGGCTTTTTTTCTAGAACTGTATTGACGATGGCCGGAGAAGTTGAAGCCAAACGTGCGCTTAAACACAAAGGTAAGGTCCGGATGGTCGTAGTTACCAGGGCTGCATTTAGCAATCAACAAGTTACAATAAGTGGATACAAAGATGATCTGAGAAAGGATAGCTACGACCAGATCATGAACGTGCTGGAAGAAGGCTCGGATGTAACGTTGTATGAACGCGGTGTACGTGATACTGAAAATCAGTACTTGGTTCTGGTAGAAGATCAAAGTGAAGTTGGTCTGATCAGTTCAACGGCTATGTTGACAGAAAATAATTAAAAACCCTTTTTTACAAATCGCAATTATAAAAGTTAGTTATGCATAAACGAAGTCTTGTGATGGTGCTTTTACTCGTAAGCACCTTGAGTCTGATGGCTCAGACAAAAACTACAGAGAATCTTCACAAGACTTATTCCGACGCGCTGTCATTTTATTTTTATAATAATACGCTTCGTATGCTGAATCAGACTGACGACAAGGCTTTTGATGAGTTGGTCAAGGACATTCAGAAAATGAAGTTCCTGATGATTGATAAAGGTTCAAAATTCGGCTCGTCGCAATACAAGACGTTGATTTCTGAGTATAAGGCTGAATCGTTTGAAGAGATTATGACAAGTCGGTATCAGGGCAGAAATTTCGATGTATTTCTAAAGGATAAGGATGGAAAAACGGAGGGCATGGTCGTTACAGTAAATGACTCCACCAGCCTTTACGTCCTTGATATTGTAGGAAGTATTGCAGTCGACAAAGTCACAACACTTTTCAAAACTATTGATCAGAATACAGATATTGGAGAAAAGATCAAGGACTTTATAAAAAAGGACTGAGCTTTGTAATCCCGCATAATCGCTGTCGACTCATTCAATAAACGTTACACATTTGGGAACAGTTCTTTCAATACGGGGACTCACAAAGAACTTCGGAAGACTTTGTGCAGTCAACAACATCAGCCTTGAAGTAAGCAGCGGTCATGTTTTTGGTATGCTTGGCCCTAATGGGAGCGGCAAGACCACAACGCTGGGGATGCTTATGGGCGTTATTAACCCAACGGGCGGCAGCTTCAGTTGGTTTGGTGAACAGCCTACGCACCAATTGAGAAAAAAGATAGGCGCGGTGCTAGAGCATCCGATATTTTACCCGTATCTCAGCGGCCAGAAAAACCTTGAGTTAAATGCGATGATCAAGGAATGTCCCGTCGAAAATATTCCTAAAGTGCTGGACCTTGTTGAATTGTCGACGCGCAAGGATGACAAATACAAGACCTATTCTTTGGGTATGAAGCAAAGGCTGGCAATAGCCTCCGCGTTGCTAAATGAACCTACTGTGCTGATCCTTGACGAACCAACGAACGGTTTGGATCCGATGGGGATTGCAGAGATCAGGGAATTGATTAAAAAAATAGCGGCAAACGGAAAGACGATCATTCTCGCGAGTCACTTACTGGATGAAGTACAAAAAGTCTGCACGCACTTCGCTGTTCTGAAAAAAGGAAATCTTGTTTATACCGGCCCTGTAGCAACCGTTGGTGATGGCCCGGAAACGGTAGAGGTAAACGCCGACACTCCCGATTTTGATAAAGTATTGATGCGTTATGAAGGAACAGCTTTGATCAACAAAGAGAATGGCCAATATTTGGTTACGCTTCGTGATAGCTTTCATGGTAAAGATCTTAATAAGTTCCTTTTTGAGAACGGCGTGGTCACAAGTCATCTTGTGACAAAAAGGAAAAGTCTTGAGAAAATGTTTTTGGAGATCCTTTCAGAACACAAATAGTATGCTTCATCTCCTTAGGATCGATTTAAAAAAGCTCGCCAATTATCGCACGTTCTGGGTGGTTTGTGGATTGTACTTTATCACCATTGGATTTTCGACGGCAAGCGGAATGGAGTTCCTGAAATGGCTTGCAAACACGTTTGATAAGTTCGGTGGCAAATTGAACATTGATCGAATTCCGCTGTACCATTTTCCAGATGTCTGGATGAATCTGGTTTGGTGGAGTGGATTTTTCAAAGTTCTGCTGGGAATCATGACAGTCATATCCATTACCAATGAGTTTGGTTATCGCACGTTGAGGCAAAACGTTATTGATGGATTGAGTCGGTGGGAATTTTTGATATCGAAGGTGTTAACCAATCTTGTCTTGAGTATGATGAGCGTCGTGCTCATATTCCTGATCGCTGCCATAACAGGATTTATTTATACGCCGGAGATCAATTGGAATTATGTTTCCACCGATCTGGAATTTTTTCCAGCTTATTTTCTCGAAATATTTGAATTTCTATCCTATGCGCTGTTGCTTGGTATTTTGGTGAAGCGTTCGGGATTAACCATCATACTGCTATTACTTTCGTTTGTCCTTGAGGCGATTGTTAAGGCCAATATTGATGACTACCTTCCGTGGATAATCTCGTTCTTCCCAATGCAGTCTATTTCCAATCTGGTACCGATTCCGTTTTACAGATATGCGTTTCAAGAGATTCAGGACTATGTAGATCCTGCTGCTGTGGCAATCTCATTGGTCTGGACTGGGCTGTTCAACTTCTTCAGTTATCTCAAGCTGACACGTTCCGATCTTTAAACGCTTTGTTTTGGTCTCCATTTCGCTTATTGAAAAGACGACTAGGCCGCCGCGATTTCTTCCCTAATCAAAACGTTATCCCGCGGTCATAGTATGCAAAAAATAAGTCGAAATCTACGAGCCATTTTTCTGTGCATGAATTCACAAAGTTGGAGCAAAACGCGCCAAATCTATCTTCCCTTCCTGACGGTTTTGCAGGCCAGTTTTGAATTGTGAGATCTTGCTTGGATTGACAATCCCCAATGCCTTGTTGTTGGAGGCGACGTGATGCAGTGATTTCAGTTTCCCAAAGTATGCAGTGGCCATCGGTGACGGACGTTTCCAACTACGCCGAGCATGATATTGCTTTTAACATAGTTCATGAAGTCCGCTCAGGTTTTCGCTGTGGAATGCGCAGCTTTATTTGTTAAGGGCATAAAGCATAGCCAAGAAATAGGGGATGATGGCACGAATTGATGTTATCAAATAGAAATAACAATCGGAAAATTATTTCTACTGTTATTGTCATAACAGTGTAACCGGGAATAGCTGCTGTTATGGAGGGCGGTTTTTTTTAGAAAAGTTTTGTCATTTTCAGGTTACCTCCGATGTATTCATCACAAGTTTTTTTGCGAAGAATTGAGCCGATTTTCGAGTAAGTATCAATGAGATTTTGCGTTGAGGTAACCATCTTTTTGTTTATTAATCGCTGTTGATTCCTGACCATCGACAAAGAATACGAATCGTCGACAAGTGGAATTTTCGGCTGTTAAAGGGTTACTTGAACCGTTTTTCTGCCATGAATCAACCATCGATCCTAATGTATAAGCGTCGATAGAACCTTCCAGCCTCGTTATTTTTTCGCTCCCTTTACTGGTACATAACGCGAACAGATATGAAAACAACAACATTATTGTTTTTAGCAGGGCTCTCGGTTATGCTGGGGGCATGCGGGACGGATGACGAGACAACATCTCCGCTTTGGGGGATTGATTTTTCAAGTGAGAATTCTTCGGGTTTTGCGATGGGTTCAGTGGATCAGTACAAGTCTGATACCAAGACAATCTACATCGTGAAGACAGCCAACATGCGTTGCGCTGGTGAGGACACATATGCATTGTCCTACACATTCGAAAGTGGTGATGAGTTAGAATTGATGATTGCAAAGAAAACACCGGACAGCAAATATGAATTTCCGGGATTGAGTGGCGAGAATCAATTATTATCGGCTACGTTTAACGGTAATACATTAAACCTGGTAAACAGCAAGATTGTTATTCAGCCAAGAACGGAAGAGAACAAGTTTGCAACAACAACAAACCTTCAGACGATGGATGAAGTTGTTTTTGATGGTGCCATCGGAAGAGTTCCACTCTTAAAGTGATTTATTTGAATTGACATTAGTTCAACGCGGTTTGCGTGTAAGCAGTCGGTTAAAAACCAATCCACCCAAAAGGGATCTTCAGCAAATGGAGATCCTTTTTTATTTGAGTCTTCAATTGCATGCTTGAATCCCTGAAACAATTGCGCTAACGCCGTTGAACTCAATTAAAAAAATGGTTTTTGCGCGGCGTACGGTTACAACGGATTAACATTGAAGATCACAGGACGGGCGCAGCCTATAACGGCGTGGGATAGATTTTGCTGTCGGACTTTTTCTCGTCATACATTGATTCCCGTAGAAACTCATCTGCGCGCTTGTTTACCAAAGGCAACTTGTCCATCCAATTCACTTCAATAATGAAAATCCCAAAATCCTCGACTACTTTTCCTTTGATCGAGTAGAAACCCCTGCCTCTGAAAGGAAAATGCCGTGCAATGTTTGGAAAATGTACGGTGTCAAAAAAATCACCATCCAAATCATAAAATGTTCCGAAATGCATCGCCTCGCCTTTTAACGTACTTGTGTCTTTTGTTGTCACGAGGTAGCCAACGATGTGTACGTATTTGCCGATCATGCCTCCCAGTTTTTTTGCCACGACGTTACCCCGCACGTTCGTGTTCAGCAACAGAAAGGGGTCACATAGCGGAAATCCCAGTAGTTCAATTTCATCAAAAGCGTCCTCGAGTTCGTGACGTTGTAGGATCGGCAAGGGATATTCATTGGGCGACTCGTCAAAGAGCTCGATTGTTGCTGTTACTCTTGTCTTTACATTGCTGAAATACAACATTGCTTCCCATAGAAGGCTTTGTTTACTCTTTCCAGTAAAACGAAATGATCCCATTCTGATCAGGATTCTGATTTGTTCGAGTCCGATCGTTATTCTTCGCAGAAAATTATCCATACTGGTAAATTCACCGTTTCGAAATCGTTCGATACTGACTTCCCGTGCGATCTTATGTTCAAGGCTTTTGAGATGGATGAATCCAATATAAATATCATTTCCTTTAATGGTGGTGAGGTGTTCGCTTTTATTAACACATGGTGCATTGATGTTGCCGCCATTCATTCTTGCTTCGTGGAAGTAAAATTCAGTTTTGTAAAAACCTCCGAAGTTATTAATGACACCCACCATGAATTCCAGCGGATAGTGGGCTTTTAAATAAAGGCTTTGATAGCTTTCTACCGCATAACTTGCCGAGTGTCCCTTAGCAAACGAATAACCCGAGAAACTTTCGATTTCATACCATACACGATCCGTTACTTTTGAATCGTATTGAAGGTTTTCACAGTTTTTGAAGAAGCGTTCGCGGACACGTTGAAACTCTTGGCGCGATCGATATTTTCCCGACATGCCTCTACGCAGCACGTCGGCCTCGGTCAAAGTAAGGTGAGCGAAATGATGTGCAACTTTGATAACGTCTTCCTGATAGACCATTACGCCATAAGTCTCTTTCATCAGCTCATCCATCTTAGGATGTATGACATCATATGTATCACCGCGCTGCACCGCATGAAAACGCTCTATGTAACTGCGCATCATACCCGACCGCGCTACACCCGGTCGAATAATAGAACTCGCGGCAACCAAAGTGAGATAATTGTCGCAGCGCAATTTACCCAGTAACATTCTCATCGCGGGAGATTCGACATAGAAACAGCCCATGGCTTTGCTGTTTCTCATCAGATCTTTGATTTTCTCATCAACTTTAAAAGCTTTAAAACGATTGATGTCTACGTCGATTCCCCGATTTCGTTTAACATGTATTACAGCATCTTTAAGGTGGCCAAGTCCCCTCTGACTCAGGATGTCGAATTTAAAGATTCCCATATCCTCAGCGTTGTGCATTTCAAAATGCGAAACCGGGTACCCCTTGGGTGGTAACTCCAGGGCGGTATAGGCAAAAATGGGTTTCTCTGTGATCAAAACACCACCTGCGTGAATTGAAATATTAGAAGGCAGATCTTTAATTCGCTCAGTGTATTGAAAAATTAATTTTGTGATGTGATCCCTTTCCATGTTTGTGCCGGGATCCTCGACGATCAAATCAATCTCTTCCTTGGGTAGTCCGAATACTTTTCCCAATTCGCGAACAACAGAACGGCGTTGGTAGGTCACGTGTGTCGCGAGAAGGCAAACGTGATCTTTTGGATATTTCGCAAAAATGTATTCATAGACTGCGTCGCGATTGTCCCATGAAAAGTCGAGATCAAAGTCAGGAGGTGTTGTACGCTCAGCATTCAAAAACCGTTCGAAATATAGATCCAGCTCAATGGGATCGACGTTCGTAATTCCCAGGCAATACGCAACAACGCTGTTGGCACCACTTCCTCGCCCAACGTAGGGATATCCTTTTTCATTCGCGAACGTGATCAGATCGTAGGCGACGAGATAGTAAGAGCAGAAACCCTTCGCCGCGATAATGGTAAGTTCTTTGTCAATTCGGGCCTGAAGCGTTTCCGTCACAGTACTGTATCGCGACTTCACTCCCAGTTGAGTAGATTCTACCAATATGTGCCAGTCGGCTTCGGGGCTTCCAAAGAGGTGCGCAATATTTTTATCAGTGCCCATTTGAAATTCTAAAGAACATCCAGTCGTCAACTGATTTGCGTTGTCAATCAACTCCGGGCATACACTGAATGCACTTTTGAAATCGTCCGTACGCATCATGATTTCCCCGGGATCGGCCTGTTGGCTCTCATCTAGTTTGCTCAGCAACGTGTTGTTATCGATAGCACGGAGTAAGCGGTGCGTGTTAAAGTCGATCTTAGACCCAAATGTCACAGGATGCCAGGCGACAAATTTGTCTGAGTATTCGCGGAACGGCTCATAAAACCTGAACTGACTTAAGTCTTTTTGCCTGACGCCGATGAATTCATTTTGTCTGAGGTATTCGGGTTCAATTTTCCGGAACGGATAAACCACTGACACATCGTCCATTTCCGGTGCTCGCAATGGAAACGGTTTATTCTGGAGATTATGATAGGAAAGGAACCTGTTCACTCTTTCGAAGCCAAGGTTATTTTTTGCAATGATGATGTACAATAAATCATTCGCACTCCTGAATTCAACACCCACAGCAATGGTGAGAAAGTATCCTTCATGGCCATATTTGGTCAGGTTGTTTTCCCATGGCCGTCGTTCTGCGCAATGCCGGAGCATCTCAATGTAAGATGCCGTATTGTTTATTTCCGTGATGACCAGGTGATGTATATCACACCGACGTGCTTCCTCAAACAAGTCCTTCACCTGCAAGGTGCCGTATTTGAAGCTGAACGCGGTGTGACAGTTGAAATACATTGTTCACGTTTTAATACTACATGTTATTCGGCCATGTGGTTATTTGGTTATTTCCCTTGGCGATTTCATTGGTGCCGAGATAATTGTTTTCGTCTCATCAATACGATTTTAGGAATACGCAACTAGAACGAATCAAACCGATTCCCGTTGAAGCTTTTTTGATTTCTCCATTGCGACCCTGACGAGTTTTATCTGGCCGTAAGAATATTGCTGGCCCAAGGATTCTTTTATGGCGGCCCAAATTCCTTTAGAATTTGTTATCGCGTGAGAGATCACTTCGATATCTCTACGCTCCATCACTTTTTCAATATCGATTTGCCCGCGTTCGACGTAAAATGCGAGATGACTCTGGATTGTGGAAGCGGCTAGACCTCGAAGATTTGAAATCTCGTGAATGTCGTATCCTTTTTTAAAGAGCGTTAATGTTTGCTGCCGTGTTTCCGAATCTTTGGATTTTTCCACGTTATTACTTCGTGGGGGAAGTAAATGTATTCTCGATTGAATATTCACCTCTTCACAATAGTCGCGAATCATGTCGCCAAACGGTTTCGCGTACTTTCTGATCTTTATCTCACCAAATCCGTTGATCCTGCTAAATTCTTCGACTGTAAATGGCAGATAGCTCGCGAGTTCTGTGAGTGTGGCATCAGAAAGGACAATATAGGGTGGGACATTTTCAGACGATGCCAGTTTTCGCCTGAGATCCTTCATCCGTGCAAATAGTGGTACTTCATAGGAAGTAGGATGTTCGGCTGCTTCCATTCGATCCTTCGATGTGATTAACATGACCTTATCTGTTCCTTTTAAAACTCCCTCGCTTTTAGACAACAATTTTAAATACTGATGCCCCCCATCAGGAATGTGCAGGTATCCTTGTATGATCAGCTCGCGAATAATAATCCCCCACTTCTCTTTGGAAACGTCGCGCCCTGTTCCATACGTTTTAAGAAGCTTATGTTCGGGGTTTATTTTTACATTGGGTGTTCCTCGTAAAAAGTCAACGACATAGGAAGGGGTGTGGCGCTCTTGCAGACGCGATACAGCGGAGAATATTTTCTGTGCATAGATTGTTCCTTCCATCGTTTCGAAATTTGTGAGACAGAAGTCACAATTACCACAGTATCCCGTGGGTTTTTCATCAAAGTATCTAAGAAGATATTCTCGTCGGCAGGTTTCAAGTTCTCCATATGCCGCCATTTGGTTTAACTTTTTCAGATAAATCGCCGATTGTTCAGGATTCCCTTCGATCTCAACGAATTTTTTCATCTTCGCTACATCGGAATAGGAATATAAAAGGAGCGCCTCACTGTGCAATCCATCGCGTCCGGCTCTTCCCGTCTCCTGGTAATAGCTTTCAATATTTTTTGGGAGATCCATGTGAACAACGAATCGGACATTGGATTTATCGATCCCCATACCAAACGCAACCGTGGCAACGATGATTTTTATTTCATCGCGAATAAATTGATCCTGATTTTTCGAACGCTGGCCTTTATCGATTCCTGCGTGATAGGGAAGGGCTGTAAATCCTTTTAATGTGAGATCTTCGGCCAGCCTCTCCGTTGCGGCTCTGGATAGACAATAGATAATGCCTGACTCATCTTCGTGTTGCCTCAAAAAATACAAAAGCTTTTCAAAACTATTCTTCTTTGCTTCAACCTTGTACCTAATGTTGGCCCGATTGAAACTTGAAATAAAAGTCAGCGGATTATTCAAGGCCAATTTATCAACGATGTCTTTTCTTGTGATTTTATCTGCCGTCGCTGTCAGTGCAATCACGGGTACATCGGGCATTGACTTCTTAAGTTGTGACAACATCAGGTATTCAGGTCTAAAGTCATGCCCCCAATGTGAGATACAATGGGCTTCATCAACGGCGATAAGACTCACATTAGGCTTCGAAACCCTCTTGAAGAAGCTGCTTTCGGGCGCCAGGTAGAGGAGTTTTAACGTGTTTGCATGTACTTGTTGCAAAATCTGATCTTGCTCCTCTACAGATTGTGTTGAATTCAGGAATGCTGCTTCGATTCCATTTACTTTAAGCGCATCAACCTGATCTTTCATTAATGCGATCAGCGGCGACACAACAATTGTGAGTCCGTCAAACATGAGCGCTGGAATTTGATAGCACAGAGACTTGCCACCACCGGTGGGCATTAAAACGAAAGTGTCTTTCTTTTCCAGTACGGCTGTAATAATTGCATCTTGTTCCAGTCGGAATGATGCATAGCCAAATTTTCTTTGAAGAATTTCTATAGGTGACATAAACAACAACGGGTTAAGGACACAATGGTCCAATGATATAAAAATAACTTATAGATGATCGTTCTCATATGACGACAGATGACCCTGGCAAACCTTATTATTCATTTTGAATTACCCGGATAACGTTTTATGAATGTTTGACTACTATTGTCCGAACATAATCTCCTTGTAGGTGACCCATTTGTCATCAATGCGCGCAAGTACAGTAATGCGATCGCAGAGAAAATGTTGGCTGTACGGAAGATCTTTGAGATACGGCCATGCCTTGAGAAAATCGTCGGCCGACAGTTTCTTTGCCACCGTGATGGGTCGGCGTAAATTGAATATCTTTTTTTACGAGCTTCTCAAAAATATCACGCACCGGATACTTGTTAACGATGTCCAGAAAGATCGTTCGTTGGGACCCGTTGTGGATCACATTGAGGTCTTTTATAAAAATATTAAAGGCGGAAAAACCAGCGGCTACCTCCTCGACATGGCGTGTTATATCATCGAAGTGAGGCTCGAGGTCGTATCTAAAGAGGGAGATGTGCGCTGTTGAATGACGATCTTCAAATCCATGACCGATCAAATACTGGACGTCATCTTTTAATACAGATACATCGCTTTTAATATGTACCGGTGGTGAAATAATGAAGAACAGCTCTTCGATTGAGTTTCCGATTTTGATTTTTGATGGCTTCATATGGATATCATTTATTTTCTGATTTCTAACCGTACCGTAACCTATTTATAACTTTCTAATGGTTCCTTTGAACATGTTCATCTCCATTCTAATTCTTCGATTAACGCCGAGCGTTGTTGCTCTGATTAATTTTTCGTTGCCGTGCTTGAGTTTGATACGATCGATCGCTTCATATAATTGAATTGCTTCTGCGGTATCGTCGAATAAACTGATCTGATGATTTCCGCTTACAAGTCCACTAAGCCTCACCCCAACCAGTCGGATCAGCATTCGACGGTTGTAGAGTTTTTTAAACAATCCTGATACAGTATTCAACAAAACACAATCTGAAGATGTATAAGCGACATGCACTTGTCTGGTTTCTGTATCGAAGTTGGAGTATCTGATTTTGACCGTTACGCATGACGTAAGCTTTTTTTGTTCGCGCAATTGAAATGCGACCTTTTCCACCATGGCAATAAGAATCGAGTTCATTCTCTTTACATCGATAGTGTCCTCTTCAAAAGTACTTTCGGTTGAAATAGATTTTTGTTCTGAATATGAGACGACAGGAGACTCGTCGATACCATGGGCTTTGTTCCAGAGACTTCTTCCATTTTTTCCGAATGCACTGACGAGGAAATGAATTGGCATTTCCCGAAGAGTTTCTACCGTACGGACCCCCATGTCGTATAAGAATGAAGCAGTTTGTTTTCCGATCATCGGGATTTTATCAACCGATAATGGCGCGAGAAATTGTTTTTCGGTTCCAGACGGTATATTTTTTTGAGCGTTCGGCTTAAATTCTCCTGTGGCAACTTTCGAGACAAGTTTGTTCACCGACATACCGAGTGAAATCGGCAAAGCGCTCTCGCTCATGATCTTTTCGCGAAGTTCGACAGCCCATTTAAAGGCACCAAAGTAACGGTCAAGGCCGGTGGCGTCTATATAGAACTCATCGATTGATGCTTTTTCAAACAAAGGCGCCGACTCGGCAATAATTTCAGTTACTTCGTGGGAGCACTGGCTGTAAGCCTCGACGTCACCAGAAATTATCTTTGCATCGGGACAAAGTTGCATCGCGAGATACATGGGCATCGCTGAATGTACTCCAAATGCCCGCGTTTCATAGCTGCACGCAGCAACCACACCCCGCCTACTGCTACCTCCTATTATAAGCGGCTTCCCCATCAGTCTACTATTGTTACGGCGCTCAACGGCAACAAAAAAAGCATCAAGATCAAGATGAATCACGCTCCTCTCCATGACGCTAAATAACTAAAATAATTAGTTAATTCTTGCATCTTAAAACTAATTTTTTTAGTTTTGTCTTGTTGTTACGCCATAGCGACTCTTTCTGCCTTCAGTGTCCGGTTTTTCCGAGAAGAGGGTTGCGAGATTTCAATAAGTTGTTTGAAGTTACTCTGTGAATAGAGTTACAAGTATTTAGGTTGGCCTCTCTGAACTAAACCTTTTCGCTTTATGGCGGAAGGTTTAGGAATGAGATCGATTTTATTTGCCGTGGCAATTGCTGCGACACTGAATCGAGGTAGAAGCAAAGGGAAAGCGTTTCGCAAAAGGCGAGGTGGTTAATGGAGGTTGCGGTGTTGGAATTTGAGGAAATTAAACTCTACTGTGGAAGTTGCTGCGTGAAACCGTCTCTTGCTAGTGCCGCCGTTCGTTTCAAATCCGATGCAATAATCCGATGTTCTTTAAAAGACATCGTATCGTCACGGACTGGAAACTACCGGCGGCACCGACCTAATGATTTTGCACGTATTTTTGTACTATGGCCATGATCAATAAGAATCTAAAATTTCTAAGAGCCCAACAAGGCCTCACGCAAAAACAACTGGCTGAGAAGCTAGGGTTGAAGCAAGCGGCAATTGGTGCTTATGAAGAGGAGCGGGCAACACCCCCCCTTACCTCGTTGTTAGATCTAACAAAGATTTTTAACGTCAACCTCGACGACCTTGTTCGTCATGATCTCAGCAGGGCACGCGACAGGGAACGTAAATCTTCAACTTACAGCAAAAGTAAGGAAGTCCTTGCCATCACAGTTGATAGTAATAATAAGGAAAACATTGAATTGGTGACGCAGAAAGCCTCTGCCGGATATCTTTCGGGTTATCAGGATGTCGAGTTTGTGAAAGATCTTCCAAAGATAAGCATACCCATGCTCGCCAAGAATCGTACCTACAGGGCATTTGAGATTCAAGGTGATTCGATGTTACCAGTTCAATCCGGTAGTATTATTTTCGGCGAATATCTGGAGGAAGTAAAGTCAATCAGGAATGGCAAGCTGTATGTCTTGGTGACAAAGCAGGACGGTATTGTCTTTAAGAGAATTTTCAATTTCGCTGAGGATAACGATAAGCTCTTGCTCGTCTCAGACAATCGTCAATACTCCCCGTACACGGTGGAGGTGGAAGATGTACTTGAAATTTGGTTCGCCAAGGCTTTCTTTTCGAATCAATTTCCGGATCCACAGGGTTCCGGCATTACGAATGACCACCTGGCTCATACGATAGTGCAGCTTCAGGAGGAAATTAGTCGCCTGAAAAAGAAATAACGTAAGGAGTTATGATGAAGCGCCCTTCGCAAAACCATACGTCCCATACGTTATTTGTGCCGAAGGCGGGACTCGAACCCGCATAGCTTGCGCCACACGCCCCTGAAACGTGCGTGTCTACCAATTTCACCACTTCGGCGAAAACCTCAGGATTTGTTATCAGGGATATCCTGTAGGCTTAAGTCACTCATCGTAGCCGTTGAGCAACGGAATTTTGTGCCCAGGACTGGACTCGAACCAGCACACCGGTAAAGGCTCTACCCCCTCAAAGTAGCGTGTCTACCAATTTCACCACCTGGGCATTTATTAAACTGTCGTTTTACAAATTTCTGCATTTACTAGACTTTGGTAAAACGGACATATAACAAGGGCGACAAAAATAATAACCTTTATAGATTTAACAAAGATTTTACAGAAAACGGGTGCACCAAGCACCAAACGCTACGGCAAGCACACCTGCAAGCAGGCTCAATCCCGTATATAATGCGAACGTACCCACCATTTTATTATTCATGAGAAGAAGATTCTCCAGTGCAAAAGCAGAGAAAGTCGTGAAACCACCACAGAAACCTGTTGCCAGAAACAATCGCCAATGTTCCGTTGTGTCACTATCGCTGCTTCGCTGGCTCAACGCAAAGATTACACCCAGCAGAAAGGAACCGACAAGATTTACAGTCAACGTTCCATAAGGAAAGACTACTCCGACTTTTTGGTCGATGAACCTAACCATCAGCAACCGGCTAACGCTGCCAAGAAATCCTCCTGCGCCAACAATCAGTATTTTAAAGACATCCATCGCCAGTTTTAAATTATTTTGAAGGTATGAAATTGAACTATTCAGTGTCAAAAGAACTCAGATTAGTATTTACTTTCGGCAAAATACTTATATGCGATATAGAACCGCAGAAACTAATGATCTTCATCGCTTGGTGGCGTTGTACAAAGCCGTGGCGAAGACCGAGGGCGGTATCGCCAGGCTTGAGCATGAAGTGACGGAAGATTACGTTAAGAATTTTGTGGAAAAAAGTCTTGAAACCGGATTGATCATCGTTGCTGAAAATCCTGAGAACTCTAATGAGTTGGTTGCAGAGATCCACGGATACAAAGCAGGAATTCGTGTATTTGATCACGTACTCGGCGACGTCACCGTGTTGGTTCATCCATCGTTCCAGGGCAAAAAAATTGGACGCACGCTGATGACGATCTTTCTCGAAGAAATCGGACGTAACCGTACGGATATTGGTAAAGTGGAGCTTATCGCGCGCGAAGGGAATCAAATTGCCTTAGCGCTGTATCAGTCCCTTGGTTTCAGAATTGAGGGGAGACTGGAGATGCGGATACGCACGCCAGACCATAATTATGAAGCTGACATTCCCATGGGTTGGCAGAATCCCAACTTTGAGTTTGAAAGTTAACGGCGCCTATTCTTGTTAACTTCAAGGCGGTGTATAATGACCTTGCCTCGAAGCGTGGTCAATGTTTATTGGCCTTTTGAGTACGAACGTTTCCTGCTGCGCACAAGTCTCTTCAACAATCGCTCTTCGCGAATAAGAGAACTAAGGTTGTACTGAGCAATTGAGAATTGCTGCAGGTAACCGTTTGGTACAGGAGACAGATTAATCCTATTTTCCATAATCACCTATTTTAACGTAACCCGGAGATAGTCGAATGATTGAGCTTTTTTATTGTAACACCACCTTCTCCAGGCAATACCAAATGATGTTTATACGGCATCACAACACCTCAGGTTTTGTTTTTTGTTCTCGATGTAGTCCGGTGAGACGATTCTGAAGCCCACTTAAAGAAAAATAGCCAAGAAAAAAGCCCTCGGAGGGAGGGCTTCTGATTTAAGAATGATAACTAATCCACTATCAAATGTTAGGTTGGGGAGTAGTCCTCAGATATGGTTTTATTTGCTTGTGCCCCTTCGGGAATTTCGCAGCAATATCTTCGTCTTTAACGGCAGCCGTGATGATGACATCGTCGCCCTGTTTCCAGTTGGCCGGTGTGGCAACGCTGTAACCCGCAGTTAGCTGAAGACTATCAATGACACGGATGATCTCGTCAAAATTCCGGCCAGTAGACGCGGGGTATGCTATTGTAAGCTTTACTTTTTTGTCGGGGCCAATCACAAATACCGATCTCACTGTGAATTTATCCACAGCCGAATGCACCATATCATATAGATTTGCAATTTTAAATTCCGTGTCAGCGATGAGGGGGTAGTTGACCACCGTATTCTGAGTTTCGTTGATATCGCCAATCCATCTCTTGTGCGATTCCAGAGGATCTGCGCTGAGTGCCAGAACCTTAACATTGCGCTTGTCAAACTCACCACGCAGTTTCGCCACCGCTCCAAGTTCTGTTGTACATACCGGCGTAAAATCCGCGGGGTGAGAAAACAAAATGCCCCAGCTATTGCCAAGCCATTCATGAAATTTAATAGTACCTTCCGTTGTCTCCGCCGTAAAGTCCGGAGCTATATCGCCTAATCTTAATGACATAAATTTTGTTTAATTAGAGGTTGAACAAGAGCTAAACTACAAAAAGGGCCATTAAGTTTTGCGGAAAGCAAATCTTTTGGCTGCGGGATCAATGGTTAATACTTTTTTCGCCTTGCCTTTAGCTTATTTTCGGACTTGACCAGGCTTTCCAGCGTATCGGACTTCAACATTTCGACGGTAGCATTGCGCACTTGCAAAAAAGCTGTCCTCACACTGCAAGTAACTTCGTCGACGCATTCTTCGCATCGTTCATAGAATTTGAAGGTTGCGCAGGGCACTGCCGCGATGGCACCATCAAACATTCTTACGATTTCAGCGAGGTTCACATCAGCAGGCGATTTCCGCAGCGTATACCCACCTCCTTTACCTTGCTTGCTTCCAAGTATCCCGGCCCTTTTCAAATCCAGCAGAATTGTTTCTAAAAATTTTTTCGGAATCGTGCATGCCTCAGAAATCTCTTTGATAAGAAATTTTTCCTGAGGGTTCTTCGCCATATGGACAAGGGCGTGGATGGCGTATTTACATTTTTTGGAAAGCATAACACCCACAATTTAGTAATTTACATAGTAAGCGCCGACGATAAGTTTGCGGATAGAATACGTCGGGCATTGTTAAAAGCCGAGATAGCTCAGGGGTAGAGCAGCTGTTTCGTAAACAGCAGGTCGTGGGTTCAAATCCCATTCTCGGCTCAAACCATTTCTTTAATTGGTCATTTTTTTATTTGGTTAATCGGGGTACATGATTATCAGTTATCTCTTAATTCTACCAATCGGATAAATAACCGGAGAGAATCTAACTTTACTCATTGCTACTTGTTATCGCCGCATTCGTGGTATGGCGCAACGTCAGGGCTAACTGTATTTGTCAATGAAAATTTATTGAGGGGGTTACGATGGATTGGTACACAGTTTAGACTTTCAATGGATATGACCCATCCAAAGTTAAAACAACTCTGATATTGAACCTTGTATTGAACGTTTTGTAGCGCCGTTTATCGTAGAACTGTATTTCAAGGGATACTTATTGCTACGGATGAGTAGTTGGGGAAAGGCGACATTCTTTTACAATCATTGTTTTTTTACTTTACATTTTTGTAGCCTTATATTTATGTCACATTAATTATGTCGCTCCTTCTGATGACGAACGTCGAGTGGAGGACCAAAGATTTGCGGATCGCTATTGCGACACATTGCCTCATGACTGTTTTGGGGGCGACGTTGACAGTCGCGAGTTTAAAATAGCAAATAATGCTTCAAATAACTCAAGAGAACCGGAACTTTTTGCTTGTGTTTAAAGGATTGCTCATGTTATTAATGAATGGAATCATTTTTGTTAATTATTTGGGCAACTCCGTCGGAGAACCTTTATTTCAAACGGTTTAGATTAGTAAGCGCTATGTTGATTACTCAGAAGATAGGACTTACGCGGATTTTTTCAGGCACCTGGAAGCACCTTTTAATTGATCTGCTGGTGTGTTTTGTCGCCTTCGTTGTCAACGAATATTTTCTGATTCAGTACCTTCAATTGCCTGCAATTGTTCCAACGATCCTGGGAACGGCACTCGCATTTTTTGTCGGTTTTAACAATAGCCAGGCGTATGACAGATGGTGGGAAGCCAGGAAAATATGGGGTGCATTAGTTAATGACTCGCGAAGCTTGGCGAGGCAAGTATTGCACTACACGTCGGAAGTCTCTACGCTCTCCGCTGGCAATCTGGAGTCGATCAGGCATAAGTTCATTAAAAGACAGATTGGATTTGTCTATGCATTGAAGGAAAATCTCCGTGGAACAACGGACAGAAAATACAGAGCGTTTATGTCAAGCGATGACGTCGCGACTATCGAGAAGGAGTCGAATAAAGCCAATGCAATCTTAACGCTTCATTCAAAAGATATTGCAGCACTGAATCAAGCCGGTGTGATAGATGGATTCAAGCTGCTCGCCATAAATGAGATTATTGTGAGACTCTGTGACGGGATGGGACAATCTGAGCGGATAAAGAATACGGTCTTCCCGACCACCTACAGTTACTACTCGCGTTTTTTCATTTGGATTTTCATCATTTGCGTTACTATTGTCACGGCTGATCTTGTGCACTTCTGGTCTATATTTTTAGGTACTCTGGTAGGTTATGTATTTCTCACAATTCATACCATAGGGCAAGCGTTGTTGAATCCGTTTGATACGATTCCCACAGGCATTCCACTTGATCAGATATCACGCACAATTGAAATAAACCTTCTTGAAAGTATCGGCGAGAAAGATATTCCTCAGCCGATCAGGAACGTTGACAAGGATGTGGTAATGTAATTCTCCAGCCTTCTCCCAGGTATTTCCCGCGATGACCTCTGTGTTTGGGATTAACCGTCTTATGCCACTAAATCAAATACTCAAACAAGTTCTCGTTTTGATTTACGAGCGTATAGTTGAGTTTGAAGCCATCCATGCGAGCGATCAATGCGTTGAAATCTTCTTTGGATTTAACTTCAATACCAATCAATGCAGGGCCGCTTTCCTTGTTGTGTTTCTGGATGAACTCGAATCTCACAATGTCATCGGTTGGACCAAGGATATCATTCAAGAAGCTTTTCAATGCACCTGGTCTTTGGGCAAAGCGAACGATAAAATAATGTTTCAGTCCTTCATAAAGCAGCGAGCGTTCTTTGATCTCCTGCATTCTGTCGATGTCATTATTTCCTCCGCTTAAGATGCAAACAACCTTTTTTCCTTTAATCTGTGCACTGTACTGATCTAATGCTGCGATCGACAAAGCACCGGCGGGTTCAGCGACAATAGCGTCTTCGTTGTAAAGCTGGAGGATTGTCGTGCTTACTTTTCCTTCCGGCACCAATAACATGTCCTTCAGTATGTCTTTAGACAACTCGAATGTGATGTCTCCGATCTTTTTTACAGCAGCACCATCAACAAAGCGCTGGATTTGATCCAACACCACCGGCCTGCCTGCCTCCAGCGCTTTCTTCATAGACGGTGCGCCCAATGGCTCCACCCCTATGATCTGCGTACTTGGCGATAGGGTTTTGAAGTATTGCCCAACCCCGGCAATCAATCCGCCTCCGCCTACAGGGATAAAAATATAATCAATACCCGACATTTCATCCAGAATTTCTTTGCCAACGGTACCCTGACCTTCAATCACTTTCAAATGGTCGAACGGAGGGATGAATACCATATTTTTTTCTTTCGCGAATTCCAGAGCATGTATTTGGCATTCATCGAAAGTGTCTCCGATCAATACGATCTCAGTATTGCTACCACCAAACATCTTGACCTGATTGATTTTTTGTTTTGGTGTGATGGCGGGCATATAAATGACACCTTTAATATCGAGATGTTTGCAGGCGAATGCTACGCCTTGTGCATGGTTTCCAGCACTGGCGCAGACAACACCATTTTGGCGTTGCTCAGTTGTCAGGCTTTGAATCAGGTTAAACGCACCACGAATCTTGTAAGATCTCACAACCTGAAGGTCTTCACGCTTCAGAAAAATTTCTGCCTGAAACTTCTCTGATAGCTTGCGGTGATATTGCAAGGGTGTTTTGAGCGCGACAGACTTTAGTGTCTCAGCAGCACCTGCAATGTTTAGGTTATACGTTTTTGAAGGAGGAACCATTTTTTTGGATATAAAGCAATCGCCCCGACGAATCGGGGCGATCATTGGTGTTAGTTGATCATGCTTGCTTCGACCGTATTCTTTTCCGGCCTGAGGGCTCGCACCGCTGCACCTGCCTGCCAGAGTTCGCTTTCGCGTACTTCCTTGAGTTCTTCAGCAAGCTTTTCACGGTAGTCTGGCTTGCTGCAAGTTTCGATAGTCCGCTTAGCTTCTGCGCCAGTGGCAACGCTCTTGTATAACTCCCGAAACACAGGAAGCGTTGCAGCTTTAAATTTCTTTTTCCAATCCAGCGCACCACGCTGAGCAGTAGTAGAACAGTTGGCATACATCCAGTCCATACCGTTTTCAGCAACGAGCGGCATCAGACTTTGTGTAAGCTCTTCAACTGTTTCGTTGAATGCCTCGGAAGGAGAGTGCCCGTTGGCACGTAATACTTCGTATTGTGCTTCGAAAATTCCGGCGATGGCGCCCATTAGTGTACCCCGTTCGCCTGTCAAATCAGAGTAAACTTCTTTCTTGAAATCAGTTTCAAATAGATATCCGGCGCCAACGCCGATGCCCAATGCAATAGCTTTCGATTTAGCGTTTCCTGTTGCATCCTGAAATACTGCGAAGCTCGCATTGATACCTTTGCCTTGCAGGAACAATCTTCTTACTGAAGTTCCCGATCCTTTAGGAGCTGCAAGAATCACATCTACATCTGCAGAAGGTATTATGCCCGTCTGATCTTTGAAAGTGATTCCAAATCCGTGAGAAAAGTATAATGTTTTTCCTTTTGTAAGGTGCGGCTTGATCGTTGGCCAGAGCTCAATTTGGCCAGCGTCAGATAAGAGGAATTGTATGATCGTTCCTTTTTTGGCAGCTTCTTCTATGTCGAATAACGTTGAGTCTGGCACCCATCCGTGTTCAACGGCTTTGTTCCAGGTCTTTGATCCTTTGCGTTGTCCGACAATTACTTTGAAACCGTTGTCGCGGAGATTGAGAGCCTGTGCAGGGCCTTGTACGCCGTAACCGATAATCGCTATCGTTTCATTCTTCATTATATCGAGTGCTTTTTCCATTGGAAACTCTTCGCGGGTTACAACCTCTTCGATCGTTCCTCCAAAATTGATCTTTGCCATGTGAATGTTTATTTGTTGGTTTTATTTATTATTCTTCTTTAAGGATGATTTAGACTATACGGCTTGTGCAGCGTGCTTCGTACTAAGCTCGCAATATTCGCTGCTCCCTTCGTAATAAACGGCGTGCTCCACTTCAATTAGCTTTTCGAGCTGGTGTTTTACTTTTTCGATTATGTCGGCCGTAGTAAAAAGAAGGACCACGGCAACACCTCTTTTGAAGTCTTCTTCATTTTCATGCGCAATCAGCTTTTTGATTCTGACCCTTCTACGATTCAGTATGTTGACGATTCGGTTCAAGACAGAAAAATTATTGTCTGAATGAATCTCCAGCGTGAAGTCTTGTTTCATAATGTTTATTAAGTTTTCGCGTATGTGTGTGGTCATTGAATTAGTTTGTTGGTGCTTCAAGTAATACATCGCCTACGCCTGATCCAGCAGGTACCATAGGGAATACGTTATCTTCTTTGCCTACGACTACTTCAAGGAAGTAAGGCGTTTTGGCGTCCAGCATTTCTTTCAATGCATCTTGCAGATGAGCGCGATCCTCGACTTTTTTTGCGGGGATACCGTAAGCTTCTGCGATCTTAACAAAATCAGGATTTTGCATCTCTGTAAAAGAGTATCGCTTATTGTGGAACAGCTGTTGCCACTGACGTACCATGCCGAGAAAATTGTTGTTCAGAACAACGATCTTAACAGGAATCTTGTACTGCATGATCGTTCCAAGTTCTTGAATAGTCATCTGATAGCCACCATCTCCAATAACAGCGATAACCTGCTTCTCAGGTATTCCAAGTTTGGCGCCCAAAGCAGCAGGCAATGCGAATCCCATCGTTCCGGCGCCGCCAGAAGTAACGTTAGTTCGCGGATTCTTATACTTATAATATCGTGATGTAGTCATCTGATGTTGTCCAACGTCAGTAACGACTATAGCTTCTCCTTTGCTGAAATTTGACACGTGATTAATCACTTCTGCCATCGTAAGAACACCGGATGGATTAAATTCTTTTTCGGTGACTTTCTCAAATTCAATTTGATTCAGCTTTGTGAAGCTGTCGATCCATTCGGAATGGTTACCTGGATTACACTTCTTTATCAACGCTTCCAAAGCTGCCTTGGCATCTGCATGTACTGCAATGTCGGCTTTGATGATCTTGTTGATCTCTGCTTTGTCGATCTCAATGTGAATGATCTTGGCTTGTTTCGCATACTTGCTGACATTTCCAGTTACACGATCATCGAACCGCATACCGATGGCAATGATGACATCCGCCTGGTTCGTATTAAGATTCGGGCCATAGTTGCCGTGCATTCCAAGATATCCAACATAGTTGGAATGATCAGAAGGAAATGATCCGAGACCAAGTAACGTGTTGGCTACCGGTATTCCAGTCTTTTCAGAAAATGATTTTAACTCTTCTGTTGCACCTGACAGTAAAATTCCTTGTCCAGCGAGGATGTAAGGTCTTTTGGCACTATTGATCAGCGCAGCAGCGGCATCAACCTGATTTTGCTGCAATGTTGGTACGGGTTTGTACGTTCTGATTGATTCGCACCGCTTATGCTTTACGAAGTCGATCATTTCATTCTGTGCATTCTTGGTAATATCCACCAATACTGGCCCTGGCCGGCCTGAGTTTGCGATATAAAACGCCTTGGCAACAGCATCAGCAATATCTTTGGCTTCTGTTACCTGGATATTCCATTTCGTTACTGGTATCGTAGTATTTACGACGTCAGTTTCCTGAAATGCATCCGTTCCGAGCAAATGCGCGAAAACTTGTCCTGTGATACAAACCAGTGGAGTTGAATCTATCAACGCATCGGCTAGGCCTGTTACCAGGTTGGTGGCGCCTGGTCCAGACGTTGCGAAAACCACACCCGCGCGTCCCGTAACACGGGCAAAACCTTGAGCCGCATGTATCGCACCCTGTTCGTGTCTTACAAGGATGTGCGTAAGTTTGTCTGCGTATCCATAAAGTGCGTCATACACAGGCATGATCGCGCCTCCCGGATAACCGAAAATAAGTCCTACATCCTCAGCAATCAGACTTTCAAGTAACGACTCAGAACCTGAAATTTTTATTTTTGATTGCACCGAACCTTTATCCGGTTCTGCATTTTTAGTCTTCGTCAGTAACGCATCCATCAGCTGCTGTTTTTACTTGTTTCGCATACTTCCATAATATTCCGTTTTTGGCACGCAGCTCGGGTTGAACCCACGCTGCTTTTCTTTTTGCCAATGTGTTATCATCAACCATCAAGTTGATAGTGTGAGCTAATACATCTATTTCTATAACATCATTATCTTCTACCAATCCGATGAGGCCACCTTCGAATGCCTCTGGGGTGATGTGACCAATCACAAATCCGTGCGAACCTCCAGAGAAGCGACCATCTGTGATCAACGCAACGCTTTTGCCGAGCCCGGCACCCATGATAGCGGATGTAGGCTTCAGCATTTCGGGCATACCCGGTGCGCCCTTAGGGCCCACGTTGCGTATAACTACTATGTCACCGGCCATTACGCGGCCGCTTCCTATGCCTTCATTTAAATCGAATTCACTGTTGAATACGCGGGCCGGTCCTATGAATTTTTCACCTTCTTTTCCAGTGATCTTTGCCACGGATCCTGCCTTTGCGAGATTACCATAAAGTATCTGCAAGTGCCCCGTTGCTTTAATCGGTTTTTCAAGCGGGCGAATAACGTCCTGTGTCGAAAAATCAAGTGACTTGATATCTTTTAAATTCTCAGCTATGGTCTTACCAGTGACGGTGATACAGTCGCCATGCAATAAACCTTTGTCGAGCAAATACTTCATTACTATCGGAACACCACCGATCTTATGCAATGCTTCCATCAGGTATTTGCCGCTTGGCTTCAGGTCTGCGATCAACGGTGTCTTATCCGATATCCTTTGAAAATCTTCCTGATTCAATGCGATGCCTGCGCACTTTGCCATGGCGATCAAATGCAGCACTGCATTTGTTGAGCCACCGAGTACCATAACCACCGTGATAGCATTATCGAATGCTTTCTTTGTCATGATGTCCCTAGGGCGCAGATCAAGTTCGAGCAGATGACGAATTGCTTTTCCTGCTTCAAGACATTCAGCTGATTTTTCTTTGCTCAATGCCGGATTCGAAGCAGAGTATGGCAATGACATGCCCATTGCTTCAATTGCCGATGCCATTGTATTAGCAGTATACATTCCTCCGCAAGCACCTGCACCGGGACACGAGTTTTGTATGATCCCTTTAAAATCTTCAGGTGTAATGTTGCCAGCAAGTTTTTGCCCCAACGCTTCAAACGAAGAGATGATGTTCAACTCTTGGCCTTTCCAATGTCCACCGGCGATCGTTCCTCCATATACCATGATCGAAGGGCGATTCAATCGGCCCATCGCCATTAATGCACCTGGCATATTCTTATCGCATCCAACTACGGCAACAAGACCATCGTAATATTGCGCTCCGCACACAGCTTCAATTGAATCACAAATAATCTCCCGACTCACCAACGAGTAACGCATGCCTTCAGTACCATTGCTCATACCGTCGCTGACACCGATCGTATGGAAGATCAAACCTACCAGTTCATTGTCCCAAACGGCAGTCTTCACTTCTCTTGCGAGATCATTAAGGTGCATGTTACACGTATTGCCATCATAGCCCGTGCTTACAATACCGACCTGTGCTTTTTTGAGATCCGATTCTGTTAAACCAATTCCATATAGCATCGCCTGGGCTGCGGGCAATGTCGGATCCTGGGTTAGCGTCTTGCTGTATTTATTAAGTTCCATTTTGT
Organism: Chryseolinea sp.; assembly: GCA_039916665.1. Classification (GTDB taxonomy): domain Bacteria; phylum Bacteroidota; class Bacteroidia; order Cytophagales; family Cyclobacteriaceae; genus Chryseolinea. Next base: position 11,247 of record JBDSKX010000062.1, on the reverse strand, counting down.
TCAGTCTCAAAAGTTAGGCCGCCTTAGCGACGGAAATAATTTTTCGGGGAGATGGAGCAGTCTTTGGATTGTGCCACGTCCCCTGCATCAGGTTGTCAGATGATGACATAGCTAAATGACTTTTCGAGCACCTGACACCGATAGGCTTCCTGTACAGTAGCACCAAGACTATCGGACCATTCTTTGCCAAATGGTTTTGCATCGATCGATTCGATGCCGGCAATCTCGGCTGCGGTACCACAGAGGAAAGCACTGTCCGCACTTTCAAGTTCTTCAGCTTTTATATTTCTCTCCATAACGGGGATTTCCAGTTCACGACAAATGTTTAGCACAGTTTGTCTTGTGATTCCTGGAAGAATATGTCCTGTCGCTGGAGTGTGGAGTGTCCCGTTTTTCTCCATGAAGAAATTGGCGCCTGGTGCTTCAGCAACAAAGCCATTCATGTCGAGCATGATTGCATCGTCATAACCTCTGACCTTTGCTTCGCTTGTCGCCAATACTGAATTCACGTAATGACCAGTTACTTTGGCTTCCATCTTCAAGGAATTTGGATTGGGTCTTTGGTATGAGGATACACAAAGCTTCAATTGCCCGTGTCCGTGATATTTATCCCATTCCCATGCGCACATCATCAGATAAACGTCCTGTGATTTTTCAAGTGTCATGTTAGCGCCGCAGTATACCAGAGGTCTGATGTATGCGTCCGACAAATTGTTTTTCTTGAGGAGTTGGTAGGCGATCTGAGTAAGTTCTTCAGTTTCGTAATTAAAGGGAATGCCAACCAATGCACAACTTGTCTTCAGCCTTTCAAAATGCTCAAAGGCTTTGAAGACCTTCACGCCATTCATTGACTGGTAAGCGCGGATGCCTTCAAACGCTCCAAAGCCGTAGTGCAAAGTCTGGCTGAAGAGGTCTGTGTGGGCATCGACCGCCTTAATGAACTTACCGTTCAAGAAAAGGATCGTGTCTTTGGAGTAGTACATATAACAATTGTTAGTTTGCTTCCGGCGCTATAAAACAAAACCGCCCCGATTGTGTCGGGGCGGTTCGTTAAGTTTTTGCTTATATGGTTATACCATCGCCCCCTTCGGTTTACGAATAATGACGACTAGCAATAGCACTACAAGCGAAGAGACCATCCTTTCGGATATTCTTTCGAGTTTTGCTATTGTGAGGTTGTTCAACATATAATTTTGCGCGGATGCAATTTTCAAGAATTATCACTAGGATTCAAGAGATTAGACAAAAATATTTCCAAATTCTGAATAACAAATGTTAGGTAGAGTAACGACTGTTAGCTCTTTAGATATTCTACAATACCATCCCGGATCGCTGTAAAAGTATGCGTGAGCACTTCTTCATTTTCCTCCAACAGTGTTACTCTGAAGCCTTCCAATTCGGAGCAGAATGATGAAATCGGTACAACACATACTCCTTTAGCCCCAAGCAGATAATAAACAAAACGTTTATCCAGCGGAATGGGATGATCGATCCATTCCTCGACTAATCTCCTGGCCGTTTCATTTTCGATCTTCATCTTCTGGTGTGCCTTTAGTGTGCCTTCGCTGAAGATGATTGTGTTGTAAAAGGCTCCATAAGTTTCGTTGAAAGTGAGCTCGGGCACCGTATGCAAAATGTCGGCGATGATGCGTGCCCGTCTCCCGATATTGTTGTTCGTTTGCTCCCGATACAGTTTAAATCTTGAATCACCAAGTATTTTCGGAATCGCCAGTTGAGGAAGTTTCGTTGAGCAAACCTCAATCATCTTTGCGTTGTCCAGCACATTGCAAAAACGGTTAAAGTCTTCGTCTTTGTCGCGGTTATAGTATTCCATCCACCCACAACGTGCGCCGGGCCATGGCAGCTCTTTGGAAATACCTTTCATTGAAATGCCTGGAACATCCTCGATGATTTCTGCCAGCGAGTAAGCATGTGCACCATTGTAAGTAATGTTGATATAGATTTCGTCAGCGATGATGAAAAGATTAAACTCTTTAGCAATTTCAACGATGCGTTTCAGCATTTCAAGCGGATATACCATTCCTGTTGGATTATCAGGATTGATAATGAGGATACCCACCACGTTGGGATTGTATTTGATCTTATTGTACAAATCATCGAGATCAGGATACCAATGATTAGTCGGATCCAGCTTGTACGTTAAGGGATCATTTCCAGCGTGCGCAGCTTCCGCACTAGAGTGCGTAGAATACGCAGGTGATGGACCAATAACGCGGGCAGTATGCGCCAAAAACTGATATGCCTTGGATATCGCATCACCAAGTCCGTTAAAGAAACAAATATCTTCTGAAGTGATCTGAACCCCCCCATAGGCATTGGTTTGCTTGGCAAGAAATTCTCTTGTTTCCAGCATTCCCTTCGACGGGCAATAGCTGTATGAATCATCGCTTTTGACCAGGTCAGCAATGACATCTTTTATCCATTGCGGTAGTTTGTGATTCTTCTGGATTGGATCGCCAATGTTTTCCCATGAGATACGAATGCCCAGCTTTTTGAGTTGTTCAGCCTTTTTTACGATCTCCCGGATCTCATAACTGAGTTCGTCAGCGCCTTCTGTTAATAACTTTTGTCGCATATCATTCTCTTCGAGGGCGATGTTGGAGGTTTTAGGGGAAGGATTCAAGTAAAAACGAAAAAAAATTCAACCGCAACGGTCGCAATGCTTAGAGTAATGTTACTAGTCCTACTTTGTCAAGTTAGCTTGAACTTGAGGGATATGGCCCAAACAGGTCTAGGAGAAGTGACTACTGATACCGTCGCACAATGTCATTTAGTTCACGAATATCTGTAGAACTTTCATCAAGGATTGTATTCGTTAAGTTGACCTGACAGGAGAACACATGCTAGCCCAGGTCTCCCTCGACGAAGTCGGGGCTACCCTGGGTTAGGATGGATCCAAGTGACACTGCACCACACATAACAACCCATTTCTCAGTCTATCCTTTTTCCAAAGCTACAACGTTTTCTACGTGCATAGTGTGAGGGAACATATCAACCGGCCTGACCGCAGTGATCTTATATGATTCACTGAGAATTTTCAGATCCCTTGCCTGGGTCGCCGGATTACAACTGACATAGACTATCTTTTCGGGTGACGCTTTTAACAGCATCCGCGTCACATCTTCGTGCATTCCGGCACGTGGCGGATCCGTTATCACAACATCAGGTCTGCCGTGACGGGTGATGAATTCCTCATCCAAAAGATCTTTGATGTCGCCTGCGTAAAAGTCGGTGTTCGTGATTTGATTGATAGCAGAATTTACTTTTGCATCTTCTACCGCGGCAGCGATATATTCAAGACCAATTACTTTTTTTGCTTTTCCCGCCACAAAGTTGGCGATTGTACCCGTTCCGGTATATAAATCATAAACCAATTCGTCGCCTTTCAAGTCTGCCATGTCAAAAGCAATCTTGTATAGCGCAAATGCCTGTTCAGAATTTGTTTGATAAAATGATTTGGGACCAATGCGGAAACTTAGATATCCATCTCCCTTAGCTTTTGGCATCTTCTCCGTGATAAATCCTTCTCCCTTCCAGGTTAGAATGTTTAAATCGCTGAACGTGTCGTTCTTTTTTCCATTGATAACATATTGGAACGAAGTGATTTCTGGGAAATCTTTTTCAAGCCGCGACATGATTATTTCCGTCCACTCGATTTTGTCAAGCGTTACCTGCAAAATGATCATCACCTCACCCGAGTTGGCGGTTCGGATCGTAATCGTTCTTAAGAATCCCGTCTGCTTTCTCAATTCGAAAAACGGAATGTTGTTCTTTAATGCTTCGTCTTTTATTGCGAGCCTGATAGCATTAGAAGGCTCTGCTTGTAAGTGGCAATGCTTAACATCAAATACCAGATCATATTTTTTTGGAATATGGTATCCAAGTGCAGGCTCTGCTTCTCCCCATTGGTTACCCGTGGCGGCTTTTCGAGACAACATCTCTTCGAAGGATAGCCATCGTTGCGCCGAAAAGGTATAATCGAGCTTATTGCGATAATGGCGTATTTGAGGCGCACCGAGAATGCGTTGAATAGTGGGCAAATTCAGCCCGCCAATACGCTCTAAGTTGTCGACAACTTGCTTCTCTTTATATAAGAGTTGCGTATTGTATTGTATATGTTGCCACGAACAACCGCCGCAAGTGCCAAAGTGCTCGCAAAAAGGCACACTTCGGATAGGTGATAGTTGTTTAATTTTTGTAACCCGCCCCTCAAGGAAAGAGCTTTTGATTTTGGTGAGCTGGACGTCGACCGTATCACCGGGTGCACCTCCGTCCAGGAAGATCACCATTCCGTCCATTCGCGATAGACACTTACCCTCCGCCGCCATGGTTTCGACGACAAGATCCACTATTATATCTCCTTTTTTCACTGGGTTGTCAAATTACGCAAAGTCGGGGGTTTTATGCCGTTTGGCAAATGCGTATATTGAGTTCCTTATGGGGTTGATATGAAGTGGATTTTACTGGCCGTTCTGCTCGCTTTTTCACTGCCTTCAGTTGCCTCTCATATTGTCGGAGGGGAGTTTGAAATAATCCACCTTACGGGAAACTCCTACCAGATCAATCTGATCCTTTATTTCGATGTTTTGAATGGAAGCCAGGGTGCTAAAGACCCGTTATTTAATACTGCGATCTTCAGAAAACGCGACAACGCGTTTATGCAAAATGTATTGTTTCAGGATCCCTCAGCAGCGCCCGTGCACTATACGCAGCCAAGTTGCTCTAAAGGTGAGATCGTAACTGACAAACTTGTCTATACCAGTTACATCACTATGTCTGACTCCAGATACAATGATTCGGAAGGATACTACATTATATGGGAACGTTGCTGCCGTAACTATACGATCACAAATATTTACAGTAACGACCCGGCAATCAGCGCCCAGGCTGCAGGACAAACATTCTATCTCGAGTTTCCACCGGTGGTTAAGAATGGTCAGAAATTTTTCAATTCAACGCCACACCTTTTTCCACCGCTTAGTGACTATGCTTGCCCACGCAAACCTTATTATGTCGACTTTGCTGGAGTAGACGATGATGGTGACTCGCTTTCGTATTCGCTGGTCACACCTTTAAGTACCCACACTATAGACGCTTTTCCTCCGCTGTTGCCTGCTCCTTATCCGATGGTTCAATGGCGCGCACCATTTGGTCTGAACAATATTTTGGCCGGAGCGCCCGATCTAAGGATCAGCAACGAAGGATTTCTAACGGCAACGCCGACACAACAAGGTCTTTTTGTTTTTGCAGTGAAGTGTGAAGAGTTCAGAGATGGTGAAAAGATCGGCGAGGTAAGAAGAGATTTTCAAATGCTTGTGGTCGATATATGCCCGCATGCAGAGCCACCACAAATTCTTGGCAGGAAGCTGACCGATCCCGATTTTACGTACGACGAAAATATGGACATTACTTTCAATGCTGGTCTGACTGATGAACAGCGGTGTATTGAAATTCAGGTTTCGGATGCAGATGCATTGGATCCTGATGACAACTACACTGAAAATGTAACCATCACAGCAAAGGCGATTGGTTTCAAAAAAGATGTCAGGGCAATTTTGCCTTCAATAACATCGGCAACTTTGGTCAACGGAAGTACAAAGAATTTTCAAATATGTTTTGACCAATGTCCTTACCTCAATGGCCCGTTCCAGATCGCGATCGTTGCGCATGATGATGCGTGTAGTCTCCCGCTGACGGATACGTTGATGATCACGGTGAACATAACACCGCCACCGAACGATCCTGCGCATTTCATCACCGCTGATGTAGACGAAGTTATTCCGGAAGGTCAGATTAAATCATGGCCGATCATTGGTGTTGATAATGATGGCGATCAACTTATCGTTGGTGTCATACCCGATGGGTTTAGCATGCAGGATGTGGGAATGAAAATCGTTCAAACGAAACTCGATAACGGGAGGTATGAAGCCTCACTTCAGTGGGATACGCATTGTAACGTCTCCAACTTTTCGGAGAAGTCTGAATTCGCGATTAGGATCACACTGGAAGATGTGGATGAATGCAATCTTACACAACCGGATGTGATGGTTTTAAAACTTAAAGTTGATCTACCGGATAACGCTTCACCGATCATTGATTCCGATCTTACAGATGATCCAGCCGAGCGTTACGTTGCAAACATCAAGCGCAAGATTAATGAATCACTCGTGTTTCATGTAACTGGCAGGGATGTGGATAACGATCTAATAGTACTCAGTGCAAAAGGCAGCGGTTTCGACATGGCAGATTACAATGTGATATTTCCCGGAGCGACTGGTAACAGTAGTGTCCTTTCGCCATTCACGTGGAATATTTTTTGCGACAATATTGATCTTAAGGTACGTGACAAATTTACGTTCGAATTTATTGTTGTTGACAATTCAAATTCCTGTCGCATATATCAGGCAGACACGCTCGATGTAACAGTACAGCTCTATCCTCCCGATAATGATGGACCCACACTTCAGGTTGTGAATCTTGAGCAAAGCATCTCAATGGTGAATAACACGTTGTCTGTGGTAGTGGGACAACAGATAACGCTTGGACTATCCGCAACCGACCCTGATCTTGTACCACAGCCCGACATGCTGAAACTTGACCTGATCAAGGTTGAAGGTACCACTGAACCGGTTGGATACATCTTTGCCGCCGTAGAGGGAAGGCGCGCAGTATCTACGACCTTTATTTGGAAGCCCGAATGTTCTCTTTTGCCAACTGGTCAAACCGAAGGCGATTATAAATTCACATTTAATGTTCTGGATGACCGATGCTACAGTCAGAAGGGTGATACGGTTTCCGTTAGTGTGATTATTAAAGACGTTGACGGTTCTGATGCAGATTTTATTCCACCGAATATCATTACACCTAACGGCGACAACAAGAATGATTTTTTTGCAATGGTAAAGGAGGATCCTCTAACGCATGAACTCGTCAATATTCTGCCGCTGGACAATTGTCTTGGTCACTTCGAAGGGATTAATATTTTTAATCGCTGGGGCGAGGCGGTATTTGTAAGTTATGACCGTGACTTCCGATGGTATGCCAACGACAATGCGTCAGGAATGTATTTTTATACCCTGAAGTATACAGACAAAGATTACAAAGGAATAATTACCGTAGCATACGACGATACGAAGGCCAGTCGATAATTTTCTGCCTGACTGATCACCCCAAAGCACCGGAGAATCCTCAATTATTACAATTGTCGAAAGGAAATCATCCAAAGAACCCAACGCCGTGCGCCATCAGTCCCGCCAGCAACGGTATGATTATGAGGAGCAGCAATTCGATTCGCAATATCATAAATACCGATGATGGAACGGGTACTAATTCCTGAGGATTACCTTTTCTGTTCTTGATAAAGAAAACTGTTGGCCAGATCGAAAGCAGTCCAATCGTTACAAAGAGTGTAATCTTGGTGTGGAAGATCCAGTTTTTGGAATAGAAGTACGACGGCTTGCCTACGCCGCCCAGCCATAGCGTTAGCCCGGCACATATCAGTAATAAGGCAGCAATTCCGTATATCGAGTCGATCCTTGCGAGGCGGCCTATTTCCTGACGAGAGAGCGTCTTTTTCAAAAGCATGTGTTCCGATACAAGCGTTCCGACAATGGCAAATATGCATAGGAAGTGAACGTAACGAAGGGATATTTCCAGCGTCATACAAACGGTTTTAGAGGTCTAAAGATAATGTAATTGGCGTGTAGGAGGCAACTGTTATTTCGTCTCTAACTTCTAGCAATGATTATTAAATCAATGTCGTTGTCTTAAGACTTAGGGACAGGGTAACGGAAAATCAAAGATCCGGTTTTGTTGAAACTCACTGCCAAAATAGAGACGCTCACCTGGCACACCTTGGTGTGAAAGTGAGCGTCAATTTCGAATCTAAATCTGGATGGGTCTATTAGAATATTCTGAAGCCGGCGATAATTGAAGTTTTGTAGTAATTTAACGTACCATCATAGCCGCTTTGATACAAGAAAATATTTCGCCTCGAATAGTATCTTCCCTCAATACTGAACCGCTGGTATTTGAATCCGACTCCAGCAGCACCGTTTGCTCGAAAGTATGGTGATTTGTATGTCCAGCCCGGGAGGGCAACTTTACAATCAATGGGCAAGTCAAGAACGCATTGCGCGTTTAGGAATATGCTGGCCTGCTTTGTCAAGATGAAGTGATATCGTACTCCTACAGGTATTTCAATGGTAGTGTTCGTCACCTCGCCAGCTGTATACTTTGTTTGAGATTTCCCCTTAAACGACTGATATGTTGGTTCAAGAATTATCGACCACTTATTTCGATTCACAGGAAGCACGTATTCAAATTCTGCGCCCAATCGCATCGAAGTTTTCTGACCAAAATTCATAACCTCTTTGCCTTCTCCATTCGTCAGAGTTGCACTGGCGAAGTCTGCGCCAGGTGTTATTTTCAGATGGATCATAGAGTTCTTCTTTTTTTCTGAGTTTTTCGCATAGGTTACTCCTGAGCATTCGTTGTGATCTTTGAAGAATTTGGTAAGCAGGTATTCGTTGTACCGTAATTTTTTCAGAGCGTATTCCGGAACCTTCTTGCAATTCACTTCCTTTTGAAGTTGATATTGAAAATCATTATTTGATCCGCTCTGTGTTGTGGAGACAGTAAATAATTTATGAACGAGTTGTTTGACCGAACCGGAATCTGTGTTAAAAAAGAATCTATCGTCTTTGTTGTGTCTTGCATAGTAAAGGTTCGCTTTACCTTCTACCAAAACTTTGAGAAACAAAGTTTCGCTGCGCCATTCCGGGTATTGTGATTTGCTGAGTTCGTGAAGGTCGTTACTCGACTGGTCTACATCAACTGTTGCCCTGACATACTTTAATTTTGCTACTGCATATTCTTTTACATTCGTGATGGACGCCTCAATTGGCTGAGACTCTTCATTTAGCTTGTAGACTATCGTTTTTGGTGTAACAAGCTTGTCCTTGTTTTTAATAAAACATTCTATCCTGTTATTATCGTTGTCAATGTAATAACCTTTTTCATACACCTGACAAAACGCGGACGTGTTAACAAATAAGAATAACAGTAAATATTTATACATGGCTAAGGATTTACAATGCAATACAACTTGAATCACGCAAGCGACAGCTAGACGTTGCGTCGAACTCCTTTATCGAATGCTTAATGGAGTTTTCGGCTAATGGAGTAACCACACGCCAAGTTCAAACAGTAGTGATGTTTGTCATCATTGCATGAGACGATTGTCATGTATCACTTTGTGAATCGAGATAATTTGCAGAAAGAGACTTTGAGCATCGTTGACAAAACTCTTCCAAACCAATGATTTTAAAGTAGTGCTACCAGAGCAGTGTTCGAACATTTCCAGACCTCAGAACCAGTCCAACCCACAGCATAATTCCTAAAATAATCGGAAATATATATGGTGTATTTGACCGCATCATGATTGCGACAGCACCTCCCAGGTAAGCAGACAATGCGATCGCGCCGATCACCGAAGTCTGTGGAATGGCATAAAGAATTGTACACACCATACAGATTAATCCTATCGTCTGAACAAGTTCAGCGGGCCAGCCAAGTTGTACGCTCGCGTCAACGGAGATTTTTGTTTTAAGAATCTTCATCCCGAAATCAACAATTAGAAACAGGATGCAAAGTACGCTGACGGACCATCCGACCCATGCCATTACAGTATTTGGTGTTTTCATCGGTAATATTGTTTATGTGGTAAGAGAACGTGTGTAACTAATCATCCAGTGAACGCCAAATTTATCGGTGACCATTCCAAAGTAAGCGCCCCACATGGTTTCATTGAGTGGCATTTCCACCTGGCCTCCGGCAGAAAGCTGACCAAATACGCTATCTGTTTCTGAAGCGCTCTCTGCGTGCATACATATATGAAAGTTGTCGCCGAAGTTCACATGTTGCCCCATGGACTCCAGCGCGTCCGTTGCCATAAGTTGAAGTCCGTTGCCGATATCCAAAGTGATATGAATAATCTTTTCTTGCTCCGATGCGGGCATCCTCTCACTTCCTGGCATATCTCGGAAGCGTTGGAAGTTTGTGAATTGTCCTCCAAAGACTGTTTTATAGAAGTTCATGGCTACCTCTGTATTGCCCATGAAATGCAGATATGGATTGGTTGATGTCATTAAATTACGGATCGATTTTTCAAATATATTGACTTAATACGATCGTAACGGCGTGTAAATACGACGTTTTGTGGTGGGTGATTGCGACATTTGTTTCCTGTACATTTGAAAATGATCACGGTTTCCATTCTCGCGCTGAAGAATTCGGTGCTCGCTTCGATTGCCGATTCGCGATATGTCTTTTCAATCGTCAATGAATTCCTTCGACAAGCAGGTAAGGCACCGCGCTTTAAAGTCCAATTGATTGGTGGTACTTCCGAGGTTAAACTCGATGGTGGTGCGTTTTCGATTCATCCGGATTTGATGCTCAAACAAGCTGGGGAATCTGATTTGATCATCATTCCGTCATTTGCAGGTGACATGAAGAGTGCTGTTTATTTAAATAAGGAATTTGCGTCGTGGATATCAGAACAGTATAAGAACGGGACAGAAATTGCGAGCCTATGTTCCGGTGCATTTTTACTGGCATTCTCCGGTGTGCTCAGGGGCAAGCAATGTACAACGCACTGGTCATACGCCAACGAACTTAAGGTTGTATATCCATCCATTGAAGTTGTTGATGAGAAAATGATTACCGATCAGAATGGGTTGTATTCCAGTGGCGGAAGTAATGCATACTGGAGTCTGTTGTTGCATCTGGTGGAGAAATATACGAGTCGCGAAATGGCAATCCGAACTGCTAAATATTTCGTCATAGATATGGGTCGAAGTATTCAGTCGCCATTTATAATTTTTGATGGCCTGCGGGATCATGAGGATGATCTGATGAAGAAGGTTCAGGAAAAAATTGAAAGGAATTATCACGGAAAACTGACTGTCGAACAACTCGCGGACGAATTCAACGTCACCCGCAGAACATTCGAACGGCGTTTCAAGAAGGCCACCAGGCACACCGTGGCGGAGTACATTCAACGCGTAAAAGTTGAGGCTGCTAAGAAACAATTAGAGATCGGACGAAAGTCTATTCACGAAGTAATGCAGCATGTTGGATATACTGATATTCAGACTTTTAGAGCAGTGTTTAAAAGGATTGCAGGAATGACGTTGGTAAAGTATAGAAATAAGTATGTCTAATTAG